>NZ_CP078093.1:0-689033 GCF_019203185.1 Crassaminicella indica | reverse complement strand
TACAGAAGACAAAGTAAAAAAAAGAAAAGATTATAGATTACCAGCGATTGTACCAATTGTTTTATATAATGGAAAAAACAAATGGACAGCAGTAAGAAATTTTAAAGAAGTTTTGAACGGATATGAGTTATTTGAAGAAAATATTATAGATTTTCGATATATGCTTTTTGATGTAAACAGAATGAAGGAAGAGGAACTGTTAGAGATTGCGAACCTAGTAAGTTCAATATTTTTACTAGATCAAGATGTAGCAATAGAAGAAATACTAAAAAGACTAAAGCTAATAGGTAGAATTCTTGGGAAAAAAGGAACAAAAGAGCAAATACAAGTGTTTAATAGATGGATAATAAATATATTCAAAAATAGATTTGATGAAAAAATAGGAGAACATATATATAAGGCATTAGAAGAAACTAATCATATGGAGGTGGAGAAAATGATTAGCAATCTAGGAAGAAAGATTGAAGAAGAATTCAAGCTTAGAGAAGAAAAAGGGATACAAAAAGGAATGCAAGAAGGTATACAAAAAGGAATGCAAGAAGGTATGAAAAAAGGGCAAATACAAGAACGTAGAGGGATTGCAAAAAATTTATTATTAATGGGAATAGATATACCTACTATTATTAAAGCAACAGGATTAACTAATGATGATATAAAAAAAATAAAATCAGAAATGAATTAAGATTGATGATAAAAATTTTTGTTTAGAATGAAAAAATAGAATAAGTTGTAAAGATATACTTTAAATAAGTATTATACAAAAAATAAAAATCCGAGGATGATTTACTATTATATGTCCTTGGATTATTTTTATGTATTCAATTTGTATGTCTTTTAGGAGATATTGCTTCTGCTATGTTGTGGGTTACCTAAACAGCTGTTTTTTTCTTTTTTTGAGCATAATTCTGATGATGTCAGCTACGGCAAGTTGAGTTTTATAGTTTAATGCAGAAAAAGGTTCATCAAGGAGTAGGAATTCAGGTTGAATAGCCAATGTTCTAGATCTATGTCAATATCCTAGACACAAAAAGTGGGTATTAAGTAGAAATTTTTTCAAATTCATTCATCTGGGGTAATTGGAGTATACTATTTTAAATAGTAGCTGAGGTTATGCTATATTTGCTTTCGAGATTTTTCAAGGTGCTATCAGTTGTATTGTATAGTTATACTATCATTTTTTAAATCTAGATCATATCTTTTATCTACAGGACACGTCCTTTCAGATATATTTATTATATCTCACTTTTTGTGTTCATGCATTTATACTAACATCATATTGTTAGCAACAGAGGAAGTCGCTTCAATAATTAGCAAAAAAAAACTGGCTTTTATACTAATATCATATTGTCAGTAGCTTCTATTGTAGTATAGGTGTTTATTTTATGGTATAGATTTATAAAAAAGTGTATTAAATATTAAGAAGAAAACTGCGATAGGTATTGTAATAATATGATATAATGAAAATAAAAAGATGGTGTAAAAATGAAGGATAAAATCAAGCATGAACATGATATAGGATATAAGGAAATTCTTTCGCATAAGAAAACTTTTCTTGAATTTTTAAGAAGCTTTGTGAAGAAGGAATGGGTAAAATTAATAGAAGAAGACAATTTGATTTTAATAGATAAAGAATTTATATTGAAAGATTTTAAACAGGAAGAAGCAGATGTTGTTTATAAGGTAAATATAGATGGAAAAGATATCATCTTTTATGTATTATTAGAATTACAATCAAAAGTAGATTATAGAATGCCTATAAGACTACTCATGTATATGACGGAAATATGGAGAGAAGAACTAAATAATACAGAAGACAAAGTGAAAAAAAGAAAAGATTATAGATTACCAGCGATTGTACCAATTGTTTTATATAATGGAAAAAACAAATGGACAGCAGTAAGAAATTTTAAAGAAGTTTTAAATGGATATGAGTTATTTGAAGAAAATATTATAGATTTTCGATATATGCTTTTTGATGTAAATAGAATGAAGGAAGAGGAACTGTTAGAGATTGCGAACCTAGTAAGTTCAATATTTTTACTAGATCAAGATGTAGCAATAGAAGAAATACTAAAGAGATTAAAGCTAATAGGCAGAATTCTTGGGAAAAAAGGAACAAAAGAGCAAATACAAGTGTTTAATAGATGGATAATAAATATATTCAAAAATAGATTTGATGAGAAAATAGGAGAACATATATATAAGGCATTAGAAGAAACTAATCATATGGAGGTGGAGAAAATGATTAGCAATCTAGGAAGAAAGATTGAAGAAGAATTCAAGCTTAGAGAAGAAAAAGGGATACAAAAAGGGCAAATACAAGAACGTAGAGGGATTGCAAAAAATTTATTATTAATGGGAATAGATATACCTACTATTATTAAAGCAACAGGATTAACTAATGATGATATAAAAAAATCAAATCAGAGATGAACTAAGATTGATGATAAAAATTTTTGTTTAGAATGAAAAAATAGAATAAGTTGTAAAGATATACTTTAAATAAGTATTATACAAAAAATAAAAATCCGAGGATGATTTACTATTATATGTCCTTGGATTATTTTTATGTATTCAATTTGTATGTTTTTTAGAAGACATTGCATTTGTTATATCATGTGTTACTCAGAAATCCTACGCATTCATGCGTGTGGAGTGTCAATTCTATAAAATTAGATATCCACAAAACAAGAATTTAAAAGGCATATAAAAAAGTTAGATATAAAAATGATTGAAGGTTTATATTGATTTTGACGATACATACAAAGGGGTGATGTAATGAAACAAAAATTTTTTTTAATTTCTATTATTATGACACTATTATTAACGCCACTACTTAGTACATATGATATTAGTTATGGTTTAGGACAGCCCTTTGACGGGATAGACAATTATCAAGCTTTATATGAAAATAGTTCCTTTACAGATATAAAGACTCACTGGGCAAGAAAGTCTATCATAAAAATGGGTGCTTTATCTGTCATAAGAGGAATGGGAAATCACAGGTTTTATCCAAATCATGCAGTTACAAAGGAAGAAGCACTTATTTTAATTGTAAGACTTATGGGACTTGAGAAGCAAGCACAGATAATTGGTGAAAAATTGATGAAGGAAATGGATACAGGGGCATATAGATTAAAAGTTCCTCAAGATGATTGGCTAGAGGGTTACATAAAAGTAGCTCAGAGTAAGAATATCATTACAAGAGCAGAAGCAAAAAAAATATTAGAGCTAACAGATGAACAAAAAGATAAAATCGAAGAAAAGCTTGCACAGAAAATGCTTGTCTATGATCAAAATCAAAATCTTACAAACGAGCAGATTGAAAATATAGAAAAGAGTATAAGAAAAAATCTAGAAAGAAGCTATACATGGGGACAAGCTGCAAATCGAGAAGAAATAGCGCTATGGGTTGGAAGGATGCTGAAAATAACACCAATCAATGGAGATATCCAACAAAGGATTTATACAATGAAGGATTGGAAAAGCATAAAAACGACATCTATTCCCATCATTGAAGCAATTCTTCAAAAAGGGATTATGACAAAAAACAGCAAAGGATATTTTAGACCAAAGGATACTGTAACAAGAGGGCAGATGGCAATAATACTTGATAAAGCCTCAGAAGAAATATTAAAGGTGAGAGGCTATAAAATATTATCAGGAACTGTTGAAGATATAGAAAAGTATGTTGCATCTGAAAAAGATAGTATTACAGCAGAGCTTTATGGAGTTGAAAATATTATATTTACTATACATAATGATGATGGTAGTTATATTGAAATAACTTCCCAAAAATCAACAAATAAGACTTTGAATAAAGGCTTTTTAGTATATAAATATGGTGCTTTAGGATTACCCAAAGACATACAAGCTGGTGATTATATAAAATATTTTATCAATGATAAAGGAAAAGTTGTATTTGTAGAGGTAGAATAAAAATCTCCTTTCTGGTTTGAAGAATATTATTAATTCTTGCCAGAAAGGAGAAATTATTTTCACTTAAGCACAGATTTATTTACACTCCCGCTTTAGTCATCATTAATATTCCCAATCATAAGTATTTTTAATTTCATTATCACCATCATCGTAAGTATATTTTGCTAAATCATCATCATCCTTGTCATATACATATACTTTAATATCTTTATTATAGTCTTTATCGATTCTTCCACATATGTCTTCTATAAAGTCTCTAAAATCACTTTTATCTCGATTTTTCCATATAGAATCTTTGCGATCAAAATCACTATATATTTTTACTCTGATTTCATCACTATATTCTGTTAAATCATATCTATCAAAACGCATAGTTTTTCCATTGTTTGTATGATCATCAAAATGACGTTCAAGATCATCTTCTAAATCGTCAAGATCATCAGAACTGCTAGATCCATAAACATATTCTTCAGAGAGTCTATCACGACTTACATCATAAGTATATTCTGCTGTTTTGTCATTATCCTCGTCATAGACAATAACTTCAATATCATCATTATATTCTCTATCAATTCTTTCACATATTTTTTCTATAAAATCTTCAAAATCTGATTTGTCTCGATCCTTCCAATGTCTAGAAGTACGATCAAAGTCACCATACATGCATACTCTGATCTTATCGTTAGACAGCTGACTTACATCATAATTATCAAAGTTTAATGTTCTACCATTATTGCGATGATAATCATAATCGTCTTCGAGCTTCTTTTCTAAATCGTTAAGACTCTTACGTGTGCTACTGCTAGTAGTTCTATTGTCTCTTAATATATCTAGTTCAACTTTTTTCTGACTCAATTGAAATTTTAAGTTGGCGATTTCTATATTCTTTTGATCCAATTCATGCTGTAGAGTGTTGATGCTAAAGCGATTATTGTCATTAGAAGATAAATTCATTGTCTTATTTTTATCATCCCATTGAATGCCAAACCCCATATTATTTGCAATATCATTGATTGAAACATAAACCTGACCATTATAGATGAAAGGTCTGCTGTAAAAACCAAGTGGTTTTCCGTCAAGGTTAATGTGAATATCATAAAACCAAGCAGTGATTTTTTCACTGTATCCAGCAGCAGTCCCTAAAACAGTACCAACAACAAACACCAATACTAATGCTAAGGATAATACATTTTTTTTCTTCATAACAATACCTCCAAACCTTTCCATATACTCCCTTTATTCTAACATATCTATAGGATATTTCTCAATAATTTCTTAAATATGGTTAGTATGGACTATATTTATATTTTTAACAAAATTGACATATAAGACATGGGAAATATTTGGTAGAATGATAAATAGGGAAAAAAATAAAGATAAGTAGAAATTTGACCGATAATTTTATTAGTAGAATAGATGAGAGGGGGAAGTGCATCTATAGATGCAAAAATTATGAAGAAATACAGGATATGTTGTTTAGCTTTAACGATAATGTTGATCTTTGTGGGGATACCTATTGAATATGTTCATGCAGAATCGACAGGACCACAGCCCATTAGTTATACTTCAAGTTTAAATGGAACGGATGATATAAGGGATTTGAATAAGACCAAGTTAGATAAGAATGGGAGTATTTATATAAAGTTTTCATCGAATATTTGTTTCAATGATACTAGTGGAATAGGTACTCTTACAAGCAAAATACATATTTTTAAAGCACCAAAAGAATTTACATATGACGTGAGTAGTAACCAATTTACAAATAGCCAATGGATTGAAGTAACTATTGGAGAGGCAAAAATCGACAGTGGCTACAAAGATACACTTCAAATAAAGCTTAGTGAAGAGCTTTCTTTAAGAAATCAATATAAATTAAAAATAGATAAAGGTGCTGTAGCAGATGAACAAGGAAAAGTATTGGCTAATGATATAATAACTACATTTTGGACAAAGTCATTATCAGGAAGTCAAGGGATAATAATTGAAAAAAGTGATATAAAAAATGTGAAAGCACCAAAGTACGGCATGGATAATCCAATGATCCTCCATGTAAATGGAGAAGTAATTCCAAAGGCTATAGAGGAGCAATATGATTCAAATAAGGATAAATTTTATGAAGGATCTATAAAAAATATTAGCTTTTCAGAAATACATGATGCAACTCCAAAAGTAGATATTGAAAAAATAAGACTAGATTATTATCAAGAAGATAACATAAAAAAAACCAAGGTTTTATTATATCCTGTTTATAGAAATACAAGCTCAGGAGATATATTAAAGAATCAGTTAGATAGTGGAAAAGGCTACATATTACGTATTCCTGAAGGAGTATTTGAAACAAGAAGTGGAGAACCTCTTGAAGCTTTTACACAATATTTTTATGTAGATACAGATCCTCAAAGTCCGAGGATAGATTATCTGGAAAATAATCACTTTAAAGTGACGGATTTATATAGTAATGAAGGGGTATTTTCGATCAAGGGAGAAAATTTTCACGATAATATTCAGCAAGTAAAATTAAAGCCGTTTAGTGGGAAAGCATCAAAGGAATTTGCTGTATCATCAAACAACTTTGAATTAAAGGATGCTACCCAAATTGATGTGCATATCAGAGAAGAGCTTCGTACGGAGCTTGCGAAAGAAAGTAATACAGGAGCTTATGCAGTAGAAATTGCTTTTGATGAGACCTCTCTAACAGTAACAGATAAGGTATATGAGACAGTTGTTAGCAGTGTATATGCAACTTATAATGGAACGGATAAAAATGATAAAATTTTTCTATATATAAAATCAAAAGGAAAACCTATAGCCGAAACAGAGCATCCTAAGTCAGAAGACGGAAAGCCGTGGTATGATGAAAAAAGCTTAAAGCATGATGTTGTAGATGATGTTACAAAAGATAAATATTTTGTGAAAGTTATTTTTGATGATTTGGATGGAGAATTAGATTTAACTACAGATATTAGTGATATAAAAAACTGTATTATTCGACCTGCAGGAGGGGTAGGAAATTTAGTAGATAATGGCTTTATCGAAGATATTTTAAATATGTCTGATGAGCAGCAAAAAGCTTATATAGGGAAATACATATTTGTAAAAAGTAATCAGCAGGCAACCTTGTATATTCCTATAAAGCCTCTAAGAGCACAGACTAATTATCAGGTGATTATTCCATCAGGTATTGTACATTATAAAGATACATTAGAAGAAAATGAATCCTTTGAATGGACCTTTACAACAACTGCAATGCCTTTGATAAAGGGAATATCAGTAGGAACTATTCCTGAAGATTATGATGAAGATGAGCCTTTATACATTCATGGAGACTTTTTCAGTACGGATAGCGATAAGATCAAGGTATACTTTGATGATATTAAAGCAGCAAATGTAACAGTGGTTAGTCAATCCGAATTAAAGGTATATCTTCCTTATGGAAGCGATCGATTAGAACCAGGAACCTATGATATCATTGTAGAGAATGATATCAATCACAAAAGAACCGTATATGGATCTTTAGGAGTTGTTAAAGCAGGAGATAAAGAAGATATTCCAAATGAGGAATACAGAATCAAAGGAGATGGGAGAGAAGGAGAAGTTCGAAGCAATCTAAAAGTTAGTGAAGATACTTTGCTTATCTCACCAAGTGATATTAATGAAAGGGAGTTAGAATTTGATTTAGATGAATTGATGGGAGATGATGTACTTGTTCGTAAAATCCAGTATGATGGAGATAAAAGATGTAAAATAGGTATGCTAAAAATAAAGTCAAAATGGGCAGATATTATACTTTACGGTGTAATGCTTGATCCTTATGCAAAAGATGATGAAATTACCATTCGACTTGGAAGGGTAGAACCGTCTGTAGCACAAATGTTAAAGAGGAAGCTTAGAGGGAATGGGGTAGCATCAGATTTTATACAGGTTTCAGGAGAAAATTATAAAATTAAAGATGTAATGCTTCATATACCCCTAAAATATAGTAATGGTAAAAATATTAAGGCTTTAAGATATGATGAAATCACAAGGAACTTTTACGAAATACCATACACAGTTAATTTAATAGATCATAGTGTGGAGCTTGTGTGTGAAGAAAAAGGAATATTTATTGTTGCAAATCATTAGGATTCTATGACGGATAGAAGGTGGTGCAAAAAATATGCAAAAAATATTTAAGAAAATACTGGCTTTATTCATTAGTATGATTATGGTATTTCTCTCTATACCAAATCCTAGCCTTTATGTTTGGGCGGAGGGAGATCCTGTAGTGAATAGCATTGAAGTAAGACAAACCTATGCAGATGGAGAGTATAATGTAACAAAGACTATTATTACTATTTTAGGAGACAACTTAAAAGGTGTTTATATTGGAACGTCAAAAGAAGGTGCTGGATTTGAAGAAGTTAAAAATAAATCAGTAGATTCAGAGGTAGTACAGCAGTTTGAAGTAGGAAATGGAGGAGTAATTCCGAATTCAATCTTAATAGGAAATAAAATAATTCAAATCAAACAAGATGAATTGCCCACTCTTTCAGAGGTTACAAGAAGGATTAAAATAGGAAAAGATCAACTTACTTTAAAAGGTACTAATCTAGATTTAATAAAAAAAGATCATGATGATAATACAGCTGATTCTGATAATCGTATGTATTCAGTGTATTATAAAAGTACTGGAGGAACACAGCAATTAGATTTTCAAAATACTGAAAGTTTTACAGGGGACTCTTCTACACAGACGGTAGTATTTAAAGCAGAAGATATTAAAGGTGATGCAGGAATACAAAATATCATAATTGAAAAGAACTTTCAGGTTGAGGATCCGAAAGTTGCAGGCAATCAGATAAATATTATGATTCAAAAATATTATCCAAAGCAATTTACTTTGGTACATGAAATTGAACCAATATCAGATTTGATAATGAATCCAAATCGTGGTATGACGGGAGATGAAGTGCAGTTTATTGCATCTCATGGATTAGATAGATATGATGTATTTTTCTTAAGAGATCTTACGGATGCTTTTACAAATGATAATAAAGGGACAGATACATCTTTTATTCCTAATCTGAATGGAAAACAAGTATTAAAAACGCATGTTCCAAATGGACTTGAACAAGGAGATTATTATGTAATATTTACAAATCGTATAGAAGACAATCAAGACCCAAATGAAGCAATTGTGAAGCAGTTGGTTATAGGACAAGCTCCTGAATATGATAAATTTACTGTTATTGATTCAGAAAATAAGATTACAATTAAATCGGTCAGTCCTACGGAAGGACCAGATTCAGGAAATACTAAAGTAGAACTTACAGGAAGATATTTTGGAAGTTTAAATATTGATGATTTTAGACCCAATAGTGAAGAGAAAAAAGTCATTACAGTTGATGGAACAAATGAAACTACTATGGAAATTAGTTATGGAACTCAAACTACAAAAAATGTTACTTATGAGAATGAAGAAGGAAATAAAGTTACTGAAGAGAAAACTTCTGTAGGTGAATATGGAGAAAAAAAATATAATGTTGAATCGGCAAAGAGAACAGTAAAAGTAATCATAGGAGCTGTTACGAAGTTTGCGAAAAAACCAAATAGCAGTGAATATGACTATTCTTTTGGAGGTATAGACAGGATATCTGTATATACTCAGCCTATAACAGATGTAGCAACCAATCCTTTAAAAGATGTTGTTATAGAAACAGAAACTGTATTAAAATTAACGGGTTTTCCAAATGATATTGTTATTAAAGACAGAGCTGTGTGGCAGGATGGGAAGTTTAAATTTATATCAAGTACTCCTAAGCCTGAAATAGAAGGGGTTCTACCTGAAAAAATTCAAGTAGAAAAAGATAACAATTCATCTGCTTATATTATATCTAATGAAGAAGATAGAATGATTGCAATTTATGGTGAAAATTTCTTTGTTCATCAATATACTAATGATGCAAATGAAAAGATAACAAGGTATCCTATCGTTGAATTTGAGAATGGCATAAAGCTGAATAAAAATGATATAACTGTTTCTGGGTCTGTTTATGAAAATGGAAATCCAGACTTATATTTTAAAGTATTTAATGCACAAGGAATAGAAGTAGATGGTAGTGAAGGAAATGAAATGGGAACAAAGATTTTAGTTAAAATCCCTAAAGATACAATTGTCAGTGAGATAGGACCATCTTATGTAAAGGTAATAAATCCTGTTCGAAATTCTAATGAAGCAGGGCTTTCAGGACAAAAGCCAAATGCGGTAGAATTTGTGCTACCTTCAGCTACTAAAAAACCTGTTATAGAAGAGGTAAAACCAAATGTTGTAACTGTAGATGGAGGAGAAGTAGTTACGATTATTGGTTCTAATTTTGAAACAGAAGCAAAGGTATTTATAGATGGAAATGAAGTAAAAGGAATAAAAGTACAGGGAGATGGAAAGAAAATTACTTTCACTGCACCACCGGGAAGAGAAGGAAAAACACAGATACAGGTTATGAATTCAGAGGGTGGAATAGATGTTTATCCATTTGAATATGTAAAGACATATACAGATCCAAAGCTTATTGATTTTTCTCCTAAAACAGGGAAAACAGGAACTTTAGTAGTAGTAGAGGGAGATAATTTCTTAAAGCCTGCACCTACTGCAACAAAGGATGATATATATAAATTAATTGGTACGAGGATTTTATTAGAGGGAGAAGATATCAACGAATATAACAAAAATGATAAAAAAGAAATTATACTAAAAGAATATATCGCTCCTAATACATTAAAAATATTAAAAGCAATAGATGGTAAATTAAATGTAGCAGAGTATTATCATAGTGTTATCTTTGAAGATGTAAATGAAAGATTTTATACGCTTGATAAAAATATGAATAAAGAAGTTGTTTTATCTAATGGAGTAGATGAAAAATATATCATAAAGGTTTTAGGAAATGATATCAAAGCAGATAAAGAAGGTGGAGATACCTATACAGTAACAGTGGATACAAATGGAATTACCCTAGTAAATGATAGCGATGGAAATGATAAGCTTGAACTAATCATGAAGACTCCATTTAAAGTAGATGAAAATAATATAATCATTGGAGACAACGTAAAGGTTGTAGATATTAATAAGCTTTACTTTACTGTACCAAAGCTTCCGGGAGATGGATACTACGATGTGACAGTAGTGAATCCAGATACAAAAAAAGACAGTAAAGTAGATAACCAAGGCTTTTATTACTACACACAACCTTCTAGTAGACCTAATATTGAAACAATTGAACCATCTGAAGGTTCAGTAGATGGTGGATATACTATTACTATTAAAGCCAATAAAGAGAAGACAGAAGGAAGAGATTGTTTTATTGATAATGGGACTGAAAAAACAAAAGTATATATTGATGGCATGATGATACCAAAAGAGGATGTAAAAGTAGCGATTGATGGATTATCTATGGAAGTAATTGTTCCAAAATTGAATATTGATATAAAAGAAGTATACAATACGGATAGATTGACAGTAGCTGTAGTTGTTGTAAACCCTGATGGAGGTAGTGCAAGTAAGGAGGATGGCTTTACTTATATTGTTCCGATTTCTCATCCCAAAATTAACAAAATTACACCAGTAAAAGGAACAGCTGCTGGAGGAAATTATGTAGAAATTACAGGGGAAGATTTTAGATTTTATGAGCCTTATGATGATGATAATAGAGATGGAAGCTGGCAATCTGATGAAGATTATCAGAATTTAAATAATTATAGTGTAAAATTAGGGAAAGAAGATGATGGGACTGGTGGACCAGATGATTTTACAAATAAAAATGTAGAAGAATTAAAAAAAGAATATAATAAAGAACAATATAATAAATATGGCAATTATGAGGGGATTGTATTGCCAGTTTTACCAAAAGTGTATTTTGGAAACAAACAGGCAGAGGTTATAGAATTTGGGAATGGTTATTTGAAAGTAATTGCACCTAGAACTCAAGCAGGAACTGTTGATATTTATGTAAAAAACAATGATCTAGGAATTTCTAATAAAGTAACATATACTTATGAAGGTTCAAGCCCTAAAATTACTAGTATCTCGCCTGAAGGAGGTAAAAAACAAGGGGGAGATCGTGTTGAAATTCATGGGCAAGACTTTTATACAAGTGATATAAAGGTTTATTATAAAGAGGGAGGAAGCTATAAAACAAAATCAGTTACTCAAGCTCTTGTAAGATTTGCAAATATTACAAATAAGGATATTCCTAGAGAAGCAGAAAATTCAGGTCGAATTGACAATAGTAGGACAACCGTTAGATTAGATGGTGGACTGACAGTAAACTATGATGGGATAAATGATACATTAAATCTTAATATTGTGGAGAATCAACAAAACTACACAGTAACCCTACCTTATGATGATGAAACGATTTATGTTCCTGTAAGTCTTCTGACTTATACAGACCATGCAGGACAAACCTATTCTTATGTCAATGCTACGAGAGGAGACGAGTGGATTCGTTTTGAGGTTTCTGATAGAAGGCTATTTATAGAAAGAGGATATTCGCCAAAAGTAGAATATGTAAATTCAGGACATATTGTTGTGCATACACCGTCATACTATACAGTAGGGATAGTATCCTTGACTGTAATTAATCCAGATGGTGGAGAAGTATCTAGCAAATTTGAATATAAAAATCCAGATAGTAAACCTAAAATCACAAATATAACTAAAGATGGAAAAAATCCTATTACAGAAACAATAGATGGAAAAGAGATGAAAATTTTACGTATGACTTATAAAGGTGGGAATATGGTTTCTATCTTAGGTTCTGATTTTAGGGAAAATGCGTTTATTCAAATAGGCGAGATTCTTACAATTAATCCGAGTCAGATTACTTATCAGTTGCCTAATAAATTGACTTTTGAAATGCCTGCGGTAGGAGAAGAAAATATAGGAAAATTTTTCAGAGTGATTGTAAGCAATGAAGATTATGGAAATGCTGCATCAGATGAATTGACACCACCTATTTATATTCAATTTACAAAAGGAGAAACAGCACCTTCTATTGAAGAAATCATACCAGATAAAGGACCAGCAAGTGGTGGAAATACTGTAATCATAAGAGGTAAAGACTTTAGAGAGGGACTTTCTGTACTTATTGGAGATACGATTGTTCCTAATGAAGATGTTACATTAATAGACTATAAAACCATAAAAGTAAAGATGCCTCCGCATCAATCTGGAAAGTTTGAAGTAAAAGTAGAAAATCCAGATGGAGAGCTTTCTGAGCCAAGTGGGGAATATACGTACTTAAGTGCACCTACTATCGTTACAGTAGTAGATCCAAATGATCCAGCAGAATCAAGTATAATTAGTAGTATTTCTGTTGAAGGTGGACAAGAAATAAAAATTAAAGGTTCTGGATTTGTAGAAGGCGCACGAGTGGTGTTTGGTCCTGTTATAGAAAAGTCAAATGAAGAAGGAAAAGAAAAAATATATATCAATGGGGAAGAATGGAATTTGATGGAAGGAACTGATGGGACAGAGGTAAAATTTATCGATGAGGGAACTCTTATAGTAAAAACACCAGCAGGAAAGCTAGATAGCATAGGAATTATGGTTATTAATTCTGATGGTGGAGCAACGAAGATTTATGAAGGAATAAAATATGGTCTTCCAGATTTACCAGTACCGACAGAAGTTACAGCAGAACTTTTATATGATCGATATATTAAGGTGAATTGGAATCAAGTAAATGATGCAGAGGAATATGAAATCTATGTAGTAATAGATGATCATGAAAAATATGTAGTTGGCAATACAGAGCTTACTTCCTTTATATATCAAGATTTAGAGCCAAATACAAGATATAAATTTGTTGTAACAGCACTCGGAAAATATGGGAACTCAAAGTATTCTAAAACAAGTAACGGAGTAAGGACAGGAGACCGTGTTGGACCAAAAGATGAAGATGGAGAATTAGGTGAAAATACAACAATTGAAAAGGTTGGAAACAAGGCAAATATTATTATTGGAGAAGATGATTTTGAAAAGGCACTAAATATTGATTTAACAAGAGGAGATTTAGTAGGAGCTAAAGAAATCATCATTAGTATTCCATCATCAGTAGCAGCAAATTATGATGCAAAGGATATAACAATAACAGGACAAGCTTTTAGAGTTAAATTAAACCCAAAAAACTTCTATTCAGGAGCTATAAGAGAAAATAAATATAAAAGAGATTCAGGCATTCGTTTCTCAATAAAACCAGAAGGAAGAGTAGAAAAGGGAATTATAGGGAAAACAGCTCTTTCAAAGCAATATGAATTAAAAGCTTATGTATATGCTGGACAAAACAATACGGAGATGTCTTATCTTCCAGCTTATATTCAGATAGCATTAGATGTTGATAGGGAGAAGGCTGATATAAGAAGAGTAAAATATATTAGTTTAAATGTTTATGATGAAGATGAAAGAAAATGGATACCAATTGCTAATGGTAGTAAAGACAGCTTCTCTATTATGGGAGTTACTGATAAGATTGGTAAATTTGCAGTTCTTGGAAGCAGGAGGTAATAATAATGAAAAAAATCTGGATAATCGTTGCAATGTTATTGCTAACTTCAGTGATCTCCTATGCAGATATAAATGGTCCTTATCGAGATGGACTCATTGAAGGCTATGTAAAAAAGGTACTAGAAAATCAAATACAGATAGAAGAATATGATGGTACAGTACATCTTTTGAATTTAGATAGAAAGGTAAACTTTCAGATTGATGGAAAAAATGTTAGGTTGAAGGATTTTAAACCCGGGATGGAGGTATATGGAGAGCTTAGAGGAAGAAGGCTGAAGTATCTTGAGGGCTATTCTACAGAAAATCTAGGTTATATTCCTCCAGGAGGAAAGGTTCGAACAGGTATTGTAAAGAAAATAGATAGAGATCAAATTATCATTAAAAACCTTATAGGAAAAGAAGAAACTTATTTTACTTCTCCTGCTACCGTTTGTCTAAAGAAAGGGGAAAATGTACCCCTTTCTGTTCTTTATGAGGGAGATCGTGTAAGACTTTATTTTGATGAAGTGGATACGAAGATGATCAGCAGAATGAGTATTGAAGGGGATTCTATTCTTATAAAAAACTTGTATCGTGGAAAGCTTGCAAGAGCAGATCAATTAGAAGATGAAATTGTTCTTGACAAGGTTGAAGTTTTTAGAAATGGAAAGTGGCAAGGATTTAATAATAGTATAGCGATCCCTTATTCATCAGATTTACCTTTATATGTAGGAGGTCAAAGGCTTCATTATAAAAATTTAAAATATTATAGAGGAAAAACTGTTTATATGGCTATAAAAGATTTCTTCGGAACTGATAAAATAGAAAAAATGGTGGTAAAAAGCCAGTATGAAAAAACATATTCTGATAAGATCAAAAGGATAAATTGGTATTCAGATACCTTTGAATTAGCAAATCACAAAAATATGACCTTTTCTGAAGGGACTATGGTCATAAAAAATGGTAGACTTGTAGATAAAGAGTCTATTAATCCTGAATCAGATGCATTTATCGTAGCAGATGGAAGAGGCAGCAATCTTTATGCAGATGTGATAAATATTTATAATGAGGATTTGAATAACTCTAACATCGGTCAAAATTATATATATGCAGGAAGACTTAGCAGAATATTTGAAGACAAGGTTTATTTGAAGGATTTTTATCTTTTAGACCGTCATGAATGGGAGTCTTTTAGAACAAGAGATGAGGATGATGAAAAAGAATTATTCTATGACAATGATACGATTATTTATGATATAGAAAATAAAAAATACATCTTACCAAAGGAATTTTTCGCAGGGGATTATTCAGTAGATGAGGATACAGATGATGATGAACGTATCAAAAATAAGCATCTCAAGGATTGGTATGGATACATCTATACAGATGGAGATAGGATCACTAGTATCATGGTTCAAAAAGATTTAGACTCATTAAGAAGACAGAGAGTTACAACAGGTGTTATAGAAAAAGCTGAAGAGGACAGTTTAGTTGGATGGACAGTTTATTTAAGAGATGCGAAGGACTACAGCTACAGACATGATAAATGGATGGCAAAAAATACGACTATTCGAGTAAATTTAGAAAAAGCTATGATTGTAAAAAACGGAAAAATCATAAACTCATATGAACTACAGCCAGGAAATAGACTATATATTGTAAGAGATGATTTTTACGGAAAAGTTGTTGTTGTAAAATAGTGTTTGTCAGCAATTAAGACGATATTATCTTGATGGATACTTTTCATCAAAAAATAGAGGGGGATGATTTATGAAAAAATTTATAACTGTATGCATGGTATTGATGATGTTGCTTACTCCTATAACAGTATGGGCTACACCCCCTGGATTTTCTGGTGGAGTGAACAATGAGTATAAGTATGAAGAATGGGTTTTTATAACAGGAGAACCTATTAAATTTGTAGGAACGGTTGATGTGAAAGAAAAAAATAAAAGCAATGAAAAGACGGTTTCTTATACTTTTAAGCTAAAGCCTGAGGATCAATCTATAAAAGGACAATTAGACCGAAAAATAACTCTTTTGACTACCTATGACAGAAGAAACGATAAAGGGCAGACTATTGGACAGACAACAGTAGATAAATATAAGGAAACCATAAAAATAGGAAAGGATAAATACGAGTTAGCAAAAGATGGGGGCTATGAGCTTTCAAAATCAGATATTATAGACAATCGTCCTGCTTCTGACTTTTATTCAGGAAATTTAAAGGCGAGAAAATACTATAAAATCAATAAAGATGAAGGAGAAGTTATTGTTGATATTAGTGGTGGTAATGTAGGCTATAATAATTTTTGGGGAGGTACAGAAACACAAATATTAGACTATACTATTACTTCCAGAAGGCAAAAAGAAGATAAAGATGGAGATATAGATGAAGCTACTTGGCATGGGACAGTACGAGTACAAGTATCTGACAGCCTTACAAAAACACTAAAATACTCAGATAATGAAGCTAACTTTTCAAGCTTTTATGGTGGTCATGTAAGGGTGACAAATCAAGAAATGGTATCTAGCTACGATTATAATCTTCCCAAAATAGAAGATGATGAAATCAATGATAGAAGGCGAAAAATAGGAAGCAAGCTTTTGAGAGAAAAGATGGTACCAAAGGTGGAAAGGCTGATTATACCAAAATTTAAAGATATCGGTGGACATTGGGCAGAGGAATATATCAAAAAGCTGTATTCATTAGATGTTTTTGATGAAAATTCATTATTTTTCAAGCCAGATATTCCTTTCACAAGAGTGGAGTTTATAAAGGGAGTTATTAGAGCATGTAATATTAGACCTTCCTTAGAAGAGGTGAAGAAAACTCGCCGAACAAGAGGAAAACAGCCAAAGGAGGTATCTCCGTTTAAAGATGTAGCAGTGAATGATCCTGATTATAAATATATAAAGGATGGAGTAGAGAAAAATATCATATCAGGGGTTACAGAGGATTTATTTAAGCCAGACAAGCCTCTAACAAAAGCTCAAGCTGTTACTATTTTGATAAAGGCTTTAGGCTTTGAAAGCAAAGCTCCAAATCCAGGCTTTTATACTTCCTTTACAGATGATAATAAGATTCCAAGTTGGGCAAAAGACAGTATATATATGGCAAAGGAAATAGGTTTAATCTACGGAGATGATTACAATCGAATCAATCCAAACAAGAATATCACTAGGGCTGAAGGTTCAGAAATGCTTGTAAGATTTTTAGAATTTTTACAAAAGGATTTACAAAGAGATTATAGAGAAAATATTATTAATTTCCGTTAATGACTATAAAAAAATAAAGATATAAATGATATAATAACAATAAGATTCTATATACAAAAGGAAGGAGAGAAAACATGAATAATGAAGATAAAATTTTAAATTTAATGGAAAAGATGTATGTGGAATTTAGTAATAGATTTGAAGCTATAGACAAAAGATTTGAAGATATAGACAGAAGATTTGAAGATATAGATAAAAGGCTAGATGCTATGGATCAAAGATTAGACGCTATGGATCAAAGATTAGATGCTATGGATAAAAGACTTAACTCTTTAGAAAATAAAGTAGAAGAAAATAAACAGGCAATTATAAGTTTGGAAAATAAAGTAGATATAAAACTTACTTCTTTATTTGACGGATATAAACAGCTCAATGAGCAAATGGAGCGAATAGAAGAAAAAGTTGATGACCTTCAAATGGATGTGAATCATCTTTCTTTAAAAACAATTCATAATGATAATAGGATGTTAGAAATAAGTAGAAAATTTAGACAAGCTAAATAAAGAAAAACAACTATATGTAATAGACCAGAGCATTTTATATTTTTCTGGTCTATAATAATTTGGTTTTATATAAAAATGGGGTGAGGGAATAAGATATCTGCCAAATCCATTGAAAAATAGAAATAAGCTATAGTATAATAAATTTAGTTAAGATACCACTAATCTTAAAATCATTATAGCATGCAAGTCAGGAGCATAAGGCTATTCGCTACATCCTTAACACAATAAAATTAAGGATGTATTATTTTTATAAAAAATCAAATAATTCTCTAAATCATACAAAATCATAAAATATTATTGACGTCAACAAAGGAATAAGATATAATATTCAAGTTATTATAAAAGAAAAAAACGAGCACCCTTGACTTGGGTGCCCTGCCATAAAAGATAATGCGGACACAGGTAGGTCACCCGTAGGGGTGACCTCTCTCTTTTTTTAGAAGCTAGTTATTTTTTGCTACTAAAACAAGTTTCTGAATAACTAAAAAGTAAAATCATCATTATAAGGTTAATGTAGATATGTACTTGTGAATAAAAATTTATTTTTGATAAATATTAAATTGCACAGGCATAAATCTACATATGTACGATGAACTGAAAATCAAATAAACAATATAATAAAAATGAAATTGTGAAAGGAGTATTTACACATGACAAAGTATATTTTCGTCACTGGTGGTGTTGTATCATCATTAGGAAAAGGAATAACAGCTGCATCATTAGGACAATTATTAAAGGCAAGAGGACTAAAGGTAACGATTCAAAAATTCGATCCTTATATTAACATTGATCCGGGTACTATGAGTCCATATCAGCATGGAGAAGTATTTGTTACAGAGGATGGAGCTGAAACAGATTTAGATTTAGGACACTATGAAAGATTTATAGATATCAATCTTGGAAAATACAGCAATGTAACAACAGGAAAAATCTACTGGTCAGTTATTACAAAGGAAAGAAAAGGAGAATACTTAGGAGGAACTGTACAAGTAATCCCTCATATAACAAATGAAATAAAGGATAGAGTGTTAAGAGCAGGAAAACAGACAAATGCTGATGTAGTTATTACAGAAATCGGAGGAACTGTTGGGGATATTGAAAGTCAACCATTTTTAGAGGCTATTAGACAGATAAAATATGATGTTGGAAAAGAAAATGTTATGTATATTCATCTAACTCTTCTTCCATACTTAGGAAAAGCTGGAGAAGTGAAAACAAAGCCAACACAGCACAGCGTAAGAGAACTAAGAGAAATTGGTATTCAGCCAGATGCTATTGTATGTCGTGCAGAAATTCCTATGTCAGAAGAGGTAAAGGATAAAATCAGTCTTTTCTGCAATGTAGACAAAGGAAATGTTATTCAAAATATGGATGTTGAAACGATCTATGAAGTACCATTAATGTTAGAAAAGGAAGGACTAGCAGAGATTGTTTGCGAAAGATTATCATTAAACTGTAGTGAACCAGACCTAAAAGAATGGAAAACAATGGTTGAAAAAGAAAAGAACTTAAAGAACAAAGTAAAAATCGCTCTTGTAGGAAAATATGTAGAGCTTCATGATGCCTATCTTTCTGTAGCCGAAAGCTTAAAGCATGCAGGGATCGATAATAATACAAAGGTTGAGATTGATTGGGTGCAATCTGAAGACATTACAAGAGAAAATGTTGCAGAGAGGTTAAAGGACGCAGATGGTATTTTAGTACCAGGAGGCTTTGGAGATAGAGGTGTTGAAGGAAAAATAGAAGCGATTTCGTATGCAAGACAAAACAAAATACCTTTCTTAGGAATCTGTCTAGGTATGCAGTTAGTAGTAGTAGAATTTGCAAGAAATGTTGTAGGGCTAAAGGGTGCTCACAGCTCTGAATTAAATCCTAAAACACCTTATCCAGTAATAGACCTTATGCCAGAGCAAAAGGATATAGAGGATATGGGAGGAACTATGAGATTAGGGGTTTACCCATGCAAAGTTTATGATGGTACATTAGCAGAAAAAGCTTATGGTGAAGATTTAATCTATGAAAGACATAGACATAGATATGAATTTAATAACCAGTTTAGAGATCAGTTAACAAAGGCAGGACTTGTAATCAGTGGAATTTCACCAGACGAAAGATTAGTAGAAATTGTTGAAATCAAGGATCATCCTTGGTTTGTAGCAGGACAATTCCATCCAGAGTTCAAATCAAGACCAACAAGACCACATCCATTATTTAGAGATTTTGTAAAAGCTTCTATCGAAAATAGAAAATAGTGGGATTATAATATTTGTTTGGTATAAGAGAAAAGGTGGTGTTATCTACATCACAACAAAGAGGTGATTATATGGGTATAGCAGTTGAAGATAAGATGTATTCATATGATGAGTATCTTAAGATTATCGAAAATGAAGAAGATGCAAATAAAAGATATGAGTATATCGATGGTCATATATACATGCTAGCATCTCCATCAGTAAAGCATCAAAGAATAATAGGTGAGATTTTTGGAAGTTTGTATAATTATTTAAAAGGTGGTTCATGTGAACCTTTTGTAGCACCATTAGATGTAAAACTTTATAATCAACAGAGAAAAATTATTGGAAATGTACAGCCCGATGTGTTTGTTGTGTGTGATAACTTAAACGAAGGGGAATTGACTACCCCTATTCTTGTAGTAGAAGTAGTTTCGCCATCTAGCAGAAGTCGTGATTATGTTCAGAAGCTTGATCTATATATGAGATCAGGTGTAAGAGAGTATTGGATTATCGATCCAATACAAAAGAAAATTCTTCAGTATACATTCAATGAACGAGAACTAAAAAGCGTAAATATCTACACAGATATAATTAAATCCATTGTATTTGAAGGGTTGAGTATTAATCTAGAAGAAGTATTAAAATAGCATATTTTTTATAATATTCATATATACTTACAATGCCGAGCATCAGCTCGGCATTGGTTTGTATAAGATAAGTTTATCTTTATTGGATGTTTTTTTCCATAAAATCATCCTTTCTCTCGATACGGTTTGTTTATATTTACATTCTATCATTAGAAAGCTTTTTAGTCATGTGAAAATTAATAAAAGAAAAGCTTCTCTTGAAAATGGAAAATAATATAGATATACTTATAATGCTGAGCTGATGCGAGGTATTTGATTACTTAAAAGGGGAGAACATAATGAAAAAAAATATAAGCTTAAAAAAGTGTATAGAAATTTTATATACTTTATCTATATTTATGATTGCTTTGTATATTCGCATTTGGTATATACAAAATGTACCTACTAACCCTGTATTTGACTTTAAAACTTATCAAGAAATAGCAACCAATATTTTTCTACATCTAGGGCATACATTAAAAGGAGTTCCTATTGCTTTTCAAGGAATGGGGTATCCAACAGCATTAGGAATGGTATATAAGCTTGTAGGAAGCTCTGATATAATGATTGCAAAAAAATTCAATGTATTTTTATCTATGATGACATTGATTTTTATTTATTTGATATTAATAAGAATTACCAAACGAAAATTTGTAATTTATACAACTTACACTATTACAGCTTTTCTTCCAAATTATATTGCTTATAACAACGTAGTAGGAACAGAGGTTTTTTTTACTTTTTTATTTGCAGCAATGATTCTTTTGCAGGTGTATGATTTTGACAATCGAATCAAATATCCTATATTAGGCATTTTTATAGGAGCAGCAGCTCTTACAAAACCGTTTTTTATGGCTTATCCAGTAGTGGTAGCTTTTATAGCTTGGCTAAAAAACAAAAAAATAAAAAAAGCAGGACTTTTATTTATCACTACATTTATATTCATGGCATTAGTAATCAGCCCCTGGACTTATAGAAATTATAAAAAATTTGGAAGGATAATTCCTATATCTTACAATTCAGGGTATGTTTTATATATCAACAACAATTCTTACAATACAACAGGAGCATGGATGCCTCTTGAAGAGGTAAAGGCTCCAGCAAAAGTTAAAAAAGAAGTAAGAAGTATTTTAGAGAAAAAAAATGTAAAAATAGCTCATGAAATTGAACCGATTATTAAAAAGCAAGCAAAAGCTTGGATAGTCAATAATCCTGTAGAATTTTTCAAGCTCGGCTGTTTAAGAATGAAGCAGACATTTTTTAGTGGTGCTTGGGATTTAGATGCTTGGGCAAGTAATGATACACGAAGAATAGATGAGGAATACAAAAAGTGGGATAAAGATGAGCAGACCTTTTATGCAAGAAATAAAAACTTTTCAAGGGCAATAAAGGATATATTGCTTTATATTTTAAACAGCTTTGGACTCATATATATGATCATAAACTCCAAATTTATCATTACAGCACTATTTAAAAAGGATTATAAAATAAAGTATGAACAATCAATTCCAGCAGTTAATACAGCCTTTTTTACAGCTGTACATTTCGTCTATGAAGGGCAAACAAGATACAATTTCCCACTTCTTTTCTTATTTGCAATGAGCATGGTAATCATTGTAGATAAGGTGATGAAGACGGAGCATACAAACTAAAAGCATGTAATATATTGTAAAAATATAAAGCTATAAATGAAGAAATTCCTGTGATATAATGAACAAAAGGAGTTGATTAGTATGGAACAAAAGATGTTTGAACTTATTGAAAAGATGTATAATAAAATGCTTACTATTGAAGAAAAAGTAGATAATAATACTCAAGTCATTATTAACCTAGAAAATAAAGTAGATAATAATACTCAAGCTATTATTAAACTAGAAAACAAAGTAAATAAAAATACCCAAGCCATTATTAAACTAGAAAACAAAATGGACAACCATATAAAAGCACTATACGATGGATACAAACAAAGTATGGAAGGCATACATAGAATAGAAAATAAAATAGATCAATTAAGTGAAAAAGTAGATAAGCAAGAATTAGAAGTAAGAGTTTTAAAAGTAGCAAAATAGTAGAGTGGACTAAATATCCACTCTATTTTTGCATATAGCTACCAATCCGACAAGCCCGAGGGCTACCCCTAACCATAAAGTTGAAAACCTTGTAATAATAGTAGTAGCTACGGATAAATCTCTTGTTAGACCCATCATCATAAGAAGTGC
Source organism: Crassaminicella indica (assembly GCF_019203185.1). Taxonomy (NCBI): domain Bacteria; kingdom Bacillati; phylum Bacillota; class Clostridia; order Eubacteriales; family Clostridiaceae; genus Crassaminicella; species Crassaminicella indica. Next base: position 665,711 of record NZ_CP078093.1, on the reverse strand, counting down.
TACTACACTTCCCTCCACAGCAAACAATCCTCCAGGCATCATAGACAATGCTCCAATAATAAATGAAAAAGAAACAACAAATATACAAGCGAGAAGATGAAGCTCAAAGCCTAAAGCCAAAGTAGTAAGATAAATGACTACTCCTTCAAAAAACCATGATACAACACCAATGCTGACTGCAAAAGCCAAAGGTTTTATCTGCAAAATCATATAAGTTTTATCATAAAAGTTTTTCATGCTAGAGTCAAAGCTTCTTAAAAATTTTATATTACTCAAAAGCTCCAACAACTTATATACCAATTTAGGACGCTGTACTACCCATATAAATGCGACAACTATTAAAAGAATTAAAAGCAGGATAGTTATACCATGCTTATATGCAACAGAACCAATCCCTGCTAAAATCATTACACTTATGCCGTCTGTAAATCTCTCTCCTATAATCAAAGGAGCAGTGCTGCTGATAGGAATTCCTTTCTTTTCCTTCAGTAAATAAGCCTTCAAAAGCTCTCCTATCTTTCCTGGCGTAATAGTCATAGCTAGACCACTTAAGAATATTAGTATATTTTCTTTTCTAGGAATATCTACATCAATAAGCTTTAAATAATAAGACCATTTAATATATCGAAAAAAATAATTTAGAGGAGCCAGCATCAATATAAAAGGTAGATAATCATAATCAAATATAACAAATGCTTCAACTAACTGACCGACATCTCCATAAATAGATAAGCCAGCAAATACAAAAAAGCCTACAAAAATAGAAAATATAAGTCCTTTTTTTAATTTTTGAAAATCCAAGTTTTCACATCCTTTTTCACACAAAGTACAATATAAATATACAACTAACTGCCCAAAGCACTATATCTACAATCAAAGGTACATCACTAAGGAGTACAAGCTCAGGATTCTCTCCCATTCCTTTCTTATGAACAATATACTGATACCTAAAGATACCAAATATGACAAAGGGAATAGTACCCATCATATACATAGAACCACTTGCACTAAAGGTATAAAGAGAGTATGCCATAACCGTAGAAGAAGTAACTATATGGAGCATATCGTTCAAAAGCTCTGGAGTATACTCTTCAAGGATTTTTCTAGATTTTTTATTACCTTTAGCTATCAACTCCATTTCACTCTTCCTTTTATGAAGTGCCAAAAATAAAGACAATAAAAATGTGCATAACAAAAGCCAGGGCGATATCCTTACATCAATAATGACAACACCTGCCACAGCCCTTAAGACAAAGCCTATGGATATAGTCATGACGTCTAATATGACTATATGCTTTAAAACAAAAGAATAAAGAGTAACCAAAATAAAATAAATAAGACCAATTATAAAAAATAGATAATTGATTTTATAAGCTACAACAAAAGAAAAAATCATACTGATGAATAAAAATATTATAGCTTTTAATACACTCACCTTTCCAGAAGCAATCGGACGATTGCGCTTCTTAGGATGAAGTTGGTCCTTTTCCTTGTCTACAATATCATTGACAATATAAACATTTCCAGAAAAAATACAAAACAATAAAAACCCTGCTATACTCAACCTCAACAAATCAAAATCAAATAAATTGTTAGAAAAAAGTATTCCTGCAAACAATATAAGATTTTTTGTCCACTGCTTAGGACGCATTGTCTTTAATAGTCCAACAAAACTTTCCATAAAATAGCTCCTTTCTGTAAAAGCTTTCCCTACAATACTACATTTTAACATATTCATTCAAATAAAAGCATGTAATATGGCTGTAACATATATGTCCCAATCCCCTAGAACCCTCTAATTTACCACAGGAAAAACTTACTAATATTACAGAACAATTAAATGCATTGATTTATAGATTTAAAATTTATATAATCTTCATGTAACAAGAAGCGACAAGCTTCGACACAATTCAACAAAAAATTTAAAGGAGGAATACTTAATGAAAAGAAAAATTTCATTATTATTGGTACTAGCATTAATGCTATCATTAGTACCAATGAGTGCGTTCGCGGCAAGTGATAACACCGTGAATAAAGTACCTAAAGTATCTGATAGCACAGTGTTTGATAACACGAATGCTCCAGAATTAAGAATCGAAGAGAAAAATGCTGGTGAATTTACTGACGGCATGACTTTTACTTTAAAAGTAAATAATGGTGATTGGACATCTAACATGGATGGAGCTACTGTAGCAAAAGTAGTATACGATGCAGATGGCACTGTTGCAGCTTCAACTGCTACAGTTAGAAAGCGTTCTTCAAGTGAAGTAGATGTAATTTTCACTAAAGGTGCAGATGCAGGAAAAGTAGCAATAATCCTTCCGTTATATGTTGATATTGACAATGAAGGTGAAGTAAGTGTAGAAATTATTTCTAACGATACACCAGTAACAGCAGGTAAATATGTGATTGCTGTTGCAGCAGATGGTTCAACAGTTACAACAATCAATGACACTACAGACATTACAGAAGATGGTGCTACAATCGAAACAATCAAAATCGAAGAAACAAATATTGGAGCTATCAACAACAATGGAGCAGCTCAAGATATTGAATTAAAATTACCTTCTGATTTCAAATGGGATGCATCAGGTGCAACATTTGAAAAAGCTGGTGGTTTTACAGGAGCAAATCCAACAGTAACTTCTGGAGATGGCACAAACAAATTAACAATTAATGGAATATTTGATTCTACAGGAAGTCGTGGTAAATTATATATTACAGGTTTAAGAGTAATTCCAAAATCTGATGCAGATTATGGAGATATTACTGTAAGAATTTCAGGAGATAAAATTAAAACAACTACATTAAATATTGGTAAGTATGTAGATTATGATGTAACAGTTCAAGCAGATACAGATGATGATATGGCAGAAATCTTTGCAGGTAAATTATCAAGCGATGATGATGATCATGAATTAGCAACATTAGAAATTGAAGAAAATGGAAATGGTTCATGGTTACTTGCAAGAAAAACTAGAATTGAATTCCCAGAATGGGTGAGAATTATAAACGTACAAGTTGATAAAGCTGAGTATATAGATGTTGATAATGATGGTGTTGCTGATAGCAATACTACTATTGCAAATAAATTATTAGCTACAAGAGATGAAGATGCTAATTATGTAGAGTTTAGTGGATGGAAAAATACATCAACTACTTCAAAAGCTAAATTACATGTAACTTTCTTTGTTTCTGTTGAAGCAGGTAAAACAGGAGATATTGTAGCTAAGGTTTCTGGAAGAGCTTTAACAGAAGAAAAAGAAGTAGTATTAGGAAAAGCTGTAGCTCCAGTTGAAGTGAAAGCTGAAGCAGAAAATGTAAAGCTTGGATTAAAAGATCAAGCAATCGGTAAAATAGTGATCAAAGAAACTACAAAAGGTGCTTTAGAAGATGGTAAATATATAACATTAAAATTAGCTGAAGGATTCTACTGGAACGATGAACCAAAAGTAGAAGTAACTAAAGGAGATTTAGAAATAGACGAAGATAGCATCAAAGTTGAATATGATGGAACTACTGACAAAAATGATGAGAGATATGTAACATTCAAAATTAAAGATGACAGTACAGAAGCATCTGAAATTACAATCACTGGAGGAACTGTAGATCTTTATAGAACACTTCCAGAAGGAGATTATGAAGTAGAAATCATGGGTGATGCTTTAGTACAAAACTATTTAGCTAGTCCTACTGAAGCACAAAAGAAAGCTGGAAAATTTGATACAGAAAAAGTAGCAACTGAAGTTGTTGCAAGAGTAATCACTCCAGCTGATGACAATACTAAAGCTGGTCAAGAAGTGAAATTCGTAATCGGAAAAGCTGAATACCAAGTTGGAGATGAACTAAAAACTGCTGACGTTGCTCCATACATTGCTGATGGAAGAACAATGTTATCATTAAGATATGTTGCAGAAGCTATGGGTGTAACAGATGAAAACATCATCTGGGATGGAGCTACAAGAACAGTTACAATCTTCAAAGGTGACAGAATCGCTCAAGTACAAATTGGAAGCAACAAATTATTTGTAAATGGTGTTGTTGTACCAATGGATACTGTAGCAGTAATCAAAGATGGAAGAACAATGTTACCAATCAGATTCATCGCACAAGCACTAGGTGCAGAAGTTGAGTGGGATGGAGCTACAAGAACAGTAACAATCAAATAATTATCTAATAAAGAAAAAGAGAGTCATACATAGGCTCTCTTTTTCTTTTGTAAAAAACACGTAATGTTTTGTAACATTTCTGTAATGGTAATTTATGCTTATATTCTATATAATAAATATAGATTTTGATTTATAGAAAAATATACCTAAAAGATAAATAAATACCTTTATATGAAACAAATATATGATTTATAAAAATGTACATTTGTTACACTTATATTACAGAAAACATGAAAATGTTGACTATAAAAGAAATAGTTGGTATAATCGGTATTGTATTTTGGATTGTTGTCTTTTGAAAGCACATTAAATATTAGTGTGTTTTCAAAGGATAGTAACCTAAGGTACATATCCTTAAAAATCAAAAAACAATAAAATAAAAGGAGGAAATTTATAATGAAGAAAAGACTTTCATTATTATTGGTATTAGCAATGGTATTAACGTTAGTACCAATGAGTGCATTTGCAGCGTCAGATAATACCGTAAGTAATGTGCCAAAAGTATCTGATGAGACTGTGTATTCAAAAGTATATAAGGATGATGCTCCGCAATTAAGATTAGAAGAGAAAAATGCAGGAGAATTTAAAGATGGTATGACATTTACCCTAAATGTAAGCAATGCAGACTGGATTGATGATATGAAAGGTTCTGATATTGCGTATGCTGTAGATGATTCTACAGGAAAAAAAGTAAATGGAAAAGTTACTATTGACAGACGTAGTGATTCTGAAATAGATGTAACTTTAGCTGATCCATTTGATAGAACATATGGTACTACTGAAACAGCTAATAAAATTGCTATTATCGTTCCAATGTTAATTGATGTTGATAATAATGGTGCAGTAGAAGTAGAAATCATCGCTAACGATAGCCAAGTGAGTGAACAAAAGCTTACGATTGCTAATGCGGCTGATGGTGATACTGTAACAACTATCAATGATACCACAGATATTACAGATGACGGTGCTGTAATCGAAACAATCAAAATTGAAGAAACTAGCATCGGAGCAATGAGTCATAAAGGAACTCAAAAAATCAAATTAAGATTACCTTCTGATTTTAAATGGGATATTGTTACAGGTTCTAAAAAACCTAGTGATGATACAGTAATCGAATTAGCTGGTGGATTTGGTTCTATTAAATTAAGTGCTAGTGAATACAAAGTTGATTCAGATGATGATAACTATTTAATCATTGAAACAGATAAATTAAACTCTACAAAAGCTCGTGGTAAAATCTATATCAAGAACTTAAGAGTTGTTCCAGAAAGAGATGCAGATTTTGGAGAAGTAAAAGTAAAAGTAACTGGAGATGAAGTTACTAGTGCAACTATCGTAATTGGTGAATACCAAGATTATGGTGTAAAAATTGAAGCAGATAAAGATGATGATATGGTAGAGCTATTTGCTGGTAGACGTCCTTTATCTGAAGTGAAAGTTGTGCGTACTGATGCAGATGACAAAGCTATTAATACGAAAACAGATTATGATGAAGATGATCACAAATTAGTAACATTAAAATTAGAAGAAAATGCAGATGGTGCATGGATTACAAACAGAAGAACTACAATTGAATTCCCAGACTGGGTAAAGATTGTTGATGTTGATGTGGATAAGCATGATGGATTAAAAGATATTAAAAATGTTATGCAGTATGTAGATGGAGATGATAGAAACGTACTTGAATTTACTGGTGGTGCGTTAGACAGAACAAGTGGAAAAATCAAATTACACTTAACATTCTATGTATCTGTTGAAGCAGGTCATGAAGGGGATATCGTAGCGAAAGTTTCAGGAAATGCTCTTCCAAATAAGGGTGAAGTTGTTTTAGGTAAAGCTGTTAAGCCTGCAACAATCAAGGCAGAGCCTACAAATGTAAAACTTGGATTGAAAGATCAAGCATTAGGAAAAATAGTTATTACAGAAACTAAGAAAGAAGCATTAGCTGATAAAGGTTGGGTAGTATTAAAACTTGCTGATGGATTCGAATGGAATGACGAACCAAAAGTAGAAGTAACTAAAGGTGATATCGAAATTGATGAAGATAGTATTGAAGTAGGTAAATATGGAGATAAGAAAGATAGTGATAGATGCTTATCATTCAAGATTAAGAGTGAAAGTACAGAGCCATCTGAAATCACTATTACTGGTGGAACTGTAGACCTTGATAGAGTTCTTCCAGAAGGAGATTTCGAAGTACAACTTAGAGGAGATGCTGTAGTACAAAATGGTGTAGAAAGTGATAATGAAAAATGTGCAACGAAAGTTGATCTTGGTGATGGCAATGGAGAAGAAGAACATGAATATGATGATTTAGGTTACTTCGAAACTAAAAAAGCAGATGCAGCAGTAGTTGCTAGAGTAATCACTCCAGCTGATTCAAATACTAAAGCTGGTGTAGAAGTTAAAATGCAAGTTGGTAACAGTGAAATTCAAGTTGGAGATAATGTTGTAACAGTTGATGTTGCTCCATATATTGATGCAAATGGTAGAACAATGCTTCCATTAAGAGCTTTATTAAATGCTCTAGGAGTAGAAGACCAAAATATCATGTGGAATCAAGCAGATACTTCTGTAACTGTATTCAAAGGTGATAGAGTAATCAAAGTAAAAGTTGGAGAAGCAAAATATACTGTAAATGGTGTAGAAGTTCCTATGGACACTGTTGCTGTAAACAAAGATGGAAGAGTAATGCTTCCAGTAAGAGCTATGGCTAATGCTGTAGGTGCACAAGTTGAGTGGGACGGAGCTACAAGAACAGTAACTATTAAGTAATAATATTCAAAAGATAAAGAGCCTTTCATATGAAGGGCTCTTTGTTTTGCATATTTTTATAGAGGAAAAAATTGAAAGATATATGTAAGGGTGATATAATGAGTGTGAATGATTAATAAAAACTATTTTTAAAGGAGGGATAATTTGAATAATTTATTAAGTAAATATAAGCACTTTATAACAGGGATAATCATTGGAGGTATATTAGGAGCTGGAACACTTAGCTATGCTGCCATATCTGGACCTATTAGCGCTTGGGTTAAAGAAAACATATCCTTTGAATTTAATGGAGAAAAAAAAGAATTGCCCAAAAGCGATAAAGTTCTTGTGTATGAAAATAAAGTATATGTACCTGCATGGTTTATAGCAGAGAATCTAGGAGCAACTCTTGAATGGAATAAAGGTAGAAAAACTATACAAATAAATGCTAAAAATCAAAAAGAAAAAGAAGAGAAGCAAATAAAGATCCCTACTGAAGATTATGAAACTATGCCAGTGAAAAAGTTAGTAGATGACGTATTAATTACTGTGAATAGTATATCTATAGATACAGATGAAACGAGGGTATATTTAAAAGTAAAGAATATAGGTGAAAAGGACATAGTTATAGAACAAGGAAAAACAAAATTAGTAGCGAATAATAAAACATATGAGCAAAAAGATATAGTTAGTAAAGTATTACATGCATTTAGTCAAATATGGTTTAACAATATTAAAGAGGATGATGAAGTAGAAGGAATGATAAAATTACCTCCAATAAAAAAAGATACGAAAAATGTAACACTTATTTTGAAAATGCTACAAAATGATGGAAGTGGAAAAGAAACAGAAATAAAATTTAATATTAAATTAAAATAATATTGATGAAAAAGCCAGCCGAGATAATTAAAATAGTTTGGTTGGTTTTTTGTTTGAGTATATATTACTATTTTATTACATTTACTAATTTTAAAAGGATTTTAAACCAATATATAGAATACTTAAATAGAATGCAAAAATTCATATAATTTGTAGATAAAAGGAGGTAATAAAATACAATGAGAAAAAAAATAAGTTGCTTGATTATTGCATTACTGATAGTAATGAGTAGTATAAACAGTTTTGCAGCAGTAATATTTTCAGATGTACCTAGCAATCATTGGGCGAAACCGTTTATTACAAAAATGGCAGATAAGAAAATCATTAGTGGGTATTTTGATGATTATACCTTGAAGGTTACTTTCAAACCAGATAAAAGTGTAACTTATATAGAAGCTATGCAAATGATTTACAATACGTTAAAGGCAGCAAATAAACTAAGACCTGCAAATGGATTAGTGAACAAATATTATGCAACATTGAAAGCAAATGAGATTCCAAGTTGGGCTCATGAAGCAGTAGCTTATGGATTAGAGTATAATATTTTACATCCAGATGAATTAAAAATATTTGTCAAAAAAGGAAAGGCGACATATGCTAAAAAGGTAGATGTAGCAGTATTTATAGGAAAAGCATTAAATATGAAGCTAGAAGCTATTCCAGTACTAAAATTTGTAGATGCAGAGACTATCAAAACAGCAGCACTTCCGTATGTAGATCTTTTGGAAAAAAATAAGATTGTAGGAGGAGATGCACTCAATAAATTTAATCCAAATAGTATTATCAATAGAGCTGTTATGGCAACTATGTGTTCTAAGACATATGATTTACTAATGAGTCAGTCATCTACAGTGATGCCACCTGATCCTGTAATACCTACTATTGTAGAAGGAACTATAGATTATGTTTCTACGGAGACAAAAATGATTGTTGTAAAAGATACAAAAGGAGATACAAAAGCTTATACGTTAGGAGCTACATATATTAAAAAGAATGGTCAATACATAGATATGAGAGATTTACATAAAGGGGATAATGTAAAATTAATCTTTACTAAGACAGGAGAAGTACAAGGAGTAGAAGTAAACAAAATAAATACACCATCAAGTGAAATAGGTTCAATTAATGGTGATGAAAGGATAATTGATTATATTTCAAAAAAGACGAAAATGATTGTGGTAAAGGACGAAAATGGAAATACGCAAGTTTATAATTTAAATAGGGTGGCTATTAGAGAAAATGGTAAATCAAGAGATATAGATGATCTTCATAAAGGAGACGGGATAAAATTACATTTTAATGATAAGAATGAACTTGCATGGATAGAATTAAGTACAAGTACTACAACATGGGTTGGTAAAATTATTAGTATAGTTAATTGTGGTGATTATCATCTAATGACTATTCGAAACAAAGATAATTTAATTCTGAAAAAGGAATTAAAAATTTATGATAATACAGAAATAAAATATGATAAGAAAGATGTTACTGTGAAAAGACTTACAGAGGGAGAAGAAGTACAAGTAAAATTTATTGGGAATCGGGCAATAAAGATTTATTTAATGGGTAAAGAAAAAGTATATGATGGTATTTTAGAATCATCTGTTATTTTTAGAGAATATCCAATATTAAAGATTAAGACAAATGACAATGAAGTACTAGAATTTGAAATAGATGATGATGTAAGAGTGTATCGAGATCGACACAAGAGGGGTCTAGATGATTTAAGAAAAGGTGACATTGCAACAATAACTGTAGAATATGATAAAGTAGTGGATATTTTAGCAGCTAGTGTAGAAGAGAGGACAAAAGATGAAGGTGTGATCAAACAAATCATTATAGGAGATCCAACAAAGATTACTATTGTAACAGACAATGAACGAACCCGTACTTATGAAGTGGCTGATAATGTAGATATTGAGATAAATGATGATGATCGTAAAAAAATTAGTGATTTGAAGATACATGATCATGTAGAGCTAACTATTAAAAATAATGTAGTGACAGATATAGAAGCAGATGGAATTTCGCATAGCAATGCAATCACAGGAGAAATTTCAAAGATTTACTCTGAATATAGCTATTTAGTTATTAAATATTTTGATAAAGAAAAAAGTGAATATATTACAAGAACTGTTACCAAGACAGATCATACTAAGGTACTATCTACTTCAACAGAAAAAATTGCATTTGGTCATCTTCGAAAGGGAGATACAATATTTGTAAATGGATATTATGATGATGATATCTTTGTTGCAAATAAAATTATTCAGATAGACTAAAATGAACAGCACGATGTAACCATATGAGTAAGTACATCGTGCTTTGTTATAGTATACAGACAAAAGTTTTAGAATATAAGAGGGGGTTTGAAGTACTATAAAAACTTAGCTATAATATATTATTAAGAGAAGTAAAATGTATACAATTTTATGAAAGGATGTGTTTAAAATGAAAAAAGTCATGATAGGTTTAGTATTAGGATTATTGTTTTCATTTTCTTTTGTAAATGCAGATGCAATAGTAAAAAATATTTCTGTAAACTATGGTATTGTGAAAAGAATTATAATAGATGGTGAGGATAACAAATTTTCTGATAAAAAGCCTTTTGTCTATAATGGAACTACTTATGTGCCATTAAGATATATTAGTGAAAATTTAGGAAAAAAAGTTACTTGGGATGGAAAGACAGGGACGGTATATATTGGTGAGGTTCCTCAAATTCAAACTGTATCCTCTGTAGATGAGGTTTATTTAACAGATAAAAAAATATCTTATTATTCTAATGTTTATCTTTATAGAATTGATAATAGTACAAGCAAATCATTAAATAAAGATCTTGATGCAGGTTTTGATTATCCAAAGGATTTTATTATGTCATTAATGGTAGATCCTATTACTGAAAAAATAGAGCAGTACAAAAAAGGAATGTGTATAAGAGCATATGATGATGGGGCAAGGTTGGTTTATAAATTAGATGGTAAATATAATAAGTTGACGGGTTTAGTAGGCTTAGATCATGTATTGAATGAAGGATTAGATGAAGCTTATATTGTAAGCTTTATTGTAGATGGTGATATAAAGCAGAAAATAGAGATTAAAAAAAGCAAGTATCCTCAGCATATAGACATAGAACTTACTAATGGTAAAGAATTAGAAATAGAATTTAAAAGACCAAAAGGAAATAAGAGTGAGCCTTTTATTGATTTAGTGGATATGGTACTTGAGTAGCTTTGTTATTTAGGAAATTTACGCAAAACAAGGTAAAAATATCATGCTTAGGAGCAATTGCAATGATATCAGTGCAGTGTTATAATGAATATATTATATTGAAAGATGATTATAAAAAATATATTCTAATGTATTTTGATAAAGAAAGGAAGTACAATATATGTATAAAAGATCAAAAAAAATAGCGTGCACATTTGCAATAGCTACAATACTTTCATGTAATACTGTTGTAGCAATGGAAAATATCCAACTTCCTGTTGAAATGAATTACTCTGCAATAGAAGATATAGAATTTATTATTGGAGATGTAAATTATAAAGTAGGGAGTACTGTAAAAGCTATATCTATACCTCCTTACATAAAAGATAAAAAGCCTATGCTTCCACTTGATCTAATAATAGATATCATGGGCATAAATAAAGCTTGTGTAGATTGGAAAGCAGAAACAAAGACAGTTACTATTTTTAAAGAAAATCAGATTATTCAGATGACTATAGGGGAAAAAACATTGATAGTTGATGGAAATAAAATGCTTATGGATACAGCTCCAGAAATAAAAGATGGTAATACAATGATTCCAATAGATTTTATAGAAAAAGTTTTTGATAAAAAAGTAAGCTTTAATAGTATTACTAATAAAATTGTTATTCCTGTGAAAAAACAGGTAAATGAAGAAAATGTTGCTACGTGGGATTATACATATGAAACTATGCTTAAAAAAGCGTTAGACAGTAGTAGAGATCTAAAAGCTGCAGAGATGAATGTGGAGCGTATGGATATTATAAAAGATGATTCTAAGGATGATACAGATTATATACCAACAAGATATGGAAGTGATATAAGATATCTTAAAGGAAATGTAGCATATTTGAAATATAAAAAAAATAATTTTGAATATGAATTAGCAAAAAAGAAAGTAAATATGATCAAGGATAGAATTGCTTATGATGTAAAAAATGCTTACTATGAAGTATTAAAAGGTGAAGACAATAAAAAACTAGCTAAGCTAGCAATGGATTTGACACAAGAAAAAGCAAAGCTTACAGATCTAAGCCATAGGGAAGGGCTTGCTAGTGATATTGAGAATAATCAGGCAAAAAGAGATTATGAAGAAGCAAAGAAACAATATGATTTAGCAGTAAAAGAGTTAGATAAGGCTTATGAAAAATTAAATGATTTAGTAAGTTTAGATGCAAAGGCAAGATATACTTTAAAAGATGAAATAATCTTTGATGCTGATATTGAAGAAGATGTAGATTATCATATTGCAAGAGTAACAGATAAGAGTCCAGAAATATGGGCATTAAATGAAATTGTTGATTTGAAGGATTTAAGTGTTGATTTGTATGTATTTAATCTACCAGTAGATTACAAATGGAGTTTTGATATGGATCCATATGAAGCAAAAGAAATTGATGCAAAAATAGCAACGATAGAATTAGGAAAGGTTAAACAGAAGTATGAACAGGGTTTAAGGGAATTATACACTTCATTAAAGCAGTTAAAGGATCAGTATGAAAAATATAAGATTGCATATGAAAAAGCAAAAGATGATTTGAAGATGGCAAAGGTAAATGTAGCAGTTGGTAATGAATTGCCAATTATAGAGAAAAAAGCAATACTTCAGTTAGAAAATAGTAAAAAGCAATTACGTGAAACCATAATGGATTATAATAAATGGGTTATGATGTATAACAAACCTTGGATTAATTCTGTATCAAAAAAAGATAAAGAAAATTAAAGGATAGATTATAAATTATACTATAAAGGTAAAGGAAGGAAATCTTCCTTTATTTTTTTAGGATCAAATATTAATAAATTCTTAAGAATATGTATACGCGTTGAATGCATAAAGAGTGAGTGTTATAATGAATAACAGAAGATATAAATTATATATGACTATATAGAGAGGAAGTTGCACATGAATAAAAAGATAAGAAAAATGCTTTGTGTTTTTTCTTTAACAGTAGCTTTGTCGTGTAATACAGTATTAGCACAGGAAATGATTAAGTTGCCTCTAGAGTTTGCACAAAGTCAAACGGATGAGATTGAATTAACCATTGGGGAAGCAGAGTATAAAGTAGATAATTATGTAAAAACTTTGAAAGTAGCACCGTACATAAAAGAAGAGATACCTTTATTACCATTGGATTTTATAGCAGAGCTTACAGATATTAATAGTAATGATATGGAATGGGATGATAAAAATGATGTGGTAACGATTTTTAAGGATCAGTGTATTATTCAATTAACTACGAAAAATTCCAATCTAATAATGGATGGCAGAAAATTTGATTTAGGTGTAGTACCAGAAGTAAAAGATGGTTCTATTATGGTTCCGTATAATGTTATTGAAAAGATTTCAGATATAAAAGTTAAATGGAATAGTGTTACAAGAATTATTAAAATTTTTGTAGAGAAACAACAAAAAGAAGAAATAGCTTCAGGGGATTATACTTATAAGGAGTTGTTAAATAAGGCATTAAAAAACAGTGACGATTTACAAAAAGCAGAATTGATGGTTGCACGTGCAGATTATGTAAAAGATGATGCTAATGATGCTATAGATTATACACCAGTAGGTACTGGAAATGGTGCTAGTGATGCAAAAGCAGATAGAGCATATAAGGAACTTAAAAGTTCAGAAATAAAATATGAAAAAGCTAAAAAATATATAAAGACATTAAAAGAAAAAATATCTTATCAAGTAAAAAATGCTTATTATGATGTTTTAAAAAAAGAAGATGCTAAAAAAGTGGCAAAGCTACAGTTAGAAATACAAAGTAAAAATAAGGAGCAATCACAGCTAAAATATGAACTAGGGATTGCAAGTAAATTACAAAACAAAGAAGCCAAACGAGTTTATGAAGATGCTAAAAAAGCATATGATTTAGCAGTAAAAGAATTGGAAAAAAGTTATGAAGCCTTAAATGATTTAGTAGGATTTGATTTAAAAGAGAGATATACATTAGAGGATAAAATTTCTTTTGAGAAAATAAAGGATGAAGATGTAGATTCTCATATTTTAGAAGTAATAAATGAAAGTCCTGAAATTTGGGGAGTGGAGAAAAATAAAGAATTGGCTGATTTAGGTGTGAAATTCTATGTTTTTAATGCAGAATATGAACCTTATAAAGCAAAAAAAATAGATGCAAAAATAGCAACAATGGATGTAGATAGTATAAAGCAGGTATATAAAAAGAATTTAAGAGGTTGTTATAAATCCTTAATGCAGCTAGAAGATCAATATGAAAAAGACTTAATTGCTTATGAAAAAGCAAAGGATGATCTAGAGACAGCAAAATTACAGTTAGAAATAGGAAATATCCCACCAATACAGCTTGAAAATGCAAATCTTCAGTTAGAACTTGCTAAAAAACGATTAAGAGAAAGAATTATGAATTATAATATGTTAGCTATGCAATATGATAAGCCTTGGATGACATCTGCATCTATGTAAGGTTTTGATATCAATCAAGGCAAATGATTTTTCTTTTGTTAAAAATAAGCTCCAAAAACCAACTGAGCGTAAAACCTTAGTTGGTTTTTATTTTTTTCATCTACACATTGTCAAAAAAACAAATTTAGTGTTATAATGATATGGGCATGGTTTACTTTTGGGGCTTTCAATATCTTTATGCAATCATAAAGATATTAGGAGGAATTAAACATGGAAACAATTAAAACAATGTTAAGAGTAAGAATGAGTGCAAAGGATGCACATTATGGTGGAGAATTAGTAGATGGAGCACATATGGTACACTTATTTGGAGATGTTGCTACAGAGCTACTAATTATGCGTGATGGAGATGAAGGTTTATTTGCAGGCTACGAGGAAGTAAAATTCTTAGCACCAGTTTATGCAGGAGACTATATTGAAGTAATTGGAGAAATCATCAAAGAAGGAAATACTTCAAGAAAAATGAAATTCGAAGCAAGAAAAGTTGTTACTTCAAGAAAAGATATCAGTGCATCAGCAGCTGATGTATTAGAAGAACCAATCGTTGTTGCTACAGCTATTGGAACTTGTGTGACACCAAAAGACTGTCAAAGAAAATAATAGAATATTAAAAGTTAAGGGGGAAGCACAAGATGGAAAAATTAATTATCACAGCTGCTATATGCGGAGCGGAAGTTACAAAAGAACATAATCCAAATGTTCCATATACAGTAGAAGAAATTGCAAGAGAAGCAGAATCAGCTTACAAAGCAGGAGCAAGTATTATTCACCTTCATGTACGTGAAGATGATGGTACTCCTACTCAAGACAAAGCTAGATTCAAAGAGTGCATTGATGCTATCAGAAAGCTTTGTCCAGATGTAATCATTCAACCTTCAACAGGTGGAGCAGTAGGTATGACTGATTTAGAAAGACTTCAGTCTACAGAAGTTGAAGAGCCAGAATTAGGACTAAAAGCTCCTGAAATGGCAACACTAGATTGTGGTACTTGCAACTTTGGTGGAGATGAAGTATTTATAAACACAGACAATACAATCAAAAACTTTGGTCGAATCATGATCGAAAGAGGTGTTAAGCCTGAAATAGAAGTATTCGACAAAGGTATGGTGGATATTGCTATTAGAATGCATAAAAAAGGATATATCAAAGCACCTATGCACTTTGATTTTGTATTAGGTGTTCAAATGACGGCTACAGCTAGAGATTTAGCATTTATGGTAGACAGTATTCCAGCAGGCTCTACATGGACAGTAGCAGGGGTAGGTAAAAACCAATTCCCTATGGCTGCTATGGCTATTGCTATGGGTGGACATGTAAGAGTAGGCTTTGAAGATAATGTTTACATTGAAAAAGGCGTTATAGCAAAGAGCAATGGAGAAATGGTTGAAAAGGTTGTTCGCATTGCAAAGGAGCTAGGAAGAGAAATCGCAACTCCTGCTGAAGCAAGAGAAATTTTAGGTTTAAAGCCATTAAATAAATAATCATAGAAAGAACCTCATATGAGGTTCTTTTTGCTTTTAACATAAAAAGGAATTGTATATAATATAGATAGAAAAAAATGTTAGGAGGATTAATATGAAATTATTTATTGATACTGCAAATGTGGAGGAAATAAGAGAAATAAGTACGTGGGGAGTATTATCAGGGGTAACAACAAACCCAAGCCTTATTGCAAAGGAAGGACGAGCTTTTGAAGAGGTTTTAAAGGAAATCGTAACTTTAGTTGATGGACCTATTAGTGCAGAAGTAATGGGAGATACAGCACCTGAGATGATAAAAGAAGGAGAAGCTTTAGCTAGACTTCATAAAAACATTGTCATCAAAATTCCTATGACAGCAGAAGGTTTAAAGGCTGTAAGTGTATTATCTCAAAAAAATATTAAAACAAATGTTACTTTGGTATTTTCTGCAAATCAAGCTTTACTTGCTTCACGTGCAGGAGCAAGCTTTGTAAGTCCTTTTGTAGGAAGAATGGATGATATAGGAAACCCTGGCATAGATTTGATAGGTGATATTGCAAATATATTTGAGCTGCACGGTATTGATACAGAAATTATTGCTGCAAGTATTCGTCACACAGCTCATGTGATGGATTCAGCATTAGCAGGTGCAAATATTGCAACTATTCCATATAAGGTATTTAAAGGAATGCTAAATCACCCGTTAACAGATAAAGGAATAGAAAAATTTAAGGCAGATTGGAGCAATAGATAAGGAAAAAGCATGTTATAATTACACCAATATGATATAATTGTTTGTGATGAAAGGGGTATTGAGATATACACATATTTTACTGGAGGTATAAAAATGGATAGAAATCTAGCATTAGAGCTTGTAAGAGTAACAGAAACAGCAGCACTTGCTTGTGGAAGATATATGGGTAGAGGAGAAAAAGATGCTGCAGATCAAGCAGCAGTAGATGGCATGAGAAGAGCTTTTTCGGATGTATCCATAAAAGGAACTGTAGTTATTGGAGAAGGTGAGCTTGATGAGGCACCTATGCTTTATATTGGAGAAGAGGTAGGTACCTGCAAAGCAGGAGATATGGAAGTAGATATAGCAGTAGATCCCCTTGAAGGAACAAATCTTATAGCAAAGGGACTTCCAAATGCTATTGCAGTTTTAGCTATGGCACCTAAAGGTACATTATTAAATGCACCAGATACATATATGAAAAAAATAGCAGTAGGACCAAAGGCAAAGGGACTCATTCATATAGATGATCCTGTTGAGAAAAATCTAAAAGCAGTTGCAAAAGCATTAAATAAGGATATTAATGATGTGACAGTTATTATTCAAGATAGACCGAGACATTATGATCTAATAAGAGAAATTAGAAGAGTAGGCTGTAGAATAAAGCTATTTAGTGATGGAGATGTGGCAGCTGCTATTGCTACTTGCTTTGAAAATACAGGTATTGATATATTCATGGGAATTGGTGGTGCACCAGAAGGGGTTATTGCTGCTGCTGCGATAAAATGTATGGGTGGAGAAATGCAGGCAAAGCTCAATCCTATGTCTGATGAAGAGATGGAAAGATGTGAAAAATTAGGATGGGATAAAGAAAGCGTTTATAAAATCCTTATATTAGATGATTTGGTAAAATCTGATGATGTGTTATTTGTAGCTACAGGCGTATCTGATGGAGAGCTGTTAAAAGGTGTAACTTACCTTGAAAATAATAGAGCAAGAACCCAATCTGTTGTTATGCGTTCACAAACAGGTACTATCAGATTTGTTGATGCTATTCATAAATTAGATAAAAATGATACATTAAAGGAGACACTCTCTAAACATAAATAAGGGGGATTGTATAATGGATAGGAATTTAGCGCTAAATTTAGCTAGAGTTACGGAGGCTGCTGCATTGGGAGCGGCAAAATATATGGGAAGAGGAGATAAAAATATTGCTGATCAGGCTGCTGTAGACGGAATGAGAAGCATGTTGGATACTTTAAATATAGACGGTGTTGTAGTAATAGGTGAAGGAGAAATGGATGAAGCCCCTATGCTTTATATTGGAGAGCAGATCGGAAAAGCAGATAATGGATGCATAAAGGTAGATATAGCAGTAGATCCTGTAGATGGAACAAATTGTGTTGCAAAGGGACTTCCTAATGCTGTAGCTGTTGTTGCAGTAGCACCAAAGGGGCATTTACTTAATGCGCCTGATATGTATATGGATAAAATAGCAGTAGGACCTAAGGCAAAGGGTGTTATTGATATGAATGCACCTGTAAAAGAAAATTTGTTAAATGTTGCAAAAGCTCTTAATAAAAATATTACAGATCTTACAGTAACTATGTTAGATCGAGAAAGACATGAGAGGATTATTAAAGAATGTAGAGAGCTTGGTGTAAGAATCAAGCTATTTAAAGAAGGTGATGTAGCGGCTGCAATTGCTACATGCTTTGAGGACAGAGGAATAGATATCATGCTTGGAATTGGTGGTGCGCCAGAAGGAGTGCTTGCTGCAGCTGCAATAAAATGTCTAGGTGGAGAATTTCAAGGGAAATTAGTTCCTTTTGAAGAAGAAGAAAGAGAAAGATGCAAAAAAATGGGTGTAGACTGTGAAAAGGTACTACGACTAGATGATTTGGTAAAAGGGAATGAAGTGTATTTTGCTGCTACAGGTATATCAGATGGAGATTTATTAAGAGGTGTTACATATTCTGAAAACAATATGGCAAGAACTCATTCTGTTGTCATGAGAGCAGAAACAGGAACTATTCGATTTATAGAAGCTATTCACAAGCTAGACAAAAAGCCTGAATATGCAAAGTAATTGATAGATATACCTTGACAATAAAAATTTCACAATATAAAATTTAAGCATTAGTATGATATTTTGGTGGTGATAGCAATCCTCTTCTTTTGAAAAAAGAGGAGGATTGCCATTTGTGTATTGTTTTCTTATCATTTTTTATATTAACGGAGGTGTTTGTTTGGATTTACTCGAAATAGAAAAAAAGAAGCTAGATGAGCTGCGGCAGATGGCAAAGGAGCTTCATATAAAGAATATAAGCAGGTTTAAAAAGCATGAGCTTATTGAGCTGATTAAAGAAGCTACTAATGCTCAAAGAGATGAAATAGCAAAAATTTCAGAGGAAAATAAAAAAATCCCAATGGATCGGCAGAGTCTTCCTGAAAAAATAAACAATGAAATTGATAATAGTAAGGAAGTAGATACAGTAGAAGGCGTTTTAGAATTAACTGAAGGAACTGGAGGATTTGGATTTTTAAGGTTTTATAATTTCCTTACCAGTGAAGAAGATGTATATGTATCTCCTTCTCAAATAAGAAGATTCAATTTGAAGACAGGAGATAAAATTCTAGGGATTACAAGACCACCAAAGAGTGGTGAAAAATTTAGAGCTCTTCTATATGTGCAAAAAGTCAACAATGACAATCCTGAAGTTGCTGCAAAGAGGCCAAACTTTGATAATCTCACACCTATTTATCCCAATAAAAGAATTACCCTTGAATATAATCCAGCAGACCTTTCTACAAGACTTATCGACCTGATTGCTCCTATAGGAAAAGGACAAAGAGGTCTTATTGTTGCCCCACCAAAGGCTGGAAAAACCATACTCCTTAAAAAAATTGCAAACAGTATTGCAGAAAAGTATGAGGATATAGAAATTATTGTTTTATTAATCGATGAGCGACCAGAGGAAGTTACTGATATGCAGAGGTCTATTAAGGGAGATGTGATTTATTCTACCTTTGATGAGCTTCCAAGTCATCATATAAAAGTGGCAGAGATGGTTTTAAATAGAGCTAAAAGGCTTGTAGAGCATGGAAAAGATGTGGTTATATTATTAGATAGTATTACAAGACTTGCTAGAGCGTACAATTTGACTATTCCTTCTACAGGAAGAACTCTATCAGGAGGCTTGGACCCCGGAGCTCTTCACAAACCAAAAAGGTTCTTTGGTGCAGCTAGAAATATAGAAGAAGGGGGAAGTCTTACGGTACTTGCAACAGCTTTAGTAGATACAGGAAGTCGTATGGATGATGTGATATTTGAGGAATTCAAGGGGACAGGGAATATGGAGCTTCACCTAGATCGAAAGCTTTCAGAAAAGAGAATATTCCCTGCTATTAATCTAAATAAATCAGGAACAAGAAGAGAAGAATTATTATTAGGACAAAAGGAATTAGAGTGTATATGGAGTATGAGGCGTGCGATGGCTAATAATCCAACACAGGAAGTAACTGAGGCGATCATAGGAAAGCTTGCAGAAAGCAAGACAAACTTAGAATTTATAGA
Organism: Crassaminicella indica; assembly: GCF_019203185.1. Classification (NCBI taxonomy): domain Bacteria; kingdom Bacillati; phylum Bacillota; class Clostridia; order Eubacteriales; family Clostridiaceae; genus Crassaminicella; species Crassaminicella indica. The sequence continues at coordinate 645,445 of NZ_CP078093.1, read as the reverse complement.
GAAGATGAGAAATAAAATATAAAAAGTTCTTGAACTGAAAAAATCCTTGTGCTATAATGTAATAGTTGAAAATTAAAAAAGATTTTTTTGATATATAGTGAAAGATCAAAGAAAGAGGTGAATAGAATGAAACAAGGAATCCATCCAGATTACAAAAAAGCAGTTGTAAAATGTGCTTGTGGAAATACATTTGAAACAGGTTCTGTAAAAGAAGAAATCAAAGTTGAGATTTGTTCAGCATGTCATCCGTTCTTTACTGGTAAGCAAAAATTTGTGAGCCAAGGTGGACGTGTTGAGAAATTCAAGCAAAAATATGGCATGAAATAAAAATAAAAAGGTTTGATTATTATAGGTTAGGGATGGTATGTCTCTAACCTTTGTTGTATATACTGAAAATCTCGAAAGGAAGATTAACTTGGATTTAGAAAAAATTTTTAGAAAGCATGCTAAACCAACAAGTATAGGTGGTCAGGCAGTAATAGAAGGGGTAATGATGAAAGGCCCTAAGGATATTGCTATTGCTGTTAGAAAACAAGATAAAGAGATTGTAGTAAAAAAAGAAGAAGTAAAAGGCATATCAAAAAGTGCTCTTACAAAAGTGCCTATGATAAGGGGCGTTATTGCACTATTTGATGCTATGGTATTGGGGGTAAAATCCCTTACTTACTCTGCTGAGTTTTTTGAAGAAGAAGATAGTACGGAAGAAAAAGGAAAGTTTGAAATGTGGGTAGAAAATACATTTGGAGATAAGGCAGGAGATATCCTTATTTACTTTTCAGTAGTTACAGCAATCGCTTTTGGGATTTTGCTTTTTATCATATCGCCAACTGTAGCTATGCATTTTTTTAAAACCAAAATAAATAATCCGTTGCTTTTAAATATTGTAGAGGGTGTATTTAGAATTTTATTATTTGTAGGCTATATTGTATTGATCTCTAGAATGAAGGATATTCAAAGAGTTTTTGAGTATCATGGAGCAGAGCATAAAACTATTCACTGCTATGAAAGTGGTCTTCCATTAACAGTAGAAAATGCAAGACAGTTTCCAACCCTTCATCCAAGATGTGGGACGAGCTTTATAGTTTTTGTAATGATCACAAGCTTACTACTCTTTTCACTTATAGGTTGGCCTAATCCAGTGGTCAGAGTTTTGTCAAGATTATTGCTTATGCCTGTTATAGCAGGAATATCCTATGAGATTATCAGATGGGCAGGAAAAAGTCCTTCTAAAATAGTAAGATATATCAGTTATCCGGGACTGCTTTTTCAAAAGCTTACAACTAAAGAACCAGATGATAGTCAGTTAGAAGTAGCAATCGAAGCTATGAAAAATGTTTTGACAGATGACAAGGAGGTTGACATTTGGTAGTAAAGATACAGGATGCTTTAAAGCTAGCAGTAGAAAGAATTGAAAGGACAAATGCAGTTACACCTCTGTTAGATGCAGAGGTACTTTTGTGTCATGTATTAAAGAAGGAGAGATTGTTTTTATATACTCATAGAAATAAAAGCTTATCGGAGGAAGCTTTTAAGGCTTTTGAGGAATTTGTTGAAAAAAGAATTGCTGGAATGCCTGTTCAGTATATTGTAAAAAAGCAGGAATTTATGGGATTGGATTTTTATGTAGAGGAAGGTGTACTCATTCCTAGACCGGATACAGAAATTTTAGTAGAAGCAGTTATAAAGTGGGCAAATAATAGGAAAAATGATAATATAACTATTGTAGATATTGGAACAGGAAGTGGAGCTATTACTGTAAGCCTTGCAAAATATATAAAAAATGCTTTTGTATATTCCATAGATATTTCAAGACGTGCTATTACAATAGGAAAGAAGAATGCAGTATCAAATGGAGTGGCAGAAAAAATTGAATTTTTAGAAGGTGATTTGTTTACCCCTTTGAAAAATAAATTAGAGGGAAAGGTAGATATTCTTGTTTCAAATCCTCCTTATATACCAAAAGAAGAGATTGATAAGCTTCAGATAGAAGTGAAAAAGTATGAGCCAAGACTTGCATTAGATGGAGGAACTGATGGACTTGACTTTTATAGAAGAATTATTGACGAAGCTCCTTTTTTTGTGAAAAAAGGAGGATATATTGCTTTAGAAGTAGGTCATGATCAAGCAGAGCTTGTAAAAGAGCTAATGGAAAATAAAGGATTATATACGGAAATAAATAAAATAAAAGATTTAGCAGGGATAGAGAGAGTAGTTGTAGCTACATTGTGAAAATATGATAAAAATGATATAATAAACTGTTAAGAGAAAATGTGCGAGGTGAAATAGATGTTTGATAAATTAGATTTTATAGAAGATAAGTATAAGGATTTGAGTCAGAAGGTTTCAGATCCAGAAATTATTAATAATCAGTCAGAATGGCAAAAATACATCAAAGAGCTTGCAGAAATAGAACCTATTGTTAATAAATACAAGGAATATAAAAAGACAAAGGAAGGTATTGAAGAAGCTAAATCTATTTTACATGAAAGTGATGATGAAGAATTTAGAGAAATGGCAAAAATGGAATTAAATGAGCTAGAAGAAAAAATAGGGCCTATAGAAGATGAATTGAAGCTTCTTTTAGTACCAAAGGACCCAAATGATGAAAAGAATGTTATTGTAGAAATTAGAGCAGGTGCTGGTGGAGATGAAGCAGGACTGTTTGCAGGAGATCTTTTAAGAATGTACACAAGATATGCAGAAAGAAATCGTTGGAAGGTTGAAATGATGAGCCTTAGTGAAACAGGTGTAGGTGGAATCAAAGAAGTAGTATTTATGATCAAAGGAAAGGGTGTTTACTCAAGGCTTAAGTATGAAAGTGGTGTACACAGAGTACAGAGAATTCCAGCTACTGAATCAGGTGGAAGAATTCACACATCTACAGCAACTGTAGCAGTGCTTCCAGAGGTAGATGATGTAGAGATTGAAATCAATCCAAATGATGTTCGTGTAGATGTTTTCCGTTCTTCAGGAAATGGAGGACAGAGTGTAAATACAACAGATTCTGCTGTAAGACTTACACATATGCCTACAGGAATAGTTGTTTCTTGTCAGGATGAAAAATCACAGCTTAAGAATAAGGAGAAGGCTTTTAAAATATTAAAGGCTAGATTATATGATAAGATGCTTGCAGAGCAGCAGGCAGAAATTGCTCAGGAAAGAAAAAGTCAGGTAGGTACTGGAGATAGAAGTGAGAGAATCAGAACTTACAATTTCCCACAAGGACGTGTTACAGATCACAGAATTAACTTAACGCTATATAAGCTAGATTATGTGTTGGATGGAGATATTGATGAAATATTAGATGCACTTATTACAACAGATCAAGCAGAAAAATTAAAGCAGGTAGTATAATTTCATGCATTTTTAAAATATCTTTGTTATAATTGGATTTCCTTTATGCAATGATTTCAAGGTATTAGATTATGGGGCTGTTGGGAAATCATTAAATTGATTAAGTGATAGTTTATTTTACAAAAAACGTGACTATAATAATCTGTTTGGTAGCTTTTGATTATTATGGTCACGGTTTAAATTTTTTGAAATTAAAAAATTGTACACAAATAAAGCCTAATAAAAAATTGATGTTAATATAATATTGTAGGCACATTAAGCGAATGTGTTAAAATATATATTAGGAAAAAAGATAATAAATTTAAATTGGGGTGATAAATATGGGGATAGGTTGGAACTTTCCATCTAATAATTTTGGTCAGTTAAATGGAATAAGTGAGGCAGGGATTGAAACTTTTAGGGGGTCACCATATAGCTCTTTAGCACGTGAAATATGTCAAAATTCTCTAGATGCAATATTGGACAAAGATAAACCTGAGTTTGTTTTTCATATTGAATGTTCTCAAACATCATATCGGACAATATTAAAAACATCACAAACTGAAAATGTTAAGAGAATTCCTGAAAGTAAGCTTAATGGACGAGTAAGTGTATGCACTTTTATAAATTCGGCACAAGAAAACCTTCGTTGTTTATCTCGGAGGATGAATTGTGCCTTTAATTTTTAGGTTAAATACCTAAAAATTAAACATTCTTTTGGGTTTGGATATATTTTTGAATGGTTTCAGAAGATACTGCTTTAGCAGTACCAATATAATATCCTCTACTCCATAAGCCACTGCCCCAAAATTTAGATTGTTTTAACTTGGGGAAGCCTTTAAATATCTCATTAGCAGATATACTTTTTAGTTTTCTAACTATATCTACTGGTGCAACAGTTGGTGGAGCAGATATGAAAAGATGGATATGGTCAGGCATTATCTCTTGTGGGGTAAGTTCGTAACCATAACAATGGCATATTACTTTAAAACATTTTAATAATTCATATTCTAATTCGTCTTTAAAAATATTATGACGATACTTAGGACAGAAAACAATATGATAATTGATGTTATATTTACTGTGACTTATTGTCTTGTTTTTTGTATTTTTCAATGACATACTTCATACCTTCTTCAATTAAGTCATTAGCATTTGTTTTTAATTTGATAGCCAATATTTTGATTTCAGTGTATAAATCTTCGTCTAATGTAGTGTTAATATTCTTTCTTGCCATTTTTAAACACCTCCTAAACTAATTTTAGCACATAGTTGACTATACATCAATGGTGTGTTAAAATAAACACATGGATAACAATGTTAAGGAGGTGAAAATATGAAGTTATCGTTTAAATTTAAGCCAAGTTTTACAATTAAACAGTTAAATATTATAGAAGAATTATCTTTTCATACAACAAAACTTTACAACATAGTTAATTATGAATTGAGAGAAAATGGTTTTAAATCTTATGTAGATATAGAAAAAATGTTTAAATCTAATTGGCACTGTGATTTTCTTCATAGTCATACAAGACAACAAACTTTCAAAGTATTAGAGCAAAATTGGAAATCATATTTTGCAAGTATTAAAGATCTTAAAGCAAATCCACATAAGTATAATGGATTACCTAAACCACCTAAATTTAAAAATATACAGAACAGAAAAAATGAAATTATATTTACAAATCTGGCTATTAGATTTAAAGAAAATACATTAATGTTATCTCTTTCTAAAGCAATTCAAAAAATGTTTGAGGTAGAGAGTTTAAATTTTGAAGTTTCTAATAAACTTCAAAGCCTTATAAACTTTAATAAATTGCAACAAGTAAGAATAAAGTGGGATAATTCTTTAAAACAATGGTATTTGATTGTAATATACAATAAGCAGGAATTAGAGCCAGTAAACAATACTAATATTATGGCTATTGATTTAGGTTTGGATAATCTTGCTACACTAACTTTTAAAGATGGAAATGAAACTTATCTTTTTTGTGGTAAAAAGCTAAAAGGCATTAATGCTTTTGTAAACAAGAAAATTGCTTATTATCAAAGCATTGAAATGAAAAAAATAGGTTCTGATAAATTTAAAAACACTAAAATGATTAATTCATTAAGAAGATATAGAAATAATTATGTTAATGATTATCTTCATAAAACAAGCAAAAATATTATAAATAAAGCATTAGAGCATAAGGTGAAGAAGATAGTTATAGGTAAAATTAAGGGTATCAAACAAAATATGAATTACAATAAATCTTTTGTTCAAATACCAATTCAAAGACTTGCAGAACAGATTAAATATAAAGCTAAGCTTCAAGGCATTGAAGTTAAATTCAAAGAAGAAAGTTACACAAGTGGTTGCAGTGCTTTCGATTTAGAGCCTATAACTAAAAAATACTACGATAAAACTCGCAGAGTGGTTAGAGGACTTTTTAAATCAAATTTTGGATTGGTAAATGCAGGTGTTAATGGAAGTCTAAATATATTAAGAAAAGAAGAAAAATGTATTCCCGAAATAGTGCAAACTATGAGGGATAAAGGGAGTGTGTCCTCCCCGTTGAGAATAAGGGTTGCCTGTTAAGGTGGAAACTTAAATATCAAACCTCTCACGAAGCCACCGATTAATGTCTCGGTGGTAGTTCACTGTGGCAAAAGAATCAATACCTAGTTACATAAATAGCTGTTTTAATAAGGATTATGAAGGGTTATCTTTTTATATTGAACGTGGAGGTATTTTAGCAATTTGACATTATAAAAGAAACAGATGCAATAGATGAGCGTTTATGGGCGGGATTGTGTCATGGAATGTTTTGGGAATATTTAAGGTATCGTTGGGGTGTAGATAAGAAGAAACCAACTGAAAATGATATAGCAAATAGATTCTTTTTTTCTCAAAGTAGAAAAAGGTCTTTGATAACAAACACTTTATCGAAACTATGGTGGATTGGAAAACTAACATATGATAAAAATAGAAGCAATCCATTTGAATTAACTGAGTATCTGAGGAACGATTTTGCAACAAAAACCAGAATATTATTTTCTAGCAATTATTCAAATAATCCTGTTATTGTTAGGGCACTAATATCTTCGTTATTAGAATTTCAAAAACAAGGTGTAAATATAAATAGAGAGGTTTTTTGATTTGAGTAATTGAGTTTTTTAATTGCATCAGTAACTAAAGCTATTATTATTCTTGCGTTAGGGAAAAGAAATAATAAACCAAAAAGATAATAGCTTATTGCAGAGTGTCCAGGAATAAACAAAAAGATGATTTGGAAAGATAAATAGAAAAAGAGTTGGTTGAAGATGATTAAGACATATAAAGTTATGTTAAAACCCAATAACAAACAAAGAAGTAAATTATTTGAATGTGCAGGAGTAAGCAGATGGGCTTATAATTGGACTTTAGCAAAACAAAAAGAAAATTATAGAAACGGTGGTAAGTTTTTAACTGATAGTATTCTTAGAAAAGAGCTTACTAAATTAAAAAAGATAGAAGAATATAAATGGCTTAATGATTATTCAAATAATATAACTAAACAAGCTATAAAAGATGCCTGTAATAGTTATAGAAGATTTTTTAAAGGGCACAGTAAATTTCCGAAATTTAAGTCCAAAAAGAAATCTAAACCTAGTTTTTATCAAGATATAGAGAAGATAAAATTTACAGATACTCATGTTAAACTAGAAAAGTTAACTACAAGTAGAAAGAAAAATAGACAAAAATTAAATTGGATTAAGTTGGGTGAAAAAGATAGGATACCGACAGGTGAAAACATTAAATATATTAATCCAAGGGTAACTTTTGATGGTCTTAACTGGTGGATTAGTGTTGGCATTGAAGAAGAAATTGAAATAGAAGATAAAGAAACAGAGCCTATAGGAATCGACTTAGGTGTAAAAGATTTAGCAATAATTAGTAGTGGTGATAAGTATAAGAATATTAACAAATCACTAAAAATGAAGAAGTTAATTAAGAAATATAAAAGACTTCAAAGACAAATTTCAAGAAAATATGAGATGAATAAAACTAAAATAGAAGGAGGTGAAAATCGTTACGAATACCACAAAACTAAAAATATTATAAAAGCTGAAAATAAACTAAGAAAGCTTTATAGGAAAATTAAAGGATTAAGGGATAATTACATTCATCATATAACAACATCTTTGGTGAAAGCCAAGCCAAAGTATATTGTTATTGAGGATTTGAATGTAATTGGTATGCTTAAAAATAGAAAACTATCAAAAGCTATACAGGAACAATCACTAAGAGAGTTTAGAAGGCAACTTGAATATAAATGTAAATGGTATGAAGTTAATTTAATCATAGCTGATAGATATTACCCTTCAAGTAAAATGTGTTCAAGTTGTGGTAATGTAAAATCAGATTTAAAATTATCAGATAGAAAATATGTATGTGATAATTGTGGATTAGAAATTGATAGAGATTATAATGCAAGCCTTAACCTTAGAGATTATCCTAAATATGATAAATCGGTAGCTTAATCACTTTAAAAGATACTACTGATATGTACTGTGGCGTTATACAGGAATTTAAGCCTTTGGAGAGCCATAAAAATGAGAGTAATAACTTTTAGTTATGAAATCAGGTTCAATGAATGAGGAACAAATCGTAAAACTTATAAACCATCAACGTATTTATAAGTTTTTATAGGTATTTGGTAACGGCGTAATGCTTCTCAGTTTTTTATATAACTAAAAATAAATTATATTTAAGATTTATGTTTATTGCAAAAAAAAGAGCTACATGATAAACTATAATATAAATTTTCAAAATTTAAACGGAATACTATATTTTCTGTAAAATAGGACGGGTCATATTATACAAGAAAGAAGCGTGATGGTTTTGGAAGCAAAAGTAACTTTTCTGTTGCATATTGGCATTCTTTTACTAGGAGCAAATATTGGAGGTATAATTAGCAAAAAGTTGAAACAGCCTGCCGTACTTGGACAAATCTTAATGGGTATGGTTTTAGGAATGGGCATTTTAGAGAAAACAGAGCTTATCCATCATTTATCGGAAATCGGTGTGATTTTTCTTATGTTTATTGCAGGACTTGAGACAGATGTAAATGAACTAAGAGCATCAGGGAAATCATCAGCAGCTATTGCTGTAGCAGGTGTATTAGTCCCTTTGTTATTGGTAAGTGGAGCAGCATATATTTTTAGTGGCAAGTGGGTGAGCAGTATTATTGTAGGACTTATTTCTATTGCAACAAGTGTTAGTATATCTGTACAAACACTTAAAGAAATAGGGCAATTGAAAACAAGGCAAGGGGTAGGTATTTTAGGAGCTGCTATTATTGATGATGTGATAGGGATTATTTTATTAACTATTGTTGTGGGGATGATAAAACCAGAATCAGGAAGTAATATATTTGTGGTGATTTTGAAAATACTTTCTTTCTTCGTTATCATTATTGTGCTTGGATATATTTTAGTTCAAATATTAGCAAGAATTTCTGATCGTGTTAATGTAAGAAGAAAAATTGTACCTTATGCAATAATATCTTGTCTGATACTAAGCTTTATATCAGAAGAACTTGGAGTTGCAGCTGTTACAGGAGCATATTTTGCAGGGGTTATTTTTTCTATGACACCTTATAGACACAAAATTTCTCATGATATTGGATTGATTTCTGATACTATATTCACACCAATATTTTTTGTAGCTATTGGATTAGGGGTAGAATTAAGTACAATTGGAGATGGGTTGGGTTATAGTATATTGTTGTTACTATTAGGTATTATCGGAAAAATTGTTGGCTGTGGATGGGGAGCAAAGATGACTGGCTTTAACGGTAAACATTCCTTACAGATTGGTATTGGAATGGTACCTAGAGCAGAAGTATCAATTATCATTGCAAATTTAGGGCTGAAAATGCATTTAATAGATCATAAAGACTTTGCATCTGCTATAGTTCTTGTAGTAGTAACCACATTGATTACACCATCTCTTCTTAAATGGTCATTTAAAGGAGATGAAGAAATAAAAGATGCTACTTAAAGAGAAAGTCTGTGAAGGAAGCTTCACAGACTTTTGTATATATAAGGGGCTTTAGGAATATATATACGAGTAGGGGCAAATATTCGTAAAAAGAACGTTCATTACTACAAGGTATTAGAGAAAACTTTTCTTTCTAAGAATATTTGTCCAATCAAATAATCATATATACAAAGGATAAGTTTTCTTAGCAAAATAAAATCTTTATAAGTATTCTCTAATATTTTCATAATTTATCATGCTGAACATTTAGTTGGATAGTTGTACATCTATATAATGGGGGTAAGAGGATGGAAAGAATATGGATGATTACCTTAGTTGGTTTGGGTGTAGGGGTATTGGGAACAGGTCTTGGGGGCATAGTTACTTTTTTCATAAAGGATCCAGGAAATAGATTTTTAAGCTTTATTTTGGGACTCTCTAGTGGACTCATGTTGTCTATTGTATGCTTTGATTTATTGCCAGAAGCTTTTTATATAGGAGAATTGTATATTGGTATATTGGGGATTATTACAGGGGTGTTGATTATTGCTTTTATAGATGGGCTGTTACCCAAATACAACAAGAGTTTTATTAAAACAGGATTATTATTAGGCATTGGTATATCTCTTCACAATTTTCCTGAAGGGTTGGCTATTGGGTCAGGATTTATAGCAGCGAATAATTTAGGTATAGGGATATCTACTGTTATAGCTCTTCATAATATGCCAGAAGGAATATCTATGGCAGCACCTATGCGAGCAGGAGGAGTTTCTCCATTTAAAGCATTTTTTTATACAATACTAGTAGGGATTCCTATGGGAGGAGGAGCTTTCATAGGAGCGATTTTGGGAGAAATATCCAAAGGTTTTATTGCCTTTTGTCTAGCTTGTGCAGGAGGAACAATGCTTTATATAACCTGTGAAGAACTAATACCGCAATCAAAGAGCTTGCATTTTAAAAGAGTGTCAAGCTTTGGGTTTATTTTAGGGTTTATATTAGGTATTGTTATATCAAAAGAGTTCTAAAGTTCTTTTCTGTTATCTGTATAGTTGTCGAAATTGTAGACAAAATATTAAGTTGGCTAAATTAAAAAGAAACGAAGGTATGTTGGCCGCATACCTTCGTTTCTTTTTTTGTTACTAATCGTACATATTTTGATACCACAATGAGCCACACTGTTTATATCAAAACTAAATTTCTTATTTATATTATAACATATATAAAGATTTATATGCAATTTATTTTGATATACAAAAGTAGAATTTATGTTTTATTTTGGTGTATAATAATGAAAGAAATTTATGTTTATATAAGAGGTGAAGTTAGTGATTGAAACAAAGGTCTATGAAATAGATCCAAAAGCTATTGATGAAGCACAATTAGAGGCTTCAGCACAGGTGTTAAGAAGTGGTGGTACAGTTGCTTTTCCAACGGAGACGGTTTATGGTTTAGGGGCAAATGCCCTTGATGAAAAAGCTGTAAAAAAAATATTTGAGGCGAAGGGAAGACCTTCTGATAATCCTCTGATTGTACATATATCAAAGCTTAATGAGCTTGATGCTTTGGTAGAGGAAATACCTCCAAATGCAAAAAAAGTAATGGAAAGGTTTTGGCCGGGACCGATTACGATTATATTAAAAAGAACAGATAAGATACCAGATGTAATTACAGCAGGATTAGATACAGTGGCAATTAGGATGCCTTCTCATCCTATTGCAAATAAATTGATCGAGATGGCAGGTGTGCCAGTTGCGGCTCCTAGTGCCAATTTATCAGGAAAGCCTAGTCCTACAAAGGCAGAACATGTAATCCATGACTTAAAGGGGAAAGTAGATGTGATTATTAGTGGGGGGAACTGTGATGTAGGACTTGAGTCTACAGTAGTGGATATGACAGGTAATATCCCTATGATTTTAAGACCTGGTGGTGTAACTAAAGAGCATTTAGAAGAGATATTTGAAAAAGTAGAAGTGGACAAGGCTATAGAAGAAGGGAATCAAGCCCTGACTCCAAAATCTCCGGGAATGAAATACACTCATTATTCTCCACAAGCAGAGGTTATAATATTAGAAGGAGATATGGAAAGCGTTGTAAAAGCAATTCATAAGCTTCAAGAGGAAAAGGAAGCACAAGGACTTCGGGTAGGTATTATGTGTACAGATGAAACAAAAAAATTGTACAAAAATGGTGTTGTTATTTCTATGGGAAGCAGAAAAGATTTAGCAACTATTGCCAATCACCTTTTTGCAGTCCTTCGTCAATTTGATGCTGCAGGAGTGGACATTATTTATGCAGAGGGTGTAGAACAAAAGCTTTTAGGACATGCAGTGATGAATAGAATGATTAAAGCTGCTGGATATCATGTAGTGAAGGTTGGGAGGTAAAAAAATGAAGACGGTTTTGTTTGTATGTACTGGAAATACCTGTAGAAGTAGTATGGCAGAAGCAATTTTTAAAAATATGCTTGAAAGCTTAGGAAAAAAAACAGAGGGATTAAAAGTAATTTCTGCTGGAACTGCTGCATTGATAGGTCAGAGTGCATCTAAAAATGCTATAGAGGTAATGAATAAAAAAGGAATAGATTTAAGCACTCATGAGGCAACTTTAGTGACTAAGGAATTGCTAGAAGAGGCAGATTTAGTTTTGACTATGACAAAGAGTCATAAACAACAATTGTTATTTATGGCTCCTGATATGAAAGATAAAATATATACCCTAAAAGAATATATAGGAAAAGATGGAGATATACTAGATCCTTTTGGACAGCCTGTCTCAGTTTATGAAGCATGTGCTAGAGAAATTGAAGAAATATTAAAGGAGTTAGCAGAAAAGCTTGTAGGAAAAAATTAATCAAATAGAATGTATTTAAAATACTTGACAATAAACGTATTGTGGCATAAAATCAGAAAGGTTATAAAGAATTGGAGGGAATTTTTTATGAAGATTGCTTTAGGCAGTGACCATGGTGGGTATCACTTAAAGGAAGCTATCAAGAAATACCTAGAGGAAAAAGGTATAGAGTGTGAAGATTTTGGAACTAATTCTACTGAATCTGTAGATTATCCAGAGTTTGGTATGAAGGTAGCAGAAGCTGTTGTTTCAGGCAAATGTGAAAAAGGAATTGTTTGCTGTGGAACAGGAATCGGTATATCTATATCAGCCAATAAAGTACCTGGGGTAAGATGTGCTGTCGTTTCTGATACTTTTTCAGCGCAGATGTCAAAAGAGCATAATAATGCAAATGTATTAGCATTAGGAGAGAGGGTAATCGGTATAGGACTTGCACTAAAAATTGTAGATGTGTGGTTAAATACTGAATTTGCTGGAGAAAGACATCAAAGAAGAATTGATAAAATTACAGATATTGAGAAAAAATATTCAAAATAAGATGAAGCTTTACGTTTAACAACTAATTGCAAACTTAAATCATGAGAGGAGATGTGTAGGATGGAAAAGGTATTTGTGATGGATCATCCATTGATACAGCATAAACTTACTTTAATAAGAGATAAAAATACTGGTTCAAAGGAATTCAGAGAGCTTGTGAAAGAAATTGCTATGCTTATGGCTTATGAGGTAACAAGAAATCTTCCTTTAGAAGAGGTAGAGATCGAAACGCCTGTATGTAAGACTAAATCAAAGGTATTATCAGGAAGAAAGCTAGGCATTGTACCGATATTAAGAGCAGGTCTTGGTATGGTTGATGGAATGTTAAGCCTTATTCCAGCTGCTAAAGTAGGTCATGTAGGACTTTATAGAGATCCAGAAACACTAGAGCCTGTAGAATATTACTGCAAGCTTCCAGCAGATGTAAATGAAAGAGATTTAATAGTAGTAGATCCAATGCTTGCTACAGGTGGTTCTGCAAATGCTGCCATCCAATTCATCAAAGACAGAGGGGCAACAAGCATCAAGCTTGTCTGTTTAATTGCTGCTCCTGAAGGTGTAAAAGCAGTTCGTGAAGCGCATCCTGATGTAGAAATTTATGTAGCTTCTGTAGATGAGAGATTAAATGATCATGCATATATCATTCCAGGTCTTGGAGATGCAGGAGATAGACTATTTGGTACAAAATAGATTGCTAAAGAATATAGCAATAGCAACTCTAATTAATTCAATTAACTGAACAAAAAAGAAGAACAAGTGTGTTCGCATTTGTTCTTCTTTTTTTGCTTGAAAATGCAATCCCAACAAATGTTTTACGAAATTTTTTTAGTGGCAGTTCATACATACACAAAAAAAGGAAAAACTGCATATAATAAGATAATGGGATTTTTATATATAAAAATATAAAGGAAATGAGATAAACATGTAGAATATTATACAAAATATAGTTTTTAGGAGGAGTAGAATATGCGACCGAATTGGGATCAGTATTTTATGGAAATGGCAGAGGTTGCAAAAACTAGATCTACCTGTTTAAGAAGAAAGGTAGGAGCTGTGATTGTAAAAAATAAGAGAATACTTTCTACAGGTTATAATGGAGCGCCTACAGGAACTGCTCATTGTCTAGATGTTGGTTGTAGAAGAGAAGAGCTTAATATTCCATCAGGGCAAAGACATGAACTGTGCAGAGGACTTCATGCAGAGCAAAATGCTATAATCCAAGCAGCATATCATGGTGTAAGCATAGCAGGGGCTACTTTATATGCAACGCTTCAGCCATGTGTATTATGTGCAAAAATGGCAATTAATGCAGGTATACGAAGAATTGTTTTTAAAGGAAGCTATCCAGATAAGCTTTCTATGGAAATTTTGAAGGAAGCAGGAATAGAATTAGAAAAATTTGATAATATTTAACATTGAGTTTTTGTGGTTTTTGCTGTAAAATGACTATGGATACGTGAAAATTAAGGAGTGTTTTTCTGTGAACAAATACTTTTATGTATTTTTTGTAGCAGCAGTTGTGTCATTTTGTATGACACCACTAGCAAAGAAAATTGCACATAAAGTAGGCGCTATAGATGTACCGAAGGATGAAAGGCGTGTACATAAAAAGCCTATACCGAGAATGGGTGGGCTAGCTATATTTTGGGGATTTATTGTAAGCGTACTAGCCTTTGTGCCTTTAGACAGACCTATTCAAGGTATGCTAATAGGCGGCAGTATGATTATTATTATGGGAATAATGGATGATCTGAAGCCTTTATCAGCAAAAGTAAAGCTAGTGGGACAAATCATTAGTGCTGCAATTGCAGTTTATTATGGTATAAAAATCCAAGTGCTTAATGTTCCTTTTATTGATTACCAATTGAATGTTGAATATTTAGGACTAGGTATACCTGTTACAATATTTTGGATTGTAGGGATTACGAATACATTAAACTTGATAGATGGATTAGATGGATTAGCAGCAGGGGTTGCTACTATTGCAGCAATATCTCTTTCTTATGTAGCTTATTTTAATGAAAGCTATATAGCAGCAATGATTACATTGGCTATTGCTGGATCATGTATAGGCTTTTTACCTTACAACTTTAATCCTGCAAAAATATTTATGGGGGATACAGGTTCTTTATTTTTAGGATATATGCTAGCAGTTGTTTCTGTATTTGGCTTGACAAAAGGGGCAGTAGCTATTGCTACTGTAGTTCCTGTACTTGCTTTAGGACTTCCTATATTTGATACAACCTTTGCTATTGCAAGAAGGATATTAAATGGAAGACCTATTATGGAGCCAGATAAGGGTCATCTTCACCACAAGCTTTTATCAACAGGGATGGGGCAGAAGAGAACTGTGATAATCCTTTATGTCATAAGTGGTACATTTGGTGTAAGTGCAGCTCTTATGACTAGAAGTGTTGGCTGGGATTCGCTATTTATTATCCTTGCAGCCTGTGCACTTATGTATATCAGTATTGGTATGCAAAAATATGAAAAACAAAAAACCAGTCATAAAGAATAGGCCAGGAATATTTCCTGGTTTTTTTATAGGGGGAGATAGAATGAAAAAACTAAAGATCATGTCAATATTTGGAACAAGACCTGAGGCTATTAAAATGGCTCCAGTAGTAAAAGCACTAGAGGAGGATGAAAAAATCGAGTCTGTTGTTTGTGTAACAGCACAGCATAGAGAGATGCTAGATCAGGTTCTAGATTTATTTAATATAAAGCCTCATTATGATTTGAATATTATGAAGCCTGGACAGACTTTGAGTCAGATTACATCAAGGGCGCTTATAGGACTTGAAGGTGTCATAAAGGAAGTAAAACCGGATATGATTTTAGTTCATGGAGATACAACAACTACCTTTGTAGGTTCATTGGCAGCATTCTACAATCAAGTAAAGGTAGGACATGTAGAGGCAGGATTAAGAAGTCATAATATGTATTCTCCATATCCTGAGGAGATGAATAGAACTCTTACAGGAAGAATGAGTCATCTTCACTTTGCACCTACAAAAGGAAATAAAGAAAATTTACTGAGAGAGGGAATAAAAGAGGAAGCTATTATTATAACAGGCAATACAGTGATTGATGCACTTCTTCAGGTGGTAAGAGATGACTATATTTATGATGATGAAAGCTTAAATAATATTGATTATGATAATAAAAAAGTGATTTTGATGACCTCTCACAGACGTGAAAATCTAGGACAACCTATGGTAAATATTTTCTCAGCTGTAAAAGAAGTGGTAAAGCAAAATGAAGATGTAGAAGTAATCTTTCCTGTTCATCTAAATCCAAAGGTGAGGAATTTAGCTTATGAAATATTAGGAGGAGAGGAAAGGGTGCATTTGATTGAGCCATTAGATTATGAGCCTTTTGCTAACTTAATGGCAAAAGCTTATTTGATTTTAACAGATTCTGGAGGTATTCAAGAAGAAGCTCCTTCATTGGGAAAACCTGTACTTGTTCTTAGAACTGAAACAGAAAGACCAGAAGCTGTAGAGGCAGGTACTGTAAAAATGGCAGGTATCGAAAAAGAAAAAATAATTGAGCTTACAAATGAACTTATTAATAATGAAGAAGCTTATAATAAAATGGCAAATGCAGTAAACCCATATGGAGATGGAAAAGCAGCAAAGAGAATCATAGAAGCTATAAAAATGTTTCTTATGTAAGCTTGAGAAAGAAATAGGAAAAATCAGTAAAATAAAGAAAGCTTTAAATAACAGAATGATTTGCTTTGAAATGATTCTTGTTATTTTTGTGAATTTTTTATAAAATAAGAAAAAGAAATTTGGTGATAGGATGAAAAAATATAATGAAAATGCAGTATATTTTATTTCTTATGCCAAGCTACCGAAGGAAATCCCAGCAGCAAATATGCATAGAGTTGTAGGAGTCGGGCTTATTATAAATAAGGCTACAGGAATAATTGAAGATACATCCTGTACATTGATTACAGAAGAAGCAAGAGCTTTTATAAAGCAAACGATTGTAGGTTATAATGTTCATGAAAATGGTATAGAGCCTTTGATTGAGAAGGTGAAAAATAGATTTCATGGTTTATCTCAAAGGGCAATATGTGTTGCGCTCAAGGGAACTTATGAAAAATATATGATTTGGAAAAAAGAAAATGAATAATTACTGCTTTACTTGCAGTAAGGATGCAACCCATACTTACTAAGTGAGTAAAATCCAGTACATTAAGCTACACAATGTGTGTCTTTTTGTACTGGATTTTTTTATAAAAAATAAATCATATAAAGGGGTCTTGAAAATGAGCTTAAATAAAGCACCTAAAAATTATGTGTTTTACAGAAATCAAAATTGGCATTATCCCAAAATTGAAAGGGGAGATGGTATATATCTTATTGATGAAAATGGAAATAAATATATAGATGGATGCTCAGGCTCTGCTGTTGCCAATATTGGGCATGGCAATAAAGAGATTGCTGAATTTACAAAAGAGCATATGGAAAGAATTGCATTTACCCATCTTTCAAGATGGACAGTAGATAGTATTGAAAAATGTGCCAAAAAGGTTGCAGAGTGGGCGCCGGGAGATTTGAATCATGTATATTTTGTATCTGGTGGTTCAGAATCAACAGAGACAGCTATAAAAATGGCAAGACAATATTTTGTTGAAAGAGATGGAGAAGGAACTAGCAAATGGAAGGTTATTTCTAAATGGAATTCATTTCATGGAAATACAATAGGAGCATTATCTATGACAGGTATAACTGGAAGAAGGAAGGTTTATGATCCTATACTAATAAATTTCCCTAAAATTCCTCAATTTTACCATTATAGAAATCCGTGGGGATGTAAAACGCTGGAAGAAACAAGTATAAAAGCTGCTGAGGCTCTAGAAGCTGAAATATTACATCAAGGGCCACAAAATATTGCTGCATTTATTACTGAACCAGTAGTAGGCTCAGCAGCACCAGGAGTGCATCCTACAAAGACTTACTTTAAGATGGTAAGAGAAATTTGTGATAAATATGATGTAATATTGATTGTAGATGAGGTAATGGCTGGCTTCGGAAGAACTGGTAAGAAATTTGCAATAAACCATTTTGATATTGTACCAGATATTATTACTACTGCAAAAGGTATGAGTTGTGGCTATACCCCTATAGGTACTGCTATTGCATCAGAAAAAATATTTAATACTATCATGGTAGAGGGAAGTGGACATTTTATTCATGGTCATACTTATGCTGGCAATCCTTTGTCATGTGGAATAGCAAACAAGGTAATAGAAATTATTGAAAGAGAAAACTATTTAGAAAATGTAGCAACACAAGGCGAGTATCTGATGAACAAAATGCAAAGTCTATACAAATATCCAATCGTTGGGGATATTCGTGGAAAAGGTCTTATGATTGGTATAGAGTTTGTAAAGGATCAAAATACAAAAGAACCATTTGATGTAAAAGAAAATTTAAAGGGCATTTTAACAAATAATTGTTTAAAAGAGGGATTGGTAATATACCCTGGAGGAGGAAGTGCAGACGGGATAAGAGGAGATCACTGCTTAATTGCACCACCAATTAATATTACTAAAGAAGAAGTAGATAAATTGTTTGATGCTTTTGAAAAAGGAATTAAAAAGACTGTAGATGAGGTGAGATGATAAAATGGAAAAATTAATTATTACTATTGCTCATACGGGGAATGTTCCGACTAAAGAATTAAATCCACATACACCTGTTACTATAGAGGAAATTGTAGACGATATTAAGCTTTGCAGAGAGTTAGGGGCAGCTGTTGCCCACATTCATATAAGAGATGAAGATGGAAAGCCGACTAGCAGAAGAGATTTATTTGAAAAGGTTTTAAAAAAATTAGAGGAAGAAAAGGTAGATATCATAAGACAATTATCTACTGGTGCAAGAGGTGGGGAAAATACTATTTTCTGGAGAGGACAAATGCTAGATTTAACGGGAGCAGAAATGGCAAGCTTATCCACAGGCTCTTCAAATTTTCCAACAAGCGTGAATGCCAACTCTCCAGAACTTATTGAAGCTTTGGCTAAGAAAATGTATGACAATGGCATTAAACCTGAGATTGAAGCCTTTGATGTTGGAATGATCGACAATGCAAGGAGACTTCTTAAAAAAGGAATTTTAAAAGGACCGCTTCATTTTAATCTTGTTATGAATGTACCTGGTGCTATTGCAGGAACACCTAAAAACTTAATGCATATGGTAGAATGTCTACCAGAAGGCTCTACCTTCAATGTATCAGGAATAGGAAGATCTCAAATAAGCATGATTACAATGGCTATTATATTGGGTGGACATGTAAGAACAGGATTAGAGGATGTTATAAAATATGACAAAAATACTTTAGCTACTAACGCGATGCTTGTAGAAAGAGTAGTAAGACTTGCAAAGGAGTTAGGAAGAGAAATAGCAACACCTGATGAGGCAAGAAATATTTTAGGGCTTTAGGTTTGGATATAAAAATATAATGAAATCTGCAAAAAATAGAACAATTTGTCGCATATATATGATAAAATGGTATGGGCGAGGCATGGGCCATTTATGGAGGTGTTTGTTGTGAAAAAAGTAGTTACATTAGATGAAGCTATGAATCATATAAAAGACGGCATGACAATCATGATTGGTGGTTTTATGGCTGTAGGAACACCAGAAAAATTCATGGATGCACTAGTGGAAAAAGGAGTTAAAGATCTTACTATCATTGCAAACGACGCAGGATGGCCTGATAAAGGAATTGGTAAATTAATAATTAACAAGCAGGTAAAAAAAATAATAGCTTCTCATGTTGGACTAAATCCTGAGGTAGGAAGACAGATGAATGCAGGAGAAATAGAGTGTGAATTAGTACCTCAAGGAACACTTGCAGAAAGAATAAGAGCAGGTGGAAACGGGTTAGGAGGAATCCTAACACCAACAGGAGTTGGGACAATTGTAGAAGAAGGAAAAGAAAAAATTACAGTAGATGGAAAGGTTTATCTTCTAGAGAAACCATTAAAAGCAGATGTTGCTTTAGTTGGTGCTAGTATTTCAGATAAAAAAGGAAATCTTTATTATAATAAAGCAACTAGAAATTTCAATCCACTAATAGCAACTGCTGCTGATTTAGTGATCGTAGGGGCAGAAAAAATTGTTGAGGTTGGAGAAATTGATGGAAATGATGTAATGACTCCAGCACTTTACGTTGACTATATTGTGGAGGTGTAGAAGATGAACGCAAAAGAAATAATAGCAAGACGTGTAGCTAAGGAATTAAAAGATGGAGATGTAGTAAATTTAGGAATTGGGTTACCAACAATGGTAGCAAATTATATTCCAAAGGAGTTGGATATTACTTTCCAATCTGAGAATGGATTCGTAGGATTAGGACCTGCTCCTGAAGAAGGAAAAGAAGATAAGGATTTAGTCAATGCAGGAGGGCAACCTGTAACAGCAGTAAAAGGCGCAGCTTTTTTTGATAGTGCTACTTCCTTTAGTATCATAAGAGGAGGACATGTTGATGCAACTGTTCTTGGAGCACTTCAAGTAGATGAAAAAGGAAACCTTGCAAACTGGATGGTACCTGGAAAAATGGTTCCGGGTATGGGTGGTGCAATGGACTTAGTAGTTGGAGCGAAGAAAGTAATTATTTCTATGACCCATACGCAAAAGGGTAAGCCAAAAATTTTAAAGGAGTGTACTTTACCGCTTACTGCTGAAGGGCAAGTAAATATGATCGTTACTGAAATGGGTGTAATGGAGGTAACAGATAAAGGTATTGTATTAAAGGAAATCAATCCTGAATATACTGTAGAAGACGTAAAAAAAGCTACAGAAGCAGAATTGATAATTGCAGATGATTTAAAGGAAATGGAAATATAATATTTATAATTAAGGGCAGTCCTATATTTAGGGCTGCTTTTTGTATATAAAAAAGTGTTATATCTAGGAATCCAACTTTAACATAAAAAAAAGAAATATATAAAGATAAGTGAATGACTTCGATAACTTTTGTAAAAAAACTTACTGAAATTTCATGAAAAATACGTTAAGAACCTTCATTGTTTGAACGAAGTGAGTTTTGAAGGTTTAGTATTTTTTATGGAATGAAGTTTTGTTTTTTCAAAAGTTATCGGGAATGAACTATCTTTTATATTTCATTTTGATGTTGTTTATCTATAGCAAAAGTATAAAATATCGAATGCATTTATTTAGAAAAAGTTATATAATTAAATGAAATAGTATAAAATTGTTTTATAGCAAAATTTTTCAATTAAACCTACATTATACATTACATGTATATAGAATGCAACGCGAATTTTGTAAAAGTTTGAGGAAATAATATCCATATACTTGTATATTTTATAGTTAGTGGTATAATGGTATAAGGGGGAGAATTTTTTTATAATGAGGAATTATTCAAATATCTTTAAAAATCTTGCACTCTTAACACATATAGGAATACTTATGATCATACCAATTTTTGGAGCTGTTTATTTGGGGAACTTGGTTGATCAAAAATTAGGAACGAATAATATATTTTTGATAGCATTTATTATACTAGGAGTAGGCTCTGGTTTTTTAAATGTATATAAAGTAGTTATGAAAGACATCAAAAAGAAAAAATAAAAAATTTACAGCGAAGTGTCAAAATATTAAAACGCATTTGAAAGAAGAAAAGGAAACGTTTTCATATTGCAAAATGTTCCAGTAAAAAAAGTGGTGTTAGGAATGCTCGTATTGAAAGGAAGTGCAAGCTTTTGGGATATACTTGGGATTTGCAGTTAAAGCTTTTTAAATATACTATAGCCATTATGATTGTTCTAGCTGTAGGCTTTGCAATTTGTATACAAAATCCACTCCCTATGATTTTTGGACTTGTATTTGGAACATTCATAAGCATGTTGAATTTTAGGCTTTTAGCATTAACCTTGGAAAAGGCAGTACATATGATACCGCGACAGGCACAGCTTTATGCATCTAGTAGATATTTTATAAGATATATTATAAGTGGCATTGTTATTTTTATAGGCATTAAAGCTGAGTATTTAAATGTAATTGGGGTAATAATAGGTTTAGTGATGATTAAAATTATTATTCTCGCTACAAACCTATTTAATGATTTATCATTTTATAAAAGAATATTTATAAGGAAGGAGGGAAAATAGTGGAAGGAGGATTTGGTCCAAAGATTGTTTTTGAAATTGCAGGAATTAAAGTTACAGAAACTGTAACAAACACTTGGATTATTATGGCCTTGCTGATTCTATTTTCTTTTTTAGCAACTAGAAAGCTTGAGCAGATGCCAAAAGGGCTTCAAAATTTTGTAGAGCTTTTGGTGGATGGCATATACAAGCTGACAGCTCAAACTATGGGGAAAGATAAGATAGGGTTTGCACCTTACATAGGAACACTTTTGATATACCTTGTATGTGCAAACTTAGCAGGGTTATTTGCATTAAGACCACCAACAGCAGATGTTAATACAACTATGGGGTTAGCATTGATTACTTTTTTTATGATTCACTTCTTTGGAATGAAGAGAAAGGGAGTTGGAAAATATCTGAAGGGTTTTTTAGATCCAATTCCACTTATGCTACCGATGAATATTATTTCAGAGTTAGCAACACCTATTTCACTATCTTTCCGTTTATTTGGAAATATTGTAGGAGGCCTTATTATTATGAGCTTGTTATATGGAGGGCTTGCAGGAATAGGTGCAAAGTTAGGAATTATGATACCAATATTTCAAGTTGGTATACCAGTTCCACTACATTTGTATTTTGATGTGTTTGCTGGAGTATTACAATCATTTATATTTTCAATGTTGACAATGGTATTTGTATCCATGGCTATGGATTAATCCATCTCAACTTGAACAGGAGGTGAACAGATGGAGAATACCAATTTTATTGTAACTTTTTTAAACTGGCTGCTAAGCTTTGACAAGAAGGCTTTAATTCTTGGAGCATCAGCTATTGGAGCAGGCTTTGCAATGATAGCAGGGATAGGACCTGGTATTGGACAAGGCTACGCAGCAGGAAAAGGTGCAGAAGCAACTAGTGTTAATCCAAAGGGATCAAAGCATTCAACTATGATTATGCTTTTAGGTGCTGGTATTGCAGAAACTTCAGGGATATTATCATTAGTTATTGCATTGATATTGCTATTTGGAAATCCACTCATTAAACAAGATGGAGATGGTTTGATTATTGCTGTATCAGCTATATCAGCAGGTATTGCAATGATAGCAGGGATAGGACCTGGTATTGGACAAGGCTATGCAGCTGGGAAGGGCTGTGAAGCAGCAAGTATTAATCCAGATGGTTCAAGACCTTCAACTCTAGTAATGTTGTTAGGATCAGCTGTTGCACAAACATCTGGAATATTTTCATTAGTTATTGCATTGATATTAATGTATGCAAATCCTTTGGTGACAGGACATCAAGCTACTATTGTTGTAGCTGCATCAACATTAGGAGCAGGTATTGCAATGATAGCAGGGATAGGACCTGGAGTTGGACAAGGGTATGCAGCAGGAAAAGGAACAGAAGCTACAGGAAGAAGACCAAAATATCAGTCAAATATTATTAAGACGATGATTCTTGGTCAGGCAGTAGCACAAACTACAGGAATATACGCTTTAGTTATTTCTTTGGTGCTTATGTTCGCGAATCCGTTAGTAAAACTTTTATAAATTCAAGAATTCAAAATATTATGCAAATACAAAAGGAGGAATACATAATGGAACCTATTACAGGAAAAGCATTAGTATTAGCATGTTCAGCAATTGGTGCAGGACTTGCAATGATAGCAGGGATAGGACCTGGTATTGGACAAGGGTATGCAGCAGGAAAAGGTGCTGAAGGAGTTGGTAGACAGCCTGAAGCACAGGGAGATATTATTAGAACAATGCTTCTTGGAGCAGCTGTTGCAGAGACAACAGGTATTTATGGTTTGATAATTGCGTTGGTTTTATTATTTGCAAATCCACTAATCAAGCTTTTATAGTATTTAAGATCTATCTAAAAAAGCAGATTATCTGTTTAGAAAGGAGGCAGCTATACTATGACAGGATTAGTGGAATTGAACTGGACGATTATATTGCAGATTGCTAATATGCTTATATTATTTATAGCTTTAAAGATAGTCCTTTTCAAGCCTGTTCATGAATTTATGCAGTCAAGACAGGATAATATTTTAGCATCAATAAAAGAAGCTGAAGAAAAAAATAAAGAAGCAGAGAAAAGAAAAAAAGAATATGAAACAAAGCTTCAGCTTGCAGAAGAAGAAGGTAGACAGCTTATAAAGGAAGCATCTAAAAGAGCAGAAAAAAGAGCAGATCAAATAATAAAGAATGCAGAAAAAGAGGCTTCTCAAATATTAGAAAGAGCTGAATTAGAAATAAAGAGAAAGCAAGAACAAGCTGTGAATGAACTTAAAAATGAAATGGCTTCCCTTGCACTCATAGCTGCTAGCAAAATCATTGATAAGACTTTAGATGAAAAAGAGCATCGTGGCTTGATAAAAGAATTTATTGATGAGGTAGGGGACGCTAGATGGCAAAATTAATAGAAAAAACTTATGCAGATGCGTTATTTGAAGTAGCTGTTGAGGGAAATCAGTTAGAGAGCTTAAAAGAAGAAATACTTTTTGTTTTAGATGCTTTTAAAGCTTATCCAGATTTTTATCAGTTGTATAATACTCCTCAAATCAGTAAAGATGAGAAAAAAAAGATCATAGAAGAGACTTTTAAAGAAAAGATCAGTACTGAAATGATGAATTTTTTGAAAATCCTTATAGATAAAAGAAGAACCATGTATTTTGAAGGGATTGCAAAGCTATTTAAAAAGCTTGCAAATGATCATAATAATATGATAGAAGGTACAGTAACTACGGCTGTGCCTCTGAAGGATGAAGAAAAATTGATGCTTGAAAATAAACTTTCAATCACAATAGGAAAGAAGGTACAGCTTAAAAATATTGTAGATCCATCTATTATTGGTGGAGCTTTAGTAAAAGTAGGAGACAAGGTAATCGATGGCACAATTCAAAGCCGTCTTGATACAATGAAAAAAGACCTTGCACAAATATTAGTTTAGGAGAGCGGTGATATAAAGATGAATCTCAGACCTGAGGAAATCAGTTCAATTATAAAAGAACAGATCAAAAGATATGAAAATAAGCTTCGAGTTACTGATGTGGGTACTGTTATTCAGGTTGGTGATGGTATTGCCAGAATCCACGGATTAGAAAAATGTATGGCAGGAGAGCTTTTAGAGTTTCCTGGAGACGTCTATGGAATGGCTTTAAACCTGGAAGAAGATAATATTGGTTGTGTGCTTTTAGGCTCAGATCAAAATATAAAAGAGGGAGATATTGTAAAGCATACAGGAAGAATTGTTGAGGTGCCTGTTGGAGACAGCTTGATTGGTCGTGTAGTTAATGCACTAGGTCAGCCTATAGATGGAAAAGGACCTATAAAATCAGAAAAATACAGACCTATTGAGAATGTAGCTCCAGGAGTTATTGAAAGAAAATCTGTTCATCAGCCACTACAGACAGGAATCAAAGCAATAGATGCAATGATTCCTATTGGTAGAGGTCAAAGGGAGCTTATTATCGGAGATAGGCAAACAGGAAAAACAGCTATTGCTATCGATACTATATTAAACCAAAAGGAAGAAAATGTTATTTGTATTTATGTTGCTATAGGGCAAAAAAAATCTACTGTAGCACAAATTGTAAAGACTTTAGAGGATCATGGAGCTATGGATTATACGATTATTGTATCAGCTACTGCTAGTGAATTAGCACCTCTTCAATATATTGCTCCATATGCAGGCTGTGCTATGGGTGAAGAGTTTATGCATAATGGAAAAGATGTACTCATTATTTATGATGATTTATCAAAGCATGCTGTAGCATATCGTGCAATGTCATTATTGCTTCGCCGTCCACCGGGACGTGAGGCATATCCAGGTGATGTATTTTACTTACATAGTAGGTTGCTTGAGCGTGCTGCAAAATTAAACGATGATTTAGGAGGAGGTTCGCTAACAGCTCTTCCGATTATTGAGACACAGGCAGGAGATGTTTCTGCATACATTCCTACTAATGTAATATCTATTACAGACGGACAGATTTTTCTTGAGTCAGAATTATTCTTTGCAGGTCAACGTCCTGCTGTAAACTCTGGTATATCTGTATCAAGGGTTGGTGGAGATGCACAGCTTAAGGCTATGAAAAAAGTTGCAGGAAAGATAAGACTTGAGCTTGCACAATATAGAGAGCTTGCAGCCTTTGCTCAATTTGGTTCAGAGCTTGATAAGGACACAAGAGAAAGATTAGAGCAAGGTGAAAGACTTATGGAAATATTAAAGCAGCCTCAATATGAACCTGTTCGTGTAGATCGTCAGGTTATGATTATTTATGCTGCTATCAATAAATATTTAAGAGAAATTCCAGTAAATAAGATTAGAAAATTTGAAGTAGAGTTTTATGAATTTATGGAAAACAAGCATTCAGAAATCGGTGAAGAAATTAGAAGCACAGGAAATTTAAGTGAAGAGTTAGAAGAAAAATTAAAAGCTGCTATTGAAGAATTTAAAGGGATTTTTAAAATAGAAGAATAAAAAAGCCTGCCACCGACTG
Organism: Crassaminicella indica; assembly: GCF_019203185.1. Classification (NCBI taxonomy): domain Bacteria; kingdom Bacillati; phylum Bacillota; class Clostridia; order Eubacteriales; family Clostridiaceae; genus Crassaminicella; species Crassaminicella indica. Next base: position 619,078 of record NZ_CP078093.1, on the reverse strand, counting down.
GCTAAGGGCTAACCACGAACGGCTAACGATAGCCCCTAAACGTTAACCGTTATGGATGGAGGTGAATATATGGCAGGGATGGGTATGCGTGATATAAAGCGCAGAATCAAAAGTGTAAACAGTACAAAGCAAATTACAAAGGCGATGGAGCTTGTATCATCAGCAAAATTAAGACGTGCAAGAGAGCGTGCTGAAAGATCAAGACCTTATTTCCATACTATTCAAGATACAGTCAAAGATATATTTTCAAATGTTAAAGGAATTAAGCATAAGTTTTTAGAAAAAAGAGATATCAAAAGAAGCTGTTATATTGTGATAACAGCAGATAGAGGCTTATGTGGAGGCTATAATATCAATGTCATTAAAAAAGCATTAGAAAATATGGAACAAAAACAAGGGGTATCTGTTGTAGCGGTAGGATCTAAAGGACGAGATTATTTCAGGAACAGGAAATATGAATTAGATGGAGAGTTCATCCATATTTCAGAAAAGCCAACATATAGTGATGCAAAAAAAATAAGCAATCTCGTACTTAAATTATATGAGAAAAAAATGATAGATGAAGTATATCTTGTATATACACAGTTTATAAGTACTGTATCCCAAAAGCCAGAGGTTATTAAACTGCTTCCGCTGAGCATGGATGATAATACAGAGAAAAAGGAAAGCTTTGAATATGTTTCTTATGATCCTTCTCCGGAAAGCTTATTAAACTACATTGTACCTAAATATATTGAGAGTACAATATATGGTGCATTAGTAGAAGCTTCTGCTAGTGAACAAGGGGCAAGAAGGGTAGCTATGGAAAATGCTACAGATAATGCAGAGGAAATGATTAGCAAATTAACATTAAATTACAATAGAGCTCGTCAAGCAGCGATCACACAAGAAATTGCTGAAATTGTTGGTGGAGCTGAGGCACTAAAATAGCTCTAGCTGAAGGAAAGGATGTGAATGAGCATGGCGAAAAATGTGGGGAAAATCGTGCAGATAATAGGTCCCGTTTTAGATATAAAATTTAATTCTGAAAAGCTTCCAGAGCTACTCAATGCGATAGAAATAAATGTAGAGGATAGAAAAATTGTAGCTGAGGTAGCACAGCATATAGGAGATGATACTGTTCGTTGCATTGCCATGTCATCTACTGATGGACTTGTACGTGGTACGGAGGCAGTAGATACAGGAGCACCTATTTCTGTTCCTGTTGGGAAAGAAACCTTAGGAAGAATTTTTAATGTATTAGGAGAACCAATAGACTTAAAAGGACCTGCAAATGAAAAGGAAAGATATCCTATTCACAGACCATCACCAAAATTTGAAGAACAGGAAACCTCATCACAAATTTTTGAAACTGGTATTAAGGTAATTGACTTGATTGCTCCTTATGCGAAGGGTGGTAAAGTAGGACTTTTCGGAGGTGCAGGGGTTGGAAAAACTGTACTTATTATGGAGCTTATAAACAATATTGCAAAAGAGCATGGAGGACTTTCTGTTTTTGCAGGTGTAGGTGAAAGAACAAGAGAAGGAAACGACCTTTATCATGAGATGATAGAATCAGGAGTTATTGATAAGACAGCTATGGTATTTGGACAGATGAATGAGCCTCCTGGAGCGAGGATGCGTGTAGCACTTACTGGTCTTACGATGGCTGAATACTTCAGAGATAAGGAAGGACAAGACGTACTTTTATTTATTGACAATATATTTAGATTTACACAAGCAGGATCTGAGGTTTCAGCATTGCTTGGACGTATGCCAAGTGCTGTTGGTTATCAGCCAACACTTGCTACGGAGATGGGGGCGCTACAAGAAAGGATTACATCTACTAAGAAAGGGTCTATTACATCTGTTCAAGCTGTATATGTACCTGCAGATGACTTGACTGACCCAGCACCAGCAACAACCTTTGCGCATCTTGATGCGACAACTGTTCTTTCTCGTGCTATATCAGAGCTTGGAATTTATCCAGCTGTAGACCCTCTAGATTCTACATCTAGAATTATGGACCCTGCTATTGTAGGAGAAGAACACTATAGAGTGGCTCGTGAGGTGCAGGAGGTTCTTCAAAGATATAAAGAGCTTCAAGATATTATTGCGATTCTAGGAATGGATGAATTATCTGATGAAGATAAGCTAGTTGTTTCTAGAGCAAGAAAGATGCAAAGATTTTTATCTCAACCATTCCATGTTGCAGAACAGTTTACAGGTATGCAAGGAAAATATGTTCCGCTTAAAGAAACAATAAGAGGCTTTAGAGAAATTCTTGATGGAAAGCATGACGATCTTCCAGAGTCAGCATTTCTTTATGTTGGAACAATTGATGAAGCAGTAGAGAAAGCAAAGCAAGGAAGCTAGTGTAAGTATGCTTCTACCTGACTATGGAGGTGAAGAAATGGCTTCTACTTTCCAATTGGAAATTGTTACACCTGATCGGAGATTTTTTGAAGGTCAAGTGGAAAGAATTGTAGTAAGAACTATTCAAGGGGATATGGGTATTTTAAAAGACCATATGTTTACAGTAAGCCCCTTAGAAATCGGTGTATTGAAAATAAAGCAAAATGGAAAATATAAAGAAGCTGCATGTGCAGGAGGCTTCATTCAGATCAAAGAGGATAAAACGACAATTATTACAGACTCAGCTGAATGGCCTGAAGAGATAGATATAGAAAGGGCAAAAGCAGCTAAAAAAAGAGCTGAAGAGCATCTTAAAAATCCTCAGGAAAATACAGATGCTTTAAGAGCAAAAGCAGCTCTAAAAAGAGCTTTAACGCGAATAAGAGTAGCAAAGGGTGAATAAATAAAAATCCCAGACACAATTGTGTTTGGGATTTTTATTGCATAGAACACATATAAAGCGAAAAAATAAGATTGACAATAGCTATGAAAAATGCAATAATGTTCAGGAACTTTAGAAATGGGGGTAGTTTATGGAGAAGCAAAGCGAATTAGAAAAATATATAAATTATGGATTATCAGGAACGCCACAAATCAAAGCAGATGAAAAAAGACGATGGCTTGGAGAATTTCGAGAAAGAGTTGTTTTTGCATTGACCTTTGAACAAATAAATAGAAAAGAAGCAGTAAAAGTTGTAGAAGAAAAATGCAAGGATGAAAGAGTTGATAAAATCATTGTAGAAAGCAGTGTCTTAGATACTGTCATAGAAAAGTTTATGGATATAGCTAAGAAATATAATAAAGACTACAAAACAGTAGATATGCAGAATACAAATGGAGAAATTGCACTTGTATTAGCAAGTAGTGAAGCAGTAAATGAAAGCTGTGTATTAATAGAAAAATTACCTGTGCTTCCAGATATATTTTATCATGCTAAAAGCAAAAAGCTGTGTAAAGAGCATATGGAAATATTAAAAAAAGAAGCTCCTATGTTTATAGATGAGTTTGAAGAAATCACATTTTTAGATAAAATGATTGGGATTAAATGCGGTGTTTGTGAGAGTTTAAAAAAATAGATATTTTTTATTATACCGATGTATATTCCCTTTTTCTTCGGTCAATACTTTTAATAACAAGGGAAGGAATAGATAGAGAATATGTTTTCGTCCCCCTTTAACATATTTTTCTTATTTATTTTCTTCCCTTTATATTTTTTATTGCTGAGGGAGAGGGATTATGAAAGCATATTTTAATTTTAAAAAAATTTTTATTTATTTATTTCTGATGATGAACTTATTATTTATGTTATCTCTTAATACGGTAGCTATGACAAAGGAAGAAGGAATAATTAAAGCTTTTAAAAGCACTGATGGAGCAGTAGAAGAAATAAATATCCATGCATATGTAACTATGGATAAAAGCTTTACAAGTCCTTCTAAAGCAAAGGAAATCCTTATGGATTTATCAAAAAAGCTAGCATTAAAGGATCAACAGATAGAAGATGCGTCAATCAGAGAAAATATCCACATATATATAACGGGAAAAGGAAAAAATGATGAAGCAATCTGTATAATTGTCCAGTCTTCTAATAGTGACGATTTAAAAGAAACTAATATTGTGATAGATGCTGTAGATGAAAAAATAGAACATTTAACTAGCTTATCACAAAACATAAAGGAAGCTTTAGATGATTTTGGAAAAGTTAATATAACCTCTTGTATTACAGGGAGCTTTAAGGGGAAATTAGATAATGTGCAGAAGGAAGAAGTTGTGGAAAATATTATAAAAAGTATGGATGCTGTAAAGGTAGAAGTTTTTCGTGATGAAAATATGATTAGTATTACAAGCTTTAGTAGCAAAATAAAAAAGTTTAATTCCTATGGGGGAAGAAAAGTAAATTTACAAATAGCTCTTCGCTACAATTCATATAATGATAAAACAAATATTTGGATTGGAGCGCCGTTTATTGCAATTGGTTATTAAATTTTTAGAATTTTCCTAAAGGATATTTTGTAATAATGTAGAAGTGTTTATTTTGGGTTGTATAAAAACAATGACGAATCTAAAGGAGGCTAGCAGGTGGCGAAAATCGTTATAGAAAAAAGCCCTCCACTGAAAGGGACTGTGAGGGTCAATGGAGCAAAAAACTCAGTATTACCAATTCTTGCTGCAGCTTTATTATCTCAAGAAAAATGTGTTTTAGAAGATATACCTACACTCAAGGATGTGGAAGTAATCGGTGAACTACTCTCATCTATAGGAGCTCGTGTGAAAAGCGATGTTAAATTAGGATGTATTGAAGTTGATGGAAGCAGTATTCATCATTATGAAGCACCTTATGAACTGGTTAGAAAAATGCGAGCATCTTTTTTGGTGATGGGGCCTCTTTTGGCACGAAAGGGAAAAGCTAGGATTTCTCTTCCAGGAGGATGTGCTATAGGGACAAGACCTATTGACCTGCATCTAAAAGGTTTTCATGCATTAGGTGCAGAAATCAATGTGGGACATGGATATGTAGAAGCAAAAGCAGACCGACTTATAGGAAATAAAATATATTTGGACTTTCCAAGCGTTGGCGCTACTGAAAATATTATGATGGCTGCAACAATGGCAGAAGGATTGACAGTAATACAAAACGCAGCAGAAGAGCCAGAAATAGTAGATTTGGCCAATTTTTTAAATGGATTAGGAGCAAAGATTAAAGGAGCAGGAACAGATACTATAAAGATCGAAGGGGTAAAAGAACTAGGTGGAACAAGGCATATGATTATTCCTGATCGTATTGAAGCGGGAACATATATGATTGCAGCAGCTATAACGGGTGGAGATGTACTGATTGAAAATGTACTTTCAGACCATTTAAAGCCTACAATTGCTAAGTTGAGAGAATGTGGTGTTGAAATAGAAGAAAATAGTGATAGTATACGTGTAATAGCAAAAAACGGAATTATCTCTACAGATATTAAAACTTTACCTTATCCTGGATTTCCTACAGATATGCAAGCACAATTTATGACTCTTTTAAGCGTTGCTAAGGGTACGAGTGTTGTCATAGAAACAGTATTCGAAAATAGATTTATGCATGTAGCAGAGCTAAAGAGGATGGGTGCGAATATTAAAATCGAAGGAAGAAGTGCAGTAGTACAAGGAGTAGAAAGCTTACAGGGTACGCAGGTAAAAGCAACAGATCTTAGAGCAGGTGCTGCTTTAATTCTTGCAGGTATGGCAGCAGAAGGAACAACAGAAATTGGAGATGTTTATCATATCGATCGAGGATATGTAAATATTGAAAATAAGTTGAGTGCTTTAGGTGCAAAAATCAAAAGAGTAGAATAAAAAATGTGTCCTTTGTGGCACATTTTTTGTTCTATTCCCCTTTTGTGAAGCATAAGCTATATAGATACGTGATTGTAAAATTTTACTGTCATTAATCTTATAGCAAAAGACACAAAGGGGGAAGAGTGATGAAAAATATATTTGTGTTCATTTTTGCTTTGTTCGTTATTATTATTTGTATACCTATGTTGTTGATTCAAGGCTGTGATGTGCACAAACCTAAGGTTGTAAAAGAACCAATTGTAGAAAGTGAACCGGTTGTACGGGTATATATGCATGAAACAGGAGAAATTAAGCTTTTAAGCTTAGAAGAGTACATAAAAGGTGTTGTGGCAGGAGAGATGCCAGCGGCTTTTCAGATGGAAGCTTTAAAAGCTCAAGCAGTTGCAGCAAGAACTTATGCAGTATCACGAATGAACGCTTATGGAAAAGATGGACATCCAGCACACAAAGGAGCAGAGCTATGCGATAGTGTTCATTGTCAAGTATGGCTTTCAAAAGAAAAATTAAGAAAGCTTAAGTCAGATAACTGGATGAAGGATTACTGGCCTAAAATTGAGAAAGCTGTGGAAGAAACAAAGGGGCTGATTATGACATATGAAGGTGAACCTGTAAAGCAACCTTTGTTCCATTCTACTAGTGGTGGGAAAACAGAAAACTCAGAGGATGTTTTTGCTGCATGGGTACCATATCTTAGAAGTGTAGATAGTCCATATGAAGAGAGAGCTCCACATCTTCAGGATGAACAAATAGTTTCTGCTAAAACCTTTATTGATAAAATTAAAAATAAATATAGTGATTGCAACATAAATTCTTATAAGCTTGATTCTCTAAAGGTATTAGAAAGAAGTGAAGGGGGTAGGGTTTTAAAGCTGAAGGTAGGGAATAAAATCATAACAGGAAGAGAATTAAGAGAATTATTAGGATTAAGATCTGCAAACTTTAAGATAGATGTTGAGGGAGATAATATAAAATTTATCACCAGTGGATATGGACATGGAGTAGGGATGAGCCAATGGGGAGCTAATGGAATGGCAGAGAGAGGATATAAATTTGATGAGATATTAAAACATTATTATGTAGGAGTAGAAATAAACAAAATGAAGTAATAGTGAAAACTTTGATTAAAACCTATGTATGAAATCCATCATAGTGGCAAGAATACTAGATGGAGGTGAGGTATATGGGTTTTAAAAAATGGTCTAAAAATAGGGGGCTTTATAAACTTTTAGACAATGAAGGGTTTTATATCGTTTTGTTTTTATGTGTATGTATCGTTGCAACAACAGCTATGTGGGTTACGAAGAAAAATATTAATCAATTCATAGCAGAAGATATAAAAACGCCGTCAGTAGAAGAAAATCAGTCTTTAGATATAAATGCTTACGATCATTCGCCTTCTATTGTTGTTGAGGATATGGAAGATAAAGAAGAGCTTACAGTTTCATCAGCGGTACTTAAAAAAGATGATAAAATTATTAAGTCAAAGCCTAAGAAAGCAAAAAAAGAGATCGTATCAAATAAAAAAGTACAAATGATAGAGCCTCTAAAGGGAAAAAGAGGAATGGGTTATGCAGCAAATAAATTGATTTATTCAAAGACATTAGATCAATATACTACCCACCACGGAATAGATATTATTGCTTCTGAAAATACCCCTGTTGTGGCAGCATTATCCGGAGAGGTTGTGGAGGTTACTAGGGATGCACAGCTAGGCATTACCATTGCAATATCTCATGGAGACCATATGATTACGAAATATGCAAATCTTAGCACAGAGAAGATGGTTAAGGTTGGAGATTGGGTAGAACAAGGACAGATTATAAGTGGTGTAGGAAAAACAGCTTTATTTGAGACTTTAGAGGAACCACATCTTCATTTTGAAGTGCTTATAGATGGCAAAAATGTGGATCCGAATACATACTTATCTAGTAAAAACTAAAACAGGGGAGCTCCCCTGTTTTTCTCTATTCGTGAATACTTCTATATTTCATCCTTGTTGCTTTGCCGCCTCTTATATGTCTTTCAGCTTTATTTTTATCAAGTATGCGCTTAACTTGACTTGCAACCAGAGGGTTTATCTTAGGAAGGCGTTCAGTTACATCCTTATGGACTGTGCTTTTGCTTACCCCAAACACTTTGGCGGTTTGGCGAACGGTAGCTTTTTCATTTATGATATATTCGGCTATTTCCATTGCTCTTTCTTCTATGTAATCTTTCAATTGTGCAACCCCCTTTATATGAACTCCTTGATAAATATTATGCAGCTTAAACAATCAATAGAACATAAAATAAATAGTTTCAAAAGATACTGGAAAAAACTTTAAAATTTAAAAGGAATTATAAAATTGATATAGAATAGAATAAAGTGGATACGACAAATTTACTGTTAATCGAACAAAATATTTATTTTATATAGAAAAATATCTTCAGAGATAAGGATGGAAGGAGATTAAAATGTTTGGATTAGGAATGGAAGTAGGCATTGATCTAGGTACGGCTAGTGTTTTAGTATTTATAAAGGGAAAAGGAATCGTACTAAAGGAGCCTTCAGTAGTAGCGATTGATAAAAATACCAATAAGCTTTTAGCAGTAGGAGAAGAAGCTAGAAAAATGTTAGGAAGAACTCCTGGAAATATTGTTGCTATAAGACCATTAAAGGATGGAGTAATCTCAGATTATGAAGTGACAGAAAGAATGCTTCGATATTTTATACATAAAACCTGCGGGAAAAGAAGATTCTTCAAGCCTAAAATAATTGTTTGTGTACCTAGTGGTGTAACAGAAGTAGAAAAAAGGGCAGCTATAGAAGCGACTAGTGAAGCAGGGGGTGGAACTACTTATTTGATAGAAGAGCCAATTGCTGCAGCTATCGGAGCAGGACTTGATATATCTAAGCCAGATGGCAATATGGTTGTAGATATTGGAGGAGGAACGGCAGACGTAGCGGTTATTTCATTAGGAGGCGTTGTAGCAAGCAGATCTATAAAATGTGCAGGAGATAGATTTGATCAAGCTATTGTAAAATATATGAGAAAAAAGCATAATCTTTTAATAGGTGAAAGGACAGCAGAAAGCTTGAAGATAAGTATTGGAACAGCTTATCCAAAAACAAAGCTATTAACTGCTGAATGTAGGGGAAGAGATTTGGTATCAGGTCTTCCTAGAACTATCAAGGTTACTTCTGAAGAAATGCTGTATGCTCTTGAAGAACCAGTTATGGCTATTGCAGATTCTGTTCATGCAGTTCTTGAGAGAACACCACCAGAATTGGCAGCGGATATTAGTGATAGAGGTATTGTCATGACAGGTGGAGGGGCTTTGTTGAATGGTTTAAATAAACTTATTGAAGAAAGAACAGGAATACCTACTTATATTGCAGAAGATCCTATTGAATGTGTAGCAAAGGGAACTGGAGCGTCTCTTGAGTCTATTAATGTTTTGGAGAAGAGCATGATGAGCAGTAAGGATTTTAGAAGGTCTAGGTAGATGGTAGTAAATATTTTATTTTGGTAAAAAAGTATAAAGATTTTAAATAAGTATGTCGATAAAATAATAAGACTGTGTATACATAAAGGAGTGATAAACCATGCTCAGGGGACTTTATACAGCAACATCTGCTATGCAGACGAATAACAAAAAATTGGATGTGATTACTAATAACATTGCTAATATTGATACGGTAGGATATAAAAAAGACGTGGTTGTTTCCGAGTCTTTTCCAGAGACTTTGATAAAAAAAATCAATGCCCCTATGGATTTTTCAAACGTGGAAAATTTTAGTGGTATTACAGTAAAAAAAGAAGATAATTTATATGAAGTAAATACGAAGGGCGGATATTTTAGAGTAAGGACACCTAACGGAGATAGTTATCATAAGGATTTGAAATTTACAGTAAACGAGGATGGATACCTGAGCACATATTATAAAGATGTGAATGGAGAAATAGATACAAGGTCTGGCTACTTGGTATTAGGGAATAAAGGTCCAATTTATGTAGGAGATGAAGAGCTTGAAATCAATAATAGTGGACAAGTAATGATAGGTGGTAATATTGTAGATAATTTAGTAAAACCAGTATCCCCTAATACTATTGGAACTTTAAATGGTGGTGTTAGGTTTGATAGAGTATATGTAAATTATGAACAAGGACAACTTTATGAGACAGACAATGATCTTGATTTAGGAATAAAGGGGAAAGGCTTTTTTAAGGTTCAAACATCAGCAGGCTTGCGTTATACAAGAGATGGAAGCTTTAACTTAAACAAGGATAAGGAGCTTGTTACATTAGATGGATATAAGGTATTAGGAATAGATGGACCTATTATTATAGATGGAAAAGATGTGTCTATTAATGAATTAGGAGAAATAATGGTAGATGGAGAATATGTAGATACTATACAAGTTGTTGAACTAGAGAATATGAAGGATTTGAGAAAAGAAGCAAGCAACATGTATAGAATGTCAGAAGGAATGGAAGCGAAAGAGGCTACATTTACTGGAAAAATTGTTCAGGGCTTTTTAGAAAAATCTAATGTCAATGCTGTAAAGGAAATGGTGAAAATGATGAGCCTTTTTAGAAACTACGAATCTGGACAAAAAATCGTAAAGGCTTATGATGATACATTGGGAAAAGCTGTAAATGAGGTCGGAAAAGTATAAGTTTTTGATGATCCTTCTCCACTTCGTTAAGGCACTGTTTCTGTTATAACAGGACAAGGAAGAAACAGCACCTTAAAGGCGGTCGGCGGATGATCAAAAACTAGACTAAAGGGAAAGAAAATATAGGAGGGGAAACAAACATGAGAGCACTATGGACGGCTGCATCGGGAATGAAGGCACAGCAATTAAATGTTGATACAATATCTAATAACTTAGCTAATGTCAACACTACAGGATATAAAAAGCAGAGGGTTGAGTTTAAAGATTTATTATATGAGCAATTAACCAGAAAAAGTATTGATGAAGGACAGGGAAGACCAGTAAACCTTGAAATCGGTTATGGTGTTATGCCAATGGCAACACTTCGTTCTTTTACAAAGGGAAATCCTGAACAAACAAACAACGACTTGGATTTTGCTATAGATGGCGATGGATTTTTTGTAGTACGAGATGAAAATGATAATTTGTTTTATACAAAGGATGGAAGCTTTAAATTAAGTGTACAGGATGATGAAACAAGACTTGTTACATCAGAGGGGTATTTTGTACAGGCAGAGGGTGCTGATATAGAATTAGGCAGTGATATTAAAGAAATCACAGTTTCTCCAGAAGGAATGATAAATGTAAAAAGAAAAGGAGAAGATGATTGGGAAGAAATAGGACAAATGGATTTAGTAAGATTTCCAAATCCTGCTGGACTAGAAGCTATAGGACAAAACCTATATAAGGCAACTAATGCATCAGGTGAAGCTATAGAAGCAGAGGAAGGAGATGCAGGAGTGATCAAGCAGGGCTTTTTAGAAGCTTCCAATGTATCTGTAGTAGAAGAAATGGTCAAGATGATTACTGCTCAAAGAGCTTATGAAATAAATTCAAAGTCTATTCAAACAGCAGATCAGATGCTAGAGCAGGCAAATAATTTAAGAAGGTAAAAATAATAAAATTATGTGCGTAGTTGCTCTTTTGGGGTTTTATACCAGCACATTCCACTACAAAGTCCTAAATCTCCAAAAGCTTTAGGGATGGTTTAATTTGTCTTTGGAGATTTTTAACGAACTTTTCCGTTGCACTTAGCTGATAAAACCAACCAAAATAGCAAAATACTTACACTAATTTTATTAATTTTACAGATGCAAAATATTGAATCAAGAAAAAAAGGAGTGGATATCCTTGAAGATCAATTCTGTATTATCAACTACACTCAATAAATCTCAATATGAAAAAAGTAAAGTAAAGGATCATTCCTTTCAAAAAGCTTTTGAAAAAGCACAAGAAACAAAAGACAAAAAAAAGCTAATGAAAACCTGCAAACAATTTGAAGCAATATTTATAAACATGATGATGAAGAGCATGAGAAAAACTATTCATGAAGACGGTATTATAGAGAAGAGCTATGGGCGAGAAATTTTTGAGGATATGTTAGATGAAAAATTAGCAGAGGAAAGTGCTAAAGGTCAGGGATTTGGACTTGCAAGACAGATGTACAAGCAGTTATCTAAGAATATGAAATAGTGAATAAGAAATGTATAAAAGAGTCGATGAAGAATTAAGTTGACTCTTTTTGTGTATATATGACTAATTTTTACATTTCAATGAAAAAATTTATATTCGGTTGATTAATACTGTAACTTCTTGTAAAATAAAAGAGTTAAGGAATATAAAAAAGGAGTGTAAAAAAATGTTAAATAATATAGAGATTCAAAAAATTATCCCACATAGATATCCATTTTTATTAGTAGATAAGATTATTGAACTAGAAGCAGGAAAAAAAGCAGTAGGGATTAAAAATGTAACTATAAATGAACCATTCTTTCAGGGTCATTTTCCAGGAAACCCTATAATGCCAGGAGTTTTACAGGTTGAGGCTTTGGCACAGGTAGGAGCAGTAGCAGTACTATCCTTAGAAGAATATAAAGGAAAGCTAGCTGTGTTTACAGGGATTGAGAATGCAAAGTTTAGAAGACAAGTAGTACCTGGAGATACATTAAGGCTAGAAGTTGAAATGGTGAGTATGCGTAGAGGAATGGGAAAAGGTGAAGCAGTTGCTTATGTAGGAGATGAAGTTGCTTGTAAGGCGACTATTAAGTTTGCACTGATTGATAGGGAGTAGTACTGTGATGCATAACTTTGTATAAAGTAAAATATATTTGTTTGTAAAGACATATACATACTAATTTGAGAGTGGAGGAAAAGTAATGGAGCAGCAAACACAGTATGATGAAATCAGCCTAAGGGAATTGATAGAGGTATTATTAAGGCAAAAGAAATTGATTATAGGGGTTACCATTGTGTGCGTTTTGGCAGCTTTTGTGTTGAGCTTTTTTGTCATGAAGCCTGTATATGAAGCAAAAACTGTTCTAATGGCTTCCAATATAACAGATCGAATCAAAGCGAAGCAAAGAGGTGAAGGTATCGAAGGAATATTAGATTCTGTAGCAGAGCTTCCTGATCTTACTATTGAAACATACAAAGAACAATTGAAAAACCCAGTAATATTAGAAGAAACTATAAAAGAATTAGGATTAGATAAAAAAGAGATGACAAGACTTGATTTAGCAGATATGATTGAGCTTGAGACTATCAAAGATACAAATCTAATTCAGATCAAGGTAAAAAATACAGATAAAAAATTAGCAGCAGATATTGCGAATACTTTATCAAAAAAGTTTGTGAACTTTATTGCAGAAAAATCTAAGGAGCAAGCTAACAAATCATCTAATTCTATAGAGGAACAGAAAAATGTGCAAAAACAAAAGCTGGATGATGTTTTGGTAGAATATAAAAACTTTTTAGCACAGCCAAAAGGTGTAAAAGAGCTTCAAGCAGATATTGATGCTAAGATAAAGCTAGTTACGGACTATAAAACAAAATTGACAGAAGAAAAAGTAAATGAACAGCAATTAAGAGCAAAAATAAATAAAGCAGAAGATGAGTTAAAAGCGACTCCAGAAAAAGTAGCTTTAAAGAAATCTCTTTCAGATGATCCATATATGCTACAAGCAGCTAAAGAAAATTCTAGCAAGTCAAGTAGTGATTTGTTTTCTATAGCCATAGAGGTTGAGGAAAAAAATGATAATTACTATACTTTAAAAGATACTTTGTCTAAATTTAAAATACAATTATCAGAATGTATAGCAAAACAGCAAAATCTAAAAAAAGAAATAGCAAGAGCACAAAATGAATTAGAAAAGCTTCAAGTAGAGTTTGCAGAAAAGCAGCATGAGGAAAGAATTATTACAAATAAAGTAGATTTAGCACAATCAACCTATGATGCTTTTAATAAAAAATTAGAAGAAATAAGCATCGCTCAATCATCTATTTTAGAGGATGCAAATATTATTATAGAAACACCAGCATTAGTACCTATCAAGCCTGTATCACCAAATAAAAAGCTAAATATAGCTATTGCAGGTGTACTAGGAATCATGATCGGAGTATTTTTAGCATTCTTTAGAGAATACTGGAAAAATTCAGCAGTTACTAGCAAGGATGCAGCTTAAAGCGAGTAAGATATCAAGCAGATAAATGAAAGAGCAATTTTGATTTTAGAGAATATTTGGAGGTACTTATGTCTACCAAAGTAAAAGGAAAAAGAAAATTGAATATGGAAAGCTACACAAAAAGCAGTTTCTTATTTGTTTTATTTTGTATTATATTATTTTACCCACCTTTTTTTAGAGGGTCTTTCTTTGACTATGAGCTTTTGCCAACTCATATTTTCTCCTTTATTCTTTTTAGTATATGGTTGGGAAGGAAAATAAAGTATCAGGATTATAAAATACTTAAAAGCACTATAGATGTATTTGCAGGTTTGGTTGTTTTATTGTATTTATTATCTTGTTTTTATGGAGTCAATAAAAGACTTGCAGTAGGAGAGTTTTTAAAATATAGCAACTACTTTTTCTTATACCTAATGGCAAAGGAATTTGGAAAAGATTTAAAAGGAAAAGAAAAAATTTTGAATGTTTTATTAGGAAGTGCTTTTGTTGTGGCTATGGTAGGCATTGGCTCAGCCATAGGTACATGGAGCTATAATGGTGCTTATGTAGGAGGAAGAATCAATTCCACATTACAATATCCTAATGCATTAGCAGCATATATGGGAGCTATCTTTTTTGTCAGCGTAGGATTGTCTTTGAGAGCAAATAAATATACATTGAAAATATTATATGATATTGTATCTGTAACTTTTATATTTACGTTAATTTTAACTTATTCTAGAGGCATGTGGCTGTTGATACCATTATTAGTGGTTATATATATATTCCTTATGAAAAGGGATGAAAAGGTTATAGCATTTGTTAATATTGGGAGTAATACTTGTATTGGAGCTATCTTTTCTATCTTATTTAAAAAGGCTTTAGCACAGCCAAGTTCAGTGAAATTGTGGGCAATATTCATAGGGATGTTGATTGTAACAGCAATCCTAACTTTTGTTTTTAACAAAGGGGAAAGGTTTATCAAAAAAATTAATTATAAAGCAGTATACATATTTCTTGCGGTGCTGATTATTATAGTAGGATTTATATCAGCAGCTGTTTATCAAGATCTACCTAATATAGGAAAAGAAGAAGCTCAAATTAGCAGTATCACAAAAGGTGTTCTCAAGGTTGTACCAGAATCTATTATTTGGAGATTTAAAGAGGTAGATAAGATTCAAGATGGAAATGGTAGAGCTGTCTTTTATAAAGATGCATTAAAAATCGTAAAAGATTATCCGGTATTCGGTACAGGTGGAGGCGGTTGGCAAACTTTATACCAAAAGTATCAATCTTATATTTATTGGACAACACAAGCACATAATTATTTTATGCAGGCTTGGATAGAAATAGGAACAATAGGATTACTTTGTATTGCGTTATATATATTATCTATTATTAGAGTATTTTATATTTCAAACAAAAGAGAAAATGAGGACAAAACAATAAATACTTCTGTTTTTTTAGGAATAACAGCATTTTTTATCCATAGTATACTAGATTTTGATCTTACCTATGCTTCTTTATCTATTATATTATGGGTGTTAGTTGGTATATTAACTGCAACTAATGATGAAGAAAAACTTGTACAATACAATAAAAAAAGTATATTGTATGTAGGATTATGTTTTTCAATATTATTAGCTATTCTAACAGCTTCTCTTCATCAAGGGCAATTAAATGCAAGAAAGGCAGTTAGTGCAGTAAATGCAAATGATTTAAAAATGGCTATTGAATATTTTGAAAAAGCAGCTACATTAGATCCTTTGAAACCTGAAAACAAGGTTGATTTAGCGAACTTGTATATGATTGCAGCAAAACAAAACAAAGAATATATCAATAAGGCAAGAGAAAACTATGAAAAAGCAATAAAACTTGGAAAATATAATCCAAAAATCTTAGAAAAAGCAGCAAACTTTTACTTTATAACGGATCAAATTGATAAAGGTGTAGAATTAATAGAGCAAATCACCAAAATACAGCCTATGCGTGTAGAAAACTATAAAACAAAAAGTAAAGTGTATTATAAAGCTAGTGAATACTTTATAAAAAATGGAGAAAAAGAAAAGGCAAAAAAATATATTGATGGATTATTAAATATTGAAAAGGAATTTGAAGCAGTAGCGAATAGAAGTCAAAAACCTATGAAAATGACAGATGAAACTAAGAAGTATATAGAGGATGGGAAGAAGTTAAAGGAGAAACTATGAAGCCTAAGATTTTAGAAGTTTCAGCAATTGATTTAACTATATATAAATTCATATTACCATTAATGAGGGAACTTAAAAAAAATGGCTTTGATGTAAGCTGTGCAGCAGCGTATATGGGTGCAGCAGATAAAATAGAAGCTGAAGGGTTTAAGGTATATCATATAGATATAGAAAGGAAAATAGCTCCTATATCTAATATAAAAACCATCATACAATTATATAAAATAATAAAAAAAGAAAAAATTGATATCATTCATGTGCATACACCTATTGCAGCAGTGCTAGGAAGAATAGCAGCAAAGCTTGCAGGTGTAAAACATGTCATATATACAGTACATGGTTTCTATATGAGCAATAAATTTTTCTATCATATAGAAAAATTCATGGCAAAATATTTTACGGATTATATATTCACGGTAAATAACGAAGATTTAACGTTTGCACTAGAGAACCATTTTATTTCTTCAAAAAAAATTATGAACATAAATAGTGTTGGGATAGATACTGATAAATTCGACCCACAAAAAATAGATATTAAAGTAATAAAAGAAATTCGAAAAAGCTTTCAAATAAAAGCTGCGGATAAAGTGATAGGCTTTGTAGGAAGAGTTGTAAAAGAAAAAGGAGTACTAGATTTAATAAATGCTTTTATATATTTAAACAAACAAAAAGAAAATATCAAGCTACTTATTGTAGGTTCATGGAATTTAGGAGAGAGAGACAATAGCACAAAATTTGAAATAGATCAACTTATAGAAAAATATAATCTAAAGGATAAAGTTATATTTACAGGACATAGAGAAGATATCAAAGAATTTTTAAGTATTATGGATATATTTGTGTTGCCATCTTATAGAGAAGGTATGCCAGTATCACTTCTTGAAGCTATGTCTATGGAAAGATGTGTAGTAGCTACAGATATAAGAGGATGTAGAGATGAAGTAGATGAAGCTACAGGAATACTATACAAAGCAGGAGATGTTGAGAAGCTTGCTAGTATACTAAATGATTTATTAAACAGTGAAATAAAGAGAAGAGAATTTGGCAAAAATGCACGAAAAAGAGTGCAAAAACTATTTGAACAACAACAAGTCATTGAAAAACAAATAAAGTTGTTTAAAAAATTATTGTAAGGTAGAGAGAATATGAACAAATATGAGTTATTCAAAAGAACAGTATGGATCATGACTATAATATGGATGATGACTATATTCTATTTTTCAAATCAACCAGCAAATATATCTAGAACTCAATCAGGAGAGATTTTGGTAAAAATGGATATATTATCAGAGGATGAAACAACTATTATAGGAGATAACAGGATCAGCACTTTGCAAAATATAGTTAGAAAATCAGCACATTTTATTGAATATTTTGGATTAGGGATACTTATGACACTGTCTATCATGCTATTAGATTTAAAGATAGGGAGTAAGAAAAAATATATGATTTCATGGATGAGTTGTACATTTTATGCTATAAGTGACGAAATCCATCAATGTTTTATCCCAGGAAGAGGACCAATGGTAAGAGATGTATTTTTAGATTCCTTTGCATCTTTTACAGGAGTGATGATTATAATGTTAGCTTTTATTATATTTAGACAAAGGTTAGAGTCTATTATTGAAAGGGGTCAATTAAGATGAATATCCCATTAGCAAAACCAGATATTACACAAAGAGAAATAGATGCAGTTACAGAAGTGTTAAGATCTGGAATACTAAGTATAGGTCCTAAAATAGAAGAATTTGAAAAGAAAATAGCAGATTATATAGGAGTAAAGCATGCAGTAGCAGTAAACAGTGGTACAAGTGGACTTCATTTAGTTATAAAAGCATTAGGAATAGGTTCAGAAGATGAGGTCATCACAACACCATTTTCCTTTATTTCATCGTCCAATTGTATATTATTTGAAGGAGCTACTCCTGTATTTGTTGATATAGATGAAAAAACACTAAATATTGATATAGACAAAATAGAAGAAAAAATCACCCCAAAAACTAAAGCCATATTAGTGGTAGATGCTTTTGGACATCCAAACGATATGGAGAAAATAAATGAAATTTCAAAAAAATATAATCTTAAAGTAATAGAAGATGCTTGTGAAGCATTAGGAAGTGAATACAAAGGGATCAAGTGTGGTAAAAACTGTGATGTAGGAGTATTTGCATTTTATCCAAATAAACAGATTACTACAGGTGAAGGTGGTATCATCGTAACAGATGATGATGAAATAGCAGATTTATGTAGGAGTATGAGAAGTCAGGGGAGAGCTATTACAGGAACATGGCTCTATCATGAAAGATTAGGATATAATTATAGGTTGAGTGAACTTCATGCAGCACTAGGTGTTGTACAAATCGACAGAATAGAAGAAATTCTTCAAAGACGAGAAGCGGTAGCGAATACATATAATCAACTACTAAAGAAAGTAGAAGGTGTAACAATTCCTTATATAGCTAAAGATGTGAATAAAATGAGTTGGTTTGTGTACGTCATAAGATTTGCTGAATATATAGATCGAAATTTAGTGATGGAAGAGCTTCAAAAAAGAGGAATAGGATGTAAACCTTATTTTACACCTATACATGTACAACCTTTTTATCAAGATCAAGTAAAAGAAAAGTTTGAGGTTACTGAAAGAGTGGCAGCTCAAACTATAGCGCTTCCATTTTATACAGGGATGAGGAAAGAAGAAATTGAATACGTAGTAGAGCAGCTAATTGAAGCTTTGAAGTAAAGCTTCAATTAGCTGTTTATATATTACCTTTAATATACTTATCGATATATTTGTTCTTTAAGCATATAAAACCTTCACCAATAAATATAAAAGCAAAAGCTTGAAATTGCATTCTATATCTGTAGATTGCGCCAATATTTCCAACAACGATAGCATTTGAAACCCATAAAATCAAAAGGTATACAGCTATTGCATAAGATAAAGGTTCTTTATTTTTTAATTTTATAATTAGCCCGACAAAAATAAATATCAAACTAATATACCATGAAATCATTTCAGGTATGGTAAGTTTCACAATAATACTATCTAAACTGAACCAGTGCTTTGGTGTAGGTTGCAGGAGATAATCTTTTAATAAAGAGGGTAAAGCTTTCATGAGCTTATCTATAGTGGAGATATCTTTTTCTAATCCTGCATCATCATATGAAAATCCATTTTGCCTTAGGATATTTAATTTTTCAACTGATTTAGCTAAAGTATTACCAAAGTATGATTGTGCTTCATTAGTGTTGAATATAACAATATTACATAACAAAACAATAGATAATACAATGATACTAAATACTTTTCCCTTTTTAGATTTAAGTATATATATAAATAATCCGCCTACAAATCCAATAGAAATTGGAATAAACATATAAAATCGGATAGTTGAGCTCAAATAAATAAACAGTATGATTGGAATAATCAAGAAATATTTATAAGAACTTTTTTTATAAAAAATCATAGCTAAAAATAAAAAAGAAAGAGATGTAAAAAACAATACAAAAGAATCTTTTAATAAATCCGATGACCATATTAAAAAGCTTGGAAAAAACCATATGAGCACTACGGATAATCTAGCAGATAACATATTAAACTTTGAAATTAATACAGTCTTATATACAATTAAACCAGATATTATAATTATAAAAGCATTCAAAAACGAAAACATTATTCGATTGACATCAAATAAATAAAATAATACACCGACTATATAAGAGTAACTATTATCGTACTTTGGTATATCATTAAAAGGGACACCTTTACATAACATCTCAGCAACTTTGATCCCCCAGTTTAAATACTTTACACTATCTACACCAAAGTTAGTCAAAACAAAATTAAAAACTAAAGTTAATCCAAAGTGGATCATGACAGATAATATTGATAAAATAGTAAGGTCTAATAAGTATTTATCATTTTTTAATATGTGTTTAGATATTGAAAAAGTTAATAATATAATGATAAATCCAAAACCTATAGTTTGAAGTATGGGATTTTGATAAATTAATCCACTAGAAAGTAACACACATGCTATTAAAAGAAAAATAAAAAAATATTTAGTTGTTTGCTTAAATATTATATAATTGAAGTTGTGAAGTTTGTTAAAAAACATGATATATACTCCTTTTGTCAATATGATATTATTATAAACTATGTAGGATTGATTTGAAAGAAAAATACATGAATAAGGTGAGATACAATATGAATAAAAAAAATAAAATATTATTATTAATAAGTTTAATACTACTATGTACATCTATTTATGTCAATGTAGTTAAAAAGACAATAAAACCTATAGTTATAAAAAAGCATTCTTTTAAAAGAGTTGTTGAAGATATTCAAGGGAATACAGTATATGATTTCAGATATGATATAGAATGTCAGGGAAAAAATCAAGAAAAACCTTCTTGTCAAATCAATATTTATGCTATCAATGTTCGAGAAAAAGAAACATTACTTAACACAATTAGATATTATTCTCCAAAGGGGACTGGGAATTTAGTATTTAAAACATTGAAAGATACAAAATTTGTAAGAGTTGAAATTAAACCAACATCGAATTTACAAGGATCAATAAAGATGATGAAGGCAGAATTGATTGATCTAGAAAGAGAAGAAAGCAGAGTTATAATGGTTAATTATAAATATTTGTCTAAACTTATTGAAAAATATGATGTGTTCAATGATATTTCTAAAATAGATAAGAGCAAGTATACCTTATTTGCTAATAGTATACTTCCTGATAAAAATTATAAGAATCTTGAAAATTCGAATAAAGAATCAACATATTTTGATGGACAATACCCTATAAATTTATCAGATAAAATATTGTTTTTAGGATCTACTATAGAACAAATAAATAAAAACAAAGTTAAAATAAAGTTTAGATTTAAATGTATAGATAAGCTAAACATAGATTATGTATTATGGTTTCATGGAGGTGTAATAGATACAAAAACATTAGAAAGATATGAAATAAAAAATTGGGATCATAATTTGCCTATTGAGACAACAGAATGGGAAATAGGGAAAATATATGAACATGAAAAAACAATTACAAGTAATCCAGGGCAGTATTATCTAAAATTTGGATTTTGGAGGCCAGCGAAAAGTTCGGAAGATGGTAATGAATATAGATTGTTTCCAAATATAATACTTGGGTGGATACAGATAAAATAATAAAATGTAAACTATTGACATAATTTGAAACAAGAAGTACAATTAAATAGAAATGTTCAAAAAATGAACAAAAGAGAAAGGTTGCAGCATTGAATGAAAGAAAATGAAATGAATATATTAGAAATTTTGAGCGGTGATTCTAATATATCTCAAAGAGATATAGCTAAAAAGACAAATATGAGTTTAGGAATGGTAAATACTTTGATAAAAAAATGTGTGAAGAAAGGATTAATAAAAATAGAAAATCTGAATGCAAGAAGTGTTCGATATATTTTAACGCCAAAAGGGATAGAGGAAAAGGCAAAAAAAACACTAGAGTATGTATCCAAATCCTATAGAGCCATACTATTAATTAATAGTTATATAAAAGAAGTAACACAAGAGCAGATAAAAAAGAGAAAAAAAATTATCGTAGTAGGTTCAAATGATGAAATGAAAGAAATAATAGTTCATACATTGAATGATATGGGAGTAAGCTTTGAGGTTTATAATGATATAGAAAAAATTAAAGATTTTAATATGAAAGTGATATATATATGGGAAAATGTGTATGATGAACAATTGAGATATAAATCCATAGAAAATATAAATTTAATAAAGTAAATTTTGTATGCTATCAAATCTATTTATAATAAAGACAAATTTTTCAGTTTTCTTGCAAAAAATTATGTTCTTTGAAATATTTTGTTTAAATATAAATTTTTAAATGTTATCTACATTTAACTCTTTACCTAATAATTTATTGATAAATTAACAAATAGCATCGTTGATATTACGAAGTTTGATATGTATTGGAGTAACCTTTGATAGATGTTAGCCGTAATAATGAATACTACGGCAATATTGAGATCTAACATATGTTATCCTTTTATCTTTATAATGAGTGGTGCTAGTATAGTTTTATGGACACAAATTGGTTAAATATATAAAATAATAACTGAGAGGATGTGTCCATAATGAACAATAAAAAATTCAATCAAGATTTTAAAAAGACAATTGTAGATCTGTATTATTCTGGTCGTTCTGTAAAAGAATTAAGCAGCGAATATGGTGTTTCAGATGTCACTATATATAAATGGATTAAAAGATTTTCTCCTATATCTACATCAGATGGAAAAACTACTACATTAAATGATGTAGCAGAATTAAAAAAACAAATTGCACGCCTTCAGGAGGAGAATACTATCTTAAAAAAGGCTATCACCATATTCGCCAAAGCATAAATGATGATCAATTATTTAAAGTTATTACAGAGCAGTCTGATAAACATTCTATACAAGCTATGTGCAAAATACTAGAAGTTTCTCGTAGCTCTTATTATAATGCACTTTGTCATACACCTTCTAATCGAGAACTTGAAAATAAAGAACTAAAAGAAACAATTTATAACATCTATACTCAATCTAAAAGAAGATATGGTGCTCCTAAAATATATCATATGCTTTTAAAAAAAGGATACACAGTTAGCATAAAAAGAGTACAGAGAATA
Organism: Crassaminicella indica; assembly: GCF_019203185.1. Taxonomy (NCBI): domain Bacteria; kingdom Bacillati; phylum Bacillota; class Clostridia; order Eubacteriales; family Clostridiaceae; genus Crassaminicella; species Crassaminicella indica. The sequence continues at coordinate 596,322 of NZ_CP078093.1, read as the reverse complement.
ATGCGAAAGCTTGGTATTTATGCTATTACAGTCACAAAGTATAGACCTTATTCAACAAAACAGAAAGTCATAAAATATCCTAATCTACTTAATCGTGATTTTCAAACTACTGTACTTAATCAAAAATGGGTAACGGATATCACTTATATACATACGATAAAAGATGGATGGTGCTATCTTGCATCTGTTATGGATCTTCATTCTCGTAAAATAATAGGGTATTCATTTGATACTGCTATGACTGTAAATGTAGCCTTACAGGCTGTAAAGAATGCTTATATTTCACAAAACCCTATAGATACACTTGTATTGCATTCCGATTTAAGCTCGCAATATACAAGCATGGAATTTGGGAGGTACCTTAAATCTAAGGGGATACAGCACTCCTTTAGTCGTAAAGGGTGTCCTTATGACAATGCTCCTATTGAATCATTCCATTCTGTATTGAAAAAAGAAGAAATTCATCATGTAAAATATATAGATTTTCATACCGCTAAATTAGCCATATTTGAATACATTGAAGGTTGGTACAATAGAAAACGTATCCATGGATCATTAAAATATAAAACCCCTCAACAAGTAGAAAATGAGGCTAAAATTGCATGTTAAAAACTAACTTTTTGATTGACATAGATCCATGAGGTCGTTTTCAATGAAAGATTAACATAATGATTGGAACTGCTTTGTTAATAATTTCTAACTAGTAAAACGGATTAATTGGATTTATTTTAATATCATTAATAATCGCTTTGAGAATGAAAAAGAAGATATTAAGTAAAAGAGGTGTAGCGTATGATTAAACCATTAATAAGTGTTATAATACCTATGTATAATTGCGAAAAATATATAGAAGAATGTATTAAATCATTGTCAACTCAAAGCATAGCAAAACAAATTGAAATAATAATAGTTGATGATGGGTCAGAAGACAAAAGTGCAATTGTTGCTCAGGAAAGTCTACATTATTTTAATTTAAAGGGAAAAGTTATTAGACAGGTAAATAAAGGTGTTAGTGCAGCAAGAAATATAGGTATTGATGAAGCTAATGGTGAATTTTTAATGTTTATTGATGCCGATGATACTTTAATAAAAGATGCCCTTAAAAGTTTATATGATAAGGCAATTAAAAAAAAATCTAAATTAGTTTATGGCGGATATAGAAATGTTACTAGTAAGAACAAAGAAATTTGGAATTATACTAATACATATAAATACTTTAGTGGAAGTGGTAGTGATACAACTCTATTATTTTTGCAACGAAAGATTTGGATACGTATTGGTACATTTATTGTTTGTAAAGAATTAGTTATCACAAATAAAATTAGGTTTAGTGTGGGATGTAAATATGGTGAAGACCAAGAGTTTACAATAAAATGTCTTCTAGCATCAGAAAAAGTAGAAACAATTTCTCAAACAATTTATAATTATCGACAACATGATGATTCTGCTATGAGAAAGAGAAACTTTGAACAATTTGATTATGTAGATGCTATGATTAGAATATATAGATATTTGGAAGATAATAACTATAGCAATGATGAGTTAAAAGAAACAATAGTTCATTATGTTTTACCAAATGCCATCATGAGTGTAATATATTGTTTAGCGTATTCCGGGGTGAAGCATAAAGAATTAGTTACTTTTATTGAAAAAAAAGAATATGATAAATTCCTTAAAGTTCCACTTAATGATATTGCTATAGGATATGGGATTGATAAAGAAATTATGTTATGGAGGAAATATCCTATATATTATTGCTATAAAGCACATTTGCGTTTTTTTATAAAAAGTTTTATCGTAAAAGCTACAAAGCTTTTTGTTTTTAAATAACAAAAGTAAATTTTGATGAGTATTGCTTTTTATTTGCTTTTAATATAGATAAACAAATTTAATTTCTTGGCTATGCTGCATTTTTAAGTGATTTTTTCCATATCCTAAGAAAAAAGCCCTTAGGAGATGAGATAAATGAGTAGACCAACAATCGTAACAGCAGATCTTCACGGACATTCCATAAAGGAATTGAAAAAATTAAGAAATACCCACAACGTAGCATTAGCACGAAATATACTTACAGCAATTATAATGCTTGCTGAAGGTTATAAAGTTAAAGCAATAGCAGATTTTCTCTTACAATCAGATGTAAATATTTATGTTTATATCAAGCGTTGGAATGCTTTAGGAATAAAGGCACTAGAAGATCGTAGAGGAAAAGTTCCTTCTAATTGTAAAATTACTGCTGAAATGGAAGATGATCTTCTAAAAACAGTTATGCATACTACTCCTAATAATTTTGGTCTATTAGGTCACGTATGGACGGCTCAACTTCTAGCTGACTATCTGTATCAAAACTATGAGGTCAGAGTATGTGCACAAACTATACGTAATATCCTTCACAAAAACAACTTTAGTTTTAAAAGAGCTCAGAAAAAACCAACAAAAGGTGTAAAATCCGAACAGGAAGCCTTTAAAAAAAATGATAGATTTAGTATCTACTGTAGAAAACGACTCTGAAAGTGTTCTATACGTAATGGATGAAACAGGTCTAAGAACCGAATCGGATAATAGGAGAAGTTGGAGCCTTGTGGGGGTATCCCCTATATTAGAAAGTAACGGTTCTCATGAAGGTGTAAATATCATAGGCGCCACAGAAATCACCAAAAATTTTGATACAGTTGCTGATATATACTCAGCTAAACAAAGTATAACCAGCGAGGAAATACAAAGCTTCATGGAATACCTATTAGAGTGTAATCCTAGTAAGAAGGTATATCTTGTTTTAGACAATGCTAGAACACACAACAATGTGAAAATACAAGAGTTTTGGGAGTCAAATAAAGAAAGACTTGTTCTCATCAATACACCTGCTTATTCACCACAACTTAATCCCCAAGAAAATATATGGAACCTGCTCAAAAACAAGATCTTTAATATTGGAGCTAGAGAAAATATAGAAGTGTTGTTTGATGAAATCGCCTCTCTTTATGACCAATTCAATGAAGATAAAGAGCTCATAAAATCTATTGTTTATGGCATAAATTACTATTATAAATTACCCGATATAGGATTATTAGCTGCGTAAATAGTCTTAGAATTTTACCATTATTTGTAATGGATAACTAATCATTAAAAATGGTTTATCTATAAAAATTCTAACATTTACTTTTTAATATGAGGGAAAAACTTAATTGCAAGTTGCAAATCAATTGATAAAAAAGAAGACATTTCAATAAATCAAAATTAGATATAGGAGGATAAATTATTGGAAATTCCAATTAGTCATATTTCTAATATATTGAATTATGGAAGTGGTATGCTGGGAATAGCACTTATTAAATATTTAAGTGAATATTCAGAACCTAAGAGAATACAAAACGTTTAATTTTTAGAACAAGAAATAATAAGGATTAAAAAATATACAAATAAAGAGAATTTGTTCTAATAATCTAAAGTAAAGGTTTATAAGAATATGCTTTGATAGAAAAGAGGAACATATGCGAATGCAAGCAATAAAAATCAAAGTGATAAAAATAACGTCTAGAGTTATGCTTTTACTAATAAATTGACTTATTAGTTATATAGTAGCTATTATTATAAGAAATCATTTTTCTCTATTCTTAAAAAATGAATTACGAGAATAAATAAAATAATCTTTGTAGTGATTGGCTGTGGATTGGAAAGTTATATGGAATATATAAATAAACGATACAATACAATGCTTAAGCTTGTTACCTATTGCTGGAAATATAGGGAAATATTATATACCATCAGATGTATGTATATCATCAAGTTATACAGACGGGGTTTCGTATGTTCTATGTGAAGCTGGAGTCACTTATTATAAGTAATATACCTAGCATTAAGATGGTTACCAAGTTACCAGTATCCAAAGTGTTTGAATTGGAAGATATTTTAGCTTTGACATAAGCTATCTAGGAAACAATTTACAGCAACATTAATTTATATAAGCCATTATTTGAAGAAATAAGTAAGACTATACATTTTCAATATAGTGTCGATAAATGGATAAATAAAGTAGTGCGCTTATATTTTGAATACAATCTGATTTAGAAAGTTTGTTTCTATTGTTTATGAATTTATTAATGCAATAAATTATACATTTCAAGTATATTATTGTATTTAAGGTGAGTGGAATAAATACTATATAAAGTTAGGTGTGATTTCTAAATCTTTGTGAGTAGTTAGCTACAAATCAAAAGAAATGATGTAAAGGATGTTTAAAAGTTTATGAGAACAACAAATTCTATTAAGAATATAGTAGCTGGAATATCGATGCAATTTGTAATTATTCTATTAAATTTTGTATCAAGAGGAATTTTTATAAAGACACTTGGGGCAAATTACCTAGGTATAGATGGATTATTTACAAGCATATTAGCGATGCTTAATCTTGCCGAATTAGGTATAGGCTCAGTTATAATTTATAGCTTATATAGACCACTAGAAGAAAAAGACACTTATCAAATAGCAGCATTAATGAGATTCTATAAAATGGCATATAGAATGATTGGGGTATTAGTTCTAGTAATAGGATTTGTAATAACGCCGTTCTTACATGTATTTATAAAAGAAAAACCTGATATTTCTCATATTAATATAATATATTTACTTTTTGTATTAGATACATTTTTTTCTTACTTTTTTTCATACAAAAGACCGATTATTGAAGCTGATCAAAAAAGTTATATATTATCTGTAGTTAGGATAGCTCAGCAATTTATCTCTAACTTAACAACCATAAGTATACTATTAATTACTAAAAATTATATTCTATACTTACTTTCAAGAATATGTATTCGTGTCCTTGAAAATTTAGTAATAATTTATATAGCAAATAAAAAGTACCCCTATATTAAAAGTATTGATAGAGCTACAAAACTTGGGCAAAAAGATAAAAAACTTCTATTTAAGAATATAAGAGCAATTTTTTTGCATAAAATTGGAAGTTATTTTGTTTTCTCAACTGATAACCTCATAATTTCATCTTTAATAGGTGTCATTTCAGTTGGTATTTATTCAAACTATACATTGATAATAAATGCAATAAAAGGGTTAACAAGTCAAGTGTTTTTAGGTATTACTGCAAGCTTTGGAAATTTGGTAGTAACTGAGTCATCAGGAAAAAAATATGAGATTTTCAGAATAATGATGTTTATTAACTTTTGGATTAGTGGATTTTCATCGGTATGCCTTTTTATTCTTCTAAATCCGTTCATTATACTATGGATTGGAAAAGATTATGTTTTTGAACAAAAGATAGTAGGGATTATAATTTTTAATTTTTATATAATGAATATGAGAGCTTCTATCAATATTCCAAAACAAACCTCGGGGTTATTTGTAAATGATAAATATGCACCACTCATAGAATCAGCTGTTAATCTAATAGTTTCAATTATATTAGTAAAACAAGTTGGAATTATCGGTGTGTTTATAGGAACCACTATTAGTACACTTTCTGTACCTTTTTTCACAGTACCTTATTTATCGTATAAATATGTTTTTGAAAAGCCACTTTATAAATATTACTTAGAGTATATTTGTTATGCAGGAGCAACTTTAACTGCAGTTATATTTATCCAATATATTATGAAATTTGTTTTTGTAGATATAACATTTGTAGGATTTATTGGGAAAATTATAGTGTGTGTTGTTGTTTCAAATGTAATATTCATTTTATTTTTCTTTAGGACAGAACAGTTTAGGTATTTGGTTGATAGATTTAAATATTTAATAATTGAAAGAATTAATAAACCTTCGATATTAGAAAAACTTTTCAGAAAATAATATTGTAGCAAATATGCAATGTGCTACAAGGGTAGATATATAATTGCTCTATATTAGAATGGTTGTGGTAGGAAAAACTAATGATATTTTTTAATAGAAATAGTATTTAAATTTTGAATACTAGTAAGTTTATATATAGATACAGAAATTGACTATGTCTATAATATAGTATTATGATATAAGCACAAGTCGTAATAAAGAAAGGGATTTATATGAAAAACTTTACTATTTCAATATTATTTGTATTTTCAGGTTTCTTTTTAACACAAATTGTTCCAATAAGTCCTTTCCATATTTCTTTAGTTACAGGTATATATTTATTTTTATTAATTATGATAAAGAAACAGAGCCTCATAAAAGAATGTTTAATTGTCCAAGTGATGTTAACTAGCATTTATTTTTTTGGAGAGCAATTATTAGTAGAGGGTGATTTAAAAGTTACTATAAGCATACTGTACTCATTGATATATTTACCGATTGGTATTATATTATTATACAAGGAGAATTATTTTAACATATTAAAAATTTCTAACAGGTTTATAAATTGGTCTCTAATGTTATTGATTATAGAGTGCTTTTATAGGCTGAGTAATCCAAATTCAAGCTATATTTCTGCAGTCAAAGCTCAAGGAAATTCACAGTATATTTTTTATGCATATAAGTTTAACAGTATAATGTATAATGATTCTAATTTTGTAGCAATTTTTATATTATGTGTATTTTTCTTTACATTATATTTAAATAAATATCATAACGTGAAATATAGATTTCAGTTAGCAAGTTTATTTATATTATGTATTTTAACACTTGGAAGAGCTAGTATTACTTCACTTGTTTTTTGTTTATTATTATTTCAAATTATAGATAAAATGAAAAAGTATAGAATTAATTATTTGATTGTAAGTATGTTTATAATTATGGTCATCATAGGAGGTATAGTTTTAGGGTATTTTAGCTTTAGTCAAGATAGCAGTTTTATTTCTAAATTTCAAATATTATATCTTGCTTTCAAGAATGTTAATAGTTGGGGAGTCAAAGATCTTCTTTTAGGAGTAGGATTTAATAATGCACCTAAGATATTGAATATATCCGCTCATAATTTTTTATTAGTATATTTTTTTGAATCAGGAGTTATAGGTTTAAGTCTAATATTATTTTTAATTTATGTAATTACTATAAAAACTAATTATAGGGGATTATATATTATATTACCGTTTTTAATATCTGGTATGTCATTTGCTCCATATGCTATACCGTATTTTTATGCAATTCTAGGGGCTATATATGTATTAGAAAATAGAAAGGGGATCAAATGAAAAAAATAGTTTTTTTTATTCCTTTTGGTATGGAAACGCCAGGGGGAGCAGAGAGGGTCTTAGCTACAATAGCAAATGCATTATCGAATAAATCGTACAATATTAAAATAATCACATTTAATCAAGAAAAGTCATTTTATAAGTTAAATGATAATGTTCAAATCATTTCATTAGGTTTAAGTAAATCTAAAAATTATGTTTATAGAAAAATACAACCCCTTTTATATATGGGGAAATTTAGAAAAATTATTAAGAAGATCTCTCCTAATGTAATCATTACATTAGGAATAGATGGGGTTATTTTCAAAATGATTGCGCTACTATTTTTCAATAGAAAGATAAAAAAAATTGCATGGGAACATAATAGTTATTTTCAACCAACTTATAAAATTTTAAATTTCTTAAGAACTTTTGTGTACAAATATTTAGATAAAGTTTTTGTTTTAAATACTACTGATGGGCAAGTCTATAAGAAATTATTTGGAGAAGAAAAAATTTGTATTATGCCTAATCCCGTTCCATGGGAAAGTACAAAAGTAAGTAACTTATCTGAAAGGGTAATTGTTGCAGTTGGAAGATATCAAGATGTAAAAGGATTTGATTTTTTAATAAAAGCATTTAAAGATGTTGTTAATACTTGTCCTGAATGGAAATTAAAAATTTTCGGAAAAGATGAGGGTGATAAAGAAAAATTATCAAACTTGGTAAGGAAGCTACGATTAGAAGAAAATGTAGAATTGAATGATGTAAAATCTGATATTAAAGAGGCATACTTGAATTCTTCTATATACGTTATGTCTTCAAAATTCGAATGTTTCCCTATGGTTTTGTTAGAAGCTAAAGAATGCGGATTGCCAATAGTTAGTTTTGACTGTCCCAGTGGTCCCAGAGATTTAGTTGAAGATGGAGAAGATGGCTATCTAGCAAGATATTTAGATATTGATGATTTATCTAAAAAAATAAAAAAACTTACAACAGACCAAGAAACAAGAATAAAATTTGGTAAGAAAGCTAAGGTTAATGTTGAAAAATATAAGTTAAAAGAAATAGAAAAAAAATGGGTGAGGGAAATATAATGAAAATAATGGTTTTAGTGCCCAGTTTACAAGAAAAAGGTCCAATCATAGTTGCTGAAAATATAGCAAAATATTCTAATGATCCTAACTTCGAATATATTTTTGTATCATTAAGAAATAATTCACAACAGGATATACAAAGGTTTAAGAACAATCATATAAAAACTTATGATATAGGAATGGGGAAAATACCTTTTAAAAGAGATATTTTAAAGATTAAAAATATAATAGAGCAAGAAAAACCAGACATAATTCATGTACACAGTTTTTGGCCAACGATCATTATTTCAAAAAATTTTAGCAGTTATAGATCAATTACTACTTTGCACAATAATCCTATGGAAGATTTTACATATCAATATGGAGAAATTATTGGTCGTTTGATGACTTATTTTATGAATAAAGCATTAATGAAAATCGATAAGAAAATAGCAATTTCTGAATATATAAAAAATGTTTATTGTAAAACGGGTTTTGAAAATATAGATGTAATATATAATGGAATAGAAGATAATTTAAAAAATGCTGAGCAGAATATAGATACTGAAATTAATATAGTTTCAATTTCAGTATTAAATAAGTGTAAAAACATATTTAAAGCTTTAGATATAATTAAGCTTTTAAAAGATAAAAAAATTAAAGTTAAGTATAGAATTATTGGTGATGGTATCCTTAAAAATAAAATTGAAAAATATATTGTTAACAATGATATTCAGGACATTGTTCAATTAGTTGGTAAAGTAGAACGGGAAAAAGTGTTTGAATATATACAAAAATCAGATGTATTGCTTTTTACTTCATTAAGTGAGGGATTTGGGCTTGTTGTAGTTGAAAGTATGATGATGAAAAAACCTGCAATAGTTAGTGATATTCCAGTAATGCATGAAATAGTAGATAACTATGAAAATGGAATAATAGCTAAATCGGATAATGACTATGTAAAAGCAATACAGTTTTTATATAAGCATAATAATTATGAAATAATGTCTAATAATGCAAGAAAAAAATATGAATCAAAATTTAGAGTTGAAAAAATGTCAATCGAATATGAAGAAAAGTATCATGAAATGATAGGAAGGTAGATTATGAAATTTTCAGTATTGATGTCAGTATATTATAAGGAAAATCCATTATACTTAAAAAAGGCTATAGATAGTGTGATTAACCAAAGCGAGAAACCAAATGAGATAGTATTAGTGAAAGATGGTAAGTTAACAGATGAGTTAAATACTATTGTTAATGAGTATATACAAAAATATTGTGGCTTATTTAAAATAGTAGAATTTAAAGAAAATAAAGGATTAGGAATAGCACTAAAAGAAGGAGTAAAAGCTTGTAAATATGATATTATTGCAAGAATGGATACGGATGATATAGCTGTAAGTAATAGATTTGAAAAGCAGTTAAAGGTATTAAGAGAAAATGAAGATGTAGATATAGTAGGATCATATATAGAAGAGTTTGAAGGAGATATTCACAATATATTATCTATACGAAAAGTTCCTGTTAATGATAGAGAAATAAAAAAATATGCTAAAAGAAGAAATCCATTTAATCATATGACGGTTATGTATAGAAAAAAGGCAGTAATAGATGCCGGAAACTATCAGCCTTCTTTATGGAATGAAGATTACTATTTATGGGTTCGAATGATTATGAATGACTCTAAAATGTATAATATACCTGAATGTTTGGTATATGCACGTACTGGTGCTAGTATGTTTGAGCGAAGAGGTGGAATGAAATACGTTCAAGTAGATATTCAGTTGCAGAAAAAATTCTTAGATATGGGTTTTATTAGCTTTAATAAGTTTTTGAGTAATATCATTTTAAGAACATCAGTAAGAATTATTCCAAATAAACTAAGAGGTTGGGTATATAAAAACTTATTAAGAAAATAAGAAATGAAAGTTGAGGGTTTATAATGGCTATACTGATAATTGGTGGTGCTGGATATATTGGTTCCCATACTGTTAAATATTTCTTAGAAAATAACTTAGATATTATTGTAGTGGATAACTTACAGAGTGGACATGAAGAGGCTGTATTGACGGATAAATTTTACAAAGGTGATATAAGAGATAAAGAGTTTTTGGACAATGTGTTTAAAAAAAATGATATAGAAGCGGTTATTCATTTTGCTGCCAATTCTTTAGTTGGGGAAAGTATGGAAAAGCCATATGAATATTATCATAATAATGTGTATGGAATGATGTGTTTATTAGATGTTATGAAGAATAATAATGTAGATAAAATAGTATTTTCTTCAACGGCAGCTACTTATGGTGAACCAAAATCAATACCTATATTAGAATCAGATGAAACGCATCCAACTAATACATATGGTGAAACGAAGCTTGCTATGGAAAAGATGATGAAATGGTTTGATAAAGCTTATGGGATAAAATATGTTTCACTTAGATATTTTAATGCAGCAGGTGCTGATGAAAGTGGAAAAATAGGAGAATGTCATAATCCAGAAACACATTTGATCCCGCTTGTTTTGCAAGTTCCATTAGGGAAAAGAGAAAAAATATATATGTTTGGAGATGATTATCCAACGAAGGATGGTACTTGTATTAGAGATTATATTCATGTGGTGGATTTAGCATCAGCACATTATTTAGCTTTAGAATATCTTAGAAAAGGTAATGAAAGTAATGTTTTTAATCTTGGGAATGGAACAGGATTTTCAGTTAAAGAAGTGATTGAAACAGCTAGAAAGGTAACAAATCATCCTATATCAGCTGAAATTATAGAAAGAAGATTAGGGGATCCAGCAGTTTTAATAGCTTCATCTGAAAAAGCTAAAAAAGTTTTAGGTTGGAAACCAAAGTTTGATTCATTAGAAAAGATTATTGAAGATGCATGGAATTTTCATAAAAATAATCCAAAGGGATATAATGAAGAGAATTAAGGACATGTGTAGACATGTCCTTTTTTAAATTATATAATAAATCTAGTGTTTAAACGAAAAGAGGTATATCATGTACAAAAAACTAAAGCCTATTTTTATATTTTTACTAGATGTAATATTGATCAATATAGCTATCATGATGGCATATTATTTAAGATTTGGAAGGAACTTAACCTTTGATTATTTTAAAGTATTTATATATATGTCACCTTTTATAACTATTGGTAAAATATTGGTATTTAATTATTTTGGTTTATACAAAAGTATATGGAAGTATGCAGGGATAGATGAATTGATGAATTTATTCATGGCTGTGAGCATTAGTAATGGACTTATCATTATTGCTATATATTTAGGGCGGTTAAATGTTCCTAGAAGTATATATGTTATAACATTTTTTATCGATTTATTTTTATTTGGTATCAGTCGATTTACTACGAAGATTTTTAAAAGAATTAATATATATGATATGATATATTTTCCATTAAAAGACAAAAGAAAAAGAGTCATGATTATTGGAGCTGGAGAGGCTGGCAATATACTTTTAAAGAAGTTTAAAGAAGATGCTAGAATAAATCCCATATGCTTTATTGATGATGATTTATCTAAAAAAGGAAAAAAAATTAGTGGTGTACCTATAGTTGGGACAAGGCAAGATATATTTTCTTATGCAGTAAATAAAAAAATAGATGAAATTGTAATCGCTATTCCAGGTGGGAAGAGGCAGGATATAAAGGAGATTATAGAGGAATGTAAAAAGACTAAGAGTACTTTAAAAATACTTCCCAATATCCATGAATTAAGAGAATTAAAGGAAGATTTGAAGGAGATTCTTGCAGATAAGATTAGAAATGTAGATGTAAATGATTTATTAGGAAGAGATAAGGTACAGCTTGATGATGAAAAGATTGCAGCTTATATAAATGGAAAAAGAGTTTTAGTAACAGGTGGAGGCGGATCTATTGGTTCAGAGCTTTGTCGACAGATTGTAAAGTTTAAGCCAGAAAAATTAATTGTATTTGATATTAGTGAAAATAATCTTTATGATATACAAGAGGAGTTAAATGTAAAGTATCCAAATGTAGATAAAAGCTTTATGGTAGGTTCTGTAAGAGATGTGAAGCGTCTTAATTATATTTTTAGTAGTTGTTCTCCTCACATTGTTTTTCACGCAGCAGCACATAAGCATGTACCACTTATGGAGGATTCGTGTGGAGAGGCTGTGAAGAATAATGTATTTGGGACTTTGAATGTAGTAAAGATGAGTGATCGGTATCATGTAGAAAAATTTATATTGATTTCTTCTGATAAGGCAGTAAACCCTACAAATGTAATGGGGGCTACAAAAAGGATTTGTGAGATGATTGTTCAAAGCTTTAATAAAAATTCAAAAACAGATTTTGTAGCTGTTCGTTTTGGGAATGTCTTAGGAAGTCGAGGAAGTGTTATTCCTCTATTTAAAAAACAGATTGCAAGAGGAGGACCAGTTACGGTAACACATCCTGATATTATTCGTTATTTTATGACTATATCGGAAGCAGTACAATTAGTTATGGAGTCAGCGGCTATGGCAAAGGGTGGAGAGATATTTGTATTGGATATGGGAGAGCCTGTTAAGATTGATCAATTGGCAAGAGATTTAATTACCTTATCTGGCTTTGAACCTGATAAGGATATAGAAATAAAATATACTGGATTAAGACCAGGAGAGAAGCTTTATGAAGAGCTATTAGTGAATGATGAAAATGTAGAAAAGACACATAAGGAAAAGATTTATGTAGAAAAACCTATGGACATAGAGTATTATCAATTGATGAAGGATATAGATGCTCTTAAAAAGTGTATAGATAGTGATCCTAGTTATATTAAAAATAGATTAAAAAGAATTGTACCAACTTATAAAGAAAATAATAAGCTATAGAAAGGAAGAGGAATATGAAGGTATTGGTAACAGGGGGAGCAGGATTCATTGGCTCACATATTGTAGATAAGTTAGTGGAGAATGGAGATGAAGTAATTATCATAGATAATTTGTCCACAGGAAATATGGAAAATATAAATAAGAAAGCTGTATTTTATGAAGCAGATATAAGAGATAAAGAAATAGATAAAATATTTGAAGTGGAAAAGCCAGAGGTTGTTATTCATCATGCTGCACAAATAGATATACAAAAATCTATAAAAGATCCTATGTTTGATGGAGATGTTAATATTATAGGAACTATAAACTTATTAGAGAATTGTAAAAAGTATAAAGTAAGAAAAATAATATATGCTTCATCAGCAGCTGTTTATGGTACTCCAAAATATCTACCAGTAGATGAAAAGCATAGAGTAAGCCCTATATCATACTATGGAATTTCAAAGCACACGCCTGAGCATTATATAAAGGTATATGCTGAACTTTATGGAATAAAGTATACTATACTAAGATATGCAAATGTGTATGGCATAAGGCAAGATCCTAAGGGTGAAGGTGGGGTAGTATCAATTTTTTTAGATTTATTATTAAATGGAAAAAATCCTACGATTTTTGGAGATGGAGAACAAACAAGGGATTATATTTATGTTGAGGATATAGCTAGTGCTAATGTAAAGGCATTAAAGCTTGCTGATAATGAGATATGTAATATTAGTACTAATAAAAAGACTACCGTAACAGAATTATTTAATATGATGAGAGATATTTTAAAAAGTGAGTGCAATGCTATTTATGGAGATGAAAGAAAAGGAGACATCAAGCATAGTACGTTGAATAATGAAAAGGCAATGAAGCTTTTAGACTGGGAACCAGGGTATAGTATTGGAGAAGGTTTGACAAAGACGATTGAATATTATCGATTAAAGAGAGAAAAAAATGCATAAATATGATATTACAAATCGTTTACAGTATTGTAAAAGGTTTACGAAATGGTTTGAATATTATAAAATAGTTATGTCAGGGAGTGATGAATAAAGGGGGAAAATTATGTCAAATAGTTATTTTAAAAAGGAAAGCAAATTGTTTTATGGATTGCAGATTATCATAGATATATTGTTAGTGAATTTAGGATTTTATGCAGCTTTTATTTCTAGATTTGGAAAAGAATTAAGCAGTAGTCATATTACACCGTATATTGAAATTATACCGCTTATTTCTTTGACGGCACTGATATTTTTTTATATTTATGGTGTGTTTAGATGTGGAGAAAAGTCATATATAGAGACGGTATATTCTTCTGTATTATCCTTAATATTTGTGATGATTTCATCTATGGCATTGACATTTTTTAATAGGGGATTTAGTTTTCCAAGAAGTGTATTTTTTATCGCTTTTGGTTTACAGCTTTTATTTTTAGTAGTATGGAAGTATATAGCTTATAAAATGTATTTTGTTCTACATAAGAAAAAGACAGTTATGATAATAGGTGACGAAGAACAGTCAGAAAATATTGCGAAGAAGATATTATCTACAAATGAAAAGCAATTTAAAATTAGATATATTTGTAGTGAAGTACATGATGAAATTTATGAATGGATAAAAGAAGTGGATGCAGTATGTATCAGTGCTAATTTAGGTAGTAAGTATAAAGAAAGGATTATTTCTTATTGTGTAGAATTAGATAAGACTATTTATATTATACCGGAATTGTTTGAGATAACGTTGTTTAATGCAAAGTTAACACAATTTGACGATGTACCTGCATTTTGCATTGAAAATTTTCATTTGACAATTGAACAAAGATTGATGAAAAGAGCTTTTGATGTGGTTGTAGCTTTAGTAGGGATTATTTTATCTTCACCATTGATGTTGATAGCTTATATAAGTATTAAGCTTTATGATAGAGGGCCAGCAATTTTTGCACAAGAGCGGGTGACGAGAGGTAATAAGAAGTTTAAGGTGTATAAATTTAGAACGATGATTATAGATGCAGAAAAACATACAGGACCTGTTTTGGCTACGGATAAAGATCCTAGAATTACGCCTATGGGAAGGATTTTTAGGTCAACTCGCATAGATGAACTGCCACAGCTTTTTAATGTATTAAAGGGAGATATGAGTGTTGTAGGGCCAAGACCAGAGAGAGAATTTTTTATTAATGAATTTAAAAAAGAGATTCCGGATTTTAAATATAGGGTGGCAGTAAAGGCTGGTGTTACGGGGCTTGCACAAGTTCTTGGTAAATATACAACAACACCTCAGGATAAGTTAAGATTTGATTTATTATATATCAGAAATTATTCTTTTTTCTTGGATTTGAAAATTGTACTTCAGACTATTAAGACTATGTTTATGAAGGCGAGTTCTCAAGGGATAACAGATGATAAGAGTCTTGATGAATTACTAAAAAGCTTAAACTATAATGTATATGAGGAAATTGGTGTTACAAAGATGGAACGGTTATCATAATAAAAGTTGAATGAAAAATAGGTGAGGTTATGCTGTTGATAAAAAGATGTATAGATATAGTTGCTGCTGTTGTATTATTATTGTTATTGGCTCCTATTTTAATAATCGTTGCATTACTGATTAAGGTTAAATTAGGTTCTCCTGTGATATTTATTCAAGAAAGACCAGGGATACATGGAAAAATATTTAGGATGTATAAATTTAGAACTATGTTAAATACAAAAGATTCATCTGGAAGGCTCTTATCAGATGAGGAGAGATTAACAAATTTTGGGAAGTTCTTAAGAAAAACTAGTATAGATGAATTGCCAGAGTTGGTAAATGTTCTAAAAGGAGATATGAGTTTAGTAGGGCCAAGACCTCTTTTGGTAGAGTATTTACCTTTATATAATAAAGAGCAGTCAAGAAGACATGAGGTAAGACCTGGGATTACTGGTTGGGCACAGATAAATGGGAGAAATGCAATTTCTTGGGAAGAAAAATTTAAGCTTGATGTGTGGTATGTAGATCATTGGAGCTTGTGGTTAGATTTGAAGATACTTTTTATGACTGCTGTAAAAGTTTTGATAAGAGAAGGTGTAGATCAAGAAGGTCGAGTCGGAATGGAAAAATTTGTTGGAAATGATGCTACAACACATAGGAGAAACGCCTTGGATTAATATTCAAGGTTCTTTTTTTACCAAGTTGATTCAATAAGAAAGATATTTAAATAAAATATAATACGTAAAAGACTGGATAAGGATATGAAAGGACGGTTGTGGTAATGAATATTCTTTT
Organism: Crassaminicella indica; assembly: GCF_019203185.1. NCBI lineage: Bacteria > Bacillati > Bacillota > Clostridia > Eubacteriales > Clostridiaceae > Crassaminicella > Crassaminicella indica. The sequence continues at coordinate 580,041 of NZ_CP078093.1, read as the reverse complement.
TTTAAGTGCTGGACGGAGAGTTGAATTGCTTCAGTGGTTTAAAAGAGCAAGAAATGAATTGGGAATAAAAGGGAATATCGTGGCAGTGGATATTAGTAAATTTGCACCAGCTATATATTATGCAGATATATACGTAATGGTACCGAGAGTAGATGCTAATGAATTTATTAGTGAGATTATTAAGGTTTGTAATGAGTATGATATTGATTTGGTAATTCCTACAATTGATACTGAATTACCTATTTTAGTAGAAAATAAGGAACAGCTTGAAAGCTTAACTAATGCTAAGATTATGATTTCGAATAAAAAGGTTATAGATATAGGAAAAGATAAGTTTGTTACATATAATTTCTTGAAGAAAAATTGTTTTGGGGTACCGAATGTAATAGATGAGAATTCTTTAGAAAAGGGAGAATATAAATTTCCTTTATTTATTAAGCCATTAGATGGTAGTTCTAGTATTAATGCTTTTAAAGTAAATAATGAAAAGGAATTAAGTTTTTTTAGAGAGTATGTACCTAATCCTATTATTCAAGAATTTGCAGAGGGTGATGAATATACGATTGATGTATTTTGTGACTTTGAAGGAAATCCTATTACGATTGTTCCAAGAAAAAGAGTGGCGACAAGAGGCGGTGAGGTTTCAAAAGCAGTTGTGATTAGGGAGAGGGAAATTATTGATGAAGTAAAGAGGATGGTAAATGTTTTAAAGCCTATAGGACCTATTACTGTTCAATGCATAAAGGGTATGTCTGGAATAAAATTTATTGAAATCAATCCTCGATTTGGTGGGGGTGCACCTATTAGTATGAAAGCAGGTGCTAATTCAGCTAAGAATATATATAAATTGTTAATGGGGGAAAAATTAAGTTATTATGAAGATTATGAAGATGGTTTGGTAGCCCTTCGATATGATCAGGCAGTTTTTTTGGATATGAATGGGAATGTGATAAAATGATTAAGGGAATAGTTTTTGATTTAGATGATACATTAATATCAGAAAGAGCATATGTTTTTAGTGGGTTTAAAGAGGTAGCAAAGAAAATTGGACAAGATTATGGACTAAATGAAAATAAGTTGTTTTTCAATATGAAAAAGCTTTTTGAGAAAGATACAAAGCATGTGTTTAATAGATTGTTGGATGCATATAGATTAGATTATACTATAGATTATATTAAAAAGTTAATTGTTCATTATAGAGAGCATATACCGAATATAAGGCTTTATGATGATGCAGAATATACGCTAAAATATTTATATAGCAAAAAGTTTAAGTTAGGAATGATTACGGATGGTTATCAAAATACACAAAGAAATAAATTAAAAGTATTGGACATAGAGAAGTATTTTGATATTATTGTGATAACTGATGAAATTGGAAGAGATTACTGGAAGCCTCATAAGAAGCCTTATGAAATGGTAAAGGAAAAATTGGATTTGGAATATGCAGAAATGATTTATATAGGAGATAATATCAATAAGGATTTTGTAATGGCTAATGAATTAGGAATGGAAACAGTAATGATCTGTAGAGAAGATGGTATCTATAAGAAAAAAGAGATGGATGAAGGATATTATGCAAAATACAATATTCGGAGCTTGATAGAATTGATAGATATGTTCAGATTTTGATATAAGTATGTTTTATTTAATAGAATATTATGAGGGGGAGTAAATATGAAAGTAAGAAAAGCCATCATACCAGCAGCAGGACTAGGGACAAGATTTTTGCCAGCAACAAAGGCACAGCCAAAAGAGATGCTTCCAATAGTAGATAAACCAACTCTACAGTATATTATTGAAGAGGCAGTAGCTTCAGGGATTGAAGAGATATTGATTATTACTGGAAGAAATAAAAAAAGCATAGAGGATCATTTTGACAAATCTGTTGAACTTGAGCTTGAGCTTGAGAAAAAAGGTAAGACTGAGATGTTAGAAGAAGTAAGAAGAATCAGTGATATGGTCAATATCCACTATATTCGTCAAAAAGAACCTAAAGGACTTGGACATGCTATTTATTGTGCAAAGAGCTTTATTGGAAATGAGCCTTTTGCAGTACTTTTAGGAGATGATATTGTAGATGCGGATATGCCTTGTCTTAAGCAAATGATTGATGTTTATAATGAGTATAAGACTACTGTTTTGGGAGTGCAAGCTGTTCCAGATGAAGATGTTAATAAGTATGGAATCGTGGATGGAAAATATATTGAAGATGGAGTATACAAGGTAAAGAATTTAGTAGAGAAGCCTAAAAAAGAAGAGGCTCCTTCTAATGTAGCTATATTAGGAAGGTATATTATTACGCCAGAGATATTTGAAATATTAGAAAATACGACTCCAGGTGCAGGTGGAGAGATTCAGCTAACAGATGGATTAAAGACTTTGGCTGAAAGACAAGCGATGTATGCATATACTTTTAAAGGAAAGAGATATGATGTAGGAAATAAATTAGGATTTTTACAGGCTACTATTGAGTTTGCATTGAAAAGAGAAGATTTGAAGGATGATTTTAAAGCTTATTTAGCAGATTTGATGAAAAATGGTTTGTTAAGTGATGTATATGAACAGGTAGCAGCTAGTGAAGATTAATAAGATATTATGAAATTCTTATAAGTTTAGTTATTGTGGCTTTAATTCTATTTAGTAACGGGATTAAAGCTATTTTTGTGGAAAACTTTATTTTCATGGTAAAATAGATATGACGATTTTAAAATTAGGAATAATGAAATGATTGAATATAGATTATTAATTTTTTATATATTTTGATATAATGTAGGTATAGAGGAAGTGATTTAGTTATGAATAATAGAGAAAAGTATGATCATTGGGAACATATTGCGAAGTATGACTTAGATACTGCTAAAGCCATGTTAAAAGCAGGAAAATATTTGTATGTAGTTTTTATGTGTCAGCAAGCAATTGAAAAAATAGTTAAGGGTATACATGTATTATATACAGGAGATGAAGCTCCTAAGACTCATAATATATGGATAGTTTTTAAGTCGGTTTTCTTGAAGAAAGAATATAAAGATTTAGTTTTAGATGAAGAGTTTGATGATAAAGTGAAGAAGTATAAGCCTGTTTTCATGAAGTTATTAGCTTATTATATATCTGAAAGATATCCATCTTATAAAGAAAAGGTTGGAAGTGAAGTTACTAAAGAGATTGCATTAGATATATTAAAAAAATCTGAGGAGGTATTTTTATGGGTTCAATCCCTAAATCAATTCAGCAGATCATAGAAGATTATGTAAAGAAAATATCAAAACAAATTCCTATACAAAAGGTAATTGTGTTTGGGTCATATGCAAAAGGAAATTTTAGAAATGATAGTGATATAGATTTAGCTGTTTTTTCAGACTACTTTAAAAATATGAGTCGGGTAGATGGAATTACGTATTTGCTTATGGAAGCATCTGATTATGATATAGATTTAGAACCTCAAGCATTTACATTAGATGATTATAATAATCCACTAGGAATCGTTGAAGAAATAATTAATACTGGTATAGAGATAGAAAAATTGAATTGATGTAAGTTTAGTTATTCAGTTATTGTGGCTTTAATTCTATTTTTTAGTAATGGGATTAAAGCTATTTTACTTTGAAACAATTTAATATATATGAAGATTGATAAAATATTGAGAAATTATAAATTTGAGTTAAAGCTAATTTGATGTTAAAATAGAATTAATTAAAAATGTGGGTGGTGAATATAATGGAGAATGATTTGCTTTTAAAATCATGGTGTTAGTATAGTTTTATGGACACAAATTGGTTAAATATATAAAATAATAACTGAGAGGATGTGTCCATAATGAACAATAAAAAATTCAATCAAGATTTTAAAAAGACAATTGTAGATCTTTATTATTCTGGTCGTTCTGTAAAAGAATTAAGCAGCGAATATGGTGTTTCAGATGTCACTATATATAAATGGATTAAAAGATTTTCTCCTATATCTACATCAGATGGAAAAACTACTACATTAAATGATGTAGCAGAATTAAAAAAACAAATTGCACGCCTTCAGGAGGAGAATACTATCTTAAAAAAGGCTATCACCATATTCGCCAAAGCATAAATGACGATCAATTATTTAAAGTTATTACAGAGCAGTCTGATAAACATTCTATACAAGCTATGTGCAAAATACTAGAAGTTTCTCGTAGCTCTTATTATAATGCACTTTGTCATACACCTTCTAATCGAGAACTTGAAAATAAAGAACTAAAAGAAACAATTTATAACATCTATACTCAATCTAAAAGAAGATATGGTGCTCCTAAAATATATCATATGCTTTTAAAAAAAGGATACACAGTTAGCATAAAAAGAGTACAGAGAATAATGCGAAAGCTTGGTATTTATGCTATTACAGTCAAAAAGTATAGACCTTATTCAACAAAACAGAAAGTCATAGAATATCCTAATCTACTTAATCGTGATTTTCAAACCACTGCACTTAATCAAAAATGGGTAACGGATATCACTTATATACATACGATAAAAGATGGATGGTGCTATCTTGCATCTGTTATGGATCTTCATTCTCGTAAAATAATAGGGTATTCATTTGATACTGCTATGACTGTAAATGTAGCCTTACAGGCTGTAAAGAATGCTTATATTTCACAAAATCCTACAGATACACTTGTATTGCATTCCGATTTAGGCTCGCAATATACAAGCATGGAATTGGGGAGGTACCTTAAATCTAAGGGGATACAGCATTCCTTTAGTCGTAAAGGGTGTCCTTATGACAATGCTCCTATTGAATCATTCCATTCTGTATTAAAAAAAGAAGAAATTCATCATGTAAAATATATAGATTTTCATACCGCTAAATTAGCTATATTTGAATACATTGAAAGTTGGTACAATAGAAGTCGTATTCATGGATCATTAAAATATAAAACCCCTCAACAAGTAGAAGATGAGGCTAAAATTGTATGTTAAAAACTAACTTTTTGTTGTCCAAAATATTGACATAGATCCATCAATAGAAATGTTATTAGATAGAAAATTACAGCCTATTAATGATCGATTAAATAAAATAGATGAAAAACTAGAAAATCTTGAAAAAACTCAAAGAGGAATAGAGACTACACAAAAATCAATTTTAAATTTTATTACGGAAGCGGATACGGAATTTATGAAATTAGAAGAGAAAACAAAAGATATAGATAAAATAAAAAAGGTAATCAATATTAACAATGTAAAATAAAAGTATGCGTCAGTTATGGTAGCTTTAGTTCTATTTGCGAATAGGATTAAAGCTGTTTTTTAATATGATAAAATGACAAACATGATATAATAATAGTACAGAGTTCACTGAAAAAGAGGAACTGAATAAATTTGAAGTCTAAGGATTAATACAATGTTTTGAATATACCTTTGAATTAGCTTGGAAAACTATGAAAGATTATTTAGAACAAGAATCTATAAAAATTTGTTGAATGATTTATACATCTATGGTGTTATAATATCAGAGGTGATATTAATGTATTCAATTTCATTTTGGAAAATTAGTTGTTTGATTGTTAAGAAAGGAAGTGAACAAAAGTACCGTTGGCTTGCGGTATAGCATTGTAGAGAAATGCTATTATGTACACTAATATTTGTAAAAATATTGAGTGTATGAATAAAATCTATAACCTTTATATATTTATTTAGATTTTTATAGATTTTATAAAGCTGGTATATATGAATATTGATATCAGATGGAAACAGAGATTTTCTAATTTAACAAAAGCTGCTAGGCAGCTAACAGAATTTATTGAAAAAGAGGAACTGAATAAATTTGAAGTACAAGGATTAATACAATGTTTTGAATATACCTTTGAATTAGCTTGGAAAACTATGAAAGATTATTTAGAACAAGAGGGTTTTGATGTGAAAAGTCCTAGAGCAACAATAAAAACAGCTTTTCAGACACAGTTGATTGATGATGGGCATATGTGGATTGATGCGTTAGAAAAAAGGAATCTAATGGCTCATACTTATGATGAAGAGAAAGCAATAGAAGCAGAAGAATTGATAAGAAAAAAATACTATAAAATGATTAAGGAACTTTGTTTGAAGCTGGAGGAATGGATATTATCAAGAGGATTTAGTATCTATTACTTTGAAGGGTAAAGCTGGAATAGAAAGGATAAAAATTATACTTGAGTATTTAAGGGAGAATACGCCAAAGGTGAAAATATTAGATAAAGGAGGAGAGTATATAAATGAGTGGAAAAGAAATTCGATGGCGTCAAAGATTTGAAAACTTTGATAAGGCTTATAGTCAATTGCATGCTGCAATTTTAGACTTTGATAAATTGAGTATACTTGAAAAAGAAGGTTTAATTCAGAGATTTGAATATACATTTGAACTTGCTTGGAAAACCCTGAAAGATTATCTAGAATCTCAAGAAGTAGAAGTGAAATTTCCAAGAGAGGTAATAAAAGCAGCATTTCATTATGAATTGATTCAAGATGGAGAAGTGTGGATGGATATGTTAGAAAAAAGGAATCTTTTAGCTCATACGTATGATGAAGAACGTTTTAATTTTGCTGTGAAAAAGATAAAAGAAGAATATTATAAAGCTATATCTCAAGTACATACTTTATTAGGTGAGAAGAGATGAGATTTGGTATACCATCTAAAAGTATGGGCTTGATTAAGGATGCTTTAATAAGAAGGAAGGAAATTGAGAAAGCAGCTATTTTTGGGAGTCGTGCTATTGGAAACTATAAAAATGGTTCTGATGTGGATATAGTTATTTATGGTATTGATATTACTGTAGAAATAGTGAATCAGATAAGTGTAGAGTTAAATGAAAAATTGCCTTTACCATATTATTTTGATGTTGTACACTATGAAGGTTTAAAACATGAAGGGTTAAAGAAACATATAGATAAGTTTGGAAAAGTATTTTATAAAAGATAAACTCTTTAAAATTGTTGGTGTTCATCAGTTCAGTTATTGTGGCTTTAATTCTATTTTTTAGTAATGGGATTAAAGCTATTTTACTTTGAAACAATTTAATATAGGTGAAGATTGATAAAATATTGAGAAATTATAAATTTGAGTTAAAGCTAATTTGATGTTAAAATAGAATTAATTAAAAATGTGGGTGGTGAATATAATGGAGAATGATTTGCTTTTAAAATCAATAGAAATGTTATTAGATAGAAAATTACAGCCTATTAATGATCGATTAAATAAAATAGATGAAAAGCTAGAAAATCTTGAAAAAACTCAAAGAGGAATAGAGACTACACAAAAATCAATTTTAAATTTTATTACGGAAGCGGATACGGAATTTATGAAATTAGAAGAGAAAACAAAAGATATAGATAAAATAAAAAAGGTAATCAATATTAACAATGTAAAATAAAAGTATGCGTCAGTTATGGTAGCTTTAGTTCTATTTGCGAATAGGATTAAAGCTGTTTTTTAATATGATAAAATGACAAACATGATATAATAATAGTACAGAGTTCACTGAAAAAGAGGAAAGGAATAAATTTGAAGTCTAAGGATTAATACAATGTTTTGAGTATACTTTTGAATTAGCTTGGAAAACTATGAAAGATTATTTAGAACAAGAGGGTTTTGTGTGATCAGACACAGTTGATTGATGATTGGCATATGTGGATTGATGCGTTAGAAAAAAGGAATCTAATGGTTCATACTTATGATGAAGAAAAAGCAATAAAAGCAGAAGAATTGATAAGAAAAAAATACTATAAGCTATTTTAATAGTTATTCAAAATAGTTATAAAATATATTGAGGTGAAATATGTTCAAACTTGATGAATCTATAATAGTTGATACTATTGGTAACTATAATAGTTATTCAAAAGGGGAAAATTACTATTTAAACGATAGAGTAAGAGAACTAGTATATATTCCAGAATTAAATTTAGTTAAAGCATTAGTTAAAGGAAATAAGAATTATTATGTAGAAGTTGTATTTGATGAAAAAGGATTTTTTGAGGGTGCAAGTTGTACATGCCCAGCATATGAAAATTATTTTGGATATTGTAAACATATAGTAGCAGCTTTGTTTGAGATAATGGATAGGGATAGAGAAGGAGAATTTGATTTATCGAAAAATTCAGATGAAATAGAATGGATTGTAGATTATTTTAGAAATCTAAAAGCATCAGTAAAAAAAACACCTTTAGAATTAGAAGTAACTTATGAATTTATTCCTAATGGATATAAAATAAAAAATGCATCGCATTTAAGCTTTAAAATAGGTGAGAAAAAGCTTTATAAAGTAAGGAATATAAAAAAATTTCTCAAAAGTATAGACACTAAGGAAGAATTGTATTTTGGAAAACAGTTTACTCTTGATTTTAATAAGTACGAATTTAAAAAAGAAGATCAACCCATTATTGAGCTTCTTATGGAGATTTATGGAAATGAAAAAGCTTTAGATGATTTATCGTACTGGGATACCGGAGCTAGTCTTTTAGCAGGAAATAAAGCTATATTAAATCAATATACATTAAAGAGATTCTTTGAAATAATGAAAGATAGGAAATTTAATATGGTTGTATTTGGAAAAGAGTTTCCAGATGTTAGTATAGTCAATGAGGACATGCCTATAGAATATATACTTGGAAAAGAAGATGATGATTTGACATTAAAAATAGGTGTTTTAAGTGATCAAATTATTCCTTTGACAGTAGATGGAGAGTATTTTTTTGCAAAAAATAAGATTTACAAAAATTCAGAAACTCAAATGAAAATATTTGTACCATTTTATAATACAGCTATCAGGAATCAAAATTATACTATAAAAATCCCAAAAGAATATAGTGAGAGCTTTGTATCAGAGATAATTCCAAGATTGGAAAAATCAGGGGATGTTCATATTGATGAAAAGGTAAGAACATGTATTTATAAGCCAGAGTTGAGGAAAGAAGTTTATTTTGATAGAGCTGGAGATGATATTACAGCTGAAATCAAGTTTGTATATGGAGAAATATCTATAAATCCATTTTCAAAAGATGAATACAAGCCTTTAGATGACGAAAAGATTTTAGTTAGAGATATTGAAATGGAAAGGGAATTAATAGATATATTTGAAAGAGCAGATTTTAAAGTGAAAAATAATTATGTATATTTAAATGGTGAAGAAAAAATATATGATTTTATTTATGATACGATGCCAAAGCTTCAAAAATTAGCTGATATTTATTATAGTGAAGCATTCAAAGATATGAAAATAAGAGATGTTTCATCGTTTTCAGGTGGAGTTAGATTAAATACAGAAAATGATTTGTTGGAGTTTAGTTTTGAAATAGAAGGAATAGATAGATCAGAACTTGCAGATGTATTTAATTCTTTAAAAGAAAAGAAAAGGTTTTATAAGCTGAAAGATGGTTCTTTTCTTCCACTTGATATAAAAGAGCTGCATGGAATTTTAAAATTAGTAGAAGGGCTGGATTTAGATAAAAAAGATTTTGAAAAGGAAGTTGTACAAATACCTAAATTTAGAGCTGCTTATATTGATGAAAATTTAAAAGATATAGGATTACGTAATGTTGAGAGAAATTTGCCATTTAAACAGTTAGTTCAAAATATAAAAGAGCCAAACGATATAAAATATAAAATACCAGATAATTTAGATAAAATTTTGAGGAAGTATCAAAAGTTTGGCTTTAAATGGCTTAAGATATTAAGTGCATATGGATTTGGTGGAATTCTTGCTGATGATATGGGACTTGGAAAGACACTTCAAGTTTTGACTTTTTTACTTTCAGAAAAAGAAGAAAAGGGAAGCTATCCTTCATTAATAGTGGCTCCTACATCTTTAGTCTATAACTGGATTTCAGAAGTTGAAAAGTTTACTCCAGAATTAAAGACTATAGCTATATCGGGAAATAAAAAAGAGAGAGAAAATTATATAGCAAATATAAAGGATTATGATGTAGTAGTAACTTCTTATCCACTTATAAGAAGGGACATAGACTTTTATAAAGATATTTCATTTAGATATTGTATACTCGATGAAGCACAGCATATAAAAAATCCAGCTTCACAAAATGCAAAGTCAGTAAAGCTGATTAATGCTAAAGGATATTTTGCTTTGACAGGTACTCCTATTGAAAATTCTCTGACAGAACTTTGGTCAATATTCGATTTTGTTATGCCGGGATATTTATTATCTCACACAAAATTCAAAAAAAAGTTTGAAAAGCCTATAGTAAAAGATAAAGACAAAAGTGTATTAAATGAACTGAGCAAATATATAAAACCATTTATTTTGAGAAGACTCAAAAAAGATGTATTAAAAGAGCTTCCAGAAAAGATAGAACATAAAGTAGTAGCAGAACTTACAAAAGAACAGAAAAAAATCTATCTTGCTTATTTAAATCAAATAAAAAGTGAAATAGATGAAGAAATAAAAAGTAAAGGTTTTGAAAAAAGTCATATAAAGATTTTAGCTGGACTTACAAGGCTTAGACAGATATGCTGTCATCCATCAATGTTTGTAGAAAATTTTAAAGGAGAAAGTGGTAAATTACTTCTTTTAGAAGAAATAATAGATGAATCAATAGAAAGTGGACATAGAATACTTTTATTTTCACAATTTACAAGCATGCTTAAAATAATAAGAGAAATGCTAGAAAAAAAGGATATAGAGTATAAATATCTTGATGGTTCTGTGGCTACAAAAGAAAGGGGAAAGTTAGTTAAATCATTTAATGAAGGAGAAGGAAAAATATTTTTGATTTCACTCAAAGCAGGGGGAACTGGTTTGAATTTAACAGGTGCGGATACAGTTATTCATTTTGATCCTTGGTGGAATCCAGCTGTAGAAGAGCAAGCTACAGATAGAGCTTACAGAATAGGGCAGGAAAAGTCAGTTCATGTTATGAAGCTTATAACTAGAGGAACGATAGAAGAAAAGATTTTTAAACTACAGGAAAAGAAAAAGGAAATAATAAATGCAGTAATAAAACCGGGAGAAACATTGGTAACAAAATTAACTGAAGATGAGATAAAAGAGTTATTTGAATTTTAAAGTAGCACTAAAAGGAGACTAAAATGGATAAGAAATTTAAAGTCATTAAAGGAACAAAATATGATTCTATTTGTATGGAATATGATTTTTTAAAAGGCTATGTAACAGATACAAGGCTTATGGGGGTTATAGGGCTTTGGATTAAATGGAAAAGAAAAGACGGAAAGATTTTTTACCAGTTTTTTCATTTAGATGCAGAGGAATATGGATTAGATGATTATGAGAGCGTTTATGGAGAAGATAGAGTGGAAATAGAGAGAATTAAAGGAGGTATGATGGGGGGACTTGGTGGCAAATTTGTTCCTGTCAATGAACGAGAGGCAAGGTATATTATAAAAAGCTATGTGAAGAAGAATCAAAAATGGAATGCACCTTTGCCAGAGCCACAGTGGGAATATACTTTTTTGATAAATGATGAAGTTGATTTATCTAAAGAAGAAAAAATGAATTTATGGGAAAGAATTTGCGAACCTATAGAATCTCCATTTCAGTTGATTCATTATTATATTATGCGCTCTGTTGGGAAAGATGATGAGGCAGTAAATTATTTATCGGTAAAGGATATAGACTATAAAATAGTCAATAGTCCTTCTATTTTACTCAAGAATACTATTGAAATTGATGAGACGGGAAAAGAGATTTCTTATATTACGGAATCTTTGATAGATACAGAGAAAAAATATAAAATGGTGGTATCAGAAATAAAATTAGTAGACACTGAGAAAGGTCTTAAGGTAAAAGCTGCACAGATAAAGTCTATGATGAGAATTACTAGTACGGAAGCTGCATTTGCACTTGCAAGAAAGGAATATTTGCTTGTATATTATGTATCAGATATGGGAAAGCTTATGAAAGTGTTTGCAAAAGAAAAGGTTCATGCGATGAAAAGCAGCTATGAATTAGGATATTTGTATACAGAGTTTAATCCTACGAATGATCATGTAAAAAGACAAACCTATTATTTGAATGAAGATGTATATGGTGTATATTATATGACAACAGCAGATCAATTAGTTGTAGCAGCTTATGATGAGAAGATTATTGAGGAGCTACAAAATTATTTTGTGGAAAGCAAATTTGAAGAAGTTTTAGAGTTAGAAGAAAAAATAACTTTAGATCATTCTCTTTTGTATGAATTTATTCATAGTGACAAGGATAATATATTTGATTTTTTGGATGAAGAATAAGTTGACAGCAATGAAAATTATATGGTAACATGGTAAAAATGAATAATGATGCCTTTAATTTGGTCCAGAGAGGCCGGAAAGGACGGGAAAAAATGCAAGCATGCTGTTTGTTTTTGTAGGATATTTATGCCCTTCTGCCTCTGGCAGGAGGTTTTTTATTTTATATCAATAAAGAGGAGGAAAGGTCATGTTTATTGATGAGCTAGTAAAGAGGATTAAAGAAAAGAAAAGCAATGTAGTCGTAGGATTAGATCCAAGAATTGAAAGTATTCCTAAGATTGTAAAAGATCAGTGCTTTGAAAAATACGGAAATACGCTTAAAGCTGTAGGTAAAGCTATATTAGGATTTAATAAAGAGATTATAGATTATGTATATGATATTGTACCAGCAGTGAAGCCTCAAATTGCTTTTTATGAGCAGTATGGATTAGAAGGATTAAAGGCTTATATTGAAACTTGCAAATATGCAAAAGAAAAGGGGCTTGTGGTTATTGGTGATATCAAGAGGGGAGATATTGGAAGTACTTCAGAGGCTTATTCCAATGCTCATTTGGGAAATGTAAATATAGAAGGAGTTATCCATGAGACATTTGCTGTAGATAGCATTACAGTAAATCCGTATATGGGTGGAGATACTTTAGAAGCGTTTATAAAAGAAATAAATGAAAAAGATAAAGGTATGTTTGTACTTGTAAAAACTTCTAATAAAGGATCTGGGCAGCTACAGGATTTAGAAGTAGCAGGAAAAAAAATATATGAAGTTGTGGCAGAGCTGGTGGATGAAATAGGAAAGCAATCACTAGGAAAATGTGGATATTCTTCTATAGGAGCAGTTGTTGGGGCAACTTATAAAGAGCAGTCTAAATCTTTAAGAAAGAAAATGCCAAAAACGTATTTTCTTGTACCGGGATATGGAGCACAAGGAGGTACAGCAGAGGATATTATTCACTGCTTTAATGAAGATGGATTAGGGGCTGTGATTAATTCATCAAGAGGAATTATATTTGCATATAAAAATGCAGGCTATACTGAAGAAAAATATGGTGAAGCTGCAAGGACAGAAGCATTAAAGATGAGAGATGCTATTAATAAAGTATTGATAGCAAATGGAAAATGCTACTACTAGGAGGGATAAGCGTGAAAAATAGATGTTATTGTAAAATACTTGACAATATAGAGATTGCACCGAGTATTCATAAAATAGAAATGGAAAGAGTAGATGGACTTGGAAATATCAAACCCGGACAATTTTTACACATAAAGTGTTCTGATGCATTACTTTTAAGAAGACCTATTAGTATTAGTTATGCCGAAAAGGATAAAGTAGGTATCGTAGTAAGAAAAGCGGGAGAAGGAACAGTTTCTTTGTGTAATCGAAAAAAAGGAGAAATTCTCGATGTATTAGGACCTTTAGGAAATGGATTTACTGTGAATGACGGAAAGAGGGTTATTGTTATTGGTGGAGGAATTGGTACAGCTCCTCTTCTTGAATTGGTAAAAAATTTAGAGGAAAAGGATGTAACTGTATTAGTAGGATATAAAGATATGCCTTATCTTGTAGATGATTTTAAGAAATATGTAAAAGTCGTAGATGTTGCAACAGAGGATGGGAGTGTGGGATATAAAGGGTATGTTACTGATTTATTAAAAGCAAAGCTAGAAAATGATGGAGCAGATATTATATATAGCTGTGGACCAGAGGTTATGCTAAAGAAAGTCCAAAAAATAGCCAAAGAATATAAAGTGAAGGTGCAGTTGTCTATTGAAGAAAGAATGGCTTGTGGGGTAGGAGCGTGTTTGGTATGCACTTGTAAGGTGAAAAGTGAAGATGGGGTCAAGCAGGTAAGAACTTGCAAGGATGGACCTGTATTTTGGGGAGATGAGGTGATGCTTGGTGAATAAAATTGACATGAGCGTAGATTTAAATGGGTTAGTACTGAATAACCCTGTGACAGTTGCTTCTGGAACATTTGGATTTGGCAGAGAATATGGAGAATATATAGATTTAAACAAAATAGGAGCAATTGCTGTTAAGGGGCTTACTCTTGAGGAAAGACAGGGAAATCCTACTCCTAGAGTTGTAGAAACCCCTATGGGAATGCTTAATAGTGTAGGACTTCAAAATCCTGGTGTAGATTATTTTATCAAAGAGGAGCTTCCATATTTGTCTTCGTATGATACAAAAATTATTGCAAATATTAATGGTAATACTATTTATGAGTATTGTAAGCTAGCGGAAAAACTATCTAATACAGCTGTAGATGCATTAGAGCTTAATATATCCTGTCCAAATGTAAAAGAAGGAGGAGTAGCATTTGGAAGAGATCCTGATATGGTGTATAAAGTAACTAAGAAGGTAAAAGAAAACACTGATAAATATTTGATTGTCAAATTGAGTCCAAATGTAGCTGATATCAAAGAGATTGGAGCTTCAGCAGAAAGCGGAGGAGCGAATTGTCTTTCGCTTATCAATACATTGATTGGAATGGGAATTGATATTGAAAAACAAAAACCTATTCTTGCGAGAGGAATAGGAGGACTATCAGGACCAGCAGTAAAGCCTGTAGCAGTTCGCATGGTGTATGAGGTTTCAAAAGCTGTGAATATTCCTATAATAGGTATGGGAGGGATTATGAATTATCAAGATGCTGTCGAATTTTTCTTAGCAGGAGCATGGACTGTAGCTGTAGGGACAGCAAATTTTGTAAATCCAATGGTGAGTATAGAGATATTAGAAGGGATAGAAGAATATCTAAAAAGAAAAGGATATTCTTCTATCAAAGCTTTAGTAGGTCAGTTGAAATTCTAAATTTTATAAGATGTTAATTAAATTAGGGACTTCTTCTTCTTTTAACATATGAAGAATTGTTTTTAAAGCCTCTATTTCTGCAAGAGATAGAGGTACATTTTTTTTCTTCAAATAAATATCTGCTCTTGTCATCATTAAATCAATTTTGTAAATTTCTCGGTGATCTAAAAATAAAGGAAGAAAGTTCTTTAACCCTTTCCACTTTTTGTTTGTTTTAGATAATTCAGAATAAGCTAGTTGCCAATCTTGTGCTTCAATATTTTCACTAACCTTATTTAAAGTACTGGTGAGTTCGGTAAAATTATTATTGATAGTGTTATATAAAATCATCCATCCACCAATAACTAAAAGAACTGCTAGTGTTGAAATGATCAGTACGCGCATAAATTATCACACCTTATCTTTTTTATAAACATAAACGTTTTTATTTGCATCTATATAGCAGAATAAAACATCCTTAGGATTTTTTACTCCTTTTGCTTTTATTTGAGAGATAAGCCAATCCTTTGAGCAGTCGATATTGCTTAGATTATGTTCATTAATATGTCCATCAATAATCAAAGTAACAGGAAGGTCATTATCAGGTGGCTTGATATGCATATCTTCTAAAGTTACAGTTTTTTTCTCAGCTTTAGGAACAATACTTAAATCGCCGTTGGTTTCTAATATTGCAAATTCAACGTCTGCAATGTTATGGTAATTTTTAACTCTCATTTGTTCAATCAAATCATTCATATTGATTCTTAAACGTTTCATTTCTTTTTCATTAATATGTCCATGATCAATTAATATACTAGGCTTACCACAGATGATTTTTCTAGCTTTTTCGCTTTTTAAGTTGATATAAGAGAGAACAACTTGAATGAATAATAAAGCTATAATAGCTGTAAGGCCATTTAGTAAAGGTAGTGCAGTATTTTCCATAGGCAAGGCTGCAAGCTCTGAAATCATAAGAAGAATAACTAGCTCAAAGGGCTGCATTTCACTAAGCTCGCCCTTTCCCATCAATCTTATGCAAAATAAAACAAATATGTACAATAATACTGTTCTGATTAAAATAATAACCATTCCACAGCTTCCTTTCGGTATGCATCTTCAATTACTTTATATATAGGTAAACAACTTTAAAACTCACTTCGTTCAAACAATGAAGGTTTTTAACGTATTTTTCATGAAATTTCAGTAAGTTTTTTTACAAAAGTTATCAAAGTCATTCACTTATCTTTATATATTTCTTTTTTTATGTTGATGTTGTTTATCTATAGATAAACAATTTCAAAACTCACTTTTTTCAAACAATGAAGGTTCTTAACGTATTTTTCATATAATTTCAGTAAGTTTTTTTGCGAAAGTTAATGAAGTTATTCACTTATCTTTATATATTTTTTTATGTTGATATTGTTTATCTATAGTATAATGAGAAATTGTTTGTTTTATGTAATTTTAGTAAGTTTTTTTGTAAAAGTTATCGAAGTTATTCACTTATCTTTATATAATATTGTTTATAAAAATTCGACAAATCAACAATTCCCAAATTTAGTTATTCAACAACTATTTGTCTCATTTAGGGAATAGCTTTTGAAAGCTAGAAAAAATTTCTAGTTGACATGCTTTAGATGAGATGGTAGGATATATTTTGTCGCTGATGAAAAGCACAAAGCATTAATAAAAAAAGTGCTTGACAGATTCGACAAAAAGTGCTAATATGAAAAAGTCGCTGAACGGCGATTAAGTAAAAAATTGAACCTTGAAAATTATACAGTGTAAGAAATTAAGCCAGATAATCGTTATAAACGAGAAATGTTCAATTCGAATTCTTTTATTTGAGAGTTTGATCCTGGCTCAGGATGAACGCTGGCGGCGTGCCTAACACATGCAAGTCGAGCGAGAAGCTGTCAATGATCCTTCGGGAGATTTGATTAGTGGAAAGCGGCGGACGGGTGAGTAACGCGTGGGCAACCTGCCCTATACACAGGGATAGCCTCGGGAAACCGGGATTAATACCTGATAAAGCTCTAGTAGCGCATGGTACATGAGTCAAAGCTTTAGCGGTATAGGATGGGCCTGCGTCTGATTAGCTAGTTGGTGAGGTAACGGCTCACCAAGGCAACGATCAGTAGCCGACCTGAGAGGGTGATCGGCCACACTGGAACTGAGACACGGTCCAGACTCCTACGGGAGGCAGCAGTGGGGAATATTGCACAATGGGCGAAAGCCTGATGCAGCAACGCCGCGTGAGTGATGAAGGCCTTCGGGTCGTAAAACTCTGTCCTAAGGGAAGAAAACTGACGGTACCTTAGGAGGAAGCCCCGGCTAACTACGTGCCAGCAGCCGCGGTAATACGTAGGGGGCGAGCGTTATCCGGAATCACTGGGCGTAAAGGGTGCGTAGGCGGCCGATAAAGTCTGGGGTGAAAGGCTACGGCTCAACCGTAGTAAGCCTTGGAAACTTATTGGCTTGAGTGCAGGAGAGGAGAGTGGAATTCCTAGTGTAGCGGTGAAATGCGTAGATATTAGGAGGAACACCAGTGGCGAAGGCGACTCTCTGGACTGTAACTGACGCTGAGGCACGAAAGCGTGGGGAGCGAACAGGATTAGATACCCTGGTAGTCCACGCCGTAAACGATGAGTGCTAGGTGTCGGAGGTTCATCCCTTCGGTGCCGCAGCTAACGCATTAAGCACTCCGCCTGGGGAGTACGGTCGCAAGACTGAAACTCAAAGGAATTGACGGGGACCCGCACAAGCAGCGGAGCATGTGGTTTAATTCGAAGCAACGCGAAGAACCTTACCAGGACTTGACATCCTCTGCATTAACCTTAATCGGTGAAATCCCTCCGGGGACAGAGAGACAGGTGGTGCATGGTTGTCGTCAGCTCGTGTCGTGAGATGTTGGGTTAAGTCCCGCAACGAGCGCAACCCTTGTCTTTAGTTGCCAGCATTTCGGATGGGCACTCTAGAGAGACTGCCGGGGATAACTCGGAGGAAGGTGGGGATGACGTCAAATCATCATGCCCCTTATGTTCTGGGCTACACACGTGCTACAATGGCTGGTACAACGGGAAGCGAAGGAGTAATCTGGAGCAAATCCTAAAAGCCAGTCTCAGTTCGGATTGTGGGCTGCAACTCGCCCACATGAAGCTGGAGTTGCTAGTAATCGTGGATCAGAATGCCGCGGTGAATGCGTTCCCGGGTCTTGTACACACCGCCCGTCACACCACGGGAGTTGGGGGCACCCGAAGTCAGCTATCTAACCTTATGGAGGAAGCTGCCGAAGGTGAAATCAATAACTGGGGTGAAGTCGTAACAAGGTAGCCGTATCGGAAGGTGCGGCTGGATCACCTCCTTTCTAAGGAGAAAGGCTTAACTTACACTGTATAGTTTTGAAGGATCAAACCTTCAAAAGTTAATTATGGGGACGTAGCTCAGCTGGGAGAGCACCTGCCTTGCACGCAGGGGGTCAGGGGTTCGATCCCCCTCGTCTCCACCATGTGTACTTTGAAAACTGAACAATGCATATAAAATACAATTTTTACTGGTCAAGCTATAAAGAGCATAGGGCGGATGCCTTGGCACCAGGAGCCGATGAAGGACGTGGTAAGCTGCGATAAGCCTCGGGTAGCTGCAAGCAAGCGTTGATCCGGGGATTTCCGAATGGGGAAACCTACTTAAGGTAATACTTAAGTAACTATTACTGAATCCATAGGTAATGGTAGGCATACCAGGGGAACTGAAACATCTAAGTACCCTGAGGAAGAGAAAGAAAACTCGATTCCCTAAGTAGCGGCGAGCGAAAGGGGACTAGCCCAAACCTAAAGAATTTTCTTTAGGGGTTGTGGATATACTCATTAAGAAAGAGGTATTGTAGTCGAAGAAGTCTGGAAAGGCTCACCGTAGAAGGTAATAGTCCTGTAGGCGAAACAAGAAGACTTTCGAGTATACTCCAGAGTACCACGAGACACGTGAAACCTTGTGGGAAGCAGGGGGGACCACCCCCCAAGGCTAAATACTACCTGGTGACCGATAGCGCATAGTACCGTGAGGGAAAGGTGAAAAGAACCCCGGGAGGGGAGTGAAATAGAACCTGAAACCCTATGTTTACAAGCAGTGGAAGTTCTTTTTATGAACGACCGCGTACTTTTTGTAGAACGGGCCAACGAGTTACGGTATGCAGCAAGGTTAAGTAGTTATGCTACGGAGCCGCAGCGAAAGCGAGTCTGAATAGGGCGATTTTAGTTGTATGCCGTAGACCCGAAACCGGGTGACCTATCCATGAGCAGGTTGAAGCGGAAGTAAAATTTCGTGGAGGACCGAACCCATGTCTGTTGAAAAAGGCTGGGATGACTTGTGGATAGCGGAGAAATTCCAATCGAACTCGGAGATAGCTGGTTCTCCCCGAAATAGCTTTAGGGCTAGCCTTAAAAGTTGTGATACGGAGGTAGAGCACTGAATGTCCTAGGGGCCCTCACCGGTTACCGAAGACTATCAAACTCCGAATGCCGTAATCATAATTTTAGGAGTCAGACTATGTGTGATAAGATTCATAGTCGAGAGGGAAACAGCCCAGACCGTCAGCTAAGGTCCCTAAGTACAGGTTAAGTGGAAAAGGATGTGGGATTGCATAGACAACTAGGATGTTGGCTTAGAAGCAGCCATTCATTCAAAGAGTGCGTAATAGCTCACTAGTCGAGTGATCCTGCGCCGAAAATTACCGGGGCTCAAACCTGTCACCGAAGCTACGGCATCCCTTTGGGATGGGTAGGGGAGCATTGTATACGGGTTGAAGCTGTACCGTAAGGAGCAGTGGACTGTATACAAGAGAGAATGTTGGCATGAGTAGCGAGAGGCAGGTGAGAATCCTGCCCGCCGAAAACCTAAGGTTTCCTGAGGAAGGTTCGTCCACTCAGGGTTAGTCGGGACCTAAGCCGAGGACGAAAGTCGTAGGCGATGGACAACAGGTTGAAATTCCTGTACCACCGAAAATCGTTTGAGCAATGGGGTGACACAGGAGGATAGGTTAAGCGCACCGTTGGTTGTGTGCGTCCAAGCGTTTAGGAAGTCGAGATAGGCAAATCCGTTTCGATAATTCTGAGACGTGATGGGGAGCGAAAAACAAGTAGCGAACTTACTGATTCCACACTGTCAAGAAAAGCCTCTAGCGAGATTGTAGGTGCCCGTACCGCAAACCGACACAGGTAGGTGAGGAGAGAATCCTAAGGCGAGCGAGAGAACTATTGTTAAGGAACTCGGCAAAATGACCCCGTAACTTCGGGAGAAGGGGTGCCACGTTAGGGTGCAAGCCCGAGGTGGCCGCAGAGAATAGGCCCAAGCGACTGTTTAGCAAAAACACAGGTCTCTGCTAAGTCGAAAGACGATGTATAGGGGCTGACGCCTGCCCGGTGCTGGAAGGTTAAGGGGAAGTGTTAACGAAAGTGAAGCACAGAACTTAAGCCCCAGTAAACGGCGGCCGTAACTATAACGGTCCTAAGGTAGCGAAATTCCTTGTCGGGTAAGTTCCGACCCGCACGAAAGGCGTAACGATTTGGGCACTGTCTCAACAATAGACTCGGTGAAATTGTAGTACCGGTGAAGATGCCGGTTACCCGCAGCAGGACGGAAAGACCCCGTGGAGCTTTACTGTAGCCTGACACTGGATTTTGGTATTACATGTACAGGATAGGTGGGAGACTGAGAAGCATGCACGCCAGTGTGTGTGGAGTCGACGTTGGGATACCACTCTTGTAATACTGAAGTTCTAACCATAAGCTGTGAATCCAGCTTTGGGACACTGTCAGGTGGGCAGTTTGACTGGGGCGGTCGCCTCCTAAAGAGTAACGGAGGCGCCCAAAGGTTCCCTCAGCGCGGTCGGAAATCGCGCGAAGAGTGCAAAGGCAGAAGGGAGCTTGATTGCGAGACACACAGGTCGAGCAAGGACGAAAGTCGGGCTTAGTGATCCGGTGGTTCCGAGTGGAAGGGCCATCGCTCAACGGATAAAAGCTACCCCGGGGATAACAGGCTTATCTCCCCCAAGAGTCCACATCGACGGGGAGGTTTGGCACCTCGATGTCGGCTCGTCTCATCCTGGGGCTGAAGTAGGTCCCAAGGGTTGGGCTGTTCGCCCATTAAAGAGGCACGCGAGCTGGGTTCAGAACGTCGTGAGACAGTTCGGTCCCTATCCGCTGTGGGCGTAGGAAATTTGAGAGGAGCTGTCCTTAGTACGAGAGGACCGGGATGGACGTACCTCTGGTGCATCAGTTGTCACGCCAGTGGCACAGCTGAGTAGCTATGTACGGAAGGGATAAGCGCTGAAGGCATCTAAGCGCGAAGCCCCCCTTAAGATAAGATTTCCCATGGAGTTAATCCAGTAAGACCCCAGAAAGACGATCTGGTTGATAGGTCGGAGGTGTAAGGGCAGTAATGTCTTTAGCTGACCGATACTAATAGGTCGAGGGCTTGACCAAAATATGCATTGTTTAGTTTTGAGGGTATATATAATAATCCAGTGGCAATAGCGAAGGGGTCACACCTGTTCCCATACCGAACACAGAAGTTAAGCCCTTCAGCGCTGATGGTACTTAGGCGGGGACGCCTTGGGAGAGTAGGTCGCCGCTGGTTATATAAAGGACTTAGGACGAAACGGGTTCGTTTTAGGTCTTTTTTTTATTTTTTTATTATTGAAAGATAAATCAACAATTTTTAGAAAATACTGTGGATAAGTATATAGAAAATTTAAAGTTATTCACATTTTTTTTATATTATAAACATAAAAGAACACTCTTTAAAAATAAAGTAGTGTTCTTTTTATCGTATTATAGGTTTTCTATAAAAGCTTGAATTCGGCTTATTCCTTCTAATAATTCTTCTGTATCACATGCGTAGGAGATACGAATAAAATCATCCATTCCAAAGGCGATTCCTGGAACAACGGCAACCTTTCCTTTGTTTAATAACATATCGGAAAAAGCAACAGAAAAGCTATTATTCCATTTCAATTTATTTTTTAGTTTGGATATATCAATAAACAAATAGAAAGCGCCTTGAGGTTCAATAAATTCAAGCTCTTTAATTTTTTTGAGTGCTTCTACAGCTAAATCTCTTCTGGCTTGATAAGTATTTATCATTTCAACCATTTCTGTATGACAGGAATTTAAAGCAGAAACAGCAGCCCATTGGGAAATAGTACTAGGATGGGATACGAGATGACCTTGTACAGTAGCAATAGCCTTTGCTAATGTTTTATTTGTAGCAGAGTATCCAATTCTCCATCCAGTCATAGCGGCAGATTTAGAAAGTCCATTAATGGTAATGGTGATATTTTTTGCTTCATCAGATAACGAAGCTATACTCACAAAAGAATTAGTGTAACAAATTTTTTCATATATTTCATCTGATAAAATATAGATATTGTGCTTAAGACAAACATCAACAATTCTTTTTAATTCTTCTTTTGAATATACAGCTCCTGTTGGATTAGAAGGGGTTGTAATAAAAATCATTTTCGTTTTAGGAGTAATAATATGTTCAATAGCTTTAGGTGTAACCTTGAAATGATTTTCCTTTTTTGTATCCATAAAAATAGGTTTGCCTCCTACAAGCTTAACCATTTCAGGATAACTAACCCAATAAGGTTTAGGAATAATCACTTCGTCACCATGATCTAATAAAGCAATAAGTGTATTAGTAATAGCATGCTTTGCACCATTTGATACAATAATTTCATCTAATTCATATGAAATATTGTTTTCAACTTGAAGTTTGTTTTGAATAGCTTTACGTAATGTGAGTAATCCAGCTGCTGAATCATACTTTGTTTTATTCGTATTTATTGCTTTTATAGCATTAGTTTTAGCAGCTTGAGGTGTTAAAAAATCTGGTTCTCCAATACTTAAATTAATAATATCTTGTCCTTGACCTTTGAGTTCTTTTACTTTTGTGCTGATTCCTATAGTAAAAGAAGGGGTAATTTCTTTTAACTTTGAAGATAGCATGAGAAACCTCCTTTTATGGAATAAAGATTTATAGATAATATATATGAATATATGATTTTTTTCAATGGAAAGGAACAAAATTTTTTCTTTCAATATAAAACTTTTTTTCATTAAATCCATTTTATATATATAGGTAAACAACTTCAACATAAAAAAAGAAATATATAAAGATAAGTGAATGACTTCGATAACTTTTGTAAAAAAACTTACTGAAATTTCATAAAAAATACGTTAAGAACCTTCATTGTTTGAACGAAGTGAGTTTTGAAGGTTTAGTATTTTTTCATGAAATGAAGTTTAGTTTTTTCAAAAGTTATCTGGAATGAACTATCTTTTATATTTCGTTTTGAAGTTGTTTACCTATAGGGATCCAACTTCAAAGTTTAATTATTTATAAAAGCTTTTTGCATATACAATAGACTTCATTTTGTCTTTAAGAGAATTGAGTTTTTTTATTCGGATTTAGCGTAAGTTTTATGCAATATGCAATTTGTTCAAATAAGTGTTGTGTAAATACATAAAATACCATAAAAAAAGTATTGACTGTATTCATGTATGATGGTATAGTATTACTTGTCTCATTTAGAGAATAGTTTTTGAAAGCTAGAAAAAATTTCTAGTTGACATGCTTGAGATGAGATGGTAAAATATATTTTGTCGCTGATGAAAAGCACAAAGAATTAATAAAAAAAGTGCTTGACAGATTCGACAAAAAGTGCTAATATAAAAAAGTCGCTGAACGGCGATTGAGTAAAAATTTGATCTTTGAAAACTATACAGTGTAAGAAATTAAGCCAGATACTCGTTATAAACGAGAAACGTTCAATTCGAATTCTTTTATTTGAGAGTTTGATCCTGGCTCAGGATGAACGCTGGCGGCGTGCCTAACACATGCAAGTCGAGCGAGAAGCTGTCAATGATCCTTCGGGAGATTTGATTAGTGGAAAGCGGCGGACGGGTGAGTAACGCGTGGGCAACCTGCCCTATACACAGGGATAGCCTCGGGAAACCGGGATTAATACCTGATAAAGCTCTAGTACCGCATGGTACATGAGTCAA
Organism: Crassaminicella indica; assembly: GCF_019203185.1. Classification (NCBI taxonomy): domain Bacteria; kingdom Bacillati; phylum Bacillota; class Clostridia; order Eubacteriales; family Clostridiaceae; genus Crassaminicella; species Crassaminicella indica. Next base: position 555,972 of record NZ_CP078093.1, on the reverse strand, counting down.
AGCTTTAGCGGTATAGGATGGGCCCGCGTCTGATTAGCTAGTTGGTGAGGTAACGGCTCACCAAGGCAACGATCAGTAGCCGACCTGAGAGGGTGATCGGCCACACTGGAACTGAGACACGGTCCAGACTCCTACGGGAGGCAGCAGTGGGGAATATTGCACAATGGGCGAAAGCCTGATGCAGCAACGCCGCGTGAGTGATGAAGGCCTTCGGGTCGTAAAACTCTGTCCTAAGGGAAGAAAACTGACGGTACCTTAGGAGGAAGCCCCGGCTAACTACGTGCCAGCAGCCGCGGTAATACGTAGGGGGCGAGCGTTATCCGGAATCACTGGGCGTAAAGGGTGCGTAGGCGGCCGATAAAGTCTGGGGTGAAAGGCTACGGCTCAACCGTAGTAAGCCTTGGAAACTTATTGGCTTGAGTGCAGGAGAGGAGAGTGGAATTCCTAGTGTAGCGGTGAAATGCGTAGATATTAGGAGGAACACCAGTGGCGAAGGCGACTCTCTGGACTGTAACTGACGCTGAGGCACGAAAGCGTGGGGAGCGAACAGGATTAGATACCCTGGTAGTCCACGCCGTAAACGATGAGTGCTAGGTGTCGGAGGTTCATCCCTTCGGTGCCGCAGCTAACGCATTAAGCACTCCGCCTGGGGAGTACGGTCGCAAGACTGAAACTCAAAGGAATTGACGGGGACCCGCACAAGCAGCGGAGCATGTGGTTTAATTCGAAGCAACGCGAAGAACCTTACCAGGACTTGACATCCTCTGCATTAACCTTAATCGGTGAAATCCCTCCGGGGACAGAGAGACAGGTGGTGCATGGTTGTCGTCAGCTCGTGTCGTGAGATGTTGGGTTAAGTCCCGCAACGAGCGCAACCCTTGTCTTTAGTTGCCAGCATTTCGGATGGGCACTCTAGAGAGACTGCCGGGGATAACTCGGAGGAAGGTGGGGATGACGTCAAATCATCATGCCCCTTATGTTCTGGGCTACACACGTGCTACAATGGCTGGTACAACGGGAAGCGAAGGAGTAATCTGGAGCAAATCCTAAAAGCCAGTCTCAGTTCGGATTGTGGGCTGCAACTCGCCCACATGAAGCTGGAGTTGCTAGTAATCGTGGATCAGAATGCCGCGGTGAATGCGTTCCCGGGTCTTGTACACACCGCCCGTCACACCACGGGAGTTGGGGGCACCCGAAGTCAGCTATCTAACCTTATGGAGGAAGCTGCCGAAGGTGAAATCAATAACTGGGGTGAAGTCGTAACAAGGTAGCCGTATCGGAAGGTGCGGCTGGATCACCTCCTTTCTAAGGAGAAAGGCTTAACTTACACTGTATAGTTTTGAAGGATCAAACCTTCAAAAGTTAATTATGGGGACGTAGCTCAGCTGGGAGAGCACCTGCCTTGCACGCAGGGGGTCAGGGGTTCGATCCCCCTCGTCTCCACCACATGTACTTTGAAAACTGAACAATGCATATAAAATACAATTTTTACTGGTCAAGCTATAAAGAGCATAGGGCGGATGCCTTGGCACCAGGAGCCGATGAAGGACGTGGTAAGCTGCGATAAGCCTCGGGTAGCTGCAAGCAAGCGTTGATCCGGGGATTTCCGAATGGGGAAACCTACTTAAGGTAATACTTAAGTAACTATTACTGAATCCATAGGTAATGGTAGGCATACCAGGGGAACTGAAACATCTAAGTACCCTGAGGAAGAGAAAGAAAACTCGATTCCCTAAGTAGCGGCGAGCGAAAGGGGACTAGCCCAAACCTAAAGAATTTTCTTTAGGGGTTGTGGATATACTCATTAAGAAAGAGGTATTGTAGTCGAAGAAGTCTGGAAAGGCTCACCGTAGAAGGTAATAGTCCTGTAGGCGAAACAAGAAGACTTTCGAGTATACTCCAGAGTACCACGAGACACGTGAAACCTTGTGGGAAGCAGGGGGGACCACCCCCCAAGGCTAAATACTACCTGGTGACCGATAGCGCATAGTACCGTGAGGGAAAGGTGAAAAGAACCCCGGGAGGGGAGTGAAATAGAACCTGAAACCCTATGTTTACAAGCAGTGGAAGTTCTTTTTATGAACGACCGCGTACTTTTTGTAGAACGGGCCAACGAGTTACGGTATGCAGCAAGGTTAAGTAGTTATGCTACGGAGCCGCAGCGAAAGCGAGTCTGAATAGGGCGATTTTAGTTGTATGCCGTAGACCCGAAACCGGGTGACCTATCCATGAGCAGGTTGAAGCGGAAGTAAAATTTCGTGGAGGACCGAACCCATGTCTGTTGAAAAAGGCTGGGATGACTTGTGGATAGCGGAGAAATTCCAATCGAACTCGGAGATAGCTGGTTCTCCCCGAAATAGCTTTAGGGCTAGCCTTAAAAGTTGTGATACGGAGGTAGAGCACTGAATGTCCTAGGGGCCCTCACCGGTTACCGAAGACTATCAAACTCCGAATGCCGTAATCATAATTTTAGGAGTCAGACTATGTGTGATAAGATTCATAGTCGAGAGGGAAACAGCCCAGACCGTCAGCTAAGGTCCCTAAGTACAGGTTAAGTGGAAAAGGATGTGGGATTGCATAGACAACTAGGATGTTGGCTTAGAAGCAGCCATTCATTCAAAGAGTGCGTAATAGCTCACTAGTCGAGTGATCCTGCGCCGAAAATTACCGGGGCTCAAACCTGTCACCGAAGCTACGGCATCCCTTTGGGATGGGTAGGGGAGCATTGTATACGGGTTGAAGCTGTACCGTAAGGAGCAGTGGACTGTATACAAGAGAGAATGTTGGCATGAGTAGCGAGAGGCAGGTGAGAATCCTGCCCGCCGAAAACCTAAGGTTTCCTGAGGAAGGTTCGTCCACTCAGGGTTAGTCGGGACCTAAGCCGAGGACGAAAGTCGTAGGCGATGGACAACAGGTTGAAATTCCTGTACCACCGAAAATCGTTTGAGCAATGGGGTGACACAGGAGGATAGGTTAAGCGCACCGTTGGTTGTGTGCGTCCAAGCGTTTAGGAAGTCGAGATAGGCAAATCCGTTTCGATAATTCTGAGACGTGATGGGGAGCGAAAAACAAGTAGCGAACTTACTGATTCCACACTGTCAAGAAAAGCCTCTAGCGAGATTGTAGGTGCCCGTACCGCAAACCGACACAGGTAGGTGAGGAGAGAATCCTAAGGCGAGCGAGAGAACTATTGTTAAGGAACTCGGCAAAATGACCCCGTAACTTCGGGAGAAGGGGTGCCACGTTAGGGTGCAAGCCCGAGGTGGCCGCAGAGAATAGGCCCAAGCGACTGTTTAGCAAAAACACAGGTCTCTGCTAAGTCGAAAGACGATGTATAGGGGCTGACGCCTGCCCGGTGCTGGAAGGTTAAGGGGAAGTGTTAACGAAAGTGAAGCACAGAACTTAAGCCCCAGTAAACGGCGGCCGTAACTATAACGGTCCTAAGGTAGCGAAATTCCTTGTCGGGTAAGTTCCGACCCGCACGAAAGGCGTAACGATTTGGGCACTGTCTCAACAATAGACTCGGTGAAATTGTAGTACCGGTGAAGATGCCGGTTACCCGCAGCAGGACGGAAAGACCCCGTGGAGCTTTACTGTAGCCTGACACTGGATTTTGGTATTACATGTACAGGATAGGTGGGAGACTGAGAAGCATGCACGCCAGTGTGTGTGGAGTCGACGTTGGGATACCACTCTTGTAATACTGAAGTTCTAACCATAAGCTGTGAATCCAGCTTTGGGACACTGTCAGGTGGGCAGTTTGACTGGGGCGGTCGCCTCCTAAAGAGTAACGGAGGCGCCCAAAGGTTCCCTCAGCGCGGTCGGAAATCGCGCGAAGAGTGCAAAGGCAGAAGGGAGCTTGATTGCGAGACACACAGGTCGAGCAAGGACGAAAGTCGGGCTTAGTGATCCGGTGGTTCCGAGTGGAAGGGCCATCGCTCAACGGATAAAAGCTACCCCGGGGATAACAGGCTTATCTCCCCCAAGAGTCCACATCGACGGGGAGGTTTGGCACCTCGATGTCGGCTCGTCTCATCCTGGGGCTGAAGTAGGTCCCAAGGGTTGGGCTGTTCGCCCATTAAAGAGGCACGCGAGCTGGGTTCAGAACGTCGTGAGACAGTTCGGTCCCTATCCGCTGTGGGCGTAGGAAATTTGAGAGGAGCTGTCCTTAGTACGAGAGGACCGGGATGGACGTACCTCTGGTGCATCAGTTGTCACGCCAGTGGCACAGCTGAGTAGCTATGTACGGAAGGGATAAGCGCTGAAGGCATCTAAGCGCGAAGCCCCCCTTAAGATAAGATTTCCCATGGAGTTAATCCAGTAAGACCCCAGAAAGACGATCTGGTTGATAGGTCGGAGGTGTAAGGGCAGTAATGTCTTTAGCTGACCGATACTAATAGGTCGAGGGCTTGACCAAAATATGCATTGTTTAGTTTTGAGGGTATAAAAAAGCAGTTGACAAAATTCTAGCAAGGTGGTAAAATAAATTTCGTCTTAACTCAACATTAGTATGTATAAGGATTTGTGTAGGATTAAAAAAATGCAAATTCTTTAAAAAAAGTGTTGACAAACTGCGAAAAACGAGATAAAATATATCTTGTCCTCAAAAAATCCAGTGGCAATAGCGAAGGGGTCACACCTGTTCCCATACCGAACACAGAAGTTAAGCCCTTCAGCGCTGATGGTACTTAGGCGGAGACGCCTTGGGAGAGTAGGTCGCCGCTGGTTTGTGTTCCAAGGTAGCTCAATGGTGGAGCACTCGGCTGTTAACCGATAGGTTGTGGGTTCGAGTCCCACCCTTGGAGCCAAAGAATGCCGGGGTGGCGGAACTGGCAGACGCACAGGACTTAAAATCCTGCGGTCCTTACAGACCGTACCGGTTCGATTCCGGTCCCCGGCACCAAAATATCGCGGAGTGGAGCAGCTGGCAGCTCGTCGGGCTCATAACCCGAAGGTCGTAGGTTCAAATCCTGCCTCCGCAACCATTAAGGCCCATTGGTCAAGCGGTCAAGACACCGCCCTTTCACGGCGGTAACCCGGGTTCGATTCCCGGATGGGTCACCATTTTGGGCGCATAGCTCAGCTGGGAGAGCACCTGCCTTACAAGCAGGGGGTCATAGGTTCGATCCCTATTGCGCCCACCATTAAAATTTGATTATGGCCCGGTAGTTCAGTTGGTTAGAATGCCAGCCTGTCACGCTGGAGGTCGAGGGTTCGAGCCCCTTCCGGGTCGCCAATAAATGTGCTGGTGTGGCTCAACGGTAGAGCAGCTGACTTGTAATCAGCAGGTTGGGGGTTCGATTCCCTTCGCCAGCTCCAAAGAATTAGGAGGAGTTCCCGAGTGGCCAAAGGGGGCGGACTGTAAATCCGTTAGCTAAGCTTTCAGTGGTTCGAATCCACTCTCCTCCACCAAATTTTATATCGCGGGTGTGGCGGAATTGGCAGACGCACTAGACTTAGGATCTAGCGCCTTGTGCGTGGGGGTTCAAGTCCCTCCACCCGCACCAATATGGGTTCATAGCTCAGCTGGATAGAGCAACGGCCTTCTAAGCCGTGTGTCCGGGGTTCGAGTCCCTGTGGACCCGCCATACTAGACCCATTAGCTCAGTCGGTAGAGCACTTGACTTTTAATCAAGGTGTCCCGCGTTCGAGCCGCGGATGGGTCACCAAATACGGAGGGGTGTCCGAGTGGTTTAAGGAGCTGGTCTTGAAAACCAGTGACTCCGCAAGGGGCCGTGGGTTCGAATCCCACCCCCTCCGCCACATGAAAAAATATCGAGGTGTAGCGCAGTTTGGTAGCGCATCTGGTTTGGGACCAGAGGGCCGCGGGTTCAAATCCTGCCACCTCGACCAAAATGCCCAGATAGCTCAGTCGGTAGAGCAGGGGACTGAAAATCCCCGTGTCGGTGGTTCGATTCCGCCTCTGGGCACCATTTGATCTTTGAAAACTATACAGTGTAAGAAATTAAGCCAGATACTCGTTATAAACGAGAAACGTTCAATTCGAATTCTTTTATTTGAGAGTTTGATCCTGGCTCAGGATGAACGCTGGCGGCGTGCCTAACACATGCAAGTCGAGCGAGAAGCTGTCAATGATCCTTCGGGAGATTTGATTAGTGGAAAGCGGCGGACGGGTGAGTAACGCGTGGGCAACCTGCCCTATACACAGGGATAGCCTCGGGAAACCGGGATTAATACCTGATAAAGCTCTAGTATCGCATGGTACATGAGTCAAAGCTTTAGCGGTATAGGATGGGCCCGCGTCTGATTAGCTAGTTGGTGAGGTAACGGCTCACCAAGGCAACGATCAGTAGCCGACCTGAGAGGGTGATCGGCCACACTGGAACTGAGACACGGTCCAGACTCCTACGGGAGGCAGCAGTGGGGAATATTGCACAATGGGCGAAAGCCTGATGCAGCAACGCCGCGTGAGTGATGAAGGCCTTCGGGTCGTAAAACTCTGTCCTAAGGGAAGAAAACTGACGGTACCTTAGGAGGAAGCCCCGGCTAACTACGTGCCAGCAGCCGCGGTAATACGTAGGGGGCGAGCGTTATCCGGAATCACTGGGCGTAAAGGGTGCGTAGGCGGCCGATAAAGTCTGGGGTGAAAGGCTACGGCTCAACCGTAGTAAGCCTTGGAAACTTATTGGCTTGAGTGCAGGAGAGGAGAGTGGAATTCCTAGTGTAGCGGTGAAATGCGTAGATATTAGGAGGAACACCAGTGGCGAAGGCGACTCTCTGGACTGTAACTGACGCTGAGGCACGAAAGCGTGGGGAGCGAACAGGATTAGATACCCTGGTAGTCCACGCCGTAAACGATGAGTGCTAGGTGTCGGAGGTTCATCCCTTCGGTGCCGCAGCTAACGCATTAAGCACTCCGCCTGGGGAGTACGGTCGCAAGACTGAAACTCAAAGGAATTGACGGGGACCCGCACAAGCAGCGGAGCATGTGGTTTAATTCGAAGCAACGCGAAGAACCTTACCAGGACTTGACATCCTCTGCATTAACCTTAATCGGTGAAATCCCTCCGGGGACAGAGAGACAGGTGGTGCATGGTTGTCGTCAGCTCGTGTCGTGAGATGTTGGGTTAAGTCCCGCAACGAGCGCAACCCTTGTCTTTAGTTGCCAGCATTTCGGATGGGCACTCTAGAGAGACTGCCGGGGATAACTCGGAGGAAGGTGGGGATGACGTCAAATCATCATGCCCCTTATGTTCTGGGCTACACACGTGCTACAATGGCTGGTACAACGGGAAGCGAAGGAGTAATCTGGAGCAAATCCTAAAAGCCAGTCTCAGTTCGGATTGTGGGCTGCAACTCGCCCACATGAAGCTGGAGTTGCTAGTAATCGTGGATCAGAATGCCGCGGTGAATGCGTTCCCGGGTCTTGTACACACCGCCCGTCACACCACGGGAGTTGGGGGCACCCGAAGTCAGCTATCTAACCTTATGGAGGAAGCTGCCGAAGGTGAAATCAATAACTGGGGTGAAGTCGTAACAAGGTAGCCGTATCGGAAGGTGCGGCTGGATCACCTCCTTTCTAAGGAGAAAGGCTTAACTTATACTGTATAGTTTTGAAGGATCAAACCTTCAAAAGTTAATTATGGGGACGTAGCTCAGCTGGGAGAGCACCTGCCTTGCACGCAGGGGGTCAGGGGTTCGATCCCCCTCGTCTCCACCACATGTACTTTGAAAACTGAACAATGCATATAAAATACAATTTTTACTGGTCAAGCTATAAAGAGCATAGGGCGGATGCCTTGGCACCAGGAGCCGATGAAGGACGTGGTAAGCTGCGATAAGCCTCGGGTAGCTGCAAGCAAGCGTTGATCCGGGGATTTCCGAATGGGGAAACCTACTTAAGGTAATACTTAAGTAACCATTACTGAATCCATAGGTAATGGTAGGCATACCAGGGGAACTGAAACATCTAAGTACCCTGAGGAAGAGAAAGAAAACTCGATTCCCTAAGTAGCGGCGAGCGAAAGGGGACTAGCCCAAACCTAAAGAATTTTCTTTAGGGGTTGTGGATATACTCATTAAGAAAGAGGTATTGTAGTCGAAGAAGTCTGGAAAGGCTCACCGTAGAAGGTAATAGTCCTGTAGGCGAAACAAGAAGACTTTCGAGTATACTCCAGAGTACCACGAGACACGTGAAACCTTGTGGGAAGCAGGGGGGACCACCCCCCAAGGCTAAATACTACCTGGTGACCGATAGCGCATAGTACCGTGAGGGAAAGGTGAAAAGAACCCCGGGAGGGGAGTGAAATAGAACCTGAAACCCTATGTTTACAAGCAGTGGAAGTTCTTTTTATGAACGACCGCGTACTTTTTGTAGAACGGGCCAACGAGTTACGGTATGCAGCAAGGTTAAGTAGTTATGCTACGGAGCCGCAGCGAAAGCGAGTCTGAATAGGGCGATTTTAGTTGTATGCCGTAGACCCGAAACCGGGTGACCTATCCATGAGCAGGTTGAAGCGGAAGTAAAATTTCGTGGAGGACCGAACCCATGTCTGTTGAAAAAGGCTGGGATGACTTGTGGATAGCGGAGAAATTCCAATCGAACTCGGAGATAGCTGGTTCTCCCCGAAATAGCTTTAGGGCTAGCCTTAAAAGTTGTGATACGGAGGTAGAGCACTGAATGTCCTAGGGGCCCTCACCGGTTACCGAAGACTATCAAACTCCGAATGCCGTAATCATAATTTTAGGAGTCAGACTATGTGTGATAAGATTCATAGTCGAGAGGGAAACAGCCCAGACCGTCAGCTAAGGTCCCTAAGTACAGGTTAAGTGGAAAAGGATGTGGGATTGCATAGACAACTAGGATGTTGGCTTAGAAGCAGCCATTCATTCAAAGAGTGCGTAATAGCTCACTAGTCGAGTGATCCTGCGCCGAAAATTACCGGGGCTCAAACCTGTCACCGAAGCTACGGCATCCCTTTGGGATGGGTAGGGGAGCATTGTATACGGGTTGAAGCTGTACCGTAAGGAGCAGTGGACTGTATACAAGAGAGAATGTTGGCATGAGTAGCGAGAGGCAGGTGAGAATCCTGCCCGCCGAAAACCTAAGGTTTCCTGAGGAAGGTTCGTCCACTCAGGGTTAGTCGGGACCTAAGCCGAGGACGAAAGTCGTAGGCGATGGACAACAGGTTGAAATTCCTGTACCACCGAAAATCGTTTGAGCAATGGGGTGACACAGGAGGATAGGTTAAGCGCACCGTTGGTTGTGTGCGTCCAAGCGTTTAGGAAGTCGAGATAGGCAAATCCGTTTCGATAATTCTGAGACGTGATGGGGAGCGAAAAACAAGTAGCGAACTTACTGATTCCACACTGTCAAGAAAAGCCTCTAGCGAGATTGTAGGTGCCCGTACCGCAAACCGACACAGGTAGGTGAGGAGAGAATCCTAAGGCGAGCGAGAGAACTATTGTTAAGGAACTCGGCAAAATGACCCCGTAACTTCGGGAGAAGGGGTGCCACGTTAGGGTGCAAGCCCGAGGTGGCCGCAGAGAATAGGCCCAAGCGACTGTTTAGCAAAAACACAGGTCTCTGCTAAGTCGAAAGACGATGTATAGGGGCTGACGCCTGCCCGGTGCTGGAAGGTTAAGGGGAAGTGTTAACGAAAGTGAAGCACAGAACTTAAGCCCCAGTAAACGGCGGCCGTAACTATAACGGTCCTAAGGTAGCGAAATTCCTTGTCGGGTAAGTTCCGACCCGCACGAAAGGCGTAACGATTTGGGCACTGTCTCAACAATAGACTCGGTGAAATTGTAGTACCGGTGAAGATGCCGGTTACCCGCAGCAGGACGGAAAGACCCCGTGGAGCTTTACTGTAGCCTGACACTGGATTTTGGTATTACATGTACAGGATAGGTGGGAGACTGAGAAGCATGCACGCCAGTGTGTGTGGAGTCGACGTTGGGATACCACTCTTGTAATACTGAAGTTCTAACCATAAGCTGTGAATCCAGCTTTGGGACACTGTCAGGTGGGCAGTTTGACTGGGGCGGTCGCCTCCTAAAGAGTAACGGAGGCGCCCAAAGGTTCCCTCAGCGCGGTCGGAAATCGCGCGAAGAGTGCAAAGGCAGAAGGGAGCTTGATTGCGAGACACACAGGTCGAGCAAGGACGAAAGTCGGGCTTAGTGATCCGGTGGTTCCGAGTGGAAGGGCCATCGCTCAACGGATAAAAGCTACCCCGGGGATAACAGGCTTATCTCCCCCAAGAGTCCACATCGACGGGGAGGTTTGGCACCTCGATGTCGGCTCGTCTCATCCTGGGGCTGAAGTAGGTCCCAAGGGTTGGGCTGTTCGCCCATTAAAGAGGCACGCGAGCTGGGTTCAGAACGTCGTGAGACAGTTCGGTCCCTATCCGCTGTGGGCGTAGGAAATTTGAGAGGAGCTGTCCTTAGTACGAGAGGACCGGGATGGACGTACCTCTGGTGCATCAGTTGTCACGCCAGTGGCACAGCTGAGTAGCTATGTACGGAAGGGATAAGCGCTGAAGGCATCTAAGCGCGAAGCCCCCCTTAAGATAAGATTTCCCATGGAGTTAATCCAGTAAGACCCCAGAAAGACGATCTGGTTGATAGGTCGGAGGTGTAAGGGCAGTAATGTCTTTAGCTGACCGATACTAATAGGTCGAGGGCTTGACCAAAATATGCATTGTTTAGTTTTGAGGGTATAATATAGTAATCCAGTGGCAATAGCGAAGGGGTCACACCTGTTCCCATACCGAACACAGAAGTTAAGCCCTTCAGCGCTGATGGTACTTAGGCGGAGACGCCTTGGGAGAGTAGGTCGCCGCTGGTTTGTGTTCCAAGGTAGCTCAATGGTGGAGCACTCGGCTGTTAACCGATAGGTTGTGGGTTCGAGTCCCACCCTTGGAGCCATTAAGGCCCATTGGTCAAGCGGTCAAGACACCGCCCTTTCACGGCGGTAACCCGGGTTCGATTCCCGGATGGGTCACCATTTTGGGCGCATAGCTCAGCTGGGAGAGCACCTGCCTTACAAGCAGGGGGTCATAGGTTCGATCCCTATTGCGCCCACCAATTTTAGTTAACACGATTGTGTTAACTTTATTATTTTAAAAAATATTAGTATTTGCGGGTGTGGCGGAATTGGCAGACGCACTAGACTTAGGATCTAGCGCCTTGTGCGTGGGGGTTCAAGTCCCTCCACCCGCACCAATAATTAAGCGGAAGTGGCTCAGTGGTAGAGCATCGCCTTGCCAAGGCGAGGGTCGCGGGTTCGAATCCCGTCTTCCGCTCCATTTTATTTTTTGAAGTGATTATATAAAAACTATGTCAATATGATTGACATAGTTTTTTTCAAAAGTTATTTGGTATGAACGTTTTTTTTTTTATATTTCATTTTCCAATATCTTCGTCAAAAGAATAATAGCATTTTCTACATCTTCTTTAGAAACCATTTCTGAAGGGGTGTGAACATATCTACAAGGAATAGATAAAACACCTGAAGGAACACCACTTCTAGTTAAGTGTATTGATCCTGAGTCTGTACCACCAAATTCTAATACTTCTAGTTGATAAGGAATGTTATTTTCTTTTGCTGTATTAATCATTAGATTTTTAACAGCAGGATGACTAAGTAATGAATGATCCTTTATTTTTACAGCAGGACCACTTCCTAGTTTAACAGCCATGTGTTTTGCATGAGGGGTATCTCCCGTACTTGTAACATCTATAGAAATAGCTATATCAGGATCTACTGAAAAAGCAGCAGTTTTTGCTCCTCTTAAACCTAATTCCTCTTGAACGGTAAAGACGAAGTATAGTTCATTTGGAGAATTTTTTAAGTTTTTGATTGTTTCGATGGCAATAAAACAACCAATTCGATCATCTAAAGCTTTTGCAGTAATAAAATCGCCAAGAGCTGTAAAGGAGCTGTAAAATGAAGCCACATCTCCAATATTTACTTTTTTTAGTGCTTCTTCTTTATTTTTTGCACCAATATCAATATACATTTTCTCAAGCTTTAGCTTTTTCATATCCTCTAAATGCTCCATGCCTATGATGCCTATGGTTTTATTAGAGAATAAAACTCTTTGACTAAGAGAAATATATGGAGAAACTCCTCCTATATTTGAGAATCTTAAGAATCCTTCATCTGTAATACCTGTTATGATAACACCAATTTCATCCATATGGCTGGCAAGCATCACGCGTTTTCCATTTCCTCTTTTAATGGCTATAAGATTTCCCATTCTATCAACGCTTATTTCATCTACATAATCCTGAATTTCAGTTTGAATCAGATGACGAATCTGTTCTTCATTTCCTGCAGGACCGTACGCATTAGTAAGTTTTTTTAATAATTCGCTATTCATTGTTATCCTCCTTTTTTACTGATTCAAGGAAAAGAGCTACAAGCTTTATTGCGTTTTCAAAATCCTCCTTGTGAATTACAGAAATAGGAGAGTGAAGATATCTACATGGGACAGAAATAGCTGAGGTGGGAATGCCATTTCTTGTTAAATGGATTCTTCCTGCATCATTTCCTCCTTTTGTTGTTTGTTTAAATTGTATATTGATCTTATGATCTTTTGCAATTTGCAATAATTTTTTAATTATATTTTTGTCAAAATATGAACCGCTGTCTACTAATGAAATGGCAGGTCCTGCACCTAGACGAGTAGCAAAATCTGGCTCATCTATATCTGTTACATCGTAGCAAGTAGTTCCTTCAAGTACAAGAGCCATATCAGGATTTAGTCTATAGGCTGCAACTCCAGCACCACGCAATCCTACTTCTTCTTGTACAGAAAATACTGCATAAATTGTAGAGTTATATTCGTTTTTAAGTATTTCCATTATCATTGCACAGCCTGCTCTGTCATCTAAAGCTTTAGCCTTTATAAGATGGTTGCCAAACTCTGTATAATTGCTTACAAAATGAATATAATCTCCTCTTGAAACTAATTTTTCAGCTTCTTCCTTTGAACTTGCACCAATATCTATGTAAAGCTCTTTGTACTTTAGGGCTTTTTTTCTTTCTTCTGGTTCTTGAAGATGAATGGCCTTCGCACCAATGACACCCTTAATTTTATTTTTACCGATTTCAACTACTTTGGAAACAAAAATACGATCATCCATACCCCCTACAGGTAGGAACTTAATAAATCCATTTTCATCAATAGCTTTTACCATCATGCCTACTTCATCCATATGTGCTGAGAGCATGATAGATGGGTAGTTTTCTTTTCCTTTTTTTATTGCAATAAGATTTCCTAAAAAATCAATTTTTATTTCATCTACATAAGGTTTTATTTCCTCATAAATAAAGTCTCTTACTTCTTTTTCATTTCCTGAAACACCAGAAAGCTCGCAAAGCTTTTTTAGAAGCATAAAAATCCCTCCAAATCCTCATCATCTAAGCTTGCAATAAAATAAGCAAGTAGTCTGCCTGTATTTTTTATATCTTGTAGGTTGATTGTTTCAACAGAGGTATGCATATACCTAAGAGGAATAGAGAGTACACCAGTTGCTACGCCAGACTGGGTGATTTGCATAGATTGAGCATCTGTTCCAGAGTTACCAGGACTTAATTCAATTTGAAATGGAATATTATATTCTTTTGCAATTTCTTTGAATCTTTTATGTATTTTTGGATGAATATTTGCACCTAAAGTAATACCTGGACCTTTTCCTAACTCTAGGGTATCATCTTTAGATAATTCTGGAGTTTTTCCAAAACCTACATCTACAGCGATGCCAATATGGGGGGATATGCCAAAAGTACTTACTATAGCTCCTCTAGTTCCTACTTCTTCTTGGACTGTCGCTACTCCAAAAACATCACATTGATGATTTATTTTTTTTAGTTCTCTAAAGCATTCTATCATTGCAGCAATCCCAGCTTTATCATCAAGGGCTTTGCCTGCAATTGTATCTCCTAGTAGAGGAATCATTTGTCTATTTATGGTAATAGGATCACCAATACTTATGAATTGTTCAGCTTCCTCTTTTGTAAGTCCAATATCGATAAGTAAATCTTCTATTGCTACAGCACTCTTTCGTTCTTCAGGAGTTTGAAGGTGAGGTGCTTTTGTAGCAATAACGCCAAATAAATCTTTTTTTCCATGAATGATTACTTCCTGAGCAAGAAGAGTTCTTTGATCTACTCCACCAATATTGGTAACCTTGATGAATCCATTTTTGTCAATATCCTTTACCATAAGACCGATTTCATCCATATGCGCAGCTAACATAATTTTAATAGGATTTTTTGCAGTACCTTTTTTATAAGCGATTAGATTTCCTAGTTTATCTCTTTTGATATTATCTGTTATATCCTTTAAATAGGCTTCAATCCTATTAGCCATAGAGCTTTCAAAGCCTGAGACGCTAGGATTTTCTATCATTTCTTTTAATACTTGTTTGACATCCATTATTTTCCTCCTTTCTGTTTTTAAGAATTTATATATATAGGTAAACAACTTTAAAATGAAATATAAAAGATAGTTCATTCCAGATAACTTTTGAAAAAACAAAACTTCATTTCATGAAAAAATACTAAACCTTCAAAACTCACTTCGTTCAAACAATGAAGGTTCTTAACGTATTTTTCATGAAATTTCAGTAAGTTTTTTTACAAAAGTTATCGAAGTCATTCACTTATCTTTATATATTTCTTTTTTTATGTTGATGTTGTTTACCCATATATATTAGATCTATATCATTATAGCATAAAAATATTAAGCACCAAACTTATCCAGCCTCTTAGCATTTGCTAAAAGTATTCCCATTAAATATTTACTTTCAAAAAATCCCAATCCTCCATTACTACAAGCGTTTTCATGAAAAACTTTTACATCATCTACTCCAGCAAATTGACTGTGGATAAGTATAGGAATAGGATGCCAGCTGTGAGAGCGCATTGCACATGGAGAGGAATGATCAGCTGTTATTGCTAAAACATCAGGCTTGTTTTCTAGAATAATAGGCAGTGCTTTATCTACTTTTTCAATGCAGCTTACCTTTGAATCAAAGTTTCCATCTTCTCCTGCTTGATCTGTACCTTTTACATGAATAAAGAAGAAATCATATTTATTGTGTGCATTTATATAAGTTTCAAATAATCCTTCTATGGAATCAGGAGCAGGTAGCAATGTCATTCCAAGTAAAGAAGCAATACCTCTATACATAGGATATGTAGCAATAGCAGCAGACTCTAGTAAATATTTATCTCTCATTGAAGCAATTTTGGGTTTTGATGCAATTCCTCGCATTAAAAATGCATTTGCAGGACTTTTATCCTTGAGCAGTGCATAGCCTTCTTTAATAAATTGGTTGATTACATTTGCAAGAAATTGAGAAGGGGGATTTTTCCCAATAGCTGTAAGGGGTGCTTTTCCCTCTACTAAAGGATCTATATCATTGATCATTGATCCGATTTCTTTTTCTTTGCTTCTAAAGATGGTAACAAATCGGTGGCCTTTTCCGGGCTTTATGATAATTTCTACACCATCAATTTCTTTAATGCTTTTTAGTATATTACATAATTCGATAGTTGTTTCTGTAGGGATTCTCCCTGCTCTGCGATCTATAATAAGCCCTGCATCATTCATCGTAGCAAAATTACATCTTGCAGCGACATCATAAGATTTCAACTCAAAACCAATACCAACGGCTTCTAAAACTCCTCTGCCAATTGTATGGTACATAGGGTCATAGCCAAAGAGACCAAGATGACCTGGACCACTTCCAGGAGTGATACCTGGAAGTATTGGATGCATACGTCCTGTAACAGATGCTTTTGCTAATTTATCTAAATTAGGAGTATGTGCGTATTCAAGAGGGGTTTTATTTTTAAACTTTGGGCTTCTAATGTCGCCAACACCATCTAGCACGAGTAAAACGATCTTTGAATTATTTGATTTTATAGTACTTTGAATAATTTGTTCATAATTCATATTATCACCTCATTATTTATTTTTCCACAAAATAAAATAATCATGTAAAAGTATTTTAATTCAAAATCATGTAAAATAATTAATTAATTTAAAAAATAAAAATTTTTTATAGGACTTGAAGGGTTTTTACTGTGTATATTAGAATAATTAATAAAGACAATATGTATATTATTCCTTGAAGAGGTGTTGTGATTGAAAGAAGTAATGGAGATATTTTTAAATATAGGAGTGCGAGATGTAATAGATATGGCAATTGTTGCTTTTGTTTTTTATAAACTTTTTATGCTCATTCGGCATACAAGTGCTGAACAAGTATTAAAGGGGTTAGTGGTACTTCTTATTGCCACGAAGCTTAGTCAGTGGGCAAGATTATATGTTACAAACTGGATTTTAAAAAATACTATGACAGTAGGTGTTATTGCACTATTAATTGTATTTCAACCAGAACTACGGCGTGCACTTGAGCATATAGGAAGAACAAAGCTATTTACGAAATCTATTATGGAAATGACGCACGAAGATTTAAGTGATAATATTGATGAGATTGTAGAAGCAGCTATATATTTATCAAGGCTAAAAATAGGAGCTTTAATGATTCTTGAAAGAGAAACAGGCATAGGTGATATTATTGAAACAGGGACAGCTATAGAAGGGAAGGTTTCTTCGGGACTATTGATAAATATTTTTATTCCTAATACGCCTCTTCATGATGGTGCAGTAGTTATTAGAAAGGACAAAATAATGGCGGCTGGTTGTGTGCTGCCGCTTACAGAAAACCCCAATTTAAGTAAAGAACTAGGAACAAGACATAGAGCTGGAATAGGAATCAGTGAAAGGTGCGATGCAGTTGCTATTATGGTTTCAGAAGAAACAGGAGCTATATCTATTGCTATGGATGGAAAGCTATCTAGATATTTAGATGGAAAGACATTAAGAGCTGTGCTGAAAAATGCTTATAAACATGAAAATGATAAGCCTTTGTTCAGATGGAATTGGAGGCAAAAGGATGAATAATATTTGGAGAAAAATTAAATGGAATATAGAAAATAGCAGATTTTTTAGTAAAAATACAACTCCAAAGATGATATCGATACTTTTTGCGGTGAGTTTGTGGCTTTATGTAATGGGGGAGGTAAATCCGCAGAGTATCATGGAGATCAATAATGTAGAGGTACAGCTTCTAAATATAGAAGATCTAAAGCAGTCTGGTCTTATGATTATGGGACAAAAGGATTTTACGGTAAATGTTAAAATTAGTGGCAGAAGAAATGAAATATATAAAATTAGCCATAAGGATATATTGGTAAGAGCTGATTTAAGAGGATTTCATGAGGGAGTAAATAGTGTGCCTGTTGAGGTTAGTGCACCACCTAATGCAGAGATTGTAGATATATCTCCAAAGCAAATAAAGATTACACTAGATGAAATAGTAAAGGCGCAAAAGCCAGTAAAAGTCCATTTTATTGGAAAGAGTTTAGAAGGATTTGAACCAGGAGCTGCTAGCATATCCCCTGATAAAGTTATGGTAGAAGGACCAGAGAGCTTAGTAAATGCAGTAACAAAGGTTGTAGCAGATATTGATTTATCAAATAGAGAGGAAGATATAATAGAAAGGCTTCCACTTAAAGCTGTGAATAGAGAAGGAAAGGAAGTAAGTGGAGTAGATGTGAAAAATAAATATGCAAATGTAACGCTACCTATATTAAGAGTTAAAGAAGTGCCTATCGATATAGCTTATGAAGGGGAAGCAAAGGAAGGCTTTAAGATCACTAATGTTACTCTAAGTCAAGAAAAGATCATGATTGAAGGGAAAAAGGAAATAATAGAAGATATACAAAAAATTAAAGCAGAAAAAATTTATCTAAGCGGTTTGGATAAAACTGTTCGAAAGGAAATTGTATTGATATTGCCAGAAGGAGTTAGTACTAAAGGTTTAGAGGAAAATCCTACTGTTTTTATAAAGGTTGAACCAATAAAAACAAAGGAGATATTCTTCAAAAAAGAAGAAATAAATATCAAAGACTTGAAGAAAGATTATACTGTAGATTTGAGCAAGCTGCCAGAAAATATAAAGGTTGAGATAAGAGCTGTAGAGAGCATGGTAGATACAATCAACAAAGAAAATATAAAGCTTTATATTAATGGTAGTGATTTATCAGAAGGCTTGTATGCTATTCGCATTGCATATGATATAAATAAAAAGGTTGAGGGAATCAGGGTTATTCCTGAAGAAGTAGATTTGATAATAAAGAAGAGAGAAGAAATCACACCAACAGATAGAACAGAGGAAGTTATTAATTCTGAAATTTAGAAAGAATGCCTGGATAGTTTTATATTATCCAGGTTGTTTTTAAATGTAAAGGAGAAGGATGATGAAAAGAGAGTTAGAGGTAATACTTGATTCTACTCATGATGCGATGATTGCAGTAGATGAAAATGGAATTATCACTCTATTTAATGCAGCTGCCAAAAAGCTTACAAAGCTTGAAGAGATGAATATTATTGGTAGGCATATTATAGAGGTTGTACCTAATTCTAGACTGCCTCTGATTTTAAAGACAGGAAAATCAGAGCTAAATAAAAAACAGCCGTTAGGTGATATATCTATTGTTACAAATCGTATGCCTGTAAAGGATGATAGTGGAAAGATTATTGGTGCTGTGGCTGTTTTTAGGGATATTACAGAGGTTAAGGAATTAGCAGAGGAAATTACAAATCTAAAGGAAATGCAGAGTATGCTTCAAGCGATATTTCATTCTACAGAGGATGCCATATCTGTTGTAGATGAAAAAGGTATAGGTGTAATGATTAATCCTGCTTATACGAGATTAACAGGACTTAAGGAAGAAGAAATTATTGGAGAAGTCTGTACTGTTGATATTGCAGAGGGCGAGAGTATTCATCTAAAGGTTTTAAATACAAAGGGTCCTGTGAAGAATGCTAGGCTAAAGGTAGGACCTTCAAGAAAGGAGGTATTAGCAGATGCTGCACCTATTATTGTAGATGGAGAATTAAGAGGGAGTGTAGCAGTATTGCATGATTTGACCGAGATTAAAAGACTTACATATGAATTAGATCAAGCAAAAAAAATTATAAGAAAATTGGAGGCAAAATATACATTTGAGGACATTGTTGGAAAAGATGAGCAGTTATTGTCTGCTATTGAAAGGGCAAAAAAAGCAGCAGTAACCCCTGCAACTGTGCTTTTAAGAGGTGAGAGTGGAACAGGAAAGGAAATTTTTGCTCATGCAATTCACAACGAAAGCAATAGAAAATATCGACAATTTGTTAGGGTAAATTGTGCAGCAATTAGTGAAAACCTATTGGAAAGTGAACTTTTTGGCTATGATGAAGGAGCATTTACAGGAGCAAGAAAAGGGGGAAGAAAGGGGCTGTTTGAGCAGGCAAATGGAGGGACAATATTTTTAGATGAAATAGGAGAATTGAGCTTAAATACACAAGCAAAGCTTTTAAGAGTATTGCAGGAAAAGGAAATTGTAAGGGTTGGAGGAAGTAGAGCTATCAACATTAATGTAAGAGTGATTGCTGCTACTAATTTAGATTTAGAAAGAGCTATAAAGAGAGGGAAATTTAGGGAAGATTTATATTATAGACTTAATGTAATTCCAATTATTATACCACCATTAAGGCATCATAAAAAAGATATTCCATTGTTGGTAAAGCATTTTATCAAAAAATATAATCAAGAGTATGGAAGATTTGTTCAAGATATATCTGCAAATGCGTTAAAGAAATTGATGCATTTAGATTGGCCAGGAAATATACGAGAGCTTGAAAATTTTATAGGGCGTGCCATGATAAATATGAAATTTAATGAAATGGTCATAAGAACTAAACATCTTCCAGCTACTAAAGAAAAGATAGAAAAAGGATTGAGTGCTTCTGTAGATGTATTTTTGGAAAAAAATCAACAGAAGAAAACGCTAGAAGAAATTGTAACGTTTAGTGAAAAAGCATATATTTTGAAGGTACTCCATGAGAATGATTATAACAAAACAAAAACTGCAAAGGATTTAGGTATATCTATAAGAAATTTATATTACAAGCTAGAGAAATATAATATTGAGTAAATATATAGGTAAACAAATTTAAAATAAAATATAAAGAACAGTTCATGTTGATATTGTTTATGTATACATAAAATATATCATGCAAAAATTTGCATGAAAAGCATTCAATGCAAAATTTTGCATGAAAAATATTGCATTGAATACTTTGTTCTTTTATTCATAAAATATGAAAAAGAAAAGGAAATGTGAAAAATAAATATATCAAATAAAGCAATTTCAAATACGGAGGATAAAAGGAAATATAAGAAAAAATATTCTATATTTATGCAGGGATATGGCATATAACTTGCAATATATAAAATAAAGAAATCGTTATGGGGTGAGAGAAGTGTCGAGAGAATATATTTTAGTGATTAATCCAGGATCAACTTCTACAAAGGTAGCAATATTTAAAGGATACAATAATATGGTGCAGAAAAATTTGAACCATTTATCAACAGAATTAGAAAGGTTTTCGAAAATTGCAGAACAATTTTCATATAGAAAGAAAATGATACTCGAATGGATGGAAGAAGAAGGCTTTAGCATTAAAGAATTAAAAGCTGTAGTAGGTCGTGGAGGCTTATTAAAGCCTATGCCAAGTGGAACGTATATTGTAACAGATCCTATGATTCATGATTTGAAGATAGGGGTACAGGGAGAGCATGCTTCAAATTTAGGAGGCATCATTGCAAAGAGTATTGCAGATGAAGCTAATGTGAAAAGCTTTATTGTAGATCCTGTAGCAGTAGATGAATTTCATGAAGTAGCTAGAATATCAGGATTACCCGATATAAAAAGACGCTCTCTTTTACATGCTTTAAATATCAAAGCAGTGGCTTATAGGGTAGCAAAGGAAAAGAACTGTCATGTAAATGATTTGAATATGGTTATTGCCCATTTAGGTGGAGGGATTTCTATTGTACCGATTCAAAAAGGAAAAATGATTGATGCTAATAATGCTAATGAAATGGGACCATTCTCTCCAGAAAGAAGCGGAAGTGTCCCTGTAGGAGATTTGGTAAAAATGTGTTTTTCAGGGAATTATACTTTAGGTGAGATAAAGAAAAAGATTACTGGAAAGGGAGGATTGGTTGCATATCTCGGTACTAATGATGCAAGAGAGGTTGAAAAAATGATTGATGATGGAGATGAGAAAGCAAAATTAGTTTATGAAGCAATGGGCTACCAGATTGCAAAAGAAATAGGTGCTATGGCAACAGTTCTTAAAGGAGAGGTAGATGCTATTGTTTTAACAGGTGGGATGGCTTATTCAAAGAGATTGACAGAGTTTATAAAGAATAGAATAGGGTTTATTGCACAAGTAATTATTCATCCAGGGGAAGATGAAATGACAGCTCTTAATGAAGGAGTACATAGAGTACTTTCAGGGGAGGAAAAAGTTAAAATTTATGAACAAGAGGTGAAGTAGATGATAAAAAATATGGATGAGATTATTAAGTTTGCAAAAATGAGAGGGCCAAAGACTATTGCTGTGGCAGTTGCTGAGGATTTAGAAGTATTGACTGCTGTAAGGGATGCAAAAAACTTAGGAATTGCAGAGGCGATTTTTATTGGAGATACAGAAAAAATTAAAAAAATAGCTAAAGAAAATGATATAGACTTATCAACATTTGAAATGATTGATGAAAAGGATATTGTGAAGGCTTCTTTAAAAGCAGTAGAGCTTGTTTCAACAGGCAAAGCCCATATTGTTATGAAGGGGTTGGTAGATACAGCTGTTATTTTAAAGGCAGTCCTTCATCCAGAAATAGGCTTAAGAACAGGAAATGTCCTTAGTCATACAGCTGTATTTCAGGTACCAAGCTATGATCGGCTGATTTTTGTAACAGATGCAGCTATGAATATCGCACCAGATGTTATGGTGAAAAAACAAATCATAGAAAATGCTGTAGAAGTAGCTCATGCACTAGATATAAAGGAGCCTAAAGTAGCTGTTATATGTGCGAAGGAAAAAGTAAATCCTAAAATGCAGGCAACAGTAGATGCTAAGGAATTAGAAGAAATGAATAAAAATGGAAAAATCAAAGGTGCTTTAGTAGGTGGCCCATTTGCATTAGACAATGCTGTAAGCATTAAAGCTGCTGAGCATAAAGGAATACATCATCCAGTTGCAGGTCATGCTGATATTTTATTAGTTCCAAATATAGAAGCTGGGAATGTTTTATACAAATCTATGGTATTTTTCTCTGATACAAAAAATGCTGGAGTGATTGTGGGAGCAAAAGCACCAGTAGTGCTTACATCTCGTGCAGATAGTAATGAAACAAAATTAAACTCTATTGCTTTGGCTGTTTTAATGGCGGCAAAAAACGGAGATTAAGAAATAAGACTAAAGGAGAGAGCATATTATGACAAAAGCATTAAGAATTTTGACTATTAATCCAGGATCAACATCAACAAAAATTGCTGTATTTGATGATGAAAAAGCAGTACTTGAGACAACATTAAGGCATAGTGCTGATGAAATCAATAAATATGAAAGAATCTATGATCAATATGAATTTAGAAAACAAGTCATATTAGACACTTTGAATGAAAACGGCATAAATATTACAAAAATAAATGCAGTTGTAGGAAGAGGAGGATTATTAAAGCCCATTATGGGAGGTACTTATAAAGTATCTGAAAAAATGCTTGAGGATTTAAGATTAGGTGTTTTAGGAGAGCATGCTTCTAATCTTGGAGGAATACTTGCAAATGAAATTGCAAAACAGCTAGATGTTCCAAAGTTTATCGTAGATCCAGTAGTGGTAGATGAAATGGATGATATAGCAAGAATATCAGGAATGCCTGAGATTGAAAGAAAAAGTATATTCCATGCTTTAAATCAAAAGGCTGTTGCAAGACGTGCAGCTAAGGAGCTTTCAAAAAAATATGAAGAAGGAAATTTTATTGTAGCTCATATGGGAGGAGGTATTTCTGTAGGTGCTCATAAATGTGGAAAAGTAGTAGATGTGAATAATGCTTTAGATGGAGAAGGACCATTTTCTCCAGAAAGAAGTGGAGGACTTCCTGTAGGAGATTTGGCAAAACTATGCTTTTCAGAAGAAGTAACAATAGATGAAATCAAGAAAAAGATTAAAGGAAAAGGTGGTCTTGTAGCATATCTTGGAACGAATGATGGTAGAGAAGTAGGAAAGATGATTGAAGCAGGAGACAAAAAAGCAGAGCTTGTATATAAGGCTATGGCTTATCAAGTAGCAAAAGAAATTGGAAGCTGTGCTGCGGTGCTAAAGGGAGAAGTAGATGCTATTGTACTAACAGGTGGTATTGCTTATGATAAAGTATTTGTAGAATGGATAAAAGAGCATGTTTCATTTATTAGTAAGGTAATAGTATATCCTGGAGAAGAAGAAATGATTGCTTTAGCTCAAGGTGCTTTAAGAGTATTAAGAGGGGAAGAGCAGGCAAAAGAATATGAATAAAAGGTGAGCTTATGCTAAATGATAAAAGAGTCAGAATTATTATTGGACATTATGGTAGTGGAAAAACTGAATTTGCTGTAAATTATGCTATAAAGCTTAGAGCTTTAGGGAAAAAAGTAGCTTTGGCAGATTTAGACATTGTCAATCCATATTTTCGAAGCAGAGAAAAACAAGAGTTTCTTGAAGCTTTAGGGATAAAGGTGATAGCCAGTAGTCTTGAAAGATCAACAGGTGTTGATTTGCCAGCTGTTGCAGCATCTATTCTGCACCCTTTGCAGGATGAAAGCTATGAACTAATTTTAGATGTGGGTGGAGATGCTGTAGGGGCTAGGGCTTTAGGAAGGTATGCAAATTATCTGAAGAAGGGTAAGTATGATATGTTTGCAGTACTTAATGCCAATAGGCCTCAAACAGCTGATGTAAAGGGCGCAATTTATCATATAAAAACTATTGAAGCTGCGATAGGTGCAAAGGTTACAGGGCTTGTAAACAATACACATCTTCTAAAAGAAACAACAGTAGAAGATGTATTGAAAGGACAGCGTTTAGCAAGACAGGTTTCAGAGAGTCTAAATATCCCAATTAAATATATAAGTACTTTGGAAAAGGTTGCAAGAGATATTCCTTGTTCTATGGAAGGAGAGCTTTTTCCTATAAAAATGTATATGAGGGAAAGTTGGATGTAAAAATTAAGGAGGGTTGAATCAATGGCAAAAGCAAGAGGTAGAGTTTCTTTTAAAGAAAATTTATGCAAGGGTTGTGAACTATGTACACAGGTCTGTCCAGTAAACATTGTAGTCATGGATCGAGAAAGAATCAATATTAAAGGCTATCATCCTGCTACTGTAAAGGAAATGGATAAATGTATTGGCTGTGGTAATTGTGCTACTATGTGTCCTGATTTGGTAATTACTGTTGAGAGAGAAATGGGAAAGGAGGATAAGTAAATGTCAAAAATATTGATGAAAGGTAATGAAGCAATTGCTGCTGCAGCAATAAAAGGCGGATGTAAATTCTTCTTTGGCTATCCGATTACGCCACAAAATGAATTACCTGAATATATGGCAAGAGAGCTTCAAAAAAATGGAGGATGCTTTGTACAAGCAGAAAGTGAAGTAGCAGCAATAAATATGGTATATGGAGCAGCAGGAGCAGGAGCAAGAGTAATGACATCCTCATCATCTCCAGGAATAGCATTAAAACAAGAAGGAATAAGTTATATTGCAGGAGCAGAGCTTCCCTGTGTAATTGTAAACATATCTCGTGGAGGTCCAGGACTTGGTGGTATTCAGCCAGCTCAAGCAGATTATTTTCAAAATACAAGAGGAGGAGGAAATGGAGATTATCGATTGTTAGTATATGCTCCAGCAACTCTTCAAGAGGCAGTAGATTTGACTATGGAAGCTTTTGATGTAGCAGATTATTATAGAAATCCAGTTATTATTTCTGGAGATGGTATGATTGGACAAATGATGGAGCCTATTGAATTCAAAGATATTAAAAAAAGAGAACTTCCTAAAAAGGATTGGATTACAGATGGAACAAAGGGAGAAAGAGAACCAAACATCATTAATTCCTTAGCATTAGATCCAGCAGAGCTAGAAAAACATAATATTAGGCTACAAGAAAAATATAAGCAAATGGAAAAAAATGAAGTTCGCTATGAATTATACAATATGGAAAATGCAGAAGTTGTGATTGTTTCATATGGTACAACTTCAAGGGTTGTAAAAAATGCTATTGCAGCATTAAAAGAAGAGGGAATAAATGTAGGACTTATTAGACCTATTACTTTATGGCCATATCCGATGAAAGCATTTGATGAAATTCCTAATACTACAAAAGCTTTACTATGTGTTGAAATGAGTATGGGTCAAATGATAGATGATGTAAAGATTGCTAATAAGGGCAGACTACCAGTTCATTTCTATGGTAGAAGTGGAGGAATGGTTCCATCACCAGATGAAATAGTAGGAAAAGTAAAGGAAATTTTAGGAGGTGAGAGGTAATGACAGTTGTATTTAAAAGAACAAAGGGTTTAAAGGATATACCTACTCATTATTGTCCGGGATGTACACATGGGATTATTCATAGATTAGTAGGAGAAGCTTTAGAAGAATTGGACCTATTAGGAAAGGCAATAGGTGTTGCTCCTGTTGGATGTTCTGTACTTGCTTATGAATATTTTAATTGTGATATGCATGAAGCTGCTCATGGACGTGCACCAGCTGTTGCAACAGGAATAAAAAGAGTACATCCTAATGCTGCTGTATTTACCTATCAAGGAGATGGGGATTTAGCATCTATTGGTGCTGCAGAAATAGTTCATGCAGCTCATAGAGGTGAAAAAATCACTACTATTTTTGTAAATAATGCTATTTATGGTATGACAGGTGGACAAATGGCACCAACTACACTAATCGGACAAAAATCTACTACATCTCCTTATGGTAGAGATGCGAATCATGCTGGTATGCCTCTTAAAGTTTCTGAAATGCTTGCAACTATTACAGGGGCAGTATTTGTAGAAAGGGTTGCAGTAGATACTCCTAGCAATATAAGAAAAGCTAAAAAAGCGATAAAAAAAGCATTTGAGGTTCAAATGGAAGGAAAAGGTTTTGGTATTGTAGAAGTATTATCAACTTGTCCTACAAACTGGGGATTAAGTGCTACAGAAGCTTTAAAATGGTTAAGAGAGAATATGATTCCATACTATCCGTTAGGAAATTTCCGTACACCAGAGGAGGTGAAGTAGTATGGCAACACAAGAAATTATTTGTGCTGGATTTGGTGGTCAAGGTGTTATGTCAATGGGGCAGCTTTTAACATATGCAGGAATGCTTGAAGGAAAGCATGTTTCGTGGTTGCCATCTTATGGGCCGGAAATGCGTGGAGGTACTGCAAACTGTGGGGTAGTAGTTTCAGAGCATCCAGTAGGTTCTCCTATTGTAACCCAATCTACTGCTGCTATTGTCATGAATCTTCCTTCACTTATTAAATTTGAAAAGACTCTTGTTAAAGATGGATTATTACTTGTCAACTCTTCACTAATAGATCAAAAAACATCAAGAGAAGATGTAAGCGCTTATTATATACCTGCAAATGAAATAGCAAATGAATTAGGAAATGGAAAAGTTGCAAATATGGTTATGCTTGGTGCATTTTTAGAAATAACTAAAACTGTAAAAATAGAATCTATTCTTGCTGCTTTTAAAAAAGTATTTGGTCCTAGTAAAGAACATCTCCTTCCATTGAATAAAGAAGCTCTTGAAAAGGGTGCAGTGTACGTAAGAAGCTAAAGATGATGACGAGTAGAGATACTCGTCATTTTTCAAAATACCATTCATGCGCAATAAATGTATTTCATGTATAAAATAATGCATTTCATGAAAATGAGATGAGGGATTTTCAAAAACTCTTTAAATATTATATGAATTTTTGTATAATAGGCAAAACAGGTTTTTTTTTCTAATTCTTCAAATATAAAGATGAAAAAGATACATAGACGGGAGATAGTATATGAAATATACAGAATATATAGAAAAAATAGAAAAAAAGCTAAAGAGACATTTTGATATTGAAAGAGATTATGGGTATAAAGATTTACAAATAGATTTATATGCAAAATACCATATAAGAAATGAGAAGTATATGGCAACGAAAAAAATACCTATTTATGCATTTGAAAACCATGAATACTGCTTTATAAAATATTTAGATTTGCTGACAGAGGAAAAACTAAAAAAATTCATAGAAATTTTAAAGCTTTCTGTAGGTGATTTTGTACATCCTCATTCAGAGCATATGTCAAGTGTTATTACAGGAGTGCTGGTAACAGATCAAGAAGAAGATAAAAAAATATCAAATATTGTCAGAAAATTCAAATTTCATAAAAGCTTTGCCTTTGGACTGAAAGGCTGGGTAGATATAAGATTGATTTTAGTCCATTTAGGCAATGGAGATATTATTACTAATAAAAAAGGAAAGGAGGTTAGTGAGGTTTATAAGCTTTAAAATAAAAAAATATAAAGGAGGATGTTTATGAACTCATTGTGGTTAATTATTGTGAGTATTTTGATTTTTGGTATTGCCTATGTAACCTATGGCAGTTGGCTTGCAAAACAGTGGGGGGTTGACCCAACAAGAAAAACACCTGCTCATACAATGAATGATGGGGTAGACTATGTACCAGCAAAAGCACCTGTACTTATGGGACACCACTTTGCATCTATTGCTGGAGCAGGTCCAATAGTAGGTCCTATTGCAGCAGCAGTATTTGGATGGGTACCTGTAATGCTTTGGATTTTAATAGGAGGTATTTTCTTTGGAGGCGTACAGGATTATGGTTCACTGTTTGCATCTATAAGACATGATGGTAAATCTATCGGTCAAATAATTGAAGCAAACATGGGTAAAAGTATGAAAAAACTATTTGCAATATTTGCATGGCTTACATTGCTATTAGTTGTTGCAGCGTTTACAAATATTGTTGCAAATACATTTGTAAGTGTTCCAGCAGCAGCCTCTGCATCTGTGTTATTTATCATATTGGCTGTTTTATTTGGATTCTTTGTATATAGAAAAGGTGCACCAATAGGAATATCTAGTGTAATAGGTGTAATTCTTTTATTTGCATGTATTGTTGTTGGAAATAAGTTTCCACTTGTATTAAGTAAAAATGTATGGGTTGGTATATTATTAGCATATATTTTCATTGCATCTGTAACACCTGTATGGATATTACTTCAACCAAGAGACTATCTGAACTCATTCTTATTATACGTAATGCTTATCGGTGCAGTATTAGGACTATTATTTTATAGACCAACTATACAATTACCAGCTTTTACAGGATTTACAGCAGCTAATGGTTGGAATATGTTCCCAATGCTATTTGTTGTAGTAGCTTGTGGTGCTATTTCAGGATTTCACTCATTAGTTGGCTCAGGAACAACTTCTAAGCAAATGGATAATGAAGCTGATGCAAAGCCTGTTGGATATGGTGGAATGCTTATTGAGTGTGTATTAGCAGTAATTGCTATTATCACAGCAGCTTATATTTCAAAGGAAAAATTTGCAGAATTAGCAGCAGCAGGTGGACCTGTAAATGTATTTTCAGATGGTATTGGTGTGTTTATGTCTAAATTTGGTATAGACTATGGGGTAGGAAAATCATTTGTTGCTTTAGCTGTATCTGCTTTTGCATTAACAAGCTTAGATACAGGTACAAGACTTGGAAGATTTATATTCCAAGAATTCTTTGAAGATTCAACAAAAGAAACACAATCTATATTGACAAATCGTTTTGTAGCAACAGCTATTACAGTTGGGTTGGGAGGAATGTTAGCATTAGGAAGCTGGACTTCTATTTGGCCAATATTTGGTTCAGCTAACCAATTACTTGCAGCACTAGCACTTATTACTCTTGCTGTATGGTTAAAGAATAGTGGAAAAAATTATATGATGTTTACAGTGCCTATGACTTTTATGTTCTTAGTTACTGTAACTGCTCTTCTTCAACTATTAAAAGCAAACTTAGCTTCAGGAAATGGGATTCTTATATTATTTGCAGTATTTTTATTGCTATTAGCAATTATATTAGCTGTTGCAGGAATTAAAATATTAAGAAAGCCTTCAGAAAAAATAGATGCATAACATAAATAGAGATGGCGTTTGCCATCTTTCTTTTTTTACTGTAAAATTGAATACAACACTTGAATATGATAAAATAATATAGATTTACTATTTATATTTTGATAATGTCTATCTATAATAATTAAAATGAAAAGATAGACTATGATGAGAGGAGTCTACTCAAATGGGAAAGTTGTTTGGGACTGATGGTGTAAGGGGTATAGCAAACAAAGAATTGACAGCAGATTTAGCATATAAACTAGGAAGAATCGGGTCTTTTGTACTTACAAACGGAAAAAAGAAAGCAAAAATTGTTATCGGTAAGGATACAAGAATATCAGGAGATTTATTAGAATCAGCATTAGTTGCAGGAATTTTATCAACAGGATCAGATTGCTTGTGCGTAGGAGTTGTACCTACACCAGCAGTAGCATATCTGACAAGACATTATGGCGCAGATGCAGGTATCGTTATTTCTGCTTCTCATAATCCAGTCGAATATAACGGAATAAAGTTTTTCAATAAAGATGGGTTTAAGCTTTTGGATGAAGTTGAAGAAAAGATAGAAGAGATAATTTTAAAGGATGAAGAAATAGATGTAAATCCATGGGGGAAGGATCTTGGAAGAAAGATTGAAATTGATGATGCAATCAAGCAGTATGCAAACTTTTTAAAGAGTACGATTGATGTGGATTTAAGAGGTATGAAGATTGCTGTAGACTGTGCTAATGGGGCAGCGTATGTAGCAGCACCAGCTGTATTATCGGCTTTAGGTGCTGAGATAAAAATTATTCATCATAAGCCAGATGGTCTTAATATAAATCTAAATTGTGGTTCGACACATCCTGAAGAAATCCAAAGAGTTGTTCTTGATTGGGGGGCTGATGTAGGATTAGCCTTTGATGGAGATGCAGACAGATTGATTGTTGTAGATGAAAAGGGACAAATTGTTGATGGAGATAAAATTCTTACAATATGTGGTACAAGTTTAAAGGAAAAAGGAAAGCTAGCTAAAGATACAGTTGTTGCTACTGTTATGAGTAATATGGGGCTTGAAAAAGCATTAAACGAAGTCGGATGTAAAGTAGAAAAAACAAAGGTTGGAGATCGATATGTTTTAGAAAAAATGAAAGAAGAGGGATATGTTCTTGGAGGAGAACAATCAGGACACATCATATTTTTAGAACATAATACAACAGGAGATGGACTTTTATCAGCACTACAGTTTTTAAGCGTGGTAAAAGAGAAAAAACAGTCTGTATCAAAGCTTGCAAGTGCTATGACTACTTATCCGCAGGTACTTGTAAATGCAAAGGTAAGCAATGATAAGAAGATGAAATACATGGAAGATACTGTGATCGTAGATGAAATCAAAAAGCTTGAAAAAATTATGGATGGAGAAGGAAGAGTGCTTATTAGACCTTCTGGAACAGAACCTTTGGTAAGAGTTATGCTTGAGGGAAAAGATCTCGAACAATTAAAGCTTTTAAGTGAGGAATTAGCAGAAATTATTGAAAAAAGATTGAAATAGTTTTATCAAAATTCAATTTTTTGCATAAATTATAATAATATGAATTACTTTGTAAGTATTATACCTGATAACTTTTGAAAAAACTAAAATCTGTTCTATTTCAGAAAGTTTTTTACAAAAGTTATCAAAGGTATTTTCTTATATATGAATAAATAAGAAAATGCAGAAAGGGGTGAGGTCTATAGGAGAAAAAATACAACAATATATAAAATAAAAGCGCCAGAACTTAAAATCCGATCGGAAAAAGGATTTAAGTTGACGAGGACAGGGTTTATCGAGTTTTTCGGCGGATACCCTGCGGTGTGTCACCACCGATAAAGAGCTTACAAAACCTTCGAGTGATCGAAGGGACAAATAGGCTTGGGTGATGGATATTTATTAGCTTGCGTGGATTTTATGTAAAAAGGTAGGAAAATTTTTAAAAATTCTACCCACGGTATTTTATTGTCAAAAATAAAAATTAATATTTTGAGAGGAGAATTAATATGTGTGGAATCGTTGGATATATAGGAGAAAAACAGGCAGCACCTATTTTGATAAATGGATTATCAAAGCTTGAATATAGAGGATATGATTCAGCAGGTGTTGCGATTTTTGATGAAGGAGAAATAAAGGTTAGAAAATTTAAAGGAAGAATGAGTATATTAAAAGAGCATTTAAATAAAGAAAAAATACAAGGAACTATTGGGATTGGGCATACAAGATGGGCAACTCATGGGGAGCCGTCAGATGTGAATTCTCATCCTCATACAAATTGCTCTGGAAGCATTGCACTGATTCACAACGGGATTATTGAAAACTATATGAAATTAAAAGAATGGTTAATTGAGATTAATGGAGATCATTTTAAATCTGAAACAGATTCAGAAGTAATCGCACACTTAATAGATTATTTTTATGAAGGCGATTTATTAGATGCAGTATATAAAGCAATTGAAAAGATGGAAGGAGCTTATGCAATAGGTGTAATCTGCAAAGACGAACCAGATAAAATCGTAGCGGTAAGAAAAGACAGTCCTTTGATTGTAGGAATTGGAGAAAATGAAAACTTTATTGCATCAGATATACCAGCACTTCTTAAATATACAAAAGATATGTATTTGATTGAGAATGATGAAATAGTAGTTCTATCAAAAGATGGAGTGAAGATATTTAATGAATTAAGACAAGAAGTAAAAAGAGATGTATTTAAAGTTACTTGGGATGCAGAAGCAGCAGAAAAAGAAGGCTATGCTCATTTTATGATGAAAGAAATTAATGAGCAGCCAAAGGGAGTATATGATACTCTTCACAGAAGGTTAGACAAAGAAGACAATATAGTACTTGATGGTATTAAGCTTACGAAAGATGATTTAGATAAGATTAATAAGGTGTATATTGTAGCTTGTGGTACTGCATATCATGCAGGACTTATTGGAAAATATGCTATTGAAAAATTTGCAAAGATTCCTGTAGATGTAGAGGTTGCATCAGAATTTAGATATAGAGAGCCATTTATTGATGAAAATACATTGTTTATTGCAGTAAGTCAGTCGGGAGAGACTTTGGATACACTTGCAGCATTAAGAGAAGCAAAGAGAAAAGGTGCAAGAATTTTATCAGTAGTCAATGTAGTCGGTTCATCTGTAGCAAGAGAATCTGATGATGTATTCTATACTTGGGCAGGACCTGAGATTGCTGTAGCTTCAACAAAGGCATACACAACTCAGCTTGTATCTATGTATTTAATAGCTCTTCATATGGCAATGACTAAGGGGAGTTTGACAAATGAAGAATATAAAAAATATATTGAAGAATTGAAAGCTATGCCGGGTAAGATTGAAAAGATATTAGAAAATAATGAAGTTATTCAACAGCTTGCAGACGAACAGTTCAATAGTGAAAATGTATTCTATATTGGTAGAGGATTAGATGTTTATGTAGCCTACGAAGGATCATTAAAATTAAAAGAAATCTCTTATATTCACTCAGAAGCTATTGCAGCAGGAGAATTAAAGCATGGAACTATTGCACTTATTGAAGAGGGTAGATTAGTGATAGCCCTTGCTACACAAGATAAGCTTTATGATAAAATGCTTTCAAACATTCAAGAAGTAAGAGCAAGAGGTGCTTATGTGATAGGTGTTGCAAAACAAGGGAATAAAGAAATAGAAAAATCAGCAGATAAGGTTATCTATATTCCAGATACATTAGATGAGCTTAGTCCAATATTAAGTGTAATTCCACTACAAATCTTAGCATATTATATTGCAGTAGCTAGAGGGTGTGATGTGGATAAGCCAAAAAATTTAGCAAAAAGTGTAACTGTTGAATAGGGGTTAGTTGTTGATAGTTGGTGATTGTATTCGTACAATAAAGTTTGAATATTTACAACAAAGTTTGATTATTTACAATAAAGAATGAATGTTTTCAATAAAGTTTGAATTAAAATCACCTCTTTGTGTTAGAATAAATGCAAAGAGGTGATTTTTCTTTATGAGTAAAAGAGAAAGATATATAAACAGAGAAAGAATAGAAAAGCTTATCAAAGAAGGGCGAGGACAAGGTATAGAAGAAGCCTATAAACCATGGCTTTTAATTCAGGATGTGCCTTCAACAGGAAGAGAAAGTAGGTTAGTTGGAATCAAAATTAATCGACAATATGATTTTCTATCAGATCTAGAAAAAAATTATTTTTATATTTCAGATTTTTCAGATGAAGTAATAGACATCAGAGAGCAATTCCCTTTATTACCAATAGAAGAAACAATCCTAATTGCTGATGAATTAGGTATCAAGCATCCTACTGATCCAAGGACAAATGAATATACAGTAATGACTACGGATTTTTTAGTAACTAAAAGAGTAGATGGTAAAAACATAGATGTAGCAAGAACAATAAAGCCTTCAGAGAAACTCATGGATGAGAGGGTTATAGAAAAATTTGAGATTGAAAGACGATATTGGGAAAAGCAAGGGATTGATTGGGGCATTGCTACAGAAAAAGAAATTAATAATACTATGGCTAAGAATATAAGCTATATATACAGCTATTATAATATTGATGAAATAGATTCTCTAAAAGAGCTAGATAAAGAGTATATAGGAGATATACTTGTTGAATATATTAGACGAGTTATAGATAGCAAGGAAAGTATAAGAAGCATTTCAAGTCAGTTTGATAAGGATTTATTTTTAGCAGCAGGGACAGGAATATGTATGTTTAAGCATTTGCTCATAAGAAAAATATTAAAGGTAGACTTGTCTCAGCCTTTGGATATAAATAAAGTGATGAAAGTCCAGTTATCAAGGGAAGAGCTAAATAAGGAGCTGAACATATCATGATTCTAGAGAATATGACACTCCAATATACCAATAAAGAAAATGGAGAAAAGCTAAGGATATTATATATTGATCATGAAAGCATGTATTTATACTATGTAATAATGGGCATGACCATGTGCATGCCAAAAAAAGAGCATATAGACAAATTAGAAGAAGAAATTGCAACTGGAGTACTTATTAAAATTCCAGATCCATATCTTAATAACATTGATGAAAAGGATCTATCAGAAAATGCAAGATATAAGAGAGATCAACAATGGGAGATCATAAAAAAATATTGGGAGAGTAATAAAGAAGCTTTTCTAGAGAAAAAGGGAAGAGAAAAGCTATTTAAAGAGATAGCAGATAAAGAAAACATAGCTAGAGTTAGTCTAAAAAGAATATTTAATAGATTTTGGGAAAGAGGAATGACTAAAAATGCTCTATTACCTGATTACAAAAATTCAGGAGCAAAGGGGAAAGAAAGAAATTTAAAAAGCAAGAAGGTTGGAAGGCCTAAAAAAGTAGATTATATGGGAGAAGTACAAGAAGGAATAAATATAACAGAGGATATAAAGAAAATTATAAACCTATCTATAGATAAATTTTATAGAAAGAAGGAAAAACCTACTATAAAGGCTGCATATAATTCTATGCTAAAGGAATTCTTTTCAGACAAATATGTAGAGAATGGAGAAATTAAATATAAGGTATGGAGTAAAGCTAGAATTCCTTCCTATAGACAATTTTATTACTGGTTTAAAAATTACGAGGATATACAAAAGAATGTAACCTTTAGGGGGAGCAAAAAGGAATATAAATTGAAGTATAGACCTATATTAGGAACTACTGCTATGGAAACGGATGGACCAGGAACTAGATTTCAGATTGATGCTACAGTAGCAGATATATATATTGTAAGCTCCTTGAACAGAAATAGGATTATAGGTAGACCCATAATATATATGGTAATAGATGTGTACTCTAGGTTGGTTACAGGGATTTATACAGGTTTAGAAGGGCCATCTTGGATGGGGGCTATGATGGCATTAGATAATATGATAGCAGATAAGGTAGAATTCTGTAAGGAGTATGATATTCATATTACAAAGGAACAATGGCCATGTGAGCATCTACCAGAAACAATCATAGCTGACCGAGGAGAATTTGAAGGCTATTCTGTTGAAAATTTAATAAATAATTTAAATGTGAAAATAGAAAATACACCGCCTTACAGAGGAGATTTAAAGGGAATTGTTGAGAGAAGCTTTAGAACCGTTAATGAAAAGCTCAAGCATAAAACACCAGGGGCAATACAAAAGGAGTTTAGGGAAAGAGGAGATCGAGATTATAGATTAGATGCAACACTAACACTAGAAGAATTTACTCAAATACTTATAAAGATGGTACTGCATCATAATCATAAGATTATTACCAATTACAATATGGATAAAGAAATGATTTCTGATGAATTAAATCCAACTCCAATCAATTTATGGAATTGGGGAATTAAAAATAAAAAAGGAAGATTAAGAGTCATAGATAGGGATATTATGAAGCTAAATCTTCTACCAAAGGGTAAAGCAAGCATATCACGAGCAGGATTAAAGTTTAAGAAGCTATTCTATAGCTCTAAAAAAGCCATTGAGGAGCAGTGGTTTGTAAAAGCTAAGCAGAGATGGGTTGATGTTGTATATGACCCTAGAAATATGAATGCTATATATATTCTTAATGAAGACGGAAAAGGCTATGAAGTATGTCATCTTTTAAAGAAAAGCCTTCAATATAAGGATTGTAGACTAGAAGAAATTATATTTCAAGAAGAATTAAAGGAAGAGCTTATAGAATGGGAAAAGGATAAACAAAATCAATTAAATATAGATTTAGATAAGGAAATAGAAGACCTTGTAAAAAAAGCAGAGAAAGAAAAGAAAAATACTATTGTAGAAACTATTTCAAAATCAAAGAAGCTTAAAGGAATCAGAGAAAATAGAGCTTTAGAAAAAGAAATTAACAGAAAAAAAGAAGCCTTTGAAATAGGAAGAGAAGAAAAGGAAGGAATCATAAAAGCCTTTAATAAAGAAGCTGTAAAAGAGGATGAGGAAGAACAGGATACAAGGCGATTAACCTTGATGGAAAAAATCAAAAGAAAAAGGGATGAGAAGCTTGGAAAGAAGTAAAAGTAATCCTTTACTCAAGGGAAGGATAGAGCTTGCAGAATACAAAGAGCAAGAAATTATTGATTATGCGGATAATCCATATATAGAAGCGTTACCTGCAATTTTTACAGAGGAAAAGATTATAGATCAATTTACAAGATATCCAATTCTTCAAGAAAATGAAAGATTTAAAAGTAAAAATCTAAGATTTCATATGATTAAAAGACTTAAAAATTTTATACAGCCACTGCCAGATCATTTTTCTATAGAAGGTAAGCTATCTTCAATGATTAGAAGAGGATATTTAGCAAGAAATCCTTTGGATAAAAGTTATTTTGAAAGATTAAAGATATTAAATGAAGTGCGTTCTGAAAAAAAGGAAGAAAGAGAGCAAGCTTTAATATCAAATATGGAGCATATACGTTCTACAGCAGATTCTCTATCTATCATTGGTATATCTGGGATAGGAAAAACTACAGCAATAGAAAGGCTACTGTTGATGTATCCTCAAATCATCAAGCATGAAGAGTATAAGGGAAAGCTATTAAGCAGAACACAGCTTGTGTGGTTAAAAATTGATTGTCCCTATGACGGAAGCTTATCAACCCTTTGTAAAAGCTTTTTCAAGGCTATAGATGATCTTCTTGGGACTCGATATCTTGAAAAGTATGGGTATTTAAATCGGATCACTTCTTCTATGTTGCTACACATGACATCACTTGCTAATATATATGGAATTGGAATTTTGGTCATAGATGAGATTCAACATTTAATAAATGCAAAAAATGATTCTGATGAAATGCTGAATTTCTTTGTAACCTTAACAAACACAGTAGGAATACCAACAGTACTAATAGGAACCTTTAAAGCCCTTAAAATATTTAAAAAGGATTTTAGACAGGCTAGAAGAGCTGGAAGTGAAGGAAATATTATATGGGATCGTATGAGTCGAGAAAGTGATGAATGGGATTTTTTTATTGAAACCCTTTGGGAGTTTCAGTGGCTTAGGGAGAAAACAGAGCTTACACAGGAAATGAAGGATTTATTCTATGATCAATGTCAGGGAATTACTTCTGTAGCAGTGAATTTATTTACTCTAGCACAGGAAAGAGCCTTGAATACTGATAAGGAAAAGTTAACAAAGGCAATCATCAAAAAAGCTTCAAAGGAAGATTTACACATGATTCAACCAATGATCAAGGCACTTAGAAGCAATAATAGGGAACAGATGAATAACTATGAAGACATAGCCATAAATTTAGATGATATTTCCTTCAGTCATAAAAGAGATATTGATTTAGCAGGAAAGATTAAGGAAATGGCAAAGCATCAAGAAAAATATTTTGAAATGAAAAGAAATAATATAGTAGAGAACCTAATAGTAGAAGTATGTACATTGGGGATCTTTGATGAGCTTACTGAAAAGGAATTAGGGGATTTGGTGAAAAGAACAGTTCAAAAATTTGGAGTAGATGATGATTTCAATGTAATAAAAGCAGAAGTCATCAAAAAAGCAATCAATGCTAATGAAAAAAAGAAAATAGGGAAAAATATCCGTAAGGATGTACCCTATGAAGAAAAGGATTTAAGGAAAATATTCAAAATTGCAAAGCAAAAAAAGGTACATGCCTATGAACTACTTAAGCAAAAAGGATATATTAAAGATCCTGTAAAGGAGTTTATAAAGGCGGAATAAAAAATGCTTACATTTTTCACCGACCCCCATGAAGATGAATTATTATATGGAGCTATAGCTAGGTATCACTACTATATAGGTAATATTGATTACAAGGATACCTTAAGAGAATTATTTGGTAGGGATAGTGTTATCCCAAGCTTATATTTACCATGCAAGCTAGAGCATTTAGCAAAGCAGCTAGGGAAAAAATATACGTCAGATTACCTTATAAAAAACCATACACTTTTTCCTTTTTATGCTCCGTTTTTACCAAAGGAAAGGAAAAATACTTTAATAAATACCATGAAATTTGAGGATGGACAAGGTATTTATACAAGGCTTGGTATGGTAGCAGGAGGTATATGCAAGAAAGAAGGTATATATTATTGTCCACTATGCTCGCAGAAAGAGATAAAGAAATATGGAGAAGCCTATATCCACAGAATACATCAAGTCCAAGGGGTGTTTGTTTGCCCTGAGCATGAAGTAAAGCTAAAGAAATATAAAATAGATAAAACAAAAGCAAGTAGAATTGAATTTATAAGACTAGATGAAAAGTTACTAGAGCTGGATATAGAAAGAAAAGCTATTGATAAAGAATTAGTGAAAATAGCTCAAGCTGCACGTTATTTACTAGATAATGATCTAGCAGCATTTGATAAAGAGTTTGTAGCAAAGAAGTATAAAGAGCTTCTTGATAAAAAGGGTTTTTTATCGGTCAATAAGACAATACAGCAAAAGAAGCTATACAATGCGTTTATTTGGTTTTATGGAAAGGAGCTACTAAATAAGCTTGAATCCGATATAGATCAGGACGATGAATATAATTGGTTGAAGGTCATTTCAAGAAACAGTAAAAGAACAGTACATCCTATAAGACATATACTTTTTATCGATTTTCTAACTGAGGATATAAAACATTTTTTCAAGTCAAAGGAAGAAGGCTATTCTCCCTTTGGCGAAAGTCCCTGGCCATGCTTGAATCCTGTTGCAGAGCATTATAAAAAGGATGTTGTTACCAATTTGAAAATAACTGCTGATTATAAAACTAGGCTGCCAGTAGGAACCTTTTCTTGTACTTGTGGCTTTGTTTACTCTAGAAAAGGACCAGATCAATTTGAAGAAGATCGATATAGGGTGGGAAGAATTAAAGCCTTTGGACATGTATGGGAAAATAAACTCAAAGCATATCTAAAAGAAGAAAAGTATGGATTAAGAGAAGTGGCTAGATTAATGAAGTGTGATCCTAAAACAATAAAAAATTTTGATAAAAAATTAGGGCTTAACTATTTTGAAGGCTCTAAAGCAATTGTAAAGGAAGTAAAAGTTAATAAAGCTCAGGGAAAAGAAATTGATATACAAGCATATAAGGATAAGATTATAGGTACCATAAGAGAGCAGCCAAGTCTTTCAAGAACGCAAATTAGAAGACTATGTCAGAAGGAGTACTCTTATTTATATAGTCATGAAAAGGAATGGCTTTTTTCAAACCTTCCAAAGAAGATGAATAAGCAGGAGATTGATTATAAAAGTGATCAAAGAGTAGCTTGGGATGTAAGAGATACAGAAATAGTAGAAGCTGTAAAAGAAGCTCATAGGAAGCTATTAGCAAGCCAAAAGCCTATAAGAATCACAAAATCTAATATAGGAAAAATGTTAGGTATTCTTCCTACTCTTGAAAAAAATTTAGATAAGCTACCAAAAACAAAGGAATTTTTAGATAGTATTTTGGAAAGCGTAACGGACTTTCAAATAAGGAGATCCAAGAAAATAATAGATGAAAAAATAGCTAGAAAAGAGCCTGTTCGATTATGGGAAATCCAAAGACTAGCAGGGATTAGAACGAAGGCTTTTAATAAAATCAAGGACAGCTTAGAAGCATACATAAATAGGGGGGGATAAGCATCGGGGGTAAAGAAAACATAATTGTAAAGAATTGGCCTTTTCAACAAGGAGAAAAGGTTAAGCTATATTGGATGGATAAGCCCTATAAGCTCAACAATAAATGGATGCTAGATGTATATTTTAAGGGATACAAGGAAATTAAAAAAATTACTTTTGATTGGGCAACTATCCATTTTTTAGCCTTTGGGAGATATTATAAGGATGGGAATATCAACAATAGTGAGATTAAAAAGGATGCTACTATTATTGATTTAGATTTAAGTGATATTGCATTTGAAATAGTAGAAGACTTTTTAGAACTAGAAGCTGAAGGAAGCAAAAAAGACATTCCTACAAAAATATTTGTGGGACACAAAGACCAGGTTGAATATAGAATTCCTGCATTAGAGATTATAAGAGCTATTATTGCTACAAATAGATTTTTACTCAATAGAATTGTTGAATTAGACTCTCTTGATAAATACTTTATTTACAGCTATGATAAACAAAGAAATTTACATATAAATTTTTTTGATGAATATGAGAGAAAGCTATTAAATACAGAATATGTGAAGCATTTAGCTTGGATCATAACTAATGAGAGTATACTTAAAATGTTTAATCAAGTAGGAATGAAGCTATGGTTAAAGGAAAATATAAGCTTTGATTTTTTATTTAATCGCTTTAATATTAAAGCGAGAATAAGAAAGAAGAAGCATATTATAAGAATTCTAGAAATCATGGAATTTAGGGAAAAGGAAATCAATGCACAAGAGATATTTATAAGTTCAAAATATATTAAGCATATTAGAAAAATCAACCAACCTAAAAAAAGAAAATACAGAGCATTAAAGGAAACGGATGATAAGAAATTAGATCCTAAAGTAGATGGATCGAAAAATTCGGAGTCAGATTTTGTTGAAACATCTAATATAAAGCATGCTTACTCAAAGGATAGTAAAATCAATAGAGTAAAGATTGGAGAAAGCTATGTTAGAGACAATGAAGATGAAAATACTAAGCTTTATGAAATCGAAAATGAAGCTTTAAGAACTACAGCGGATACTGGGGGAATTGACAGAGCTAGGGGATTAGAGTATAAAAGCGTAGATGATATAAGTGTAGAAGGTGAGCTAGAAGAATTTATTGAGATTATGAAGCTATTAAAGAGTAAACCAAATATTAAAGATGTCCAGGTTATGATAAATGCTTTACCAGAAGGAAAGAAAGGTAAGAAATTTTCTAAGCTTCATGATGGAAAAACAAAGAGACAATATGTAGTAGGAAAGATAACAATGAATAATGGAAAAGAAATTAGCTTGCTAGAAGTAGAAAGAGAAGAAAGGTCTTTATCTATACTATTATTATATGCAGTGAAAGCAATAAATTGGGGAAATGTATATTTAAAAGTAATTCTTGGGCTAGTGAATAAAAATGGTACTTGGGACTCACAAGGCTTGAAGAAATTAGAAGGAAAAGGTATATTTTCTAAGAGAATTAGGCATAAGTATGATAAAAGTAGTATATACGATAAGTGTGAGTATATATATGAGAAAATTATAGAAAATAGTTAGCATAAATAATATTAAAAGTTTTTGATGTGTGAACCTATCAAAAATTAAATATTAAGTGAAAATTTTAAATTCTAGAATGGTATTTAAACTCCTTAAGTATCATTCTTTTTTACTAAGTTTTTCTTAGTGCTTGAATTT
The DNA here is from genome assembly GCF_019203185.1 of Crassaminicella indica. Classification (NCBI taxonomy): domain Bacteria; kingdom Bacillati; phylum Bacillota; class Clostridia; order Eubacteriales; family Clostridiaceae; genus Crassaminicella; species Crassaminicella indica. The sequence goes on along the minus strand of NZ_CP078093.1, from coordinate 514,623 downwards.
TTCTAAGGTAATGTCTATATCGCTTTGACATTGCTAATTCAATTAGGTGATTGTATTTAAATTTATTCTCATCAGCATATTCCTTAAATTGTATCCAAAAGCTAGGATTAACTGTAGTAGTAAGTTTATCTCTATCATAATGTGTGTATTTGCAAGCTAGTTCTTTTTTTAAAATATATTCTATTAATTCGTCAATAATTGAACCTTTAGTGATAAAAAGCTTAGTCGATATATAGTCTAATTTTTTATGAGTAGCCTTATTAAAGGTTAGATGAATTTTCAATCTGTTTCGTGACATAATTTACAACCTCCTATATGATATATTATAGTAAAATACTTGAGTATATGCAATATGTTTTATGTACATTATACACAAAATATGTTATAATGTTTATATAGTAATTTTCCAGATACTGTGTATAATTAAATTTAAGGGGTTGATTTTATGGCTCGAAAGCAACGTGCTTGGTTGAAGCCAATATGGAAAACAAATAAAAAAAAGTGGAAAAATCCAGCACATAATATTTGCTCGTACTTAGCTATGTTTCCCCCTTCTTTACCAAACTATTTTATAAAGCAATTTACGGAGGAAGGTGAAAAGGTATATGATCCCTTTTCAGGCAGAGGTACAACTGTTTTAGAAGCTGCTTTAAATAATAGAGTAGGAATTGGTAATGATTTAAATCCTTTAGCTTGTGTTCTTACTGGAGCTAAAACCTATATTCCTAAATATGAAAATATAATGCGTCGGTTATGTGAATTAGAAGAAAATTTTAATAATACATATATTTCTAGAGAGAGTATTCTAAGGATTGACCCTGATATAAGAATGTTATATGACGAGGAAGTAACATTGCCTATGCTGTTATACTTAAAGAATGAATTAGATATACGTAGGAAAATAGATCGATATATTATGGCTATTTTGCTTGGTATAATGCATGGCAAGCATAGAAAGGATGGCACATCTATGTATTTATCAATATCTATGCCCAATACCTTTTCTATGTCACCTAATTATGTTAGAAAATATATAGCCGAAAATAATTTAGTAAAATTACAACAAAATGTATTTGAATTATTAAGAGATAGAATAGCTAAAACATATCCATGGAACAGGGCTTTAAGAAAAGGTAAAAGCTATCAATATGATGCTTTAAAAATTAATAACTATAGAAGAATATTAAAGGATGAAGCTATAGATTTAATTGTAACTAGTCCTCCATATTTAAAATTAATTCGATATGGAAAATATAATTGGATACGACTTTGGATGTTGGGTAAAGATTTTGATATGGTAGATGATCAGCTGAAAATAAACAAAGCTTATGAAGAAGGCTCGAATATAAAATTATCAGATCGTTTAAAGCTAGAGGAATATTTAATATTTATGAGGAATTTGATATGTGGCTGGGAACGAATATTAAAGCCAGGTGCATTAGCCTGTATAGTAATAGGAGATGTGGAGGAGTTAAAGCTAGCTGAAGAAGTTTGGGAATATGTAGAGCCATATACTAATTTGCAGCTTGTTGAGATTATAGAGGATAAAATAGAAGGCAATAACAAGGTTACTAAAATTTGGGGGCAGGAAAGAAAGGGAGAAGCAACTAAGGTTGATAGGATATTAATTATATCTAAGGGGGAACCAAGAAAACCAAAATTTACGACAAAGGCCCAGATTAAGAAAAATTTTAAATATTTTTATGAATAAGCTAATTAGGAAGTGGAATCTTCTTAATTAGCTTTTATAATTAGATAAACATTATTGAGCCAATGTTTCAAAATATAATAATTATTGGGTATAAGCTTATTAATGAATATATGACTGTTACATTATTAAAAGGAAATTCAATGATTTTAAGAATGAATGTATTTCATATAGAAACAGTAACATGTAAAAAATACATATTATGATTAAATATGTAAAAATATGAAGGGGATTCTATTTCAAATGTCGAAATAATAAACATTATAAATACGTTTGTATTCTAATAAAATGCAACCTTTGGAGGTTTTTGTTTTGTATGGACAATTATCAGAGCAAAGAAAAAAGCAAGCACTTAGTAGTATAATTCCAGAATCCTTGCAGGTGAATAAAGAGATACATGAATTGTACTTTAAAAATTTAATAGATTTATCAAATGAAGATTTAGGGAGAGGAATGTTAAGCCATGAGAAGTATTGTTTATTTGAAAGTATAAATAATATCAATTTTCAATCTAAACAAGCTAAAGTTAATTTAAATGAGATAGACAATATTATATTAACAGTATCATTAAAAGCATATATGCTTTCAAAAAATAATAAACATGAGGGGAATATTGCTTTTATTATGCCTCCTTTTTCATATGCGTTTCCACTATTATTGTCCTATCATCTAATCCTACAGCATTTAGTTAGTAGCTTGTTATCGAATAATGAATACAAATTCAGTGTGGGTTCAGGGATATTAATAATATCTGATAATATTGAATTGCTATCACATATTTGGAGAACCAGTATAAACGGAAATTTTTTAAGGGATTTTTTTAATATATACACAATTGAAGCAAATACGTTTAAGAAGTTTTCCTTTAACAATAAAAGGGAAAATAGCAAAATAAAAAACAAAGATGATGGAACATTACCATGGATTGCTTTATATAGAGCATATAGAAAAAATCTTCCAGAGGAAATTAAGAAAGAGGCAGATGTAATCATTGTGGATTTAGTACCTTATAGACATAGGGGGAGGGCTGAACAAATTATAAAATGGGCACAGGAGCATTCTAAACATGTGATTGCAATAGCTCCTAATTTTGATCAATCAACATATAAAGCAATAGCTACTTTCAATAATATCATTCCAGTAAATCAAAATTCTATCTATCTCTTCAATAATTTTTTTGTAAAAAAAGAATGCTTCAAGACTAATTCCATAACAGCATCGTGGAATATCCAAGCTTCATTGCCTTATTTAGATAAAGCTGAGTCGAATATTAAAATTTACAACATCATTGAAGCAAATAAGGTGAAAAATAAAATAAGAGATGCCTTCATTATTTTAAAGAGATCATATACTAAAAAAGGTAATCTAAGTAAAGGCTTTAAGCGAATGAAAGATATGTTGATTAAGTTAGTATCATTGCCTTTACCCTTAGTATGGTATGAAAGAACTAGATTAGCAGAGGGAAAGGCTACTTTAAGACAATTAATTAATGCTTGTGAAAAAATACCAACGGATACTTTAGAAGAAGAAACCATAAAAAAATTTATGATGCCCCATTTAAAGCATAAAATACTTGAAATATATGAGTACTACTATAAGAAGGAAGGTAGTCCTCGAGGAGAGGTTATTTCTAATATCGTTAGGGCTAATGTTTCTAACAGAAATAAAATTACTATTATTGTAGGGGAGAAATTAGTAGCTCAAGAATATAAACTATGGTTAAGAGCTTCTTTATATTTAAGTACGAAAGACTTATCTAGAATTGAAGTCATAACTCAATCAGATTGGGCAAGAAAACAAATAAGAGAAATATTTAACCAAGAGGATAATGCTCCAAGTATTATTATATTAACAAATCCGTGGAATAAAAAATATCTAAGCTCATTTTATTTTTTAGCAAAAACAAAGTTTTATATTGTATGTGGATTTTATGAAAAAAAGATTATTGATTACCAAATCAATATGGTTTTTAATAAAAGTTTTGTGAAATATTTAAAAAATGCCTTCAATAATTTATTTAAAGTAGAAAGCAAAATATGGGATACAGTACCTAAAAATAATAAAACATCCATAAGTATTGTAGATTATAAAGTAACGCAGCAGTATAAGAATGAAAAAAAAGAAAATTCGCCAATAGACAAAATAGATAAATTATTTGAAGATGAAAAGCTATTTAACCTTATGGAAGATGAATTAGATGAAGAAATAGATATGAATATTTGTGAGCAGATAAGCTATGATATTACAAGCTATGCAGAAAAAAGGTATGAGTATATATCATGTGTAAAGCTACATGTGAATAAATTAAATGAAAAAAAAGGAAGGATTGAAGAGCAATTAATATTTGTCTCAAGGGATAAAGCATTTAGAGTAAAAAGGTTTGATAAAGATGAAGTTGATAGTATAGGACCTTTTGAATTTAAAAGAGGTGACATTCTAATAAGGCTCAAGCAAAAGGAACGTAGGGAGATATTTGATGAGCTTTTAAATATGGCATCGAATACATTAGTAATGAAATGGATTGAGCTTAATGTAAATGAATGGCAAGATATGATGAAATTAATTTGGAAGAAATTTTATAGTTCATATCAAAGTAAAAGTGCTATTTATCAAAGGATACTAGAAGAAATTAATGCATATGGTGGAAACATTTCTTCAGTTTTAACAATTGGCAATTGGATAGAAGGAAAAGTGTCGTTAGTAAGAGATGAAAAAAATTTATATGCCATAGCAAAAATTTTAAAGGATGAATATTATACTAGGCGTATTAAATCTATTTACAAGGCAATGAAAGAGCTGTGGGGGATATATATCAAATTAGGCAAAGCTCTAGGAAAAATTATAATGAACCAAGTAAATAATATTTCATCAAATATTACAATTAATACCAATGAATGGATTAGTCTAGGAAAGGATATTTATATAAGTACTCAAGATGTATTAGAAGTATTAGAATTACTAGAAGTGCAGCAGCTTGAATACGAAAAGGAATATTTAGTGCATTCTGCAATTTTAGAAAAGGTAATTAGCAAAGACAATTATCATCTGATTAAAAAAAAGGGGTTATTGAAATATGATGAAAAATGAAAAAGTAGAAAAAAGAATTAATGACGAGGTAAAAATAGTAAAGCATTTACATAATGTCATAAAAGATGGGCTTTTAGGAAGAAATGAAATAGAAGTTATTGGAGAAGAACCTACAAGACGTTTTTTCTCTGGAGTATTATTTTCAGATTCAGAATTCAACAATGATATTAATGAAGAGAATAAGGTAGATTTTCAAATACAAAGAGTTAACCTTTTTAAAAATGTTAATTTAGGGTTGGAATTTTTAGTTGAACCAATGGAAGAAAAGATAAGTGGATATCTAAGCTTTTCTTTTAATTTATATCCAAGATATTTCCCAAGCTATGAAGAACAACGAAAAACACTTGAATATTTGAATAAAGAGGAGGATATAGAGCTAAATAGTGATGAATTCAATATGATGGATTCTGAAAATAATATTAGCAACATAAAAAAAGATAAGGGCTTAATGCTGTTAGAGAAATATAGACAAGTGAAAATAGAAGTAGAAGACTATTACTTTGAGATAAATACAAAAAATCTTAAGAAAGAAAGTTTTTTACTTAAAGATATAATAATAGATCAGTTTAAAAGCAAGGTGGATATGAAGGATTTTTTTTCTATTAAAGAAAGCTTTATAAATGCTAGAGGCTTTGTACCTATTTATGAAGTACCAAATAGTGAAGATGAATTTAATAAAATGATAAGTAATATAAAGGATGAAAATTTTAATATACCAGAATGGAACGCAGAAATTGTTATAGATCCAATAACATATAAAGATAGATCTGGAAAAACACTATTTAAAATAGTTGTTTCTTTAATTAATAAGACACCTAAAGTGGATATTTCTGGAAAAGAAAAACCAACTGGGCATCCTTTAGAATTTTTTGATTGTAATTTATCAGTAAAAGTCGATAAAAATATACATAGATATTTTGAATTTGATGGAGCACCAAAGGATTATAAATATGATAAAAAATATAAAGTTAAAGGGATAAATTGCGTTGGTATATCTGAAGAAATTAAGAATCATATAATACTATCGACAGAGACGGTGCCCTCGTATTTTCAGAATCATTATAGAACTCGTGAAGACCTAGCGGTTAAATTTGATGATTTAGCTGATAAACAAAATACAATTAAAGTATTAAAGCAAATTGCATTGGAAATGAAGAAATATTCAAGTAATTGGCAAGCTTTCATAAATAATAATGGGGACAAGGAACAGCAATTAAATACAAAGGAAGAGGTAGAAAGCTGTATAAAAGATATGGAAGCTTTTGAAAAAGAGATAGAGTCTTTTGAGTTAGGTATTTATACATTGGAAAGAGACGATAGACTAATGTTAGCTTTCAATATTATGAATAAGATTTTTAGTGAAGCTAGTAAATATTCATCATGGAGACTATTTCAGATTGTTTTTGTGGTTAGAATATTACCCAGCTTATTGGTTAGAGAATTACCAGAAAAAGACATTTTAAGTAAAGAAATAAAGGAATCTGCTAGCTATGCAGATGTGCTATGGTTTCCTACAGGAGGAGGAAAAACAGAAGCATATTTTGGATTGATTATATGTGCCTTATTTTATGATAGATTAAGAGGCAAAAAAAGAGGATGTACAGCATGGATAAGATTTCCGCTAAGAATGCTATCAAAAAACCAGTTGGATAGACTAGCTAAAATATTAATTTATGCAGAAAAATACAGGCAAACTTCTAATGAATTATTAGAAAAAGGAGATCCATTTTCTATAGGTTTTTTTGCAGGTGGAAGTAATACAGATAATTTTGTCAATAAAAGAAAAGTAACAGAATATATGAGAAATGAAATTAATAAGAAAAAGAGGATGATGATTCACAAATGTCCTATGTGTAATAAAGATTTGACACTAGAGTTTGATAATGATTATTGGAAATTTATGCATGTTTGCACTAATAAAGATTGCTTTGTCTATAAAAGTAGCTTGAAAGGGAAATTACCATTATATATGACAGATTCCGAAGTATATAGATTTGTACCTAGTGTTTTATGTGGTACTGTAGATAAGCTTGCAATTCTTGGTAGATATAGAGAGTTTTCTCATATTTTTGGACAAGTAGGAGGCTTCTGCAAGAAGCATGGTTATTTTTCAGATAGATGTATTGTTGGAACCTATGATGAATATGGGGCATGTGATGCTAAAGCAAAAGAAACAAAATTATACAAAGCTCAGTTAGAAGAGCATAAGAAAAATGTATTTTATGATCCTATACCATCATTATTAATTCAGGATGAGTTACATTTATTGAAGGAGGAACTAGGGGTTTTAAATGGACATTATGAAGGAATGCTTAATGAGTGCTCTCGGTTGTTTGGAAGAGAAAAATTTCATTTACCTAAAATAATTGCTGCAACAGCTACTATTGAAGCTTATGAAAAGCATGTAAAGCATTTGTATTTAAGGCGCGCTAGGAAATATCCTTCAATGGGCTTTAAAAATGGAGAATCCTTTTATGCTACGAGTAAGCCTATTATAAAAAGACGTTTATATATGGGTGTTCTTTCTCATGCTCGGTCACAAGACGAAGTAATAGGAAGATGTTTATATCTTTACCATAAAGAAATTTTGAGACTATACTCACAGGCAAAGAATTCTTGGAAAAAAATATGCTTAGAAAGTATTAAAGATGAAAAAGAATTTTTTGAATTTATATCAAACTATGACCTTTCAGTAGTATATGTTAACAAAAAAGCTATGGGACATGATGTGAAACGAAGACTGGATGAGTCTGTATATTTGGATTTGAAGAAAAATATAAATTTAGATTTTGATATGCATACAGAGATATTAACTGGCGATAATGAAATGGATAAAATCGTGAAGGTTATTGATAAAATTGAAGCGGATGGAAGTTATATGAAGTATAAAAATAAGTTGCATACTTTAATAGCAACTAGTTTAATTAGTCATGGTGTAGATTTAGAGCGAATCAATGCTTTCTTTATGGCAGGTATGCCATCGAAGTATGCGGAATATATTCAGGCTAGTAGTCGTTCTTCTAGATCACATACAGGCTTAGTACTTGTTAGCTTTAGGGCTAATGATTTGAGAGAAAGGTCTCAATATGAGTTTTTTATTCAAAACCATATATTTTTAGATCGATTAGTGGACCCAGTACCTATTAATAGATTTGCGATTAAAGCTATTGAAAGAAGTATATCTGGATTATTAGCAGGTTTACTATATTGTGTTCATTCGCAAAGACATAAGTATACTCTTTATAACTGTGGACAATATCAAAAATATATAGCAGATCAAAATACAAAAGGAAATCGTATTGAAGATGAGCTATTAGAGTCTTTAAAAAGAATTATTGGAGTAGATAGTGATTTATTCTCAATTGTAGCACGGGAAAAGGCTGAAAAAGCTATTGAAAAAGCTTTTCAAGATAAAATTTATATTTTAAATAAGCAACCATCAACAATGAAGATAAAGGATGAAAATGTACTTAATCCAATAACAAGCTTTAGAGATATTGAAGAAGGTTTAACCCTACAGTCAAACTTTGAAACGGATTATATTTTAAGATTTGCTTTTGATGAGTTTAACAAAAAAGAAGGAAGTGAGTGATAATGCCAAGTCTTAAACGAGGAACAAGTCAAGTAATGTTTAGATATTTACCAGGAGCATTATTTGCTGATTCTAAAATATGGTACATAGTTACAGATATGAAAATGAAAGAATTAAATGAAAATACTGAGCATTTGTTACAAAATGTTTATAGCTTTGTAGATAATTGGATAATAAACAATGACTTAAAGAATGATTTATATCCAAAAAGAGATGATATGTATTGCTTTGGAGAAGTGGAGGAAATTAAATTTGAATTATTTCCTTTAGTATTCAAATGTGATAATGAAGCATGTGGAAATGTACATGAATATAAGAGTCTCGAGGAATTAAAAAGAAGGAATCCTCAATTAAAATGTAAATTTTGTGGTCAAGGCAAGCTGAAGCAGTATCCTTATGCTTTAGTACATTTAAATGGAGATATACAAGCTTTAAATGTTAAAACAAATAAAGGTAAGAAAACTTGGGAAGAAAAATATAGGGGTATAAGGATGAGAGATACGCGTCGCTTTGATACGGCTACTTGGTATAATTATATACAGAAAAAATCTCTTGGTTCTTTGGGTACTAAAAGGACAACTTTACCTTTAACAAAAACAATGAGAGATAATAATAAATACTATTTAGGAGGATCTTATATTGCAGATGGAAGTAATTATTATCCAGCATTATTATCTTTTGTTAATTTAGAGCATGAGAAATTGTCCCAAAGAAAGGAATTAGACATTTTTCCATATGTTCAAATTGGAGCATTACTTGGATTGCCTTCAATTAATAAGGAAAGGTATAATGAAAATTTTTTAGAAAAAGATAGTAGTAGTACAATAAGAAAATTGCTAGAAGCTGCTAAAAATAATGCAGAAAAAGAACTGTTAATGAAATTAGCAAAAGAAACTAATATTCAACCTAATGATTCAAAGAAGAACTTGATGGATGAAATACAGAGTTTGTTTGATCAAGCTGTTCCAATAGAATTAATAAAAAAAGATAATCTTCTACATGAATTTTTATATACATGTTATGAGAATAATGGAAGTACATTGGATGAAAAGCTTAATGAAGCTCAAGAAAGCTATAATTCAATTCAAGAGACTGCTTATATTAATGCAAAGGATGAAGCTACGAATTTAGGTCTTGACACCATAACTCTATTTGAAAAATTTCCTGTTATTACAATGGGGATAGGTTATACAAGAAGAAGCTTCGATCGCTCTAAAGCTGTTCTAAATCCTTTTGTACAAAAGATTAAAAATAATAGGCATAAAATTCATATTCCTGTATTTAAAAATGAAAATGAAGCGATTGTATTTAAGCTAGATCCATTAAGAGTATTAGCATGGCTAAAGGTAAATGAGCTTATAACAATTGATATGAATAAAAAAATGACAAAAGCTAAAGCGCATGCAATATTATATAAATATTTAGTTTTTTCATATAATTCTAACGAAGATCTATCGAAATGTAAATTAGAAGACTATATGAATGATAATAGAATGAAGGCTTCTATTTTGACTTTTCGATTGTTACATTCTTTTATGCATGTACTATTTCATTCTGGTAAATCGATCATAGGGCTGGATGTAGATAGTATGTCAGAATATTTATTTCCTTCATGTATGGCAGGTGCTATATATGTATCGAAGCTTCAAGGTGGTGGTATGGGAGCACTTATTGCTGCATTTGAAAATGATTTGGCTAGATGGTTAAGGAATACATATGAAAAGACTCAAACGTGTTTGTATGATCCAATATGCAAAGAAAAAAGTGGTGCATGTCATGCTTGTTTATTTTTAAAGTTTTCATGTCAACATTTTAATCATGGTTTAAGTAGAAATTTATTAAATGGTGGAGAGGTAGAAAATTATGCTATCAAGGGGTACTATTCGATAGAAGTAGATAAGATGCTTAAAAGCTGGGATGTGTAGAGGTTGAATTATTCTAAAATGATTGCATTAGTTAATCAATATAGATTAGAGAAACAATTAATGAAATGGGCTGGAATATTTAGATATTTAGGAGCGTGCTATAGTAAAAAAGGATTTACTTTAGAAAAATGGCTTGAATTAAACAATGAGTATATCGATAGTGGGCTGGTGGAAAGTATATTTAGAATTTTAAAAGAAAATGAACTTCAGCGATATTTTGAAATAGTTTATGAAATGACAAAGCTTGATATCAATAGCTTTTATAGAGAAAAGCAACAAAGCTTATTATGGACTCCTCCAAAGGAAGCTTTTGCACCTAAAGATGCATGTAAGGATTACATATATCTTAATATTTGGATACAGCGCCTTATTCAGATTACAGAAAAGAGAATAATATTTTTTTCGCCATACTATACGATTTCTGGAATTAAAAAGCTATTTATAAGTATAGAAGCTTTAATGAAAAATAGAAGGGAAGTTTCAATAGATTTTATTACAAATGATATTAATATAAATAGCAATAAACAAGCATTTAAGTTTTTGCTAAGTAGAATTAATAAGATAGACAATAATAACCTGCGATTGTTTCAAGCGAAAAATAAAGATAAGAAGGATAGCTTTAAATTTCATGCTAAGCTAGTACTGGTTGATGATAATAAAGGCTATATGGGATCGGCTAACTTTAGTAAGGTTGCATTGGAGAACGTATTTGAACTAGGAATCCCATTACAAAAAAAGCAGGTTCATTCATTAACAAAGCTTATAGATTATTGGATTTATAATGAAATATTTAATGAAATTGATTTGAAAAATTTTGAAATATAAAACCGTTACTATTAAATGAATTACAAAAAATATTTTAAGGGAGATAAAGTATTGAAGATTAGTAGCAAAATAATTGAAGGTAAATTTTTATATGAAAGCAAGAATAGATTCATTTGTAAAGTATTGATAAACAATGAAGAAATAGAATGTTATGTGCCTAGTGCATCTAGATTGGAAAATTATTTAATATTAAAGAATAAAAAGGTATTATTGACACTTAATAAAGGGAAAAAAAGAAGAACTAAATATAGCTTGTTTGCTGTTGAATACTATGGAAAATACATTATGCTGAATTTAAATATTGTGAACAATTTAGTAGAAGAATATATTATCGAGAAAATAGATGAGCATTCATGTGAAAATTTGTATAAGGAAAAATTTGTTAATGGATATAAAGCAGATTTTTTGTTAGAAGGAAAAGAAAAAGTAGTAGTAGAAGCTAAAGGTATTATTTCAGCTAGAAGGGATGTTGTATTTCCAAGTGTATTTTCTCAAAGAGCCATTGATCAGCTAAGAGCATTATTAGAATTATTAAAAAGTGGGTATAAAGTGTATTATTTTTACATTTCATTAAGTCCTATTGTAAAAAGCATAACTATTAATAGCTTTGATGAAAAATACTCTAAACTATTAAAAAAATGTATGAAAAAAGAAATGAAGATAAAGGCGTTTAGTAGTTGTTACAGTAATAATGAGGTTAAATTATATAAAGAGATAGAAATAAATGCTTAAAGGAATTAAGAAAAATGAAATAGATCAAGAATGTTTTATTTGTTTAAAACTTTTATAGCAAGAAGGTATAATAGAGAAGGAAAATTTCTTTAGCAGATTAAAGAAAGTGAATACGAGAGGGGAAGAGATAGGCTATGGATTATATTTGTAATTTAGATGAATTAAAAAATAAAGTTTTAGATGAAGATGATAGAAGAATGTTGAATGAAATAATTCTATGTACTAGAAGTAAAGCATATAGAGCGGCATATATAATGACTTGGATATGTATTGCTGAATCAATTAAAGGGAAAATCAAAAATATGTCTAAGTATGATGGACAAGCATTGAAAGTATTAAATGATATTGAGGACAAAGAGAAATATCATAAATCTACAGATGAAATGATTATGCAACAGGCTAAAAAATTAAATATTCTGAATGAAGTTGCGATTAAAAGAATACAGCATATAAGAGAAATGAGACATGTATATGCACATCCTAGAAATGCAGAGCCTAAACAGTTTGAATTAGTATCAGCTTTAAATATTGCGGTTGAAGAAGTGTTGTCAAAAAGCTTTAAGTTAAGACATGAATATGTTAAAGAATTAATAGATAAGATGAGTTCAGAACAAAGCCTTTTACATGATAATAAAGCCAGCGTATATGAATTTGCTAAGAAAAGGAAAAAACTAATACAGAAATCAGCATACAGGTTATTATTTGAACAGATAGCCAGAGAGTTAAATGATACAATTAATGTACCAGAAAGACAGTGGGTAACTAGAAGATTGATTTGGTTTTCGGATGCTTTTTTTGAGGATGAAGAAATATTAGAAAATATAAAACCTTTTTCAATAAGTGATTTAGGTAGTGCAATTTTGTTGACAAACTTTAATTTGTGGCAATTTGCAAGTCAAGAGATGAGAGATTCTATTGTAAATAGATTACTTATGCAAAAAGAAGATGGGGTGGGTTATAATAAAAAAGTATATTATTTACCTTTAGGGATAGAGCGATTGAATATGCTATATAAAGGTGGATATTTACGTGGGAAAATTAATAAAGAAAAGTTTATAAATTCAATTTTTGAAATGCCATTTTATAGATTGAATTTAAAAGATATAGAAATAAACTTAATAATAGATAGAATAATAAAAGAATTGAAAAGTTATGATTGGCATATTCATCAGAATCCTGCAGTAAGAGCGTTGAAAGAATTAGATATGAGTGAAATAGAAAAAGTAAATAGTGAAAAATTAGAAGAGTTGGGTAGAAATATATTACAAGCAGCAGAAGGGAGGTCTGATGAGTGCGTAAACTATATACAGACTATGAAAGAGAATAGAACAAATAAATATATTTTTAAAGGAATTTTTAAAGAATGCTTTATAAATGAGAAGACAGAATTTAGATTTAAATTTAAATATATAAAAAATGTTATTAACTACTTAATTGAAAATATTGATGAAGCTTTCAAGACACAAATAATAGATGAGATGATAGAAAATTATAGCAATGCAAAACCTAAAGATGATAGATGTATAGACACATATAGCAAAGAAATTAATAATATCTTCAATTATATAGAATATTATCGCATAGATAGAGATGATAGTGTCATGAAATTATTTCTTGAAATTAGAGAAAGAGTACATGATAACTTAATAGAAATTTATTTAAAGTATATAGAAGAGGAGAAGACTATTTCGATGAGAAGAATATGGTATAAAGCTATTTGTGAGAATATAAGATATTGTGGTGGAAAAATATATGAGTATTGTATAAAAACTAAGGATGCAATAAAAAAAGATTTGAACAGCAATGAATATAAAGAAGAAATATGTGAGTATTTTTTATCTATTAACAAAAGTGTATTAAGTGTAGTTGAGAATGACGAAGAAAAAAAAGAAATTGAAATGGAAATTAAGGAATGTGAAGAAATATTGACTTAAATAAATAAAATAGTGTTTTTGAAAGATAGCTTAAATGGATTTTACAGAATATAATATAGAAATATAGGTGAAGAAAAAAATCAATAATATATATATAATCTATAGAAAGAAAATAAGAATGAGTAGGCTATTCTGATCAAACTTTGTTTTAAAAATAATTATCTAATAAATTCTAGATAACTGAATAATGATCAAACTTTGTTTTAAAATTTATCTTTAAGTTTGACGAAGATTCAATGGTTTTAGAGCATATTTTGATCAAACTTTATTTTAAACCTACAGTGATGTATTAGCAAAAAAATCTTTTTTGCTGTAAAAAAAACTCTTCGGAGCAAAATAAATTTGTTCGTTAAGGACACGTAAATTAGAGTAAAATCTAGTTACGTGTCTTTTTTATTTTCACGATATTGGGGAGAAAAAATGGAAATAAAAAAAGAAAAGTAGAAAACATAAATGGAACCAATCTTGAGCCTTAATTCCTGCTCTATGGTACTCAAAAATTTGGAAGGCAAGTTAATATTGCATTTCAAAACACTTTAAAGAAGATATAAATAAGTCAAATATAAAAAACAAGACTTATGATGAATTATTTGTATGTTATAATAAATATATACCAAAGAAGATGGTGAATGGAAAGAATAAATGGACAGCAGTAAGAAGCTTTAAAGAAATATTAAATGGATATGAATTATTCGAAGAAAATGTTGTAGACTTTAAATATTTATTATTTGATGTAAATAGAATGGATAAGGAAGAATTATTTAATATAGCAAATGTAGTAAGTAGTGTATTTTTATTAGATCAAGATGTAGAAATAGAAGAAATAATAAAAAGACTTAAATTAATAGGAAGAATAATAAGAAGTAGTGCAACAAAGGAGCAGGAAAAATCGTTTAGAAGTTGGCTTTTAAATATATTTAAGAATAGGTTTGAAGGAGAGAAAAGAGAGAATATATATAGATTACTGGTAGAAGTATCAGAAATGGAGGTGGATGATATGGTAAGCAATTTAGGAAGAAAGCTAGAAGAAGAATTTAAGCATAGAGAAAAAAAGGGAATACAGCAGGGAATACAGCAGGGCATACAGCAAGGGATACAACAAGGAATACAGCGTGGAATACAGCGTGGAATACGGCAGGGAATACAGCAAGGAAAGAAAGAAATGGTAAGGAATTTATTGCTATTAGGAGTAGATATTGAAAAAATTATAAAGGCATCAGAACTAAGTAAAGAAGATATAGAAAAAATAAAAAGAGAAATTAATTAAATATGACAGATGAGCTAACAAAATAAACTCGTACTAACTAATATTGGCAGGAATGGGCTGAATAGATACATTGATTTATTGTTTAAGGATACTAGAGATAATAGACCTGTTATTGTAGAGCTGAAGAAGGAAAGTCTAATAAGAGAAAACATTGCTCAAATACTTGAATATAGAGCATTAGTCGTTTCTATGGATGACGAATAAGATGAATGCCTATAAATGAATTGATAAAAACATTTAAAGTTTTTGATTTACAACTAGTAAAGATACTTGATTTATACAATGTAACTTATAGATATACTTATGAAAATTAGGATGTATGGCTAAACAAGAAGTTTAAATAGGTGATAAAAAGTGATTAATTGGGAATGGAATGAAGCTGATATTTTAGAAAAAAATCAACAGTGGAATGAAGCAAGAACATATATTTATACTAAATGGATGGAAAATCAACTAGATTTAAAAGTAACAATTAGATTAGGATTTCTATGTTGGTACGTTTTGGTTGAATGGGATTGTATAAATTCAGAAGGAGTAAACCAAGAAAAATTTGAGAATAGTTTAAAAGAGGTAACTCAATTTGGATTAATGAATTTTAGTGAAGAGATTGAATTTCTATGGATATTTGGTTATATGATATCTATGTTTCCTTATTATTTTGGAGATTATGAGGAGATGGAACAATTAGGTATAGAAATGTTAAGGAAGGCACATCATTTGGATACTAGTGACTCAATTGTTAAGATGGTATATTTAGGGCACAATTATAATGAAAATCCTAAAGAATATGAAAAATCTTGTAAAATGTCAAAGCTATTATTAGTTGATAGATTTAAAGGTGAAGGTATTCTTGCTGAATATTTTAGAGAAGTATTAAATCGTTAGAGTCTTTCATTTAGAGCAAAGCTCAATAAAAAAATATTGAATTTGCATAAATGTAAAGGTTCTTTTTTTGTTTGCCTTCATTAGGTTGTGTGAGTAGAGTTCTTGTAATTACTTACTTATTTAAAAAGAATTTGATAAATTTGATGAAACTAGAATTTGGAGGTAAATTTATGTTGATTCCTGTAAATATAAATAGCTCAATTGAAGTAAACAACTTAGATGTAGAGATTTTGCAATTTAAGGATTTGAATATTAAAGAAGAACATATAGAAGAGTTTTTAAGAAAAAATATTGAGATAATTATTGATGATGAAACTCTGTTAGTAATTGGGAGACAAGTTAGAAATGCAGAAAAAGGTAGAAGTGATTTAACTGCAATAGATAAAGATGGAAACTTAGTTTTGATTGAAATAAAAAGAGATTTAGATGATGTTAAAATGAGACAAGAACCCTTTGAATTTCAAGCTATTAGATATGCTGCAAGTTATGCAAAAATAAAAAATGTTGATGAGGCAGTAGAAAAAATATTTGCACCTTACATATTGAAGTACAATAATGAATTTGAATTAGGTGAGCTTACACCAGAGGAAAAGGGAAAGAGAATACTAAATGAATTTCTTGAAAAGAACAATGCGTTGAAGACATTCAATAGAAAACAGAGGATTATTTTAGTTGCTTCAGGGTTTGATGCTCAAACTTTATCAGCAGTAGCTTGGCTAATTGAAAACGGTGTTGATATAAACTGTATTGAACTTGTTCCCGTAAAAATAGGTGAGCAAATGCTATTGCAGTCAAATCAGATATTACCATTACAAAAACTATACGATTATTATGTTGAAATAGAGGATAAAAAGACAACTACAAGTGGACAAAGTAAAATAACTAGAAAATATTTACCTAGAATGAATAAGCTGTTTGAATGGGGAATTATTAAATCAGGAGATATGGTTGAGATTAGGAACTATCCAGATTCAGAGGCAGAGGTTATTGATATTCAAAAGGTGAAGTACAAAGATGAAGTAATGTCTTTTAATCGATGGGGAGAGAAAATAACGGAGTGGTCATCTGTAAATATTTATGAATGGACTATTTTAAAAGGAAGTAATAAGACACTGCATGAATTAAGAATGGAAAAGATGGAAGAACTTGAGAGTGAGAAGTTGTAAAAGTTAAATAGAAGTGATTAATTTTTTAAGAAGCTTTGTAAAAAAATATAAATGATATTATCGATAAAAACTTTTGTTCCTACAAAAATATTTGAAATTTTAAAGTGATGTTTTGTAGAGGTTGAAATTACAACGTTTTTGTGAAAAAGTGCTATTTAAGAGATACATCCATTAAAACAAGGGGTGATTTTGAGAAATAGATCAATGATGATTGGTTATGATATAATAATAGGTAATAACCTTAAATTAGAGGAGAGTAATTTATGAAGAAAGTACCGATAGGAATAAGTGATTTTAAAAAATTGATAACTGAAAATTATTATTATGTAGATAAAAGTTTATTTATAAAGGAAATAATAAATGATGGTTCGGAAGTAATACTGCTGCCAAGACCTAGACGTTTTGGAAAGACACTTAATATGAGTATGCTTAGATATTTTTTTGAGAAAAGTGATGAAGATAATAAATATTTATTTGAGAATTTAAAGGTGAATAAGTATAAAGATATAATGGGTATGCAGGGAAAATACCCAGTTATATATCTAACATTCAAAGATATAAAAGATGGAAATTTTCAAAAGTGTTATGAAAAAATGAAAGAAATTATATCTATTGAATATTATAAACACAAATATCTACTAGATAATTATTTAAAAGGTATAGAAGAAACTTATTTTAAGAAAATACTATCTATGGAGGCTTCTCAAGGACAGTATGAAACAAGTCTTAAAAATTTAAGCAAGTTTTTAAGTGAATATTATAATCAAAAAACAATTGTGTTGATAGATGAATATGATACACCAATACAAAGTGGATATTTAAGTGGATACTATAAAGAAATAATAGAATTTATGAGAAATTTTTTGAGTGGTGCTCTTAAAGATAATGAGTATTTGCAAAAGGGAGTTCTTACTGGAATATTAAGAGTAGCAAAAGAAAGTATATTTTCAGGACTTAATAATTTAAAGGTTTGTACAATATTAAAAAATCACTATAGTGATAAGTTTGGTTTTTTAGAAAGTGAAGTAGAAGAAATATTAAAGTATTATAATATAGAGTCTGAAATGGATGAAGTTAGAAAATGGTATAATGGATATATATTTGGAGAAAATATAATATACAATCCATGGTCAATACTTAATTACGTAGATAACTATGAAAAAGGATTTAGAGCTTATTGGGTAAATACGAGCAGTAATGATTTAGTAAAAATAGTATTGACAAAAGCAGGAGAAACAGTAAAAAAAGAACTTGAAGATTTGATAAAAGGAAAAGCTATTGTAAAACAAATAAATGAAGATATAGTGATGAATGATGTAGAAAATGGATCGGAAAATGTATGGAGTTTTTTGCTTTTTAGTGGGTATTTAAAAGTTATAAATGAAAATTTAAAAATGGGGAGAAGTTTTTGTACATTAGAAATACCAAATTTTGAAGTGAAATATCTATATGAAGAAATAATATTGTCTTGGTTTAAAGAAAGTATTAATAATGAAAAATTTAATTATATGCTAAAGAGCTTGACAACAGGAGATATAGAAACATTTGAAGATATATTTAGTGAGTATATAATAAAAAGTGCAAGCTATTTTGATATAGAGGAAAGTGAAAAATTCTATCATGCATTTGTGCTTGGAATTTTAGTAGCATTAAATGAAGAATATGAAGTAAAATCAAATAGAGAAAGTGGATATGGAAGATATGATGTAGCATTAATTCCAAAAGATAAAAATAAACTAGGGATAATTATGGAGTTTAAAAAAGTAAATAAAAGAAGAAAAGAAACATTGGAAATTGCAGCAGATAAAGCAATAGCGCAAATAAAAGATAAGAATTATAAACAGGAATTATTGGATATGGGAATTGAAAACATAATGGAGCTAGGAATAGCATTTGAAGGAAAAGAAGTTTTAGTAGTTGAGGGATAAGAGATAATCAGATTGTTGACAAAGTATAAAAAGCGAGAATTCTTTTTTTCAAAAAGGATTCTCGCTTTTCATGTAGAACAAATATATATAGAATAATTTCCCGAAGAGACTGATTGTATTGTTAACTAAGAATAATGGATACCAAAATAGAATTGAAACTGTTATGATTGAGAACCTAGTTTCTGAAGATCATTTGATTAGAAAAATCAATAAATATATTAACTTTTCATTTATATATGATTTAGTAGAGAATTGGAACAAAGGCTCAAATTGCAATAAAACTTCAATATGAATCTAATAAAATAGAAAAGAAAAAGATATCAAAAGAGAGAAAAATAGAGGAGCAAAGAAGAATTCATTTTACATATGCTTAATTATTGAAAAATATGGTAAAATATACACATGCTTTTATGACATAAAGGAAAAAGTTTTTTAAAAGGGGGATAAAAGTATGGAGTTTATAAATATTTTAGTGGTTGAAGATGATGAAGCCATCAATCAGCTTATTTGCACGACTTTAAAAAAAGCAGGATACAGAGTAGATGCAGCTATGGATGGAGAAGAGGCTTTACTTAAATATAAAGAAAAAAATTATCATATGATCCTACTAGATCTTATGATTCCTAAAATAGATGGAATAGAAGTTATGAGGAGAATAAGAGTAGAAAGTATTGTCCCTATTATCATCTTATCTGCAAGGGATGAAGAGATAGATAAAATCCTAGGACTTAGGATGGGGGCAGATGATTATATGATAAAGCCGTTTTCTACAGCAGAGCTTTTAGCAAGAGTAGGATCAACAATTCGAAGAAGTTTTTATTTTAAAGAATCGAGTATAGCAAAAGAAGAAAAAATTATTTATGGAGATATTTCTTTAGATGTAAATAATTATGAAGTTAGAAAAAAAGGAGAAAAGCTTGCCCTTACAAGGAAAGAGTTTGAAATATTAAAGCTTTTTTTTAAGAATCCTAATAGAGTGTTTACAAAACAACAAATATTTCAGCATGTTTGGAGAGATGATTATATAGGGGATGAAAATACAGTTATGGTACATATAAGAAGATTAAGATCAAAAATAGAGGAAAATTCTTCAAATCCTAAAATTATTGTAACGGTTTGGGGCATAGGCTATAAGCTTGGAGAGATAAAAAATGACTAAGAGGATTATTTTGATTTTAAGCACTATCTGTATGTTTTTGAGTTTAATACTTTTTAAGCAAAATAAACAAATCAAAAAAATAAATAAAGTGCTTATGCAAATAGAAAAAGGAAACTTTAATCAAAGAGTAAGGCTAAATACTAATAATAGAAATATGGAGAAATTATGTGAAACAATTAATATACTCGTCAATAAATTTCAAAAAATTCTTATTGAATATAAAAAAATAGAAGAATCAAGGAAAAAAATTATTTCAAATATTTCTCATGATCTAAGAACCCCTCTTACTTCTCTTTTAGGATATATAGAAGCCATAAAAAATGATCCAACTCTAAGGGAAGAAGAAAAAGAAAAATATATAGAGGTTGTTTATTCAAAAGGAAAGCTTCTTCATGTACTTTTGGAAGATTTTTTTGCGTTATCAAAGATTGAATCTAATGATGATGTATTAAATTTTAAGAAAATAAATATTTGTGAATCAGTAAGAATGAGTATACTTACGTTTTATGAAGATTTTACAAAAAATAATATTATTCCAGAGATTCAGTTGCCAGATGAACAGTTATTTATATCAGGAGATGAAAAAAGCATTCATAGAATATTAAATAATCTTTTATCGAATGCTTTAAAATATGGAAAAGATGGAGGAAAAATAGGTATTGAGATCAAAAAAGAAAAGGAGTCTGTAAGGATCACTGTTTGGGATAATGGAAAAGGAATTCCTAATAATGAGATTCCTCATATATTTGAACGATTATATACCCTAGAGGATTCAAGAAATACTCATTTTCAAGGAAATGGGTTAGGGCTTACCATCGTAAAAAAGCTTATAGAAAAGCATGATGGAAGGATTTATGTAAGTAGTATTCCCTATAAAAAAACGGAGTTTTCATTTACCTTTCCTTTAGTTCAATAAAATATGATTTAAGAAATTTGTAAGATTCATGTTAAAGCCATGTAAGCTTTATAGGATATCCTATAATCAGAAGGGAAGGGATATATATGGAATATGTATTAAAAACGGTGAATTTAACGAAAAAATATAAAAACAAAACAGCCGTAGACAACTTAAATATCCATATTAAAAAAGGAGAAATTTATGGATTTTTAGGAGAAAATGGAGCAGGAAAAACAACTACTATTAGGATGATTATGGGGCTTGTAAAGCCAACGGGTGGGAGTATTGAAATCTTTGGGGAAAATATTACTTCAAATAAAAATCAATACTTAGAAAGAATCGGATCAATCATAGAATTTCCAGGCTTTTATCCAAATTTAACAGCTAAAGAAAATTTAGAGATTCATAGAAGATTAATGGGAGTGCAGGGGAAAAAATGTATAGACGAGGCTTTGGATATATCTGGGATAATTCACGCTAAAAATAGAAAAGTAAGAGAATTTTCTTTAGGGATGAAGCAGAGACTTGGTATTGCAAGAGCGCTACTTCATCATCCAGAGTTACTTATTTTAGATGAGCCTACCAATGGATTAGACCCTATGGGCATAAAAGAAATAAGAGAATTGATATTAGAGTTATCTAGTAAAAAGAATATAACAGTTTTAATATCTAGTCATAATTTAAGTGAGATACAGCAAATGGCTACCACTATTGGGATTATCCATGAGGGGAGATTGATAGAGGAGATTGATTTTCATACCCTTCAAAATAAAAATAGACATTATATAAAAATAAAGGTAAGCGATGATAAAAAAGCAGCTATGCTTCTTGAAGAAAGATTAGGGATTTGTGATTATATGGTTATTGAAAAAAATATTTTAAGAGTTTATGAACAACTCTCTGATGTTGAAAAAATCAACCGAATTTTTATACAAAATCATGTGAATGTTAGTGAGATTGGATTGATGAAAGATAGCTTAGAGGATTATTTTTTAAAGGTTACTGGGGGTGAAGGGTGTGTTTAATCTACTATATACAGAAGTTTTGAAGTTAAAAAGAGCGAAGGTTATGTGGTTATTGCCCATCGGAGGGTTACTTCCAACTTTATTGAATATAATAATCATTATAAATAATTTAAAAAATTATAATATACATTGGGAATCAGCTTTTAAAAATAATTTTGTATTTATGACTTTGATTATGGGGGTTGCTTTATTTTCGTTGATTTCAGGATACGTATTTTCAAGAGAGTATACGGAAAATACAGTAAATACTTTATATACTTATCCAGTAGATAAATATAAATTTATTTTTGCAAAATTAATAGTGATTTTTATCATGATATATATAACTTTAGTTATAAATTATGTATCTTTATTGGTTGGAGGCATGATGCTGATTAAAGAATCAATAACGGGAAGTTTACTTATAGATACTATGAAAAGTCAATTATTAATAGGAATGATGTTTTTTGCATTAACTCCTGTAAGTTCTCTTTTGGGAGTAATAGGCAAAAATGTTATCCCTCCTATTGTATTAGGAATTAGTGGGGTGATTACAAATATTGTAGTAGTCAATTCAAAATATATAGATGTTTTTCCATGGAGCATTCCAATAGCTTATATTTTTAGAGATAATATAGATGATCCTAGATCAGTTTGTATAAATGCAGGAATCATTTTAACAGGAATGTTTATCATTTTCTTGATTGGATTGATAGGATATTTGAAAAAAACAGATATACATGCTGGATCATGATGGTGTGTCTGATTATAAACACTGCTTTCTAATTTATGAATATAATTACTAATTTAATTAAAAAACTGGAACAGTTGATATTTTTTTGATATTCTATTATTTGAAAACATTCACTTTAAATTTCATATTGGGAGGGATTTTTATGAAAGTTGCAAATAAGTTTGCTCCATACAAAGTAATCAGTAATTTTTTTAAAAATCTTAAAATTACCTCTTTGTTATTTATAATATTAATATTTACATCAATATCTATAGGATATATATCATATTCAGCTCTAAGCGATATGGAAATTTTAAGCAATGATATGAACTCTCTTTATGAAAAAAATATGCTTACCTCTCTTGAATTAAAAAATCTTGAAACAGAATTTTATATAATAAGGGCTAATGTTAATAAGATGCTTTATTACAATAAGTATGATAGAGCTGTAGCAGATCGTATAAAAAATCAAAAATCTAGTTTAATTCAACTCTTTGATAAATATAGAAATAACCATTTAACAAATGAAGAAATAGCTTTATTTGATAAGATTGAAAGTAATTATAAAGCGTATTTAAATGAAGGAGACAAATTATTAAATAAACTACAACAGGGAGTCATGTTAAATGAAGGAGAAGTTGCAAAAGTAATCAACTATGCAGATAAGGCTCAAGAAAACATAGATAAACTAGTAGCTTTTAATGCAAATACTGCTCAAAACGTTGTTGATCAAGCTAATAGTTTATATAAAAATACAAAGAAGATTTTTATAGCTTTATCAGTAGTAATTATTGCTGTTTTAGTAATTTTTACTTTTATGTTTTTAAAATTCCTAAAAGATTCTATGACTCAAATCAATAACGCATTGGAAAAGCTTTCAAAATATGATTTTATAGTTGATTTAGAAGAAGAGGGTAAGAATGAATTTGCTCAAATGAATCGCTCATTAGCAGAAGTTATTAGAAATATAAAAAATGTATTGGCTAAGGTGAAGGGAGGCTCAAATAAAGTAACAGGTCAATCTAAAAGACTTGCTACTGTATCAGAAGAAATGTCAGCAGCTTCACAGGAGCTTGCTAGTACGATGCAGCAGGTGGCAGAGGGAAGTACAAGTCAAGCACAAGACTTGATGGATATAGTAAATTCTTTATCAGATTTTACAAATAGCATAGAAAATGTATATGAAGAGCTTCAAAATGTGAAAAATGAAACAGAAAATGCAGAAAATAAAGTTAATATCGGTAAGCAAGAAATGGATATATTAATTAAATCTATTGAAGAAATAAAAAATGCTTTTGAATTAGTTGTTGGTAAAGTAGAGACATTAACTAATTCTGTAAAAGAAATAAGTGGTATTACTGAAATGATATCAAGTATATCTGAACAGACAAACCTATTGGCACTTAATGCTGCTATAGAAGCAGCAAGAGCAGGAGAAGAAGGAATGGGCTTTGCTGTAGTAGCTGAAGAAGTACGAAAATTAGCAGAAGAATCAAGACAGTCTACAGAAAAAATTGTAGATTTAGTAAATTCTATTACAAAGGATACTGATGAAGTTATTTATACTTCTAAAAGTGTAGAACAATCTGTCAAAGAACAAGCTAAATCTGTTGAAAATACAGTAAAATCCTTTAAAGATATATTGATATCTATTGAAAATATTGCACCTCTTATGAAGAAAACATATGATGCTATGGATGAAATTGTAAAATCTAAGGACGCCGTAATGGAAAGAGTAGAACAGGTAAGTGCTGTAACAGAAGAAAATTCAGCAGCTACAGAGGAAGTAGCAGCATCTTCTGAAGAACTCACTGCATCATCAGAAGAAGTTGCAGCTACAGCACAAAGCTTAAGTGAAGTAGCAGAGAATTTAATGGAAACAGTAAATTGTTTTAAAGTGTAAAAATAAATACAATTTATAGCTATAAGAAAGCCATATATATTTAGAGCAGAAAGCTCTTGATGTATATGGCTTTTAAAAGGTCATATAATTGAAATACTTGTAAATTATTTTTGTTGATAAATGTTAGTATTTGCGATAACCTATATTTGTAGGAATAAGGTTGGAAAGGATGAGATGATGGAAAAAGATATTGCTTTATCACAAGAAGATGCAAAAAGTAAAGAGCGATCAAGAAAAAAAGATAAGAAAAAAAATAGAATATGGATAAATTTACTTATTTTTCTTGTCAGTGCTAGTGTTTGGAGTGCTGTAGTGTATTATGGTTATACTTATGCTAAAAATTATATTGATGTATCTATAAAAAATGTTCAGCAAGAAAATGCAGTGAACATTCAAGATTTAAGTGAAAAAATAGAGCTGCTTAGTAAAGAGATAAATAATTTAAAAAATAGAATTGAAAATACAGATGATACGATTTCTAATTCTACAGCTGTTCAAGAGAGAATCGATCAAAAGTTAAAGGATTTAGATGGGCAATTAAAAACCTTAGAAAAGAGCTTAAAAATATTGCAGGAGGCACCAAATGGGCAAAATTAATATATTTATACTTTTTTTGATTGCCCCGTTTATCGGTTTCTTTTTTGTCAGTTTAGAATTTAAAGATGAGAGTCAGTATCTGGAATTTCCTGTAAATGTACTGACGGAAGACGTGGAGAAATTATATGATGAAGTAAGTCGGCTAGAAGATAGTATTGTAAAAATAGGATTGGTTGCAGAAAATCAAAAAGAGGTTTTCAATGTTCAAGATGAGAAAATTAGTGAATTATCAAAATTGAGCGATTCACAAAGACGATTATCAGATGATATTTATGAAAAGAAGATATTAAAAATGTTAGGCCCAGCAGTAAAGACTCATATTAATGATCGTACAGAGATTAAGATTTTTAAATTAGCAGAGCTTGGGTACAGAGGATATATTGCCAAAATAAAATTATTTGATCCTACAGCCTTCAAAGTAGTATTGGCAAAAGATCAGCTTGGAGCATTAGAAACTACATCTAATGCAGCTAAAAGAACAAATGCAATTCTTGCTATTAATGGAGGGGGCTTTTATAAAGAGAAAAGAAACGGAAAGACTTATGCACGATTAATAGGCAATACAGTTATAGATGGAAAATTGGTAGAACCTTTTAATGGTTATCCTGGAGATTTATTCTTTGCTGGAATTAATAGGAAGGGACAAGTTATTGGAACGGTACCGCATAAAGAAGAAGATATTATGAAGCTTGATCCATATCAAGGAGTAAGTTTTTCACCTGTATTATTAAAAAATGGGAAAAAAGTAGAAATTCCAATTAAATGGAAAAAAACAAGACACCCTAGAACTATTATAGGAAAATATGCAAATGATGATTTGATCGTGATTGTTATAGATGGAAGAAGAAATAATTGGAGCATAGGGATTTCTTTAGAAAGATTACAGGATAAATTGTTAGAATTAGGTGTAAAGGATGCATATAATTTAGATGGTGGTGGTTCTAGTGTTATGTATTATGATGGAAAAATTTTAAATAAACCTTCTGATGGAAGGGAAAGACCTGTAGTTAATAATATTGTAATATTACCTTAATAAAAGATAAGGAGAAAGAAAACGAATTATTTTCAAAAGCTTTGATGGAGTATTTATATTGTTCAAAAGGGAGTGTTATTTCTAATGAATTATAATAAAAAAGAGTTAGCAAGAAGAATATTGTGGATTATGTTAGGAAGTGCAATAACTGCAATAGGTATTAATATTTTTTTAATCCCTCATAAATTTCTAAGTGGAGGGGTAGGAGGGATTGCATTAATACTACAGTATATGACAAATATTCCATCTGGTTATTATATATTAGCTGTGAATGTACCTATATTTTTAATAGGTATGAAGCAAGTGGATAAAGACTTTTGCGTTTTTAGTTTGCTTGGGATGGTGTCTTTATCTGTATTTATGATTTTAACACAACACATATCTGATTATTATGCAATTGATGATATGGTCGTATCTAGTATATATGGAGGAATATTAGGAGGGATTGGTGGAGCTATTGTATTTCAAAATAGAGCCTCTATGGGAGGAACGGATATTATTGCTGTTGTACTAAGAAAAAAAACTGGAGGAAATATAGCAAGTTATTTGTTTATTATGAATCTCATAGTTGTAATGATTGGTTCAACTATTAATGGAATAAGTATTGCACTTTATACTTTGATTTCTATGTATATTACGTCAGAAGTGATGAATAGAGTGTTAAATGGAATAGAAAGAAAAAAACTATTATTTGTTGTAACACAAAAGGAAAGAGAAATAGCAGATCTTATTATAAAGGAAGTGGGCAGAGGTGTAACTTTTCTTAATGGGCAGGGTGCATATACAGGAAATGAAAGAAATGTTATTTATTGTATAGCTACCTTGAGACAATTGCCCAAAATTAAGAAAGTGATTGAAGATACAGATCCACAAGCATTTATTTCTATATTGGATACTTCTGAGGTACATGGGAAAGGGTTTAAGAGACCTGCTTTATAAAATAATAAAAAAATTCATGAAGCCATGTGAATATAGACTGAAAATGTCTATATTTACATGGCTTTTTATTTTAGTTAATAAATTAAGTCTTTTTTATGATACTCAAATCACAAATGGTAATGCTGTGAGCATCATAAGTGAGTAATCCGTCTTTTCTCATTTTATTCAGTTCACGTGAAAGGGAAGTCCTTTGAATGCCTAATCGTTCAGCCAATTCTTTTTTTGTCATGTGAAGTTTAATAGTTGTATTCTTTTGGGAATAATATTCATAATTTAAGAAATCTATAATAGATGCTCTTATGGATTTCATGGAAATTGATTTAATCTTATTTGTTAATATTGCAGCTTTATCTGAAATACAAGTCAGAAACTGTATTAAGAAAGCTTGGTTATTTTGACAAAGCTGAAGCACAAAATCTTTATTAATATGTAATATGTCAGTATCTGATTTTGCAAGTACACTCATTGGATAATAAGGATGCTTTGAAAACAATAGATTGCCTCCAATATTATTTGTAGCCCTAAATTCTGTTACAGTCAATACATTTCCTTTTTCATCAATCTTTTGAACAATTACTTCTCCTTTTAGAATGATATCTAAAGAAGTACATGTTTCACTTTCAAAATATATAATGCTTCCTTTTTTATACTGAGAAAGGGTATATTTATTTGTTTTAAATAAATCAAGTAATTCCATAGAAGAGAATTCACGAAATAAATCTGTAAGCTTTAAAATATTTAAATATTTTTTTATGTTCATTAATATCACCTTTTTTTAAATTAGTTACCGTGGTAACTTCATAAACTTATAATTTATTATAATATAGAATTAACAATTTTAGAAGGAGGCGTATTGAGAAATGGATATTTTTACAATATCTTTATGGGGGATTACAGGAATTATGTTTGTTGTATCTCTGATTAAAGACAAGAAAAAAACATTTCATTCTATGCAAATGGCAAGAGGCATGATGAAAAATATGATAGGTCAGATTTTGGGAATTTTATTTTTGATAGGATTAATACTAACTTTCATACCACCAGAAACTATTAAAGGTATGTTAGGAAAATCTAATCTGTTTTTTTCAACGATTATTTCGGGAGCATTAGGAAGCATTACTTTGATTCCTGCATTTGTAGCATTCCCGCTGGTAGGCTCTTTGGTAGATGTAGGAATAAGTATAGTTCCAGCAGTGGCATTTTTAACTACTTTAACTATGGTAGGGGTGGTTACTTTTCCTTTAGAAAAACAGGAATTCGGAATGAAATTTACGGTTATTAGAAATGCGCTTAGCTTTGTATTTGCTATGGTTATAGCATTAATTATGGGGGTGATTATGTGAAGTTAGTTGAAATAATTAAAAAGAATAAATTGTTAACAGGAGTATTTTTAGCATATATTTTCCTATTTGTTGCAATGCCTGATAAGGCGAATTTATCTGTTAAAAATAGTATGTATTATATTATAGAGATGCTTGAAATTATGCCAGTCATTTTTATACTTACATCTATTATAGAGGCATGGGTTCCTAAACAGGTTATTATAAATGGATTTGGAGAGAATTCAGGCATAAAGGGGATAATTTTTTCATTTTTATTAGGAAGCTTTTCGGCAGGACCTATATATGCAGCTTTTCCTGTATGTAAGATGCTGTTAAAGAAAGGAGCAAGTATTACTAATATTGTTATCATTTTAAGTGCATGGGCAGTCATAAAAGTACCTATGCTTGCAAATGAAGCAAAATTTTTAGGTCTTCAGTTTATGGAAATTAGGTGGATTTTGACAGTAATATCTATATTATTTATGTCTTATCTTGTTGCATTATTTGTGAAGAAGGAAAGTATACCTATGGATAAAGATATGAATTTGACTGAAATAACTGGTGTTCATATTAAAGAAGAGTATTGTGTGGGCTGTGGCTTGTGTGAAAAATTAATGCCAGAAGCATTTGAAATTGTTCATAATAAAGCAAGATGGAAAGAATCTAAGTTGGATCAAGAAAAAATAGAAAAATTAAAACCAGCTATGGAGAGATGTCCTGTACAGGCTATTGATTTTAGATAAAGTTTTGGTGGCATTCTATAAATTTTATAGAATGTCTTTTTTTTTCGAGTGGATATGAATAGAATAAAGAAGGAAGTGTTATTAAATAAAATGAATGAGGAGGAAAACATATGAAGATTGTTGTGCTAGATGGATATACATTAAATCCTGGTGATTTAAGCTGGGAGGGTTTAGAAAAATTAGGTGATGTTACTGTGTATGACCGTACAAAAGATGAACAAATCATTGAAAGAATTGGTGATGCAGAAATTATTTATACTAATAAAACCGCTTTGACAAGAGAAACCCTTGAAAAATTGATAAATGTAAAGTTTATTGGTGTATTAGCAACAGGATATAATGTGGTTGATGTGTATGCAGCAAAGGAATTAGGAATTATCGTAACAAATATTCCTACATATGGAACAAATGCTGTTGCACAGTTTACTTTTGCACTTCTTTTAGAAATGTGTCATCATGTGTGGGAGCATAATTTAAGTGTAAAAAGAGGAGTATGGAGTAATTGCAAAGATTTTTGTTTTTGGAATGCTTCATTGATTGAGCTTGCAGGAAAGACAATGGGGATCATTGGATTAGGAAGAATTGGTCAAAAGGTAGCTGAAATTGCCAAAGCCTTTGATATGAAAGTATTAGCCTTTGATGAGTATCCAAAAAAAGAGCTAGAAAGTGAAAGCTTAAAGTACGTAGAACTTGATGAACTGTTTAAAAAATCAGATGTGATTAGTTTACATTGCCCATTGTTTGAAAGTACTAAGGGGATAATATATAAAGAAAATATTGCAAAAATGAAAGATGGTGTGATGATCATTAATACTTCAAGGGGACCATTGATTGTTGAAAAGGATTTAGCAGAAGCGTTAAATAGCGGAAAGGTAGCAGGGGCTGCGATAGATGTATTATCTGAAGAACCACCATCTATTGATAATCCATTATTATCGGCAAAAAATTGTATTATTACTCCTCATATTGCATGGGCACCAAAGGAAGCAAGAGAAAGACTTATGAATATTGCGGTAGACAATTTAAAACAATTTTTAGAGGGTAATCCTATCAATGTTGTGAATTTTTAAAAGAATTCAATAATTGTTTTAAGCAAATCTTCATCCTTTGAAGAACTGCCAATCATGATTGTAAATCCTTACTTTATTATACACCTTTAGAAATTATAGATAATATTAAATAAATTGATATAAGTATATTTTATATGTTATAATAGTATCCAGTGTTAGTACTAGATACTAAAACTAGCTATAAAAAATGGGGGGATTTATAGATGAATATAAAAGATATAAAAGAATTATTGCTTACAATAGATCAAACAAGTATACAAAGAGTAGATATTGAGCAAAAGGATTTAAAGATCAGTGTTACAAAATCATCTAGTGATTATCATACTTCTTATGAAATAAATAAAAATGAAATGAAAATAGAAAAAGCTGTTGAAGATGATAATGAAAATATATTTGTAGATGATGAAGATTTATATATTGTGAAGTCTCCTATAGTAGGGGTTTTTTATGCAGCACCTAGTCCTGATGCGAAAGCTTTTGTTCAGGTGGGAGATCGTGTAGAAAAAGGACAACCTATCTGCATCATAGAAGCTATGAAGATTATGAATGAAATTCAAAGTGAAGAATCAGGTCAAGTGGTAGAGATTTTAGTCAAAAATGAGGATATCGTAGAATATGGTCAGCCTTTAATGAAAATTAGGAGGTAGCCTATTATGCTAAAAAAAATATTGATTGCGAATAGAGGAGAAATTGCATTAAGAATTATTCGAGCGTGTAAAGAGTTAGGCATAAAGACGGTTGCGGTTTATTCTGAAATAGATAAGGATTCACTTCATGTACATATGGCAGATGAGGCTGTATGTATAGGGCCTGCAATTTCATCTAAAAGCTACTTAAATATAAATAATATTATTAGTGCTGCGCTTATTACAAATGCAGAGGCTATCCATCCAGGCTATGGATTTTTATCGGAGAGTCCAAATTTTGCTAAAATATGTAAAGCACAAGGGATTAAGCTTATTGGACCAAAAGAAGAGCATATAAGAAAAATGGGGAATAAATCAGAGGCTAGAAAAACTATGATAAAAGCTGGAGTAAGTGTTGTTCCGGGGTCAGAGTCTGCTACGACAGATCCTTCAGAAGCTTTAGAAATTGCTAAAAAAATTGGATTTCCTGTTATGATCAAAGCTTCAAGCGGTGGCGGCGGAAGAGGCATGAGAATTGTTCATAAAGAAGGAGATTTTATAAATAAATTTAATATGGCAAAATCAGAGGCAGCTGCTGCATTTAATGATGATGCTATGTACATAGAAAAGTATATTGAAGCGCCACGACATATTGAATTTCAAATTTTAGCAGATGAATATGGAAATATTATTCATTTAGGTGAGCGTGATTGTTCTTTGCAAAGAAGAAACCAAAAGGTGTTAGAGGAAGCTCCGTGTAGTAGGCTTGATGATGATTTAAGAGAAAGAATGGGGAAAATGGCTATAAAAGCTGCAAAAGCTGTAAATTATGTAAGTGCAGGGACGATAGAGTTTTTATTAGATAAACATAATAACTTTTACTTTATAGAAATGAATACGAGAGTTCAAGTGGAGCATCCTGTTACAGAGGCGGTTACAGGGATAGATTTGATAAAGGAACAAATAAAAATTGCTTGTGGAGAAAAATTAAACTTTACTCAAGAAGATATAAAAATCAATGGACATGCAATAGAATGCAGAATCAATGCAGAGGATCCTAGCAATAACTTTACGCCATGTCCAGGAACTATTGAAGATTATTTTATACCTGGAGGCAATGGCATTCGTATTGATACTCATATTTATAGGGGGTATAAGATCCCGTCTACGTATGATTCTATGATTGGGAAGCTAATTGTATGGGGAAGAGATAGGCATGAAGCAATAGCTAGAATGAGAAGGGCTATTGATGAGATGATTATTATAGGTATAAAAACTAATATGGATTTTCATAGAGAGATTTTAAATAATGACAAATTTATCGAGAATAAAATGGATACTTCCTTTATAGAGAAGGAAATAATGAAGTAGGTTATTGTAGAAAGGTGAATAATATGATTAAAGAATTATTTCGCAAAAAAAAGTATGGAACAATCAATGTATATAATAATAAAGAAAACAAACAAGCTTCTTTAAACTTTAAGTCTAATAATAAAAGTGATGATGAAAAAATAGATGATGCCCTTTGGGTCAGATGCAAAGGATGTAATGAATTAGTATTAAAAGAAGATGTAAAGAAAAATATGCATATATGTCCAAAATGTGACCATTATTTTAGAATAGGAGCGAGAGAAAGAATTCATCTATTATTAGATGAAAACAGCTTTGTAGAATATGATAAAGAATTGGAAGCTAACGATCCATTAGATTTTCCAGAATATAAGGATAAAATACTTAGGGCAAAGGAAAAATCAGGTGAAAAAGATGCTGTTATAACAGGTGAAGGAAAAATTAAAGGAATTCCATTTGTAATAGGTGTAATGAATCCAGATTTTATGATGGGAAGTATGGGATGTGTGGTTGGAGAAAAAATAACTAGAGCTATTGAGAGTGCTGTAGAGAAAAAATTACCTGTGATTATTTTTTCAGCTTCTGGTGGTGCAAGAATGCAGGAAGGGATATTATCTTTAATGCAGATGGCGAAGACATCTTTGGCACTAAAACGATTGTCAGATGAAGGATTATTGTATATTTCAGTTTTGACAGATCCAACTACAGGTGGTGTTACAGCTAGCTTTGCTATGCTTGGAGATATTATTATAGCAGAACCAAAAGCATTAATAGGCTTTGCAGGTCCTCGGGTTATCGAACAAACAATAAGACAAAGATTACCTGAAGGATTTCAAAGGGCTGAGTTTTTAAAGGAAAAAGGCTTTGTAGACAAGATTGTCCATAGAAAAGATTTAAGAGATGTATTATATAAAATATTAAGCATCCACACATTAAGAGGTGAAAAAAATGAATAATTGTCTAGACTTTGAAAAGCCTATTATAGAGCTTGAAAATAAAATAAAAGAATTAGAGAATTTTGCAAAAGAAAATGAAGTATCCTTAGATATGGAACTCAATATTTTAAGAGATAAATTAGAAAATATTAAAAAAGATGCATATACTAATTTGACACCGTGGCAGAAAGTAAAATTAGCAAGAATGCAGGGAAGACCTACTACTTTAGACTATATAGAGAGAATTATTCCTGATTTTTTAGAGCTTCATGGAGATAGAGTATATGGAGATGATGCAGCTATTGTTGGTGGGATTGGAACTATTGAAGGAATTCCTGTTACGGTGATTGGACATCAAAAAGGTAAGGATACTAAGGAAAATATAAAAAGAAACTTTGGAATGGCTCATCCAGAAGGATATAGAAAGGCTTTAAGGCTTATGAAGCAGGCTGAAAAATTTAAAAGACCTATTATTACTTTTGTAGATACGCCTGGTGCTTACTGTGGATTAGGTGCAGAGGAGAGGGGGCAAGGAGAAGCTATTGCCCTTAATTTATTTGAAATGAGCGGACTTAAAACACCAATCATTAATATAGTGATTGGAGAAGGTGGAAGTGGAGGAGCATTAGCTTTAGGAATAGGAGATAAGGTTTGTATGCTTCAAAACTCAATATACTCCGTTATTTCTCCAGAAGGACTTTCAAGTATTCTTTGGAAAGATGCAACTTTAGCTGAAAAAGCAGCGGACATTATGAAATTAACTGCTGAGGATTTATTATCATTTAAAGTGATTGATAAGATTATTGAAGAACCATTAGGTGGTGTCCATAAAGATATAGATTTTGTTGCTAAAGGAATAAAGGATTATGTATTAAAAGAAATACCTAATTTATTAAAATTAGATCATGATACATTGCTCAATAAAAGATATGAAAAAATTAGAAAATTTGGTTTATATAAATAGGTTTAATAGAAAAAAGACCCGATTGGGTCTTTTTATAATGCTATGCTTTTGATTATTTGCTAATAAGCATATTAATATCCAAAAGCTTTTGATTCAAATCTAAAAGCTTATTTTTAAGTTGTATATAATCCTTTTGAAGAACTTTTTCATCGATTAAGAAATCTGTTTTATGTACTAAACTATCAAAGGTATCATAAACCTCCTGAAGCTCTTTGATGATATTTTCCTTTTTCTTTAATGGTTCTAGCATTTCTCCTGAATAGCTTTTTAGAAGATCATTTTTAATTTCAAATACATAGCCCATATTAGGAATGATTGTTTGCACATTAAACTTTTCTTTAATGAGTGCTGCAAAGGTTTTTGCGGATTCCTCTTCTCCGTGAACAACAAATATTCTTTTAGGTAGCTTTTTAAAGCCTTTTAACCAATCTAATAAATCCTTTTGGTCGGCATGTCCTGAAAAACCTTCAATACTGTAAATTTCAGCTTCAACTGAGATTTTTTCTCCTAGAAGACGCACCTTTTTTGCACCTTCTTTTAACTGACGGCCTAATGTACCTTCTGCTTGATAGCCTACAAAAACTACGCTGTTATTTTTCTTCCATAAATTGTGCTTTAAATGATGTCTAATCCTTCCTGCTGTACACATGCCACTAGCAGATATAATTACCTTTGGATAGGATTGGCTATTCAATCGCATGGATTCTTGCTGACTGTTTACATAGTAAAGATTTTCAAATTGGAAAGGATCTTCTCCACTTAAAATAAGTTTTTTTGTTTCATCATCAAAGCAATAAGAATTATTTCTATAAACTTGTGTTGCTGATATAGCCATAGGACTATCTATGTATATCGGTACTTTCATAAAGGCTTCTAATTCATCTGTATGCTCATAATATTTGTTAAGAGTATAAATGAGTTCTTGTGTTCTGTTGATGGCAAAAGAAGGTATAATGACAGTTCCGCCGCGAAGGGCTGTTTTGTTGATGATTGATATTAATTCCTTAGTTCTTTCTTCTTGCTTTTCATGAAGTCTATTACCATAAGTAGATTCTATAATGAGATAATCAGCTTCTTCAATAAGCTCGGGGTTTTTAAGAATAGGTTTATTTTTGATCCCTAGATCTCCTGTAAAAACAATTTTAGCAGTTTTATTATTTTCAGTAACCCATAGCTCAATAATGGAAGAGCCTAATATATGTCCAGCATCTTTAAAACGAACAGTAATATCTTCGTTTAATTCAATAATTTGATCATAAAGGTAAGCATCAAAGTAATTTAAACTGATTTTAGCATCTTCAGCTGTATATAAAGGTTCAATAAAAGGTAAGCCTGCTCTTTTTCTTTTATTGTTTTCCCATAAAGCATCGGCTTCTTGAATATGTCCGCTGTCTATTAGCATGAGGTTACATAAATCCTTTGTTGCTTTGGTAGTTACTATTTTTCCTTTGAAGCCATCTTTGACAAGCTTTGGGATTCTGCCGCTGTGATCAATATGAGCATGACTAAGGATTAAAAAGTCTATTTCAGCAGGATTGAATGCAAAATCTTCAAAGTTTAATTTTTCTAGTTGTTTACTGCCTTGAAACATACCACAATCTAACAATATTTTATACTTATTGGTGGTTATTAAATAATTAGAACCTGTTACAACTTTTGCTGCACCTAAAAATTCTATTCGCATAGACTGTCCCCCCTAATGTAGTAATTAATTCTATTATAGCATAATTTGTATAAATTTGAAAAAAGAGAATATTGTAGAAAATTGCGAAGTTTTATGGGTTAGGAAAACACTTTAAATTATATAACAATTTAGCTATACTAATAATAGGAAAATTTGTAAAATATATTAAAATTAGTAGATGCAATACTATAACATAATTTATGAAGAAATAAATCCAGTAAAAGCTTAGGATTATAGAATTTTACTGGATTTTTGATATTTTATTAAAGGATATTTTGGGGGAATAAAAAATGATGATTCCAAAAGGATTAAATTTTGGAGACACTATTGGGGTTGTTGCTCCAGCAGGACCAGTGAGCAGGGAAAAAGCAGATTGTGCAAAAGCTGTTTTGGAGGAAATGGGATTTAAGGTAAAAATGGGAAAGAGTTGTTATTTGTCATATGGTGGATATTTAGCTGGGGAAGATGAAATAAGAGCTGAAGATGTAAATAATATGTTTAAAGATAAGGATGTAGCTGCAATTATTTGTATCAGGGGTGGATATGGTTGTACACGTATGATGGAGCTGCTTGATATAGAGTTGATTAAGAAAAATCCTAAAATATTTGTAGGATATTCAGATGTAACAGCACTCCATTTACTTTTTAACCAAAAAGCTGATTTGGCTACATATCATGGACCTATGGTTGTATCAAATATGCTAGATTTCAACCCATTTACTAAGAAATCATTTTTCAATGTTATAAATGAAAAAGATGATATAGAATTAAAGAATCCAGAAGATAATGAAATAAAAGTAATGGTAGAAGGCTTTGCAAAGGGACGATTGGTAGGTGGAAATTTAGCTTTGATTGTTGCTACTATGGGAACACCATACGAAATAGATACAAAGGGCAAAATCCTTTTTATAGAAGATATAAATGAAAAACCATATAGTATAGATAGAATGCTTACACAGCTTGTATTATCAAGGAAATTAGAGAAGTGTGAAGGCATTATTTTAGGTGATTTTGCTGATTGCAAAGATGATGAAGGCTTTACTGTTTTTGAAGTGTTTGAAAATATTATAAAGCCTATTTCTAAGCCTACAGTATATAATTTTAGGTCAGGTCATTGTGAACCGATGATTACTATTCCTCTAGGAAGGGTTTGTGAATTAGATGCAACAAATAAAAAGGTTATTATAAAAAATTATTAAAGATAAAAATTGAAATACGATCACTATGATTGTATATAGTGGTCGTATCCTATTTAAGGAGCTGGCAGATATGGAAAAAATAATGAAAAAAAGTGAACAAATTAAAGATTGGCTTATTAATATTAGAAGGGATTTTCATCAATATCCAGAATTGGGAATGCAGGAATTTCGAACATCAAAAAAAATATGTAAATATTTAGAGAAAATGAATATTTCATATAATAATAATGTTGTAAATACTGGAGTTGTTGGGCTTATTCAAGGAAAATATGATGGTCCAACCATTGCGTTAAGAGCTGATATAGATGCTTTACCTATTCAAGATGGTAAGAAGGTTTTATATAAATCAAAAAATGATGGGGTAATGCATGCATGTGGCCATGATGCTCATACAGCTATTCTTTTAGGGGCAGGAAAGGTTTTAAACGAAATGAAGGATCAAATTCATGGAAATATCAAACTGCTTTTTCAACCAGCAGAAGAAACAGTTGGAGGGGCAAAGCCTATGATTGAAGAAGGAGTCCTTAAAAATCCAGAGGTAGATGCTGTATTTGGACTTCATGTAGATGCAGATTTAGATACTGGAAAAATAGGTATAAAATATAATCAAATGAATGCAGCTTCTAATACGATTGAAATTCATATATATGGAAAATCAACACATGGGGCATATCCTCATGAAGGTGCAGACAGTATATTGATAGCATCTCATGTAGTTGTTGCTCTTCAATCTATTGTATCAAGAAATGTAGCACCAACAGATGCATCTGTGGTTACAATTGGAAAAATCATAGGAGGAACCCAAGAAAATATCATTGCAGATCATGTTGTTCTTGTGGGAACTGTTAGGAACATTAATGAAGCTACAAGAAAAGAAGTAATGAAGAGAATTGAGGATATTGTAAAAATTATTCCTAAGGCTTTAGGAGGAAGAGGAGAACTTATTCAGACTGAAGGATATAGAACTCTTGTCAATGATGACAGAATGGTTGATATTGTAGTGAATTCAGTAAAAAATATTTTAGGAGAAGATAAGTTGCATTTTATAGAAGAAATTTCTTTAGGGGTAGAAGATTTTGCTTATTTTGCAGCAGAAAAACCAAGTGCTTTTTTTAGATTAGGATGCAAAAATTTAGAGAAAGGAATAGAAGGAAAACATCATCATCCTTGCTTCGATATAGATGAGGATTGTCTTACTATTGGTGTAGCAATGCAGGTAAGTAATGTGTTAGAAGCATTGCAATATTTTAGAAAATAATGAATGATAAAATGAACTTAAATGAATTTTTATATTATAATATATATGGATCCAACTTCAAAATGAAATATAAAGAACAGTTCATTCCAGATAACTTTTGAAGGTTTGTAATGTATCAATAAATTATGAAGTTTATGTTAGGAGGATTGAATATGAAAGTAGGATATGCAGCATCTGCTGGGGAAATAGATATATTTGATACGCTAAAATATACGAAAGAAAATGGTTTTGATTGTGTTGAACTAAATGTAAATATGCCAATTTTTTTTCCAGAAAACTTTACGAAGGAAGATAGAGAAAAAATAAAAAAATATAAAGAGGAAAATAATATTGCTATAACTCTTCATGCTCCTGAGGATATTACACTTTTGCAGCTTCAAGAAAATATTAGAAGAGCTACTATAGACAGATTAAAGGAGGTTATTGATTTTGGACATGATATAGGGGCAAGTAGAATTACAATGCATATAGGTAGTGTAGTATGCTTTACCCTTACAGATAGAAAATCTTATTTAGATGAATTTTACTGTGAAGAATACAAGAAGGTGCTAAAAGAAAGCTTGATAGAATTAGGGAACTATGCTGAGAATAAAGTCTATTTATGCATTGAAAATTCAGGAAGATTTCCAGAAAAAGTTGTTCAAGAAGTGTTAGATGAAATTATTGGAAAAGAAAATATTTATTTGACTTGGGATATAGGACATAGCTATACTAATCAATACAATGAAATAGCATTTTTCTTAAAGCATATAGCGTATATAAAGACTTGCCACTTACATGATCATAATGGAAAAAGTGATCATCAGATTATAGGTAGAGGTAATGTAGATTTTAAATGGCATATACAAAAAATGAAAGATATAGATGTTTATTATATTATTGAAGTAAGACCAAGAGAAAATGCAGTAAAGTCATTAGATAAGTTAAAGGAAATATTATAAATTTAAAAGAAGCATATTTTTAAAGGTCATAAAATTTGGGCTGAAAAGCTTGAATTTATGACCTTTTTATAATTTATGAAAAATGATAATTGCAGACAGAGAAAATTTATTTTATTTGTTTTTAGAAACACTACAATACAATTTTGTATTGTAGTGTTGACGCGATACAATATTTGTGCAATAATATAATTGTAATGATTGTGTAATATTTTAACAAAATTGGATGGTCATAATATAGGGAGGGAAAATAATGAAAAATAATACTTGGACAACAAGAAGAATGGTTCTTTTAGGATTATTTATAGCAGTGAATATGACAGCTACCTATATTCATATTCCTGTAGGACCTAGTATGATGCATTTAGGCACAACAACTCTTTTTATCACAGCGCTTATTTTAAATCCAATTGATTCAGCTATTGCGGCAGGTGGAGGAATGTTTTTATTTGATATTTTTGGAGGCTATTTTAGCTATGCACCATTTACTTTAGTAATCAAGGGGTTAATGGCATATGTTGTAGCAAAAATTGTTCAACAAAAGAGCTATAATGGGACAAATATAAAGATAAACTTTTTAGGATATATTATTGGAGGAATTATTTCATTGGTAGGATATTATCTAACAAATGTATATTTTAGTGGAAACTTTATTGCACCTATCGCAAAAATACCGGGTTCATTACTTACTACAAGTGTAGGATTACTTATTGCATTGCCATTAGGAATACAGGTAAAAAAAGCTTTTATAAAAGTAGAAAAACAAGCATATAATGTAAATGAATAAAAGACTCAAGGGATTAAATTCCCTTGGGTCTTTTTAAATATCTAAATTATTCTACTATGTAAAGTAGATCATTATGATATAAAATAATCCTAGTGGTAAAAAACAGAAATCATTGAGTTCAAAGGTGCTTTTGCATTATAATAAAATAGGTAGAAAAATTTTTTGCAATTATCATTGACATTTTTTGATAATATTTGCTAACTTTTAATAGAGCATATTTTGAGCAAAAAGAATGAAGTCATAAAATAAGGAGGAATCAAGTTGCTCCAAGAAAAAGTATTGTATCTAATTACTATTTATGGATATATAGGTATATTTTTAGCTTTAGTATTTGGAATTATAGGACTTCCGATACCTGATGAGGTATTATTAACTTTTGCAGGCTTTTTAGTTACCAAAGGGAAAATGGATTTTTTTTCAGTGGTTTGCATTGCTTTTATAGGAAGTATTATAGGGGTATCTGTTAGCTATATGATCGGGTATTGTTTGGGATGGCCGTTTTTAGAAAAGTATGGAAAATTTTTGCATATCAAGGAGAAATCCTTTAACAAGGTTGAAAAATGGTTTGACAAATATGGAAAGTATGCGATTGTTATAGGTTATTTTATTCCAGGGGTTCGTCAATTGAATGCTTATTATGCAGGAATTACAAAGAGACCTTACATGAGATTTGCTTTTTATGCAAATTTGGGAGGTTTGCTTTGGGTAACTACATTTGTTACATTAGGAGTTTTTGTAGGTGAAAGATGGGAGCTTTGGGTGAAGAATTTTCACAGAGTTGCTGTAGCATTACTTCTGATTATTTGTGTTAGCATGGGTATATATTATTTGTTAAAAAAGAAAAATAAATAGTAAATGGACGAGCTTTGATAAAAAATATTTGTTTTGCAGCATTAATTTTGATGCTGTTTTTTTTATTATAGATAGATACTTTTAAAAAGAAATATATAAAAGATAGTTCTTTTTTTA
The DNA here is from genome assembly GCF_019203185.1 of Crassaminicella indica. NCBI lineage: Bacteria > Bacillati > Bacillota > Clostridia > Eubacteriales > Clostridiaceae > Crassaminicella > Crassaminicella indica. Next base: position 473,463 of record NZ_CP078093.1, on the reverse strand, counting down.
TGTTGATGCTGTTTTTCTATTAATAAAAATAAAAAAAGGATTGAAGATTACAAGAAAAGATGTTAAAATATTAACAAAATACTAATGCACAAGTATACAATTAAGTACTTGATTAATTAGAGCATTTTTTTTATCATACATAGTTAATAAATTAACATAAAAAGTTACTATGTAAAAGAGTATAAAAGGGAATTCCTAATGAAATATTTAAAGCAATAATATGAAAACCGGTTAAAAGAAGATAGGTATTATTTTTAGAAGTAATAAAAAAAGAGCAAATAATAAAAGTATCCATGCAAAGGTATTTTTTGAAAAATTAGGTGTTAGTTATTTAACAAACAAAATATTAATGAATAAGAGTTGAATTATCATTAATGATAAAAGAAAGCGAGGGAGTATTATGAAGTTTGATGTAGTTGCTTGGATTACAAATCCATTTGTATTAATGTTTATAGCTGTTTTTACAGGAATGCTATTTGGGAAAATAAAATTTGGAAAGTTTAATTTTGGTGTTTCAGGGACATTGTTTACAGGACTTATTTTAGGTTGGTGGATTGTAAAATATGCAAAAGGCTTTTCTGAAGGAGATGCTGGCTTTGATGCAGTTCAAAAGATGATAAAAGCTGGAGTGGTTAGTAAAAACTTTTTCTTATTATTTTTAATATTATTTGTTGCAGCAGTAGGTCTGCTAGCAGCAAAGGATATGGGAGTAGTACTTAAAAAATATGGAGTAAAATTTGTAATATTAGGATTTTTGATAACTTTTTTAGGAGCATCGGCTACTTATGGAATGACTTTATTAAGTTCAGAAGCTAGTCCATATGAAGTATCAGGAGTATATACAGGAGCTTTAACAAGCTCTCCGGGTCTTGCAGCAGCTATAGAAACTGCAAGAGGACATTCTACTGAATGGGTTGGAAAATATGAAGCATTAGATAAAAATGAAAAAGCAAGATTTTTAAAGCTATTAGATTCTTCTGGAAAACTTACACCAGAAAATACACCTGTATTGACAGATGAACAAAAGGAGCAATTCGTAAGGAATGCAGAAGCAGGTATTGGTGTAGGTCATGCTATAGGATATCCATTTGGTGTATTAATTGTAATAATTGCAGTGAATTTCTTCCCGAAAATATTTGGAATTGATGTTGAAAAGGAACAAGAAGAATTTAGAACAGAAATGAAAGAAGCAAGAAGTGCAGCAGGAGGAAAACAAATTCAAGAGACTAGCTTTGATTTGATTGCATTTTCAATTGCCTGTTTCTTTGGATATACTATAGGAAAGATTAAGATTTTCTTAGGACCTTTAGGATATTTTAGTTTAGGATCTACTGGTGGGGTATTGATCGGTTCATTGATACTTGGACATATTGGGAAAATAGGTTTTATTAACTTTAGGATGAATAGTAAGATTTTAGGTGTTGTTAGACAATTATCTCTTGCATTTTTCTTAGCTATTGTAGGATTAAGATATGGTTTTAAGGTATTTGATGCACTAATGGGTACAGGAACTTATTTAGCATTAGTATCTTTAGTAGTAGGGATAGTAGCAATGCTTATTGGTTTTTTTATTGGAAGATATATATTCAAAATCAATTGGATCATGTTATCAGGAGCAATCTGTGGGGGAATGACATCTACACCTGGACTTGGAGCAGCAGTAGATGCAATAGGTAGTGATGATCCTGCTGCAGGTTATGGAGCAACTTATCCATTTGCATTATTAGGAATGGTTATTTTTACAATTATACTCCATAAGATGCCAATGTAATGATATAATAATGTTATTGATACAAGATTGGGGGAAGAGACATGAAGTATGGCGACAGAATAAGAAATAAGGATTTAATTAATAAAATAGCAACAGCTGAAGAATTAGCAGAATTGATTCATGATGGTATGGTAATTGGTGTTAGTGGATTTACACCATCAGGATATCCAAAAGCAGTACCTCTTGCACTTGCAGAAAGAGTAAAAAAGAGTGGAGAAAAAATGCGTTTAAGCCTGTATTCTGGAGCTTCGTTAGGACCAGAGGTAGATGGGGCTTGGACAGAGGCAGGTATTATTGCTAAAAGACTTCCTTATCAAACAAATAGTAAATTAAGAAATGCTATCAATAACGGAGAAGCCGAGTATTTAGATATGCATTTAAGTCATACACCTCAGTATGTAAACTATGGAATATTACCAAAGGTTGATGTTGCTATTGTAGAAGCTGTAGCGATTACAGAAGAAGGACATATTATTCCTACTACTGGTATTGGTAATACACCTGTATTTGTAAAACAAGCAGATAAGGTTATTGTGGAAATCAATTTGAAAAAGCCTTTAGCACTAGAAGGAATGGCTGATATTTATATGATTGAAAATCCACCAAATAGAGAGCCTATTCCAATTACAAAGCCAGATCAAAGGATAGGAACTACTTATATTCCATGTGGGTTAGATAAAATCGCAGGAATTGTTATAACAGATTTACAGGATAAAACTAGACCACTTACACCAGTAGATGATGTATCTAAAAAAATATCTGCTAATATATTAAAGTTTTTACAAAAAGAAGTAGAATTAGGAAGGCTTCCTAAAAATTTACTTCCAATACAATCAGGTGTAGGAAGTGTTGCAAATGCAGTACTTTATGGACTATGTGAATCAAGCTTTGAAGATTTAACATGTTATACAGAAGTTGTTCAGGATTCAATGCTTGAGTTATTAAGATGTGGGAAGGCAAAAATAGCTTCTACTACATCTGTCAGCCCGTCACCAGAAGGCTTGGTAAAGTTTGAAGAAGAGATTGAATTCTTTAAAGATAAAATTATTTTAAGACCGCAAGAAATCAGCAATCATCCAGAAGTGGCAAGAAGATTAGGGGTTATTGCTATGAATACAGCCCTAGAGGTTGATATATACGGAAATGTTAATTCTACTCATGTGATGGGGTCTCGTATGATGAATGGAATCGGTGGTTCTGGAGATTTTGCTAGAAATGCATATCTTACAATATTTACAACAGCATCTACTGCAAAAAATGGAGATATTTCATCTATTGTACCAATGGTTTCACATGTAGACCATACAGAGCATGATGTTATGGTTATTGTAACAGAGCAAGGAGTTGCAGATTTAAGGGGACTTAGTCCAAAGCAAAGAGCGTTAGAAATTATTAATAATTGCGTACACCCAGATTATAAGGATAAATTATTAGATTATTATAATAGAGCTTATGAAAGTGGATATAAGCATACGCCTCATATATTAGAAGAAGCTCTTTCATGGCATACAAGGTTTATGAAAACAGGAAGTATGAAATAAGTTAAGATATAAATTTTGATTATAATAAAAGAGAATGGTACTTTGTTAATGGAGTACCATTCTTTTGTCTTTATTATTATAAGTTTATAAGAGAAAATAAATTGATTAATAAAGGGGCGAGTAAAACAGTTATAATTCCTGCTAAGGCAATAGAAAGACTGCTCATAGCTCCTTCTGTTTCTCCCATTTCAAAAGCTTTAGATGTTCCAACAGCATGTGAAGCTGTTCCAATAGCAATACCCTTTGCTACACTGTGATTGATTTTTAAAGCTTTACATATTAATGGTGCAATCACCGCCCCAATAATCCCAGTTATAATAATTGCAATAACAGCAATAGAGGTTAATCCACCTAAGCTGTTTGATACAGCGATACCAATAGGTGTTGTAATTGATTTAGGGATTAAAGAAAGCTTAAGACGATTTTCTAAATCAAATAATTTTGCTAATAAAGCAACAACAGTGATGGAGGTAATAACTCCAGTAGTAATACCAATGATAATAGCTGTCATATGACTCCTTAGAGCTGGAACTTGTTTATACATAGGAATGGCCAATACTACTGTAGCAGGGCCTAAAAAGAAAGAAATTAAATTTCCACCTTTGTTGTAAACCTCTAGTGGTATATTAAAATACAATAAAATCGTAATGATAATAAAAATACTTATGAGTATGGGATTTAAAATAGCCAGCTTTGTTTTTTTATAGATATATAATCCAATGTTGAATGATAATAAAGAAACAATTATTCCAAATAATGGGTTGTCAAGCATAAATTTCAGTCCTTTATCAATTTTTGTACGATCAAGCCTGTTACACCCATTACAATAATGGTGCTTAAAATAATAATAATAGTAATGGGGAGACAGTTTGCTTTTATAAGTTCTAAAGAAGCAATAAGTCCTACACCAGAGGGAATGAAGAAAAAAGCCAGATGCTTTAAAAAGAATTCTCCACATTCTTCAACCCAAGATAGTTTGATTATTTTTAATGATAATAAGCCAAAGAGTATGAACATTCCTAATATGCTTCCTGGAATAGGAATATTTAATATTCCATGAAGCCATTCCCCTAATTGCCATATGCATATAATAATTAATAATTGTATGAATCCTTTCATATTTCACCTCGAATCATTTTATGCCTCATTATACAAGGCAAAGCTATATGAATCAAATATAAAAAAATGTTATATTAGGAAAATAGAGACGATCATATTAGAATACATGATTAATAATAATAAAATCACCTTATTGCTATTGAAATGATTTAAAGTGGACAAAATTGTCCACTTTAAATATTAAATCTGTCAACAAGCTCTTTTAATTGGATTGATACCTTATTAAGGTCTTGTGCTGTATTAGAAATTACGTCTATACTTGTTGATTGTTCCTCGACAGATGCAGAAACTTCTTCTGTAGATGCAGCAGCTTCTTCAGATATTGCTGAAATTTCTTGGATAGAAGTAACAATATGTTCTTTATTTTCATCAATATCTTTTATATTGATATATACATTTTGTATTTGCTGTACAGTATTTTTTATGGTTTCTTCTATTTTGTCAAATACTTGTGCAGTACTACATAAAACTTCATTTGTTTGATCATTTATTTCTTGAGCTAGGTCTGTATGTTCTTTTGTTCCGTGAACTTCTAATTGAATTTCATGTATTATTTTTTCTATTTCCTTTGAATATTTACCTGTTTCTTCTGCAAGCTTTCTAATTTCTTCAGCAACTACAGCAAAGCCTTTGCCTGCTTCACCTGCTCTTGCAGCTTCAATAGCTGCATTTAAAGCCAAAAGATTTGTTTGTTCAGAGATTGTATTAATAGCATGAACTATTTCACTTATAGTACCAGATTTATTTGAAAGTGCATTAACTTTTTTCCCTACTTCATCAATGATTTTATTATTTTCAACAAATTTCTTTTCTAAATCTGTAATGGCTTTAATACCTTGTTGATTTACTTTTATAACTTCATTTGAGCTTTCTTCCATTAAACTGGAGCTTTCTGTTACATTTTTTATTTTATCTGCAAAGTCAGACAGCTTTAATGCGCTAGCTTGAGCTTCTTGAGCTTGAGAGGTTGCTCCATTTGCGAGCTCTTCAACAGCTTTTACAACTTCATCAACAGATGCAGAAACATCTCTAGATGAATCTGCAAGATTTTGAGCATATGCTGTAACGTGCAGTGCATTTTCTTTCATCGTTTCGGCGATTGTTCGTAGAGCTTGGCGCATATCAAATATTGATTGTGCAATAACTCCTGTTTCATCTTTATATTTTAAAGCTGATTCGAATTTTTTGTCATAGATTAGATTAAAGTTTTTTGTTTTATCTATTAATTCTGTTAGCATAACAATTGGTTTTGCTATTTTTCTTCCTAAATAAAGAGCAATTAGTATAGATAAAATTATTCCTGATAATGTAACAATTATTAATAGCTGTGTGAGGTCTTTCATATCTTTAAAAATTTCTTCTTTACTTATTGCCATAAGTAGGAACCAACCATTATCTAATTTTTCATAGCTTAAAATTTTATCAACCCCACCAAATTTAACTTCAGACAGTCCTTTATCTTTTTTAGAAAGAAGGTCAGCAATATATTTATACCTTCCTCCATCTAAAGTCAATAAGTTATCATTTTTTGTTAATGTAGGATGTATAATATAGTCATATTTTTCATTCAGTAAAAATGCATATCCTGTATCATAGAGTTTAATATTATTAATTTTATTTTTAAATATATCACAATCAAAGTCTACTCCTACTACACCAATTAAAATATCATCTACAAAAACTGGAGTGCTATATGTGATAATTTCTTTTTTAGTTAAACTATCTATGTAAATATCACTCCATATCCCTTTTTTTAATTTTATTGGATCATAATACCATGATAAAAGCTCATTATCAGGATTAAAATCCTCTATTGTATAAATGTCACCTTCTATTTTTATAAATTCTCCATTGCCTTCTTGATCTGCATAGAGAATATTGTAAATGTTTTTAGTAAGTTCAGGATTTAAGATAAAATAGGAAGCTGTAATTCCTTTTGAATATTCTCCAAAATCTTTAACTGTCAAAGAGACATGATCAGTATATTCTTTATAATAATTAGGGTCATTCATTTTACTTTTATCAAAGCTTACTGCTAATGCTGACTCTAGATTATTTACATTCATTTCTACAGTAGAAATTGTACTGTTAAAGTAACTGCTTATATTTTCAGATTTTAAGGAAAGATTTTTCTCGATTTCATTAACGATTACTTTGGTAGATTTATTGAGGCTTATAGTTGTTATAAAAGCCGCCATGAGTACTGAGCATATAACAACAGTTAAAATAATTTTGGTGCTTATCTTTTTCATCTGTTATTCCTCCTATATATCATAAGGCTATAATCTATATACAACAAATTTCTACATAAATTTTAAAAATCCTGCATATATTTTACATAAATAGTTATAATTATATATTTATATAAAAAGTTGAAAAATTTATTAAAAAGATAAAAGCAAGCCAAAATTTTGGCTTGCTTTATTTAACTAGCTTAGATATTGTTTTGAAGGTATCATTACCTGCATATCTGCATAATTCAAAAAGAATAGATTCATATGTCGAGATAATTGCACCTTCTTTTTTCATTCTTTCAATAGCTATTTTTTTATCATTTTCTTTTCTTGAAGAGATACAATCTTCTATTACAACAGGAGTATAACCATTGTCTATTAAATCAATTACTGTTTGAAGGACGCATATGTGAGATTCAATTCCAGCAATAATAATCCATTCTTTATTTAAATTATCAATTTTTTCTTGAAGCTTTGGTTCATCACAGCAGCTAAAGGATATTTTTTCTATATTTTCAGAGTCTTCTAGCATTCCTTTTATTTTACTTACAGTAGGGCCTAATCCTTTTGTGTATTGTTCAGATACTATAATGGGAATATCCAAAGCTTTTAAACCTTCAATAAGAATTGTTAGATTTTTTAATAATTCTTTACTATTCATATGAGGAAGAAGACGTTCCTGAATATCAATGATAACAGCAGTTGTATTTTCTTTTAAGATTCTCATTGGGGACACTCCTATCTTTGTTTTTTTTGTTATATTCTATATTCTTTTATAAATTCCTTCTAAATAATTGGAAAATGGTTATTATTTGGAAAATATATAAAGATATATATGAACATAAGAGAGGGAAAATTAAAAAAATACAAATATGATATAATGAAGATATGAAAAATATGGATATCCTATTGATTTGAGGAGGCTTTGAGCATGGAAAAATTAAAATCAATGATTGACGCAAGTGACAATATTGTTTTCTTTGGAGGGGCAGGTACATCTACAGAAAGTAATATACCTGATTTTAGAACAGCTGATACAGGATTATACAGTAGTAAGGGACAAAAATATCCACCAGAAGTAATACTTAGTCACAGCTTTTTTATGAAATACACAAAAGAATTTTATCGATTTTATAAAGAAAAAATGATTTATCCAGAAGCAAAGCCTAATTTGGCTCATTTAGCACTTGCAAGATTAGAAAAACAAGGCAAATTAAAAGCTGTAATTACTCAAAATATAGATGGACTACATCAAATGGCGGGAAGTAAAAATGTTTTAGAGCTTCATGGTTCTGTATATAGAAATTATTGTATAAAGTGTAGAGCAAGCTATTCTTTAGATGATGTAGTGAATAGTATAGAAATGGTTCCTAAATGTAAAAAATGTGGAGGCATTATAAAGCCTGATGTAGTTTTATATGAAGAGGGACTAGATACATATACACTTGAAAAGTCTATAGAGTATATAGTTAATGCTGATGTGTTGATTGTAGGAGGAACATCACTTGTGGTATATCCAGCAGCAGGACTAATTGAATATTATAGAGGAAATAAATTAATACTTATCAATAAAAGTACTACTCCTTATGATCATGTCGCTAATTTGGTAATTCAGGACAGCATAGGGAAAGTATTGGATTGTATAGTAGGTGAGTGATTAAGACTCACCTTTTTTTCTCAAATTAAATCAGATTCTAAAATATTCGTTTATTGAAGATAATGTACTAGATACCATATGCTCAATATCTTCCTTTTCAATGACATATGGAGGCATAAAGTAGATTACATTTCCTAAAGGACGAAGTAATAATCCTTTTTTTAGAGCAATCTGATAAATCTTATAGCCTACCCGTTCTTTCCAGTCAAACCCTACCTTTGTTTGTTGATTTTTTACTAGCTCTAATGCACCAACCATTCCTAATTGACGGAACTCTCCTATATAAGGATGATTGTGAAAAGCAGATTGTACCATTTCTTTTATTATTTTAGATTTTTCATTGTTTTTTTCAAGTATTCTTTCATCCTCGAATATATTCAATGTTTCACAGGCTACTGCACATGCCATTGCATTTCCTGTATAACTATGACTATCCATGAATGCTTTTAAGTTCACATAGTCGCTGTAGAATGCATCATAAATTTCATCAGTCATAAGCATTGCAGAAAGAGGCATATATCCAGCTGTAATACCTTTTGATATACACATAATGTCAGGAGACACATTTGCATGCTCACAGGCAAACATTTTTCCTGTTCGTCCAAAGCCTACTGCAATTTCATCTGCAATGAAATGAATATTATAGGCTGTACAAAGCTCCCTTAATTTTTTTAGATAAATTGGAGGATATATTTTCATTCCTGCAGCGCCTTGAATTAATGGTTCTACAATTATGCCAGCAATTTCACTGTGTTTTTCTAAAACTAGTTTTTCCATAGCGCTAAAGCACTCGGCGTTACAGCTTTTTCTACATTTATTATAAGGACATCTATAGCAGTCAGGTCCCTGTACTTTATGAGTTTCCATAAGAAGAGGCTTATAAATTCTTTTATAAAGGTCGATATCACCTACAGCAAGAGCTCCAATGGTTTCTCCATGATAGGCATCAGAAAGGGCAACAAATCTTGTTTTACTAGAATTTCCAGTTTGTTGATGATATTGAAAGCTTAGCTTTAAAGCATTTTCTACTGCTGAAGAACCATTATCTGAAAAAAATATTTTATTAAGCCCCTCTGGAGTTATTTTTATAAGCCTTTCGGCTAATTCAATAGCAGGTTTATGAGAAAAATTTGCAAAGATAGTATGTTCTAATTGATTGATTTGTTTTATAATAGCTTGATTGATTCTTTCATTGCAGTGTCCAAATAAATTAACCCACCAAGAAGAGATCACATCTAAATATCTATTACCATCTATATCATAAAGATAAGGACCTTTTGCATTTTTAATAATGATGGGTGGAAAGGCTTCATAATCTTTCATTTGAGAACATGGGTGCCATATATATTGTAAATCCTTCCTTTGTAATTCATGCATAATCATCTCTCCTAACATGCTTTCATCCATTTTATGATTGTTTCAATTTGAATATGAGTTTTTATAGCTTCTTTTAAATCTCCATATTGCATTTTTTCTACATTTATATTTTTGAGCTTGGGTAGAGTAAGAACTTGAAGATTTGTAGCTTTTTCAAGGATTTGTTTATTGTCAGCATGACATATGTTTAAAGCATTATAACCATTTAATAGAATTCCCTTTACTTCAATCCCCATATCTTCTGCAAAATTTACAGTAAGCATAGTATGATTAATGGTGCCTAAGCCTGCATGAGCTACTATAAGAATGGGTAAGTTTAATTCCTTGATCAAATCATATAGCATATAATTTTTAAATATTGGAACAACTAGTCCACCAGCACCTTCTACAACTATATAAGCATATTTTTCTTTTAGTTGGAGAAACTTTTCTTTGATTAAAGCTATTTTGATTTGTATATTTTCTATTTCTGAAGCTAAATGTGGTGAAACTGGAGTATGAAATTTATATGGGGTCATATTTTCTAAAGATTCAGGAATATTTCCTATTGTTTTTACAAAATGGGTATCTCCTGGAATCAACTCGTTGTTTTTTAAGACTGCTCCACTTAAGACAGGCTTAAAATAACAAGCATTATAACCTTTTGAACGAAGAAGATGGATAAGTCCTGCTGTAACAACAGTTTTTCCTACATCTGTATCTGTTCCAACGATAAAAATTCCTTTTGACATATTTACACCTCGAATCATAAAAAGGTATTTTCTGAGCTTTTTGTTTACATATAGAATAACTCTAAAACAATACATTGTCAACTAAATAAAAGATATGGTTTACAATAGCTTTACGAAATGAATATTGACTTTTTAGTGATAGGTGAATATAATATATATAAACATATGAACAGCTATTCATATGTTGTGAAGTAAGTTGAAATATATAACCTAAAAAGATTAGCGTAAATAGTATGTAAGGAAATCAAGCCTACAAAAGGAGGAGTATTATGGAACAAAATAATAATTGTTGTAACTGTAATATTATTCATGAAGAGATAGTTAAAAAGGTTCGAGAAAAGATGATTGAGGAAGAAAAATTATATGATTTAGCAGAATTTTTCAAGGTATTTGGAGATAGCACGAGGATTAAAATTATATGTGCTTTATTTGAAGCAGAAATGTGTGTATGTGATATTGCAGCATTGCTTGAAATGAAGCAGTCTGCTATATCTCATCAATTGAGGATATTAAAAAAAGAAAGACTTGTAAAATATAGAAAAGAAGGAAAGGTAGTTTATTACTCTTTAGATGATGAGCATGTTCAGAAAATATTTGAACAAGGACTTCATCATATTAATCATAGATGAAATATGAAAGGGGAAAGTGCATGAATAAGATACAAAGAGAATTTTTATTAGAGGGACTCGGATGTGCTAATTGTGCAGCAAAAATAGAAAGAAGAATAAAAAAAATTCAAAAGATTACTCATGCTGATATAAATTTTGCTACTAAAAAGCTGACAATTGAGTCTGATGCTTATGAATTAGAGGAGACTATAAAAGAGATTAAAGAGATTATAAAAAAAATAGAGCCTCATGTGCAAGTGGTTGATAAAGGTAAAAAAGAATGCTTTCTAGATAAGAATAATCATTATGGTGCTAATGGGGATTGTTGTGGACATAATCATGCACATGATGATCAAAGCAATGGAAGCAGTGGTGAACATTATCATGAACATGAAAACTTCAATAAAAAAGAGGTTATAGCCCTTACTAGTGGAGCTGTATTGTTTTTTATAGCTATAATATTTCAATTTAATTTTTGGATTGAGCTGTTATTGTATGTAGTAAGTTATCTTTTAATTGGTAAAGATGTTTTATTAAAAGCGATAAGAAATATTTTTAGGGGAGAATTTTTAGACGAAAATTTTTTAATGACTATTGCAGGAATAAGTGCTTTTGTAATGAAAGAATTTCCAGAAGCTGTAGCAGTTATGTTATTTTTTAGAGTAGGAGAGATTTTCGAGGGGGCAGCTGTAAATCGTTCAAGAAAGTCTATAGAAGCTTTACTTGATATTCGACCTGATTTTGCAAATTTAAAAACAAAAGATGGGATTTTTAAGGTATCTCCTGACGAAGTGAATATTGGTCAAGATATTATTGTAAAACCAGGAGAAAAAATTCCGTTAGATGGAAAAGTTGTGGCAGGAGCATCTATGATAGATACATCTATACTCACTGGAGAAGCTATACCAAGAAAAGTTCAAGTAGGAGATGAAGTTTTTAGTGGAGCTATTAATAAGAATGGTGTTTTAACAGTAGAAGTTACCAAAGGCTTTAGAGAGTCAACTGTATCTAAAATATTAGAACTGGTTGAAAGAGCAAGTAGCAGGAAGGCACAAACAGAAAAATTCATCACAAAATTTGCAAGATACTACACACCATCTGTTGTTTTTGTAGCGCTAATGCTTGCTGTAATACCGCCGCTATTTATTACAGGAGCTACCTTTGCACAATGGATATATAGAGCTGCTATATTCTTGGTTGTATCTTGTCCATGTGCATTAGTGATTTCTATTCCACTAGGCTTTTTCGGAGGGATTGGTGCAGCATCTAAAAATGGTATACTCATAAAGGGAGGAAATTATTTAGAAGCCTTGAATAAGGTAGATGCAGTAGTATTTGATAAAACAGGAACTATCACAAAGGGTGTATTTAATGTTACAAAAAAAATTGCGGTAAATGAGTTTGAAGAAGATGAGATAATATATTATGCTGCTTATGCTGAATATTATTCAAACCATCCAATTGCAGTATCTATACGAAAAAGCTATAAAGGAAAAATCCAAGAAGAACTGATGAAGGATTATGAAGAAATCTCTGGGCATGGTGTAAAAGTAATCGTAGATGGAAAGGTTGTATTGGCAGGAAATAAAAAGTTAATGAAAAAATATGATATAGATTATAAAGAAATAGATGAATTAGGAACTATTGTGCATATAGCAGTAGATGAAAAATATGCAGGAGCAATAATAATATCTGATGAAATAAAAGAGGATTCTGCGAAAGGTATAGAACAACTGATGAAATTAGGGGTTAAAAGATTTGTTATGCTAACAGGGGATCATAAAAAAGCAGCAGAAGGTATTGCAAAAGAAGTAGGAATAGATGAAGTATATGCAGAATTATTGCCACACGAAAAGGTTGAGAAGCTTGAAGCTATACAAAAGAGTATGAAAGGAAATATTGTATTCATAGGAGATGGAATTAATGATGCTCCTGTACTTGCAAGGGCTGATATAGGTGTGGCTATGGGAGGACTTGGTTCTGATGCAGCGATTGAAGCTGCAGATGTGGTACTCATGACAGATGAAATCAGTAAGATGGCAACAGCTATTCGTGTTGCAAAAAGAACAAGAAAAATTGTATGGCAAAATATAATCTTTTCATTAGGAGTAAAAGGGATTGTTATGGTATTAGGGGTAGCAGGTATGGCAAATTTATGGGGAGCAGTTTTTGCAGATGTAGGTGTTGCTTTGATTGCTATATTGAATGCTATGAGGGTTATGAAGGATAAAGGTTAAGTTCTGGATTCAGAGCTTAACCTATATTCATTTTGTTGTTATAATAAGTTATATGGAGGTGATTTATGATGAAAGTTTATTGTGCTATTGATCTGGGTGGAACAAAGATGAATATAGGAATTATGACAAAAAATGGAGAGGTTTTAGAGCATATTAAAATTCCTACCTTTGTAGAAAAGGGACCAAAGCAAGCTATAAAGAGAATGAAAAATACTATATATGAATTATTAGAAAAGCTTGGCTTAAAAGAGGAAAGCTTAAAGGGGATAGGAATCGGTTCACCTGGACCTTTAGATAGTGAAAAGGGAATAATTATTAAGAGTGCTAATCTAAAAGGATGGGAAAATGTTGAAATCGTAAAAAGTCTTGCAGAGGATTTTGAAAATATACCTATAAAGCTAGAGAATGACGGAAATGCTGCAGCATTAGGAGAATATTTATTTGGATTTGGAAAGGGTTCTAAAAACTTTGTTTATATAACTGTAAGTACAGGAGTTGGCGGAGGTGCTATTATAGATGGAAAGCTTCAGAAGGGTGGAAATTCAAATGCTTTTGAAGTAGGACATACTATTATAAGCCTAAATGGACCTAAATGTAACTGTGGTAATTATGGATGTTTGGAGGCTTATGCCTCAGGAACTGCTATAGGAAGAATTGCAAGAGAAAAGCTTTCAGAGGGGAGAGAAAGCTTGATTTCAAAAATAGCAGGAGAGGATTGTGTAAAGGCTGAACACGTATTTGAGGCTGCTAAAGAGGGAGATGCACTAGCTATTGAGATTGTGGAAAATGAAGGATATTATCTTGGAATAGGGATTTATAATATTATTGCTCTTTATAATCCTGAAAAAATTAGTATAGGTGGTGGGGTTTCAAATGGCTTAGAGCTTTTTTATGATAAGATGATTGAAACTATTAACAGTATGTCATTAAAACCAAATATTGAGATATGCAATATTAAAAAGGCACATAGAGATGATTGTGGCTTGGTAGGAGCTGGAGCTCTTGTTTTTTATAAATAATCATATTTTTATGAATACCTCTTTAAAAGAAGGGGTATTTTTAATATAGAAAGTATAAAAATATACTTGATATTACATTTTATGGTATATTAATAATGAAAAGCCATATATAATATCTTTAGGAAGGAAGAGGAAGGTGGCATATACTGTAATAGATTTGATTAATAAAGCTATTGTTATTGCAAAGAAAAGATATGAAATGTATAAAAATATTGGTGAAATTATGGAGCAAGATTTTAGAGTTACACTTGCTGCAAATATATTAGTAAAAAGTGTTGCCAAAAATATTGCTTATTATGAGAAATTAAAGCTTGAACTTGAAAAGGATGATGAGGTAATAGATTTTGCTACATATGATAAGATTTCTTTTTTGTTCAACAAATTTTTACAAAGATTTGAAAGCCCAGAGATTAAGAATGTAAAGGAGTTTCTAGAATTCTCAGTAGACTTTGAGAAAAAGATTGTGGCATTTTATATAGATATTCAAGGAAGATTAGTAAAAAAACAAGAGGATACGGATAGGAAAGCATATAAAATTTTATCTGCTATAATAGAGGAAAAACAAAATCATATTAAAAATTTACAAATGTTTATTAAAAATTAAATGAAAAATTTATAGGAGGGAAACAGCATGGATTATCAAAAAAGATATGAGCAGTGGGTTAGTAATGAATATTTTGATGAAAAAACAAGAGAAGAGCTTATGGGTATTAAAGATAATTACGAAGAAATAGAAGATCGTTTTTATAAAGATTTAGAATTTGGGACTGCAGGGCTTCGTGGGAAAATAGGTGCAGGAACTAATCGAATGAATGTATATATTATTGCACGAGCAACCCAAGGACTTGCAGATTTTATTGTTCAAAAAGGAAAAGAATATATGGATCGTGGCGTTGTCATTGCTTATGATTCTAGACATTTTTCAAAGGAATTTGCAAAAAAAACAGCACTTGTTTTAGCTGGGAATGATATAAAAGTTTACTTATTTGAAGATTTGCGCCCAACGCCTGAGCTTTCTTTTGCAGTAAGAAAACTCAATACGGCTTCTGGTATTGTAATTACTGCTAGTCATAATCCTAAAGAATATAATGGATATAAAGTATATTGGGAAGAAGGCTCTCAAATCCTAGAAGATATGGCATCAGCTATTACAGAAAATATCAATCGTATAGAAGATTTTTCTATGATTAAAGAGGCAGATGAGGAGGAAGCTATCAAAAAAGGGCTTTTGCAAACGATTGGACAGGAAATAGATGATGCATATATAGAGAAAGTAAAAGGATTAAGTTTAAGAGATGATGTAGACAAGGAGATAAATATTGTATATACACCATTAAATGGAACAGGGAATATACCTGTTAGAAGGGTTTTAAAAGAAAGAGGGTTTAAAAATGTAGTAGTTGTACCTGAACAAGAAAAGCCAGATCCAGATTTTACAACAGTTGGGTATCCTAATCCAGAGGATGTAAAAGCTTTTAAATATGCACAAAAATTAGGTAAGAGCAATGGAGCAGATTTATTGATAGCTACAGATCCTGATTGTGATAGGGTAGCTGCTATGGTGAAGGGTGAAAAAGATGAGTATATTGCTTTAAATGGTAATCAAATGGGAGCAATATTGATTCAATATATATTAGAAGCAAAAGAAGAGAAGAAAACATTAAAAGAAAATTCATATATTGTAAAATCTATTGTTACAGGAGATTTAGGAAAGGCTATTGCAAAATCCTATGGGGTAAAAACTTATGAAGCATTAACTGGATTTAAAAATATTTGTGGAATTGTAAACGAATTAGAAAAACAGGGAGATCATTTTTTTGTATTTGGATATGAAGAAAGCATTGGGTATGTGGCAGGAACCTTTGTAAGAGATAAAGATGCTGTGATTTCATCTATGCTTTTATGTGAAGCTGCAGCTTATTATAAAAAACAAGGAAAGACACTTTTAGATGTTTTAGAAGATATTTATAAAAAATATGGATATTATCAAGAAAAGCTTATATCATTAGTATTAGAAGGAATAGAAGGGAAAAATAGAATCGATCGAATGATGAAAGCTTATAGAGATACATATCCTACAGAAATTGATGGTCGAAAATTAGCTAAATATATAGATTATCAGAAACAAATTGCTTTTGACTTTTTAAAGGATAAAGAAGAAAATATTGAAATACCTGTAGCTAATGTATTAAAATTTATATTTGATGATCATTCATGGTATGCGATTCGTCCATCAGGAACGGAGCCTAAAATTAAGATTTATTTGTATACAAAGGGAGATAATTTAGAAAGTTCACAAGAAAAATTAAAAGTTATGGAAAAGATTATTATGAAAAGATTAGAGGAAGTAGAATAAAAAATTTCACTGGCATCTATTGAAAAAATAGATGCTATTATATTATTTAAATTGTACGAATATATGAATGCTTTATAAGTTATAAATCATTTTCATATGTTATAATATTTAAGCAAAAGAAATAGAGGTGTGAAATATGAAAGAGATCAGATTAAAGATTAAGAATAGGTTTTTAAAAAGATATAATAAAGGGTATCCACTCATATTAAAGGAAGCAGTACAGAATATAGATAATTTAAAAGAAGAAGGGCAGATTATTCAATTAGTAGATGATAAGAATAGGTTTATTGCGAAGGGGTATTATGGTCTTCAGAATAAGGGGTGTGGATGGGTACTCACTTCAAATGAAAAAGAGAAAATCAATGATACTTTTTTCCATAAAAGATTGTTAAAGGCAATCAGCTTTAGGGGGAAATTTTATTCAGATGAAAATACTACAGCCTTTCGCGTATTTAATGGAGAAGGAGATGGAATAGGTGGATTTACTATTGACTATTTTGATGGATATTATTTAATCAATTGGTATAGTAAAGGAATCTATCGGTTTAAAGATTATGTAATAGATATTTTGAAAAATTTATCTGATTGTAAAGGGATTTATGAGAAGAGGAGATTTGATGCACAAGGAAAGTTTATAAATGAAGATAGCTTTGTATGGGGAGAAGAAGCACCAGAGCCTTTGATAGTAAAAGAAAATGGTGTAAATTTTGCAATTTATTTGAATGAAGGGGCTATGGTAGGTGTATTTTTAGACCAAAGAGAGGTAAGAAAGAAAATTAGGGATAAGTATGCAAGAGGGAAAAATGTTTTAAATACTTTTTCTTATACAGGTGCATTCTCTATTTTTGCAGCTATAGGTGGAGCAAAAAAAACTACAAGTGTAGATCTTGCAAATAGGAGTATTCCTAAAACTATAGAACATTTTAGTTTAAATGGTATTGATTATGAAACACAAGATATTATTGTGGAAGATGTATTTCATTATTTTAAATATGCGCAAAAGAAACAATTAAAGTTTGATTTAGTCATATTAGATCCTCCAAGCTTTGCTAAATCTAAAAAAATTCGATTTAGCGCTGCTAAAGACTATAAGGATTTATTAAAATCAACTATAAATATAACAGAAAAAGAAGGAATAATAGTAGCATCGACTAATTGTGCTAGCTTTGATATGAAAAAATTTAAAGGATTTATAGAAAAAGCTTTTGAAGAAATGGGCAAAAAATATGAGATACTAGAAGAGTATAGATTACCCCAAGACTTCAGAACTATAAAAGAATTTAAAGAGGGAAATTATTTAAAGGTAGTATTTATAAAAGTTAAAAAGTAGCTTTATTTTGACATCTACAAAAATTTGTAGATGTTTTTTATTTGGAATTGATTGACATAAATAATATAATAGTGTATTATTTAACTATGACAGTAATACAAGTGAGGTGAGTTAATGGAGTTTGATACTAGAATACCGATATATTTACAAATTATAGAAAAAATAAAAAAGGAAATTACATTAGGAAAGCTTAAAAAAGGTGAAAAGATTCCTTCAGTAAGAAGCATGGCAAGTGAGTTAAAGGTAAATGTAAATACTATACAGCGGGCATATCAAGAACTAGAGAGAGAAGGCGTTACATTTACTCAAAGAGGAAAGGGGTCTTTTGTTACGGAGGATGAGAAAATGCTTAATAAGATCAAGGAAGATATGGCAAATGAATTGATTAAAAGCTTTGTAGAAGGAATGAAAGAATTAGGTTATGGGAATGAAGGCATTGTAAAAAGTATCAATGAGTATATGAAGGAGGCGTAGGAATGGAGCTTTTAGAAGTGAAAAATTTAACAAAAAAGTACATCAGGAAAAAAGCATTAGATGGTTTAAATATTACTATAGAAGAAGGGAAAATATATGGTTTATTAGGGCCTAATGGCAGTGGGAAAACAACTCTGATGAAAATTATTGCAGGAATTACGCAACCAACTAGTGGAGAAATATACATGATGGAAAAGAGAATAGGTACAGAAACAAAAAAGAATGTTTCTTATATGCCAACTAGCAATTACCTTCATAAATGGATGAAGATAAAAGATTGCATAAATTATTTTAAAGATATGTTTGAAGATTTTGATGAAGAGAAAGCAAAAGAATTGATTGCTTTTATGGGATTGAATGAAGATCAAAAGGTAGGTGCTTTGTCTACTGGAATGCTTGGGAGATTAAAGCTTAGCTTGGTGCTTGCAAGAGATGCAAAGCTATATATTTTAGATGAGCCTTTAAATGGCATAGACCCTATATCTCGTGAAAAAATAATGGATGCGATTGTAAGTGCTTGTGATGAAGATAAAACACTGATTATTTCAAGTCATTTAGTAAAGGAATTGGAGAGAATTTTAGATGAAGTGATATTTATAGATAAAGGAAAGGTTGCATTATCAGGAAATGCAGAGGATTTTAGGATTCAAAAGGGAGTTTCTATTGATGAATTATATAGGGAGGTATATAAAGATGCTTAAATTAGTAAAGTATGAATGGATGAGTCGTTGGAAGTTTTTTTTGGGAGGGATTATATTATTAACATTTTTTAATTTATACATTATAACAAAATCACCTGATAATATTGATCCAAAAGTTTTTGCTATTACATCGATAATTATTTTTGTAGCAGGAATTGTTTTGATGGTGGACCATATAGGTAGAATGTATCATAGCTTATTTAAAGAAACAGGCTATTTATTATTCACTACCCCTTTAAGTGGATATAAAATTTTGGGAGGAAAAATTATCACGGTAATACTAGAATGCTTTGGAATTTTACTATTTGGTGGTTTGTTAATGTTTATAGATTATTTAATAGTTATAAGCAAATATCCTGAACTTCAAATGAAGTTAAATATACCTAATGAATTGATTGCTTATATAATGAAATTTTTCGTTATGTTTTTATTAGGATATATTATATTTATATTAATGGCTTATTTATCTGCTGTTTTGGCTAGAAGTGTTTTTTCTGTTTTTAAATATGGGAAATTATTATCCTTTATATGCTTTCTTGTTATAGCGGAAATATTAGGGAAAATAGTGGAATTAGTAGATAATACAAAACATTTAGTACATATTGGTTTTTATGGAGAAATACCAACGTTTAATATTAGCAACTATTATTTTATTATGATTATATGCATAATAGGGATATTATTTATGATTACAGGGTATTTATTGGATCGAAAAATCAATTTATAAAAATAATTATATATAGTGAAAAAGTAGATGACGGAGAATATAAGAATCATGTATAATGAAAATAGGGAATCAAGGCCTCACCCTTATATGGGTGAGGTTACGTACTTTAATGGGGATATTGGAACATAGTAGAATAAAACAGAATATTTTCCACTTGTGCTATAAGACTTATTAAGAAAGGCGGGATATTTTGAAGAGAAAAGAAATTTATATGATTTTAGGGTGTTTGGTCTTATTATTAGGATTTATTTTTTCTGAGCATTATTCTTTAGCAAAGGAATATAAACAAGGGCTTTTTATCAAAGATGGCGAAAAGGTTACTGAATATGAAAATTATAATGAAATTGTAAACATTGAAAAGGAAAACGTTTATATAGATTTAGATATTTTGAACAATCATTTGAATTTATTAGTAGATTATGATGAAAATAATAAAATTGCAGTAATTACAAGTCTAGATAAGGTTATTCGATTTTATCAAGAAAAAGAAGTAACAGTAAATCAACAAAGGACAAATAATATTTCTCCTATGATGATTATCGATGGAAGGCCTTTTGTACCTATTAATCAAATAGCAGATTTGTTAAGTATAAAATTCAATTTTTCAAAAGATAATTCTTCTGTTATTTTAGAAAGTCAATTGGGCAAAAAAATGACTGCAAAAGCAGTAAAGGATTATGTAAATGTACGATTTGAAGCAAATACTGCATCTATGGATAATGACTTGCTTAAAAAAGATGAAGAAGTAGAGATATTAAAGGATGAAACTAATTGGTTAAAGGTTATAACCCCTAGAGGGAAGGTTGGATATGTGCAAAGGAAAGAACTAAAAGATATTGAAGAAATGATGAATATACAAGCTTTAAATAAGCCTATTTGGAAGCCCCAAAATGGAAAAATAAATCTAACTTGGGAGTATGTTTATAAAAAAACTGCAAAGCCTGATACAATTGGAACGTTAAAGGGATTAAATATTGTATCACCAACTTGGATGAAGCTTAAAGACGCATCAGGAAATATTGATAATAAAATCAATAATGATTATATTAATTGGGCAAGGAATAGAGGCTATAAAATATGGCCATTATTCAAGAATTGTTTTGACCCTAATTTAACAAATAAATTTTTAAATGATGCTATAGCAAGAGAAAAAGCAGTTAATGAAGTATTAAAGCTGATAAAAGAAAATAATATGGATGGGATAAATATTGATTTTGAAAATGTTTATTTAAAGGATAAAGAAAAGTTAGTTTTATTTGTAAGAGAATTAACTGCTGTTTTTCATGAGAATGGATTAGTTGTTTCTATAGATGTAACTGCAAAGGGTGGCAGTGAAAATTGGTCACAGTGTTATGATCGAGAAGCTTTAGGACAAGTTGTAGACTATGTATCTTTAATGGCTTATGATGAACATTGGAGTTCGAGTCCTGTAAGTGGATCTGTAGCATCAATCAGATGGGTTGAAAAGGGGATAAATGGTTTACTTGAAGAAGTACCAGCAGAAAAGCTCATATTAGGAGTACCATTTTATACAAGGATTTGGATAGAAACTCCATCAAAGGATAATCCAACTAAAATAGTTGTAAAATCTAAATCTGTAAGTATGGAAACGGTAAATGAAATTATTGAAAAAAAAGGGATTGAAAAGGTATGGGATGAAAATAGTGGTCAAAACTATGTAGAGTATATAGAAAATGATAAGCTTTATAAAATATGGATAGAAGATGCAGTGTCTATGAAAGCCAGAGTAGATCTTATTAATAGGTATAATCTTGCAGGGATTGCAAGTTGGAGAAGAGGATTTGAAACAGAAGACATATGGGATATTATTGATGAAAATTTGAATAAACAATAAGCTAATGGGATACCATTAGCTTATTTGTTATAGCTATGCAAGAATAATATAGTATTTACACCGAAGTATAGCTAATCTACTACAAATTAAGAATGCAGTAACAAGCTATTATAGGGTTAGTTATTATTGAACGTGGATTATTCAAATAGGAGCTATATTATATGAGTTTATAGAGATAAAGTGGTATTACGTGAACAAGTTTGAACGGCAGTGCAGAATATTGACAAAATATACACAAAAATATACAATTGAGTAAAATCAGAATATTTTCAAAAAGGAAACTTAATAAAAAATTTATTTAAATTGATATTTGATTTAAGGGGGTAAAGATTATGAATAGAGTTTTTATTGATGGAAATCATTTGAGTTTGCAGGATGTAGTAAATGTAGCGAGAAAAAATTTTTCTGTAATATTAACAGATGAAGCGCTTGAGAGAGTAAAAGAATCAAGAGCTTTTGTAGAGAAGCTGGTAGAAGAAGGAAAAGTCGTATATGGGATTACTACGGGTTTTGGAAAATTTAGTGATGTTGTTATATCAAAGGATGAGGCAAAGGATCTGCAAAAAAATTTGATTATGAGTCATGCTTGTGGGGTTGGAAAACATTTTCCAGAGGATATTGTTAGGGCTATTATGTTACTTAGAGCTAATGCTTTAGCAAAAGGATTTTCAGGAATTCATCCTAAAACATTAACAACATTAATTGAGATGATCAATAAAGGGGTTCATCCAGCTATTCCAGAGAAGGGGTCTTTAGGAGCGAGTGGAGATTTGGCACCTCTTGCTCATATGGTACTTGTACTCATTGGAGAAGGAGAAGCTTACTATGATGGAAAATTAATGTCAGGAAAAGAAGCTATGGAAAAAGCAGGAATTGAACCAGTAGTATTGACTTCTAAAGAAGGATTGGCTCTTATTAATGGAACACAAGTATTAACAGCTGTAGGAGCATTGACTAGTTATGATGCAAAGAAACTATGTAAGTTAGCAGATATTGCTGCAGCTTTGACAATGGAAGCGTTAAATGGAATTATAGATCCATATACGGAAAGAGTACAGGAGGTAAGACCTCATTTAGGACAAATCAGTACTGCGAAGAACTTTTTAAAAATACTTGAAGGTAGTGAAAGAACAACTAGACAGGGTGAAATAAGGGTACAGGATGCATATACTTTAAGATGTTTGCCTCAGATTCATGGAGCAAGCAAGGATGCTATAAAATATGTATTAGATAAGGTTGATATTGAAATAAATGCAGCAACAGATAATCCTCTTATTTTTGCAGATGAGGAAAAAGCAATTTCTGGAGGGAATTTCCATGGTCAGCCGATGGCATTAGCTTTTGACTTTTTAGGTATAGCCATAGCAGAGCTTGCAAATGTTAGTGAAAGGAGAATTGAAAGACTTGTAAATCCTCAGCTTAGTGGTCTTCCAGCATTTTTAACGGAACATGGGGGACTTCATTCAGGATTTATGATTGCTCAATATGCAGCAGCAGCTCTTGTATCGGAAAATAAAGTCTTAGCCCATCCTGCCAGTGTTGATTCTATTCCATCTTCAGCAAATCAAGAGGATCATGTAAGTATGGGAACTATTGCAGCAAGAAAAGCTAGAGATATATATTATAATGCAAGTAGAGTTATTGCAATAGAATTACTTGCTGCAGCACAAGCAATAGATTTTGAAGCTGCTGATAAAAAATTAGGAAAAGGAACAAAAGCTGTATATGATAAGATTCGTCATGTGATAGAAACTTTACATGAAGACCGTATTATGTATAAGGATATCAATAAATCTGCAGCATTGATTGATGATGAAAGCATTCTAGATGCAGTAGAGGAAGCTGTTGGAGGATTAGAATAGAAGGGGATAGAATTTATAATGAAAAAGTACTTTCAGATAAACTCTGAAGGTGCTTTTTATCCTAAAAATTTTACGCTTTAAAGCTTTTCTCAAATAAAGTATTTTATGATATACTATTTCTTGTGTGATAAAAATAGATTATAAATTATTAAGGGAGGTATATAATGTTAACAAATCCGGTATTATTTTCTGTTATCCTTATGAGTGTTCTTTGCTTATTTAAGCTAAATGTCATTATCTCTTTAATTATTGCAGCAATAGCAGGTGGTCTTTTAGCAGGTATGCCTATTGATAAAATTATGGACATTCTTATTGGTGGAATGGGTGGAAATGCAGAAACAGCTCTAAGCTATATTTTATTAGGAGCATTAGCAGCAGCTATTCATAAAACGGGTCTTGCCACAATTTTATCTAGAGAAATTGCTAATAAAATTAAAGGAAAAAGGACTGCTTTATTAGTGCTTATAGCTATTATATCTTGTTTTTCTCAAAATTTGATTCCAGTACATATCGCCTTTATTCCTATTTTAATTCCTCCATTATTAAGTGTGATGAATAGATTAAAAATTGATAGAAGAGGTGCAGCGTGTGCACTAACTTTTGGACTTAAGGCCCCTTATGTGGCACTTCCAGTAGGCTTTGGTCTGATATTTCATGGAATTATTGCAGATGAAATGACTGCAAATGGTATGTATATGGCAAAAACTGCTGTATGGAAGGGAATGTGGTTTCCTGGTCTTGGAATGATTATAGGATTATTAGTTGCTATTTTTATTTCATATAGAAAACCTAGAGAATATAATACATTAGATATTATAGAAAGTAAAAATGAATGCTCAAAGGAATTTATAAAATTTTCAAGTAAGCATATGGTTGCATTACTTGGTGCATTAGCAGCATTAATTATTCAGATAATGATAGAGTCTTTACCTCTTGGTGCTATTGTAGGCTTAATGATTATGATTATTTTTAGAGCTATTAAATGGAGCGATATAGATGAACTTATGAGCAGTGGTATTGGGATGATGGGATTTATTGCATTTGTTATGCTAGTAGCATCAGGCTATGCAAATGTTATTAGAGAAACAGGTGGGGTAGAAGCTTTAGTTAATGCTGCGGCTAGTATAATGGCAGGAAGTAAATTAATTGCTGCTGTTGTTATGATTTTATTAGGACTTATTATTACTATGGGTATTGGTACATCCTTTGGAACGATTCCTATTATAGCAGTAATTTATGTACCTCTCTGTTTAAAAATGGGCTTTAGTCCAATTGCTACTGCTGTTATGATTGGTACAGCTGCAGCTCTTGGTGATGCAGGTTCACCTGCTTCTGATTCCACACTAGGACCAACATCAGGACTTAATGCAGATGGACAGCATGATCACATTTGGGATACTTGTGTACCTACGTTCCTGCACTACAATATTCCGTTAGTGATCTTTGGGGTAATTGGTGCTATGATTTTTTAGTGAATAAGAATACGAAAAGTCTTTAGTGTTATTATGCTAAAGGCTTTTTTTATACGACGAATTATCGAAAAATTTACACTCATCACAAAATATAGACGTTTTGTAGACGCAATTTGTTCATAATAATATTAAGAAAAATAAAAGGGGTGTGGAGTATGGAAGTGAAGGTTTTAAGTGATATAGAAATTGCACAACAGAGTAATATGAAGCCGATTGCAGAAATAGCAAAGGAGTGGGACATTTTAGAGGATGAACTAGAGTTATATGGAAAATATAAAGCAAAAATTAATTTAAGTATATTTGATAGATTGAAAAATAAACCAGATGGTAAGCTTATTTTGGTGACAGCAATTAATCCAACTTCAGCTGGAGAAGGAAAGTCTACTACTGCTGTGGGACTTGGTCAAGCACTTAATAAAATAGGGAAAAGAGCTGTTATTGCATTAAGAGAGCCATCGTTAGGACCTGTATTTGGAATAAAAGGTGGAGCTGCAGGAGGGGGATATGCACAAGTAGTTCCTATGGAGGATATTAACCTTCATTTTACAGGTGATATGCATGCTATTACTACTGCAAACAATTTATTATCAGCAGCTATTGATAATCATATCCATCAAGGAAATACACTAAGAATTGATGCGAGACAAATCGTTTGGAAAAGGGTGCTTGATATGAATGATCGAGCTCTTAGAAATGTTGTTGTAGGTCTTGGAGGAAAGCCTAATGGATTTGTACGTGAAGATGGATTTATGATTACGGTAGCATCAGAAGTTATGGCAGTACTTTGTCTAGCAGAAGATTTGATGGACTTAAAGGAACGCTTTGGAAGAATGATTGTTGCTTATAATTTAGATGGAGAACCAGTAACAGCAAAAGATTTAGGTGTTCACGGTGCTATGGCGTTATTGTTCAAAGATGCTATAAAGCCAAATATTGTACAGACTTTAGAAAATACACCAGCACTCATTCATGGTGGACCTTTTGCAAATATTGCTCATGGTTGTAATAGTATATTGGCAACAAAGTTGGGACTAAAGATAGGAGAGTATTTAATTACTGAAGCTGGCTTTGGAGCTGATTTAGGAGCAGAAAAATTCTTAAATATAAAATGCAGGTATGGAGGTCTTACTCCATCAGCTGTTGTTATAGTAGCAACTATTAGAGCGTTAAAGATGCATGGAGGTGTGAAAAAGACTGAATTAGGAAAAGAAAACCTTCAAGCTTTAGAGAAAGGCTTTGCGAATTTAAATAAACAAGTTGAAAATATTAGAAAATTTGGCTTACCTGTAATGGTAGCTGTAAATAAATTTACGAATGATACAGATGCTGAAATAGAACTACTTATTAAGAAGTGTGAAGAAATAAGTGTAGAGGTTGCACTAAATGAAGTTTGGGAAAAAGGTGGAGAAGGTGGCATAGATATGGCACAAAGAATTGTTAACATGATAGAAAATGAAAAGCCTAATTTCAATTATATTTATGAAGTAGACGAGTCTATAAAGAATAAAGTAAACAAAATTGTAACAGAGATTTACGGGGGAAAAGGAGTAGTATTTACAAATAAAGCACTAAAACAAATAAAGAAATTAGAAGAGATGGGACTAGATAAACTTCCTATTTGTATGGCAAAGACTCAATATTCTTTATCTGATGATAAAAACTTATTGGGAGCACCGAAGGATTTTGAGATTACAGTAAAAGAAGTAAAGGTATCTGCTGGAGCTGGATTTATTGTTTGCCTAACAGGAGATATTATGACAATGCCTGGGCTTCCAAAGGTTCCATCTGCTAACAAGATGGACATTGATGAGAATGGTCAAATTGTAGGATTGTTTTAAAGTTTATATAAAAAGGGAGGTCTTTATATGTTTAAAAATTATGATATAAAAGAAGCTATGCAAATCAAATTGGATTCAGAATTACCAGAGTATCCTAAATTCGTTGAAGGAATAAGACGTGCACCAAAGAGAGAATTTACGTTGACAAAGGAAGAAACAGAGCTAGCACTGAAAAATGCTCTTAGATATGTTCCGGAAGAGTTACATGAAAAATTAGCACCAGAATTTTTAGAAGAGTTATTTACAAGAGGAAGAATTTATGGGTATCGATTTCGACCAGAAGGAAGAATAAAGGGTAAGCCTATAGATGAATATAAAGGAAAATGTATAGAAGGAAAAGCATTTCAAGTAATGATTGACAACAACCTAGACTTTGATATAGCACTATATCCATACGAGCTTGTCACTTATGGAGAGACAGGTCAAGTATGTCAAAACTGGATGCAATATCGTTTAATAAAAAAATATTTAGAAGAGTTGACACAAGATCAGACATTAGTTATTCATTCAGGACATCCAGTAGGATTATTCCATTCAAAACCTGAAGCACCGAGAGTAATTCTTACAAATGGCTTAATGATTGGTATGTTTGATGATCAAGAAAATTGGCACCGTGCAGCTGCTCTTGGCGTTGCAAATTATGGACAGATGACAGCAGGAGGTTGGATGTATATAGGACCACAGGGAATTGTTCATGGAACCTATAGTACAATTTTGAATGCAGGAAGATTAAAATTAGGTATTCCATCTGATAGTGATTTAAGAGGAAAATTATTTGTAACGTCTGGTCTTGGAGGCATGAGTGGAGCACAGGGAAAGGCAGTAGAAATTGCAAATGGAGTAGGAATAATTGCAGAGGTTGATGAGTCAAGAATCAATACAAGATATGAGCAGGGATGGGTTAGCAAAATTGCAGATACACCAGAGAAAGCATTTAGATTGGCAAAAGAATATATAGAAAAAGAAAAGCCTTGTGCTATTGCTTTTCATGGAAACATTGTTGATTTATTAGAATATGCAGTTAAAGAAAATATTCACATAGATTTATTATCAGATCAAACATCTTGCCATGCTGTATACGATGGAGGATATTGTCCTCAAGGACTTACATTTAAAGAGCGTACAGAAATGTTAGCTAAAGATAAGGTTCAATTTAAAAAATTAGTAGACAAAACTTTAAGACGTCATTTTGAATTAATAAAAGAGCTTGTAAATAGAGGTGTATATTTCTTTGATTATGGAAATGCTTTCATGAAAGCTGTTTATGATTCAGGAGTAAAAGAGATTTCTAAAAATGGTAGAGATGACAAAGATGGATTTATTTGGCCTTCTTATGTAGAAGATATTTTAGGACCACAATTATTTGATTATGGCTATGGACCATTTAGATGGGTGTGTTTAAGTGGTGAGCATGAAGATTTATTAAAAACAGATAAAGCAGCTATGGAGTGCATTGATAAAGATAGAAGATATCAAGATTATGATAATTATGTATGGATTAGAGATGCAGATAAAAACAAATTGGTTGTAGGAACACAGGCTAGGATTCTTTATCAAGATGCAATAGGAAGAACAAAAATTGCGCTTAAATTTAATGAAATGGTAAGAAATGGAGAAATAGGTCCAGTAATGCTAGGTCGAGATCATCATGATACAGGAGGAACAGATTCACCATTTAGAGAAACTTCTAATATTAAAGATGGAAGTAATATTATGGCAGATATGGCAACTCACTGCTTTGCAGGGAATGCAGCAAGAGGTATGAGCCTTATAGCATTACACAATGGTGGAGGAGTTGGAATTGGTAAATCTATTAATGGTGGATTTGGTATGGTACTTGATGGAAGCCAACGTGTTGACGATATTTTAAGATCTGCAATGCCTTGGGATGTAATGGGTGGTGTTGCAAGACGTGCTTGGGCGAGAAATGAAAATGCTATTAGTACATGTGTTGAGTACAATGCAATGAGAAAAGGAAAAGATCATATTACATTACCATATATACCAAAAGAGGATTTGGTAAAAGGTTTAGTAGAGGATGCTTTTGAGAAACTAAATAAATAATGAAATAAAGTGCCTGTTACTGTTGGGAATATAAAATACCATAGTTGCCGATAGACACTGATAAAAGGAGGAAGGAAAATGGAAGCTGTTAAAAAAATTGTAGAATGTGTGCCAAATTTTAGTGAAGGTAGAGATTTAGAAAAAATAGAAAAAATAGTATCACCTCTTAGAGGAAAAGAAAATGTAAAGCTTTTAAATTATGAAGCAGATAAAGATTATAATAGAGTAGTTGTAACTGTAATGGGGGAGCCTCAAGCTGTAAAGGAAGCAGTACTGGAAGCTATTGGGGTTGCAACAGAAGTGATTGATTTGAATAATCATGAAGGTCAGCATTCTCGCATGGGAGCAACTGATGTTGTACCTTTTATTCCTATTAAAAATATGAGTATGACAGAAGCAGTAGAATTAGCAAAGGAAACCGCAAAGGAAATAAACGAAAGATTTAATATACCAGTATTTTT
Source organism: Crassaminicella indica (assembly GCF_019203185.1). Taxonomy (NCBI): domain Bacteria; kingdom Bacillati; phylum Bacillota; class Clostridia; order Eubacteriales; family Clostridiaceae; genus Crassaminicella; species Crassaminicella indica. The sequence goes on along the minus strand of NZ_CP078093.1, from coordinate 444,029 downwards.
ATATGAAAAAGCTGCAAGTAAACCTGAAAGAGAAAACCTGGCAAAGATTAGAAAAGGACAGTTTGAAGGAATGATTGAAAAGCTAAAAGAACCTGAATGGAAACCAGACTTTGGAAAAAGAGAAATCCATCCAACAGCAGGGGTCACAGCAGTAGGAGCAAGAATGCCATTAGTAGCATATAACATTGATTTAGATACACAAAATATTGAAATCGCCAATAAAATTTCAAAGGCAATTAGACATTCAAGTGGAGGATTTAGATATATTAAAGCTGGTGGTGTTGAAATCAAGGAAAGAGGAATTACTCAGGTAACTATGAATATAACGGATTATACAAAAACTTCTATTTATAGAGTATTTGAAACTGTAAAAATGGAAGCAAAAAGATATGGAGTAAATGTACTTGGAAGCGAAATTATAGGACTTGTACCAATGGAAGCTCTAGTTGATACAGCTAGTTATTATTTAGGACTTTATGGTTTCTCGATGGATAAAATAATAGAAACAAATTTAATGGAGTAGTGATACTATGAATAAAAATTTGATCATAAAAAATGCTTCACAACTTGTAACTTGTAGTGGATTTGCTGCAAAGCATGGAAAAGAAATGTCAGAGCTTTATGTTATTGAAAATGGTACGGTCATAATTGAAGATGGAATAATTAAAGCTGTTGGAAAAACAGATGAAGCTTTAAAGGATATAGATGAATCAAAGTACAATATAATAGATGCAACTGAAAAAGCAGTTTTACCTGGATTTATTGATTCTCATACTCACTTTGTATTTGGTGGATACCGTGCAGAAGAATTTGGATGGAGACTTCGTGGGGACAGCTATATGGAAATTATGAAAAGAGGCGGAGGAATTGTCAATACAGTAGAAGCAACAAGGAAAGCATCAAAAGAGGAACTTATAAGACTTGGAAAAAGAAGGCTGGATACGATGCTTTCCTTTGGCGTAACAACAGTTGAAGGAAAAAGCGGATATGGATTAGATTTTGATACAGAAATTAAGCAACTAGAAGTGATGGAAGAGCTGGAAAGAACTCATCCAATAGATATAGTAAGAACTTATTTAGGAGCTCATGCAGTTCCTAAAGAATATAAGGATAGGGAAGATGAATTTATTGAGGATATTATTGAGAATGTTCTTCCAGTAGTAGTAGAAAGAAATTTAGCAGACTTTTGTGATGTTTTCTGCGAGAAAAATGTGTTCTCTATTGAACAGTCAAGAAGACTTTTAAGCAAAGCAAAGGAAATGGGAATGAAGTTAAAGCTTCATGCAGATGAAATTGTAAGGTTTGGAGGATCAGAGCTTGCGGCAGAATTAGGAGCTGTATCAGCAGATCATTTACTTCAAGCATCTGATAAAGGAATTAAAGCTATGGCAGAGAGTGGTGTTATAGCAACTATCTTACCTTGTACAGCATTTAGCTTGAAGGAAGATTTTGCAAGAGCTAGATTTATGATTGACCAAAATTGTGCAGTAGCGCTGGCGACAGATTTGAACCCAGGAAGCTGTTTTACAGAATCTATTCCTTTAGTATTTGCTTTATCTACTTTATATATGAATATGACTATTGAAGAAGCTATAACAGCTCTTACTATTAATGGTGCTGCAGCTGTAGGAAGAGCAGATGAAATTGGTAGCATTGATGTAGGGAAAAAAGGAGATATTGTTATACTAGAATTTCCATCTTATGATTTTATTCCTTATCATATAGGGGTAAGCACTGTAGAGAAGGTTATAAAGAATGGGGTATTGGTATTTGATAAAGAACAATAAAATATAAAACAGGAGGAAATAGAATGCTGGTAAATATGAATATAAAAGAATTCCTAGAAAAATTGGCATCTAATGAACCAGTTCCGGGTGGGGGAAGTGTTGCAGCTCTAAGTGCAGCTGTATCAATTGCACTTATGGAAATGGTTGCGAATTTAACTATTGGAAAGAAAAAATATATGGAAGTAGAAGAAGAAATGAAAAGCATTAAAAAAGATGCAGAAAAATATAGGAGTAGATTTATAGAATATATTGATAAAGATTCAGATGCATTTAATGATGTGATGAAAGCTTTTAAGCTACCAAAGGAAACAGATGAAGAAAAGGAAACTAGAAAGACTGCTATACAAGAAGCTACGAAAAAAGCAGCATTAGTTCCATTGGAGGTTGCAAAGGATGCCTTTGAAATCATGAAAACTATAGAAAAGATAGTAGTAAAGGGTAACCAAAATGCAGTAACAGATGGTGCAGTAGCAGCGATGATGGCAAGAACAGCAGTACTTTCTGCATTGTACAATGTTAAGATAAATTTAGGTTCTATTAAGGATACTGAATTTGTAGAGGAAGTAGCAAAAGAAGTAAAAGAGCTTGAAGAAAATGTTGAAAACATAGAGAAGGATATTTTATCAAAGGTTGTATTGTAGTGACGTTTATTATGAAAAATTTATAATAGATTTTTAGGAGAAAAGCACTGTAAAGAGGAGTTTTTCTCCTATTTTTTATTTGAAATATAAATTGGCCTTAAGGCTTTAAAAAAGATATGATATGATGTATTTAAATAATGCTTTTATAGAGAAAAATGCTCGAAGACAAAAATATTTTAGGAGATTAAACGTTAAAATAAGAGAGGAAGGCTTTATGAAATTAGATATAAGTGTAAAAGCTCAGATTGATGAAGCGAAATATTTAGCAACAGAAAACACATGGAGATATAGAGCTATTATTAGATGTATGTATAAGTGCTATGAAAAAATGAAATATTGGCTGTATAAAGAGGAGATTTATGAAATTTTAAAGAAATATGAAGAATTTGCTGATTATTCAGAGGATTATCTGAAGAATGATTTAGATAGTCTGGTTAGCTGGAAAAATTTAATTGCAGTTGCTGATACAACAAAGGTTAGGACAGTAGATGAATTTAAAAATAGAGCATTTCGATATCAGCTTTCTCCTTATACTATTGAAATTGAAAGAATGTTAATGAAACTTGAGAATATGACAGTAGAAAACAATGCTTCTCTTGAATGTACATTAGTAGAGAGATTTAGAGAGCTTCTTGAAAGGTACGATAGTATTGCTTTAAAAGAGGATAAAGAGGTATATGAATGGTGGAAGCTGTTAAATAAGAGCTTTAAAGAGTTGAATCAGAACTATCAAGATTATATAAGTAGATTTTATTCACCTAAAACGGAAGAGTTAATGAAAACAACAGAGTTTTTGATGTTTAAGGAAAGCTTTATTATTTATTTGAGGGATTTTATTAGAGGACTTCAGTTAAATAGTGTTCTAATAAAAAAATTATTAAAGGATATAAGTGATGATGCAATAAAAAAAATTATTGATAAAGTTTTAGCGCACGAAAAAACAATTCCAAATATAAATACAAATATAAAGGAAGATGAATTTATAGAAATTCATCAAGGAAGATTTCGAAGCATCAAGGATTGGTTCTTTACACATAAAGGAAAAGAACCTTTGATTGAACAGCTTATTGATAATACAAATCATATTATTAGAAAGATTACACGATTTGCTTCTCAACTGGCAGATAAAAGGAATAATAGTGCCAATAGAAAAGAGGAATACAGAAAAATTGCAAAGCTATTTAGTGAGTGTAAGGATATGGAAGAAGCTAATAAGTTGTCTTCATTAGTATTTGGTGTATTTAATACTAAGCATATTAAGGGAGATGAAACAAGAGTAACGGAAAGCATTAATAGTAGTATTTATGATGAAGTGCCTACAAAGGTTATAACAAAACCAAGAGTTAGAACCTATAGAGAAAAAATTATAAAAAACCCTATTATAGATAAAAGAGCGAAGAAGGAAGAAAGGCTTAAGAAGATTTTAAAAAAAAGGAAGATGGAAAAGGAATTAATGGAAAGGTTTATTCTTAATGATCAAATTGATTTTGCAAAATTACCTAAGCTTACACAAAAGGATAGAGTTGTTTTATTAAGATGGCTTTCAAAGGGAAAAGGCTCTAAAAAAGGTTTGGGAAAAACTGAATTTGGTAGGGAATATAGTGTGACAAAATATGATTGTCAGGAATGTATAAAGATTAAATGTGAAGATGGGATTTTTACTATGCCACATTATGTGATCAAATTTAAGAAAGAGGAATAGGAATGGAAGTGCTAAAGAAATTATTGGAAAATTATTTTATTGTGAAAGAAAAGGATAAGAACCTTTATTATGAAATAAAAGATAAATATAAAAGCTTTAAACCTTTTATTAGAGACAAGCTAGGGTATGATCTTTTTATTAGAGGAGATTTTATTAAGCTTGAAAAGATACCAGGTAGGCCTGAGAGTTGGATGGGTATTGATGATTTTGACAATATAAGGGAGTATATATTTCTAATGCTTCTTTTGATATTTTTAGAGGACAAAAATAAAGAGGAACAGTTTTTATTATCTCATGTGACGGAATTTATTGCTGCTAATTCGGTGGGAGAGAAGGTGGATTGGACAGATTATCAAACAAGACGTTCTCTTATAAAAGTGATGAAATTTGCATTAAATCAAAATATAATTCTTATAAATGATGGTGAAGAAAATGAATTTACGAGAGATACTTCTACAGAGGTTTTATATGAAAGTACAGGTTTGTCTAGATATATGGTGAGGAGTTTTTCTATAGATATTATGAAGTGTACAAGCTATAGAGATTTAGAAGAGGATTATGGAGAATTCTTAGATAGCGGAAGAGGTTTTTTAAGAAAAAATAGAGTTTATAGAAGATTACTTCTATCTCCTGTAGTATATAATGAAGGAGCTGAGGATGAAGATTATCTTTATATTAAGAATTATAGAAATATTATAGAAGGAGATTTTAGAAAATATTTGAATTGGTCGCTACATGTACATCGAAATGGTGCGATAGCTGTGCTTGCTGAGGGAGATAGATTAAAAGGAACATTTCCTTCATCTGCTGGAATAAGTGATATAGTCCTTCATTTGAATAAAAAGATTTTTAATGCTGTAAAGGAAGGAAAGCTTAATAGAAAAATAAATGATTTAATTTCTATGACACATGAAGCTTTTAATGAATTTGTAAAAGATTTAAAAAAGGAAATGGGTAATGGTTGGAGTAAGGAATACAGAGAGTGTAGTTTAGATAAGCTTGTTCATGATATTTTGGAATATATGAAAAGCTTTTGTATGGTTAAAGTAGATGATAATATTAATATTTATCCATTGGTTGGAAAAGTAATAGGAGATTATCCATCAAATTATGCAGGAGGTGGGCATGATGGAAAATAGATGGGTAGCCAATAAATTAGGATTGGTGAATTTTTGGTATTATGATTTTGAAGAATTTGAGTTAGCTGATGGAAAGCTTTTATTAAGAGGTAGCAATGGAAGCGGGAAATCTGTAACGATGCAGAGCTTTATACCCCTTTTGCTTGATGGGAACAAAGCTCCAGAAAGATTAGATCCATTTGGAACAAAATCTAGAAAAATGGAGAATTACTTACTAGATGAGGAAACAGATGAAAAGACTGCTTATCTTTATATTGAATTCAAGAGAAAAAGTACAGAAAATTATCTAACTATTGGAATGGGGATGAAGGCTGTAAGAAATAGACCTTTAGACTCTTGGTATTTTATTGTAACAGATGGCAGAAGAATTAATCAAGATATATATTTATATAAAGATGCAGGAACCTTTATACCTCTTACTAAAAAGCAGCTTGAAAATGCAATAGGCAAAGGGGGATTTTTTACAACAGGTCAAAGGAAATATATGGAAAAGGTAAACGAATACCTCTTTGGCTTTGATGATTGTGAAAGATATGAAGAGCTTATAAATCTATTGATTCAATTAAGAAGTCCGAAGTTGTCTAAAGATTTTAAGCCTACAGAAATATATAAAATCCTTGAAGGCTCTTTGAGGGTATTATCTGAAGATGATTTAAGACCTATGTCTGAATCTATGGAGAGTATGGATAATCTTCAGAATTCATTAGAGGAATTGCAAAGAGCATTAAAGGCTACAAAAAATATAAAAAATTATTATGATAGATATAATAAATTTTGTTTATATGAAAAGGGAATGAGGTTTTATGAAAAAAATAATGACATCATAAAGTTAAAGGGTGAAGTGAAAGCGCTTAAAAATAATTATAAAAGCAAAGAAGAAGAGCTTTCTAATATGAAAAATGAGATAAAAAAATATGAATCAGTGCTTAAGGATGCAGAAATAAAGTACGAGCATTTAAGAAATGATGATGCATTAAGAGTGAAGGAAGCCTTAATTAGGCTTGAAAAAGAAGTGTTAGAGTTAAAGGATATTATAAAGAATAAAGAGAATGAATTAGAAAAAAAGAAAAATTTAGAAAGAGAGAGAGAAGAGAAGCTTAAAAGTATACAGAATGAATATGAACATATTCACTATCAGATAAAAAAAGAAATGAAAGAACTTTATATATTAAGCGAAGAATTTGGATTTGAAGAAGGAAAAATATTAAAGGATGAAATGGTTAAGGATTTAGAAGGTTATAATCTGCAATTTGTTAAGATTTCTATTAATAAATATATGAATAAAATAAAAGAAGCTATAAAAGCATTGACATTATTTGAAAGTATACAAAAAGACTATAGTAATGTTCTTCAGGAAAAGGAAAAGCTTCAAAGGGATTTTAAAGCAGCTAAAGAAGAGCTTATTAAAAGAGAAGAAATTTTACTAAATACAAAGGAAGAATTAAAGGTTCATTATATAAAATGGAATGAAAACAATCAGATCATAAAGCTTTATGATGATGAAAAGCAGAGTCTTTTTTCAGCTATTGATAATATTTCTGATACTTTTTTACTAGGAGATCTAAACAAAGTTATAAGAGATGCGTACAATACGAAGAAAAATACATTTACTTTAAATATAGAAAGAAAAAAGAGGCAGATTCAAGAAGTAAAAATAAATATAGAAGCTTTTAATAAAGAGATTGAAGTACTAAGAGCTGCAAAAGAAATTGAGCCTAACAGAAGTGAAGGGGTTATAAGAAATAGACAGAAATTATCTGATCGCGGGATACCATATGTACCTTTATATAAAGCTATAGATTTTAAAGATGATGTTTCAGAGGATATAAAAAAAGCTATAGAGAGTGCTTTTGTGGATATGGGAATGCTTGATGCTTTAATTGTTGATGAAAAATATAAAGAAGAAGTATTGCAATTTCAAGAAGGAGAATGGGACCGTTATATATTTGCTAAAGAAAATATCATGAAGCATAATCTTACAACTTATTTTCAAGTAGATAAAGAAGGACTAGAGGGAGTATCTTATCAAACAGTAGATCGTGTCTTACAGGGAATATTTTTAGTAGATGATGAGTTAGTTTTTATAGATGAGAATGGAAATTATAAAATAGGTGCTTTAAGGGGAAAGGCATCAGAAAATTATATACTAAAGTATATTGGAGGAAACAGTAGAAAAAGACATAGAGAAAGGCTAATAGAGGAGAATTTAAAAGCTATAGAACTGCTAACGGATGAGGTAAATGAAAGAGAATTAGAAATTATTCAAATTGAGAATTGTTTAAAGAAGCTTGAAAACGATATGAAGCTTGAACCTAAAAGCGAAGATTTAAGAGAAGCATTAAAGTTGATTGATGAAGGTGAAAGAGATTTAAAAAGTATTCATAATAGCTTGATCCAAGAAGAAGAAAGATTTTTTGAAGTGTCAGAAAAGCTAAAGCAGCATAAAAAAATGGTATGGGAAAAAACAGAAGGAATAAACCTTAATAAAAATCTAGAGGCTTTTCAAGAAGCAAAAGAATGTGCAGATGATTATTATAATGGGTTATCAGAACTAAGAGTAAAACAAAATAATTTAAGGAGCCTTACATCACATATAAAAACTATAGAAGATGGGTTAGAGGATGTGAGGGATGCAATTGATCAGCTGTATTATGAAATATCTTATTCAAAGAAAAAGCATGATGAGAAAAATGAAGAGATATGTTCGTTTAATGAGGTTTTAAAGACATCGGGTATAAATAAAATAGAAGAGGAATTAGAAAAATGTATTAAAATCAAAAACGAATATCCAGAGATGATTAAATCGTGTACAAATAAAAAAGGAAAATTAGAGGAATATTTAGATCATTTAAAAACAAACATTGAGAGCAAAATCAACAAGTTAGAAGAAGAGGAAAAAATTCTTTGCATACTAGAAGAAATATTTTTAGAGGAATATGCATTAGGTTATGTTTTAGACAAAGAAGAGGGAGAACTCATTGAGATTACTAAAAAAATTATTTCTCTTGCAAAATTGGAAGAAGAAAAGGGAAGAGAATTTTATTCAAGTGCATTGATAGAAAGTATCAGTAAAAATGGAGCTGAGCTTAGAGATTTTGCATTAAAACAGATTACTATTTTTGATAAATATAATATAGATGAATCGATTAAAAGTATTTATAAGGGCTGTGAAAGAGTAGATATAAGGTGTAGAGTTCAGGGGAGAGAAATTTCCTTTTATGAATTATCCTCAAAAATTGAGAAAGATATAGAAGAGATCAAGCTATTGATCAGTAATGAAGAAAGGAGAATTTTTGAGGAGATACTTTTAAATACTATCAGTACAAAAATCAGAAGCAAAATATATTTATCTAAGACTTGGGTAGATAAAATAAATGCTTTGATGGAATCTATGAACACATCGAGTAGTCTTGCTTTAAGCTTAAGATGGATTCCTAAAAAAGCAGAAAGTGAAGGCCAGTTGGACATAGCGCAGCTTTTAAAGATTCTTGAAAGAGGAAATATTGCAAGTGAAGAGGATATGAAAAAATTGGCTAATCACTTTGGAGATAAGGTAAAAGAAGCTATTAGAAGCTGTGAAGAAACAGGAGAGGCAAGAAACTATCATACTATTATCAAGGAAGTATTAGATTATAGAAAGTGGTATGAATTTAAGCTATATTTCACAAAAAAAGGAGAAAGAAAAAGAGAGTTAACTAACAATGCTTTTTTTCAATTTTCTGGTGGAGAAAAAGCGATGTCTATGTATATTCCGTTGTTTTCAGCAGTTTATGCAAGATACGATAATGCAAGAGGAGATTGTCCACACATAATAGCTATGGATGAAGCTTTTGCAGGAGTAGATGAGAACAATATAAGAGATATGTTTAGACTCCTTAAAGATCTTGATTTAGATTATATAATCAATTCTCAGATTCTTTGGGGAGATTATGATACGGTAGACAATCTTTCAATATGTGAACTGGTTAGAGAAGAAAATGATGATGTTGTTGCAGTCATTAGATACCATTGGAATGGTATAGAGAAAAAATGCTTGGTGTAGGGGGTATCTATGGACGATAAAGTAAAAGAAGCTATTTGCTTTTTGAAAAAGCATAAAGGATACACAAGAATATTAAAAGGAATTCGTGATAAATACAAACAGCTTGGAAAATTATCAGGGATGATTCTTCTAGAGGATTTATCTCATGAAGAAGGAATTATTTTAGGGGCAATTAATCACAAATTTTATGCAGAAAAAACGGTAAGACTTTCTGTGAAAAAATTTTTGGATTATTTTTGTAAGGGAAAATTTGAGGGGATTGATTTTGTTGAAGTATTAAAAATATATTTTAAGGATGATTTATTGACTAATAAAGAATTAAAGGAAATCAGAAAAAATAAAATAGAAATTTATTTTAATAATGTTTTAAAAGAATTTGAAGGTACAAAGGGGTATTTGTGGTTAAAGACTGCTTTGGAGGAAAAAAAATATGGATACAATACTATTATCAAAAAATACGAAGAGAATCCTGACACATTGAAATATTTATTGACGAATATAAGAAATGCTGTAAATAATTTGAGCTTTTCTAAAAATAGGTTAACGCCATTAGCTCTTTTTTCTTCAAATATAACAAAGGATGCTCACTATTTTGATATTCATAAAATGGAAGGAAAGCTATTTATCCATGCAATATGTTGCATTATAGGTGAAAAATATCCATCTAATGCAGAAGAAATAAATGAAATATTATATAGAGCAGGAATAGTGCGAGATGAAATTTCAAATAGTACGATTACATTTGGGTTAAGAGCTTATATAGGGAAAGAGGAGCATTTAGGATTTAAAAGTTTTTTAGAGTTGAAGGAGCCTTTGCAGCTTTCTATTAAAAATTTAAGCAGTATCAGAAAAATAAAAGCAAAGAATAATAAAGCTTTTGTTTTTGAAAATCCAACTGTATTTTCAAGGGTTATGCAAAAAACGATAGATATATCTCCATCTCTTATATGTACAAGTGGACAGATAAATATATCTTCTCTTATGCTTTTAGATAAGCTTGTAGAAGAGGGGACAGTGCTTTATTATTCAGGAGATTTTGATCCAGAAGGTTTACAGATTGCTGATAAATTAAAAATAAGATATAAAGAAAAATTGGTTCTTTGGAGATTTTCTGTTGAAGATTATAGAGCTATTAAAGGAGAGGTATCTATAAAGGGTAGAGAAAAAAAGCTATTAAGTATTAAAAGTGATGAGTTATTTCCTATTAGAGATTTTATGTTGAAAGAAGGCAAGGCAGGTTATCAGGAACTTTTAATTGAAAGATATATATTGGATATACGAAAAAAATAAAAAGGGTGAAAAAATGGATCGAATACGTGTAAAATTATTGGATACACCAACGGTTTATAAAAATGAAGAACGGATCGTATTTCCATTTAAAAAGGCAGAAGGCTTGTTTTATTATTTATTAGTTTATGGACAAGCTACTCGAGATACATTGGTAAATATTTTATGGGGAGAAGTAGAAGAAAAAACAGCAAAGAAAAATCTACGACAGGCTATGTATAAAATCAGAAAAAGCTTTGATTTAGATATTGTTATTTCTCCTAAAAAATCTATCGTAATGATTAATCCAGAAATAAAGATTGATACAGATCTATATGATTTTTTAAGTGATAAAGAAGAGAATATTCATGCATATACAGGAGAATTTTTAAAGGGATTTCATGTGAAGGATGCAGAAGGCTTTGAAGCTTGGATGATACAGTATGCAGAGTATCTAAAGGATTTATATATAGAAAAGCTTAACGAAAGAATAAAAAAAGCTTTTTCAAAAAATGATATGCATTCTATTATCTTTTATGCAAAAAAATGGATTCAAATAGACGAATTCAATGAAAAAGCTTATCAGATTTTAATGAAGGCTTATTCTGATACTGGAGCTTTTCACAAAGCAATAGATTTATACAATCGTTTATGTAATATACTAAGTAAAGAACTCCAAATAGAGCCAAATCCTAATACTAAGAAGGTTTTTGATGAAATATTTATGATGCGAAATACAAAGAAAGTAAACAAAAATAGGATATCAGATTTTTTTTATGGAAGAACTTATGAACTAGGAATTTTAAAAAAGAGCTACCAAAAATTTAAAAATAATCAGAAAACAAAAGTTTTTTTCATTATGGGAGAAGCAGGAGTTGGAAAGACAAAATTAAAAGATAAATTCTTAGAAGATATTAGTGAAGAAGAAATTTTATTGCAGGCTCATTGTTATCAAGCAGAGCAGGGGTATTTACTAAAACCGTGGAATGATATTTTTATCTGTCTAGTAGATATTATTAAAAAAGAGAAAATAGATATTCCTATTTTATGGAGAAATCTGATTCGTCATGTATTTCCAGGCTTTGTTATAGAAAATGAAGAAATCAATATTAATCCAGTAGAAAAAATTGATTGGTTACAGCATAGTGCTATTGAAGAAGCTATGGTGTCAGTATTAAAAAAAATAGCAGTAAAAAGAAGAATGGTTTTAGTTTTTGAAGATATTCAATGGATGGATGAAATGAGTTTAGCTGTTATCCATAGTATATTATTACATCAAAAGAGCAATCATATTTTTATTATTTGTACTTGTAGAAATGGATATTCGGAAAAATTGAATAAGTTTATGATTTCTACTGTCAAACATAAAAAGATTGAAAAAATTGATCTTACTCCTTTTTCAAAATATGAGGTAGAGGAATTTATTCAGATGAGTTTGCCAGAAATTGCTTGGGATGAAAAGCTATATGAAAGAATCTATAAGGAAACTGAAGGCAACGCATTTTTTTTGACAGAGCTGCTTAATGGTATAAAGGAAAAGGGAATTATAACAGGAATGACTGCTAAAACCAAAGATATATTAAAAAGTAGATTTTTGGATGTTTCAAAGGAAGGAAGAAAGCTTCTAAATATTGCTTCACTATTTTTTGATAAAGTGAGTCTTGATATGTTAAAAATTTTAACTTCAAAAAATATACTAGAGATTATGGAGGTTATTGAGGAGCTTCAAAGGAGAGGAATTTTAAAAGAGGTTAGTAGCAGTGATGAAATAAGCTTTGCTTTTACTCATCAAAAGTTTAGGGAATATATTTATATGCAACAATCTAGTGCAAAACGTAGAGTACTACATAATGAGATTGGATTAATTCTTGAAAGAAAACTACATCATGATAAAAGAGATAGATTTCTTTATGCAAAATTGATTTATCACTTTGAAAATGGAAACAATGCGATTTTAGCTTTAAAATACCGTATGAAAAATTTAGATGTATATTTTAATTTTGGGCATGAATTATTTCCTGTATTAAAAGATGGAAACATTGAAGAGGAATATCCGAGTTATTTGAGTCAAGAAGAGGCTATGAAGCAATTAAAAGATATAGAAAAACAGCTTTTGAAAGTAAGAGAAAAAGTATTTTATTCAGAAGAAATAAAAATGCTACAAATAATTTTTTTGCATATGAGAGGAAGATTTTTTATACGAGAAGGAGAATATGATAAAGGTATACAAGATATAGAAAATATGATTGATTTATCACTCGAAATTAATGACTTTGATTATGCCCTAAAGGGGTATAGGCAAATGATTTACTATGGTATTCAAATATATAATGTAGAGTGGATGAGAAAATATATTGAATTAGGTTTGGATTTGGCAAAAAAATGCAATTATCAAAAAGATCTGGGGATTTTGTTAAGACTACAAGGATTGCAAAAAATAATGGATGGAGACTATAAAAATGCTGAAAAAATTTTAAAAGAATCTATTCGTATTTTTGAAGAAGTAAATGAATATGAAGATAAATATACATTAAATGTGGCAGCTGGATACAATTATATTGGAGAAATAAGAAGACGGAATATGAAATTTATGAGTGCTCTTAAATATTATAAACGTGCTATAAAAATATGCATGGATAAAAAAGTTATTCGAGGGCTTACGATTTTTTATACAAATGCAGGTCAAGCAGCCTTTGATATGGGAGATGATGATTTAGCTAAAGATTATTTAGAAAAGGCAATTATTCTATATAATGACCTAAATGCACTTTGGGGAAGGTCAACAGCCGAAGGGTATATGGCAGTGCTTCTGATCAAAAAAGGAAGCTATAAAAATGCATTACAATGCTTTAAAAGAGCAAAAAAATATGCTGAAAAGTTGAAAAGTCCTTATGAGTTAGGAATATTATATCGTGTAAAAGCAGAAATAAAAGTGCGTATGAAGGAAAATAAGGAGCTTAGAGAGATATTTAAAGAAAATTTAAGCTTAGATATAAAAGATTATTGTGACAAAGGAATAGAATATTTAAAACGATTAAAAGGTGCTTATGAGATAGAAATATTAGAAGTGTTGGGGAAAAATAATTGATTTTGAAGTTATTTACTTGTATTTTTTGAAATTATTAACATAATTTTTTCCCCATTTATCCATTTGTTCTAATATAGGCATTAATTTTTTACCTTCTTCTGATAAAGAATATTCTACCATTGGAGGGATTTGGTTATGGATTTTTCTATTGATTAATCCATTTTCTTCTAAGTTTCGTAGCTGCTGTGTTAACATTTTTTGTGTAATTTCAGGAATTATTTTTCTAAATTCATTAAATCTTATAGTTTTATGATTACCTAAATTCCATAATATAAGGGCTTTCCATTTTCCGCTTATTAATTCTAAAGTGATTTCTATTTCACATCTATAATTACTACAACTTACTTTATTAATTCTATCTTTAGGCATGTATTATTATGCTCCCTTCCTTTAGAAATTTTTAAAACTTTTAAGAGATTTCTCTAAATATAATTACGTAATCAGTTTCTTTTTTGTAACTATCTAACAAAAAAGTGCCTTCTTCACATGAGCTTACTATGTATATATAATAAATCATGTGCTAAGGCACACGAAAAAAATAAAATAAATAAAAAATCAATCAAGGAAAATTATATCATAAAAAGAGGAGGAATCAATATGGCAAGATTTACAATTCCAAGAGATGTTTATTTTGGAAAAGGTGCAATAGAAGAATTAAAAAATTTGAATGGCAAAAGAGCTGTTATAGTTATTGGTGGAGGTTCAATAAAAAGAAGTGGAGCATTAGATAAAATAAAGGGATATTTAAAAGAAGCTGGAATGGAAACTAAACTTATAGAAGGAGTAGAATCAGACCCATCAGTTGATACAGTAATGAATGGTGTAAAAGTAATGAATGAATTTAAACCAGATTGGATAGTAGGAGTAGGTGGAGGATCACCTATAGATGCAGCAAAGGCTATGTGGATATTTTATGAATATCCAGAATTTACATTTGAAGAAGCTGCAAAACCATTTAACTTACCACAATTAAGAACAAAAGCAAAATTTGCAGCAATAACAACAACTAGTGGAACTGGTACAGAAGTTACATCTTTTTCAGTTATAACAGATAATAAAACAGGAGTAAAATATCCAATAGCTGATTACAATATAACACCAGACATAGCGATAGTAGATACTGATTTAGCACAAACAATGACACCAAAACTTGTTGCACATACAGGAATGGATGCGTTAACTCATGCTTTTGAAGCATATGTTTCAAAAGCAAGAAATGAATTTACAGATGCATTAGCAATTAAATCTATTGAAATGATGAAAGAGAATTTAGTAGAATCTTATAATGGAAATAAAGAAGCTAGAAGCAAAATGCACATAGCACAATGTCTTGCAGGAATGTCATTCTCAAATGCAATACTAGGAATAGTGCATAGTATGGCTCATAAAACAGGAAAAATATTTAATATTCCTCATGGATGTGCAAATGCGATATATTTACCATATGCAATTCAATTTAATAAAAAAACTGCTGCTAAAGCTTATGCTGATATAGCAAGAAGATTAGGGTTAGCAGGAAACAGCGAAGAGAAACTAATAAATTCACTAGTAGAAATGGTAAGAGATTTTAATAAGAAAATGAATATCCCACTTACATTAAAAGAGTTTGGAGTAAATGAGCAAGATTTTAAAGATAAACTTGAAGATATTGCTAAAAATTCAGTAGCAGATCCATGTACAGCTACAAATCCAAGAGAAATATCAGTAGAAGAAATGAGAAAGTTATTTATATGTGCTTATTATGGTGAAAAAGTAGAGTTTTAATAATGAATTATAAAGAAAAGACTAAGAGCTAAATAAGCTCTTAGTCTTTTTCAAAAATTTTCAAGCTATCATAAATTAAATTTTATATTAAACTATATTTATAATCTAATATTTAAAGGAGATGATTTTATGGCTCAACATATCATAGAAGAAGCTAAAAGGTGCCTTCAATGTAAAAATGCTAGATGCAAAAAAGGATGCCCAGTTAATACTCCTGTAAATGAAGCTATAAGTATGCTTTTAAGTGGAAAGCTTTTAGAAGCAGGAGAAAAATTGTTTTTAAATAATCCTCTTTCAATTGTTTGTTCCTTAGTGTGTCCCCATGAAAAATTTTGTGAGGGAAGTTGTGTGCTTGGAAATAAAGGTAATCCTATTCATTGGAGTTCCATTGAATATTATATATCAGATTATTATTTAAATCGAATGCTTATTAAGCCAAATATTGACCCAAATAAAAAAGTAGCAATAATAGGATCAGGGCCTGCAGGAATTACGATTGCATTTATTTTAGCATCTAGAGGTTATGATATTACTATATTTGAACTTCATGATAAAATAGGTGGAGTGTTAAGGTACGGAATACCAGAATTTAGATTACCTAAGAACATATTAGATAGACTTAAAGATCAATTAATTAATATGGGTGTTAAAATAAGACCTAACATTTTAGTAGGTCCTGTTATCACAATTGATGATCTTTTTAGAGATGGATACAAGGCTATTTTTATAGGTACAGGAGTGTGGAATCCAAAACCTATAAGAATTAAAGGTGAAAGTTTAGGAAATGTACATTATGCTATAGATTATTTGAAAAATCCTGATGTATACCTATTAGGTAAAAAAGTATGTGTAATTGGTGCAGGTAATGTAGCTATGGATGTGGCAAGAACAGCTATAAGAAAAGGTATTAATGAAGTTTATATAATGTATCGAAGAGGCGAAGAGGATATGCCCGCTAGTAGCTATGAAGTAGAATATGCTAAATTAGATGGAGTTAAGTTTGAATTTTATAAAACACCTATAGAAATAACTGATAAAGGTATTAAATATTTAAAAACTAAGAAAGTTAAAGAGAATGGGGAAGAAAAATTAATTACATTAGAAGATTCGGAAGGATTATTCGAAGCAAACTCCATTATTATTGCAGCTAGTCAAGGACCAAAGGCAAATATAGTTTCACATACTAAAGGAATAGAAATAAATAAATTTGGTTTAGTAAGAACAGATGAGTGTGGAAGAACTACTAGAGAAGGTGTTTTTGCATCTGGGGATGTAGTGACTGGAGCCAAAACTGTAGTTGAAGCAGTAAGATTTTCTAAAAAAGTAGCAGATGCTATAGATAAATATATATCTAAAGGACAGTGAACTACCACCTAAAAAGAGATTGTTTAACACTTGGAGAGTTCCTGTTAATATTTGATTTAAAAGAGTTATATATACTTATGGTATTTTGTGAAGGATGTAAATAAATATGAAAATGAATCGGTATATAAATATAAAGCTAAATATAGAATTTTAAAAAAATAAAAAATATTATATAATTAAATTGGTGGATGATTTATCCATTAATTTAATTATAGGAGGGGTTAAGGTGAATACGGGAGAAATAAATGAAAAGAAAGGATTTGATAGCAGTAGTATTTTAAAATTTATTCTTTTTAGTGGAATTGGTATTTTTATGTTTTTTATTCCTATTCGAATAGGAGAAAAATCTACTATTCCTCTAGATCATATTGTGTCAGGTATTAAGACTGGAATACCAGCATTGGCTGCTATTTATGCACTTGTTATTATACTTGTTGGAACTATATGGCCATTTATCAAAAAAACGTGGAATAAAAATGCTGTAGATATGGTATTCTCATTGCTAAAAATATTAGGGCTTGTTGTAACATGTATGGTTTATTTTCATATTGGACCTGCATGGCTATTTGAAAAGGATATGGGACCATTTTTATTTTCTAAGCTCGTAATTCCTGTAGGACTCATTGTACCTATTGGAGCAATATTTTTAGCATTTTTAGTAGGTTATGGACTATTAGAGTTTATAGGGGTTTTGATGAAGCCTGTTATGAAACCTATTTTTAAAACACCTGGCAGGTCTGCAATTGATGCAGTAGCATCCTTTGTAGGAAGCTATTCTATAGGTCTTTTGATTACCAATAAAGTATACAAAGAAGGGAAGTACACAATAAAAGAAGCAGCTATTATTGCTACAGGCTTTTCTACAGTATCTGCAACCTTTATGATTATTGTAGCAAAGACGTTAGGACTTATGGATATGTGGAATATATACTTTTGGACAACTTTGATAGTTACTTTTTTAGTGACAGCTATAACAGTAAGAATTAGACCTTTGAGTAAAAAGAGTGAAACCTATTGTACAGGAGAAGGAATTCCAGAACCTGAATATAAAGGAAATCTTTTTAAACATGCATGGGAAGAAGGTATTAAGGCTGCAGAAAAGTCATTAGGAGTTGGAGAAAATATAGCAACCAATTTAAAAGATGGATTAATTATGGCTATGGGGATATTGCCTTCTATTATGTCTGTAGGGCTTATAGGATTAGTTTTAGCAAAATATACTCCTGTATTTGATGTAATAGGATATATATTTTATCCATTTACAAGTATTCTTCATATTCCTGAAGCTATGCTTGCAGCGAAAGCTGCTGCTGTTGGGATTGCAGAGATGTTTTTGCCAGCACTATTGGTTGTAGATGCACCACTTGTTACTAAATTTATCATTGGAGTTGTTTGTGTATCTTCTGTATTATTTTTCTCAGCTTCCATACCATGTATATTATCTACAGATATTCCAATTAGTCTTTTAGATATATTATTGATTTGGCTTGAAAGAACCTTGATCACTTTAATCATTGTGAGTTTGTTAGCTTTTGCATTATTATAAATCGTATTTATTTATATCAAAAAAAGGCTGTCGTTGCAGTAGGCGAGCAAAAACTTTATAAGGAAGCATATAATACCTCCTAAGGATATTGATCTTTAGGAGATATTTAATAAAAAATATGAGAAACAAAGAATTATTTACAAATAAATGGGGGTTTGATATCCTTGTGTTAGGATATTAAATAATAAAAGGCTGTACTATTTTTTATTTTTATATCGAATTGCAGTATAGATAATGGATATAGTTCCTTTTTTAGGAATGGAGTTATCTTAGAGGTAAAGGGGGAAAAAATTTTTGAACGAAAAATTAATAGCATATCAAGAAGAGTCTGAGGAAATTTACAGTTTAATTAATAATCTAGACCAATTCGTAGATGCCATACTAGAAATAGAAATAAGAGAAAATAATAATGAATTTGAATTTTATATAAAGGATATTAATACGGCGTATAGTAAACATTTACAGCGTTCAGCTGATGAAATTATAGGTAAAAATATATTTGAATTGTATGATGAAAAAATTGCAAGGGTTTATAAAGAAAAAGGTGCTTATTTATATAAAAATAAGACAAAGAGCAGTGTAAGCTTTTATATAAAAAAAGAAAAGGGACAATATAGTGTTATATCAGAAAAAGAAATTTTAGTAAAAGAAGATACAGTTTTTTGGGAAATTACGCTTTATCACTTGATTAAAGAAAATGAGCTAAATAGGATGTGCATTGTAATAAAGAATATCACGAAATTATTAGATAATATTAACAAAATAAAAACAAAAGATGCTTTAAAAACTTACAATGATAAAATCATGAATATATCAGATATTATATCGAATTTATCACATATGTGGAGACAGCCTCTTAACAGCTTGAACTTTTGCATTATAAATCTAATAGATGAAATAAAAAGTGAGTATGAGGATAAGATTGATTTAGAGGATTATTATCAAGAAATATGGGAGATTATAAAAAACTTATCAAAAAAAATAGAAAAATTTCAAGTTTTTTTTGAACAGGAATATAAAAGTGAATTTTTTGAAGTAAAAAAGTCTATTGAGCTAACATTAGAAATTATGGAGGAAAAAATAAAAAAAGATCATATTAAAATAAATATCGATACAAATAAAAATATTAAAATGCATGGATTTTTAAATGAATTTGCACAGCTGATCTATTATATTCTATATGAAATAATAGAATATTGTAAAAAAGCTTTCGATATATATAATAGAGCTTTACATATTCGTATCGATGAATATGATGAAAGAATAAACGTGATTATTTTATTACAATATAATCAAGAAAAATATAAAACTATAGATTTTCATCTTAATAATTTATTAATGATTAAAAATATAACTGAACAAAAAATAAAAGGGAATATTAAACTAATCAACAACGATGGAGAAAAAGGAATTGCTTTAAGTTTTCCTATGGGTATATAGGAGGGGTGATTTTGGAAAAGGTAAATATATTACAAAATATAAAAGTGTTATATGTAGAAGATGAACCTATTACAAGAAATCAGGTTTTTAGATTTTTAAAAAAAAGAGTTGGAAAAGTGATATTAGCAGAAAATGGTGAAGATGGGATTCGTAAATTTATTGAGTATGAACCTGATGTTATCATAACTGATTTAGTAATGCCAGATATGAGTGGGATTGAAATGATGAAAAAAATCAGAAATGATGGCAATAAATGTCCATTTGTTATTACTTCAGCATTATCAGATTCTCAAACTATTTTAGAGACGGTTGATTTAAAAATAGAAAAATATTTAATAAAACCTATTGATGTAGATGCATTGATGAATACTTTAAAAGATATTGTCATTGAAGAAGTAGAATACAACAAAAATATATTAGTAGTAGATCATGAATTTATTTTAACAGCAGATAAAAAAAGTGAATTAGAGCTTCAAATTAGAAATTTGTATTCAAAGCATTTAAAAAGTGTAACTGGCAAAGGTGCAAAACTTATACAAGCATTTATAAAAGGAAAAGAAATAGAAATATTATCTAAGGAAAATTTAACTGTTATTGAAGAAAATTTATTGCGTGTTGGACAAAATTTTAAGTTTATAGAGATTATAAGAAAAACTATATATGAAAATACAAAATTAGACATTGAAAAGCAAATATCAGAATTAATGAATAGAAATGTAGTAGTAAAAAGCATAGAAATATGTCCAAAGGAAAAATATGAAAGAATTGTATTGAATATTATTGATTAATATTATATCTGTGTTTATTTGACAAAATATAATAAAAATGGTATTATTGTTATAGATTTCTGGTAAAAAATCTTAATAAATAAAAACAGATATATGAAAGGATATAAGCTGTTTTTATATTAAGTATTTTATAGTTTTGAAAATTAAAATTTAAAAAAGCTTATGGAATAACTATTTAAATCAAATGATTTATTTGCAATTTGAATAGTCCATAATAAAAGATTATTTTGACTTTTATTATGGACTATTTTTATTTTGTTTGTTTTGCTCATTGAGATATAAAATTTAGATTGAATTGAGCAACTGTTGTTTATAAGAATATTGTTATGGAATAAATAGGGGGGGCGTTTATTATGACATATAAAAAATGGACAGAAGATGAGACGAACTATTTAATTTGTAACTATGCTAAAAAAAGTATTAATAAAATAGCTGATGATTTAAACAGAAGCAAGGATTCTATTTTTAAAAAGGCAAAAAGATTAGGATTAACAAAACAAATAAAGCATTGGAAGGAGTGTGAAGTAGACTATTTGATTGATCGTTGGGGAAAGAGTCCTGCTTATGATATAGCAAATGAATTGAATAGAAGTATTCATTCAGTTAAGAAAAAAGCTATTGAACTAAAGCTTGGACCAGAAAGGATTGCTAATGGTGAATTTTTAACTACTGGAGATATAGCGTATTTATTAAATAAAAATCCTAGCTTAATTTATAGATGGATTAGAGATGGATTTATTAAAGGAAGACGTTTTGGCAAAAAGAAAACATTTCAAATAAAGCCACAGCATTTGATAAATTTTTTAAAGGATTATCCTGATAAATGGTCTGCTTATAAAGCAAGAGTAGATTTGATAAAACCGTATTTTTGTTATACCAATCGTGCAAATATACCAGAGTGGTTTGAGTGTAAAGTACAAGAAGATATACATTCACAAATAATTTAAACTAATATTTATTTGATAGATTTAATTTATAAGGAGGCATTTGTAATGTTTAAAAGATTTAGAAGTATTAAAGCACAATTTTTAGCTATATCTATAATGATTATTTTAGTTTTGTTAATAGCTATTGGAGGAATTGTAAAATATCAAGTAAGTACAAAAGCTAGAAAAGATTATTTTGCTAATTCTAATGAACGTATGGAGACAGTAGCAAGAACAATTAAAATATTTTATGACCAAATAGATAATGATATAAATATGTTTGCAAAGCATCCATTGGTCCTTCAATCTGTTAATAATATTACTACATATAAAAATAATAACGAAAAAATTCAGATAACTCCTTCGAGAAATGGAGGAGTAGAACAAGAGATTTTTGAGATGTTTAAGCATTATGCTAATACCCATAAAGGGACAAAATATGTATATTTAGCAACTAAAGATGGTGGTTATTTAGTATATCCAGAAGGTGTTGTAGAAAAAAATTATGATCCAACAAAAAGAGTATGGTATAAAACTGCTTTAAGTGGAAATGGTTCTATAAAAAGAACAGCTCCATATTTGTCACTCGAGGACAAGTCTGTAAATATTAGCAATGTGAGGTCATTTGCGGATAAAGATGGAAATTTGCTTGGAGTAATAGGAATTGATGTTGAACAGTCAGTCATTAGTGATATGCTAAATAAAATGAAAATAGGTAAAACAGGATTTTTTATGCTGGCACATAATACAGGTATTATTTTAGCAGATGGGAATAATCCTGATAATAATTTTAAAAGAATAGAAGAAGTTGGGATAGAAGGATTAGATAAGATATTAGATAAGAATTTAAAGACTTTTAATATAACTATTGATGGAGAAAAATATGTTACAAATCTATATAGAGTGGATGGTATAGATTGGGTTTTAGCATCATTTATGTCAGAAAATGAATTAATAGCAGATGCTCAAAATATATTTTTTAAAATTTTAATTGCTTTAATAATTGTGTTAATTATAACAATTGTTTTCATTAGCGTTAGTGTAAAGAGGATTACTACTCCTATTATAAAAACTTCTGATTATTTACAATTACTTGCAGAGGGAGATTTTTCTAAGGAGATTGATCATAAGTATTTAGTTAGAAAAGATGAAATAGGAGCTATGATGAATAGTATTAATAATATGAAAAATTCATTGAAGAATTTGATGAATAGTATTAAAAGTGAATCAATAGTTATAGAAGGCGAAGTAGAATATGTTATGAATCATATGTATGTGTTAAATGATAATTTAGGAGAGATCTCGGCAACAACAGAAGAACTTGCAGCGAGTATGGAAGAGATGGCTGCTTCATCAGAAGAAATGACAGCAACATCTCAAGAAATTGAAATAGCAGTTCAAACTATGACAAAGAGATCTCAAGAAGGTGCAATTGCTGCTAGTGAAATAAGTGAGAGGGCAAAAAATACTAAAGAAAATATTCATGCTGCTCAAAAGAAAATATATGAAGTGTTTACTAATACAAAAAAAGAACTTGAAGAGGCAATAAAAAATTCAAAGGTAGTTGAACAAATTCATATCTTGTCCGAATCTATAATGCAGATAACAGAAAAAACGAACCTACTTGCATTAAATGCTGCTATTGAAGCGGCAAGAGCTGGAGAAGCAGGAAGAGGCTTTTCAGTTGTAGCCGAAGAAATAAGAAAGCTTGCAGAGCAATCAAAAGATACTGTGCTTAAAATTCAAGATGTAACAACTAAAGTTATAAATTCAGTAGATAATCTTTCGAGCAGTTCAAATAGTTTGCTTACTTTTATGTCTACAGATGTAGTGGATAATTATAAGGTTATGTTAGATTTAGCAGAAAAATATGATGGAGATGCAAAGTTTGTAGATGAGCTGGTAAATGAATTTAGTACTACTTCTGAAGAACTTTTAGCTTTTATAAAAAATGTTTTAGTTGCTATTGAGAGTGTTGCTTCAGCAGCTAACGAAGGTGCAATGGGAACTACAGATATAGCAAATAGAGCTGTTGAGGTAAATGGTAAGTCAAATGAAGTTGTGGAACAAGTTTTAAGATCAAAGAAAAGTGTGGATAAATTAAAAGAGGAAGTAGCTAAATTTAAGGTATAATGTTTACATGCTTTATAAGATATTAGCCGATAGAATTTATCGGCTTTTTTTGTAATGATTTTTATAAAACAAGAGAAAAAGAGAAAACAAAAGAAAAAAATAGATTTAATGAAAAAATGGAATAAAATTTAAAAAAATGAAATAAAATATGGAATATGGGTTTAAAATATAATATAATAGGATTTGATTAATAGATATAGATATAATACATTATAATTAGCACTCAACCTTAGTGAGTGCTAATAAAGTGTAAAAATTATAAATGAAATATATAAGGAGGGTTACTCATGAACATTAAACCATTAGGTGACAGAGTAGTCATTAAAAAACTTGAAGCAGAAGAAAAAACAAAAAGTGGTATTGTTCTTCCAACACAAGCAAAGGAACAACCACAAATGGCTGAAGTTGTAGCAGTAGGACCAGGTGGAATGGTAGATGGAAAAGAAGTAAAAATGGAAGTAAAAGTAGGAGACAGGGTAATTTTCTCTAAATATGCAGGAACAGAAGTAAAATACGATGGTGTTGAGTATACAATTTTAAGACAAAGTGATATTTTAGCAGTAGTTGAGTAATAAAAATAGATTACATAATAGGAGGGATTATTTATGGCAAAAGAGATTAAATTTTGTGAGGATGCACGCCGTAAATTAGAAGCTGGTGTAAACAAATTGGCGGATACTGTAAAAGTTACATTAGGACCAAAAGGAAGAAATGTAATTTTAGATAAAAAGTTTGGTTCACCACTTATTACAAATGATGGTGTTACTATAGCTCGCGAAATAGAATTAGAAGATGCTTATGAAAATATGGGTGCACAACTTGTAAAGGAAGTAGCTACAAAGACAAATGATGTTGCTGGAGATGGTACTACTACAGCTACATTATTAGCGCAAGCTATTATTAGAGAAGGACTTAAAAATGTTGCTGCTGGTGCAAACCCAATGATTCTTAAAAAAGGTATCCAAAGAGCTGTAGATGTTGCAGTAGAAGAAATTAAAAAGATTTCTAAAACTATTGAAAGCAAAGAAGCTATTGCACAAGTTGCATCTATCTCTGCAGCAGATGAAACAATTGGTAACTTGATTGCAGAAGCTATGGAAAAAGTAGGAAAAGATGGAGTTATTACTGTTGAAGAAGCAAAATCAATGGGAACTACTTTAGAAGTAGTTGAAGGTATGCAATTTGATAGAGGTTATTTATCTCCTTACATGGTAACAGATGCTGAAAAAATGGAAGCAGTACTTGAAAATCCATATATATTAATTACAGATAAGAAAATAACAAATATTCAAGATATTCTTCCAGTATTAGAGAAAATAGTACAACAAGGTAAAAAATTATTGATTATTGCTGAAGATGTTGAAGGAGAAGCATTAGCTACATTAGTTGTAAATAAATTAAGAGGAACATTTGAATGTGTTGCTGTAAAAGCTCCAGGATTTGGAGATAGAAGAAAAGCTATGCTTCAAGATATTGCAGTTCTAACAGGTGGTACTGTAATTTCTGAAGAATTAGGATTAGATATCAAAGAAACTACTTTAGATATGCTAGGTCGTGCAAATTCTGTTAAAATCGACAAAGAAAATACAACAATAGTTGATGGTGCAGGAGATAAGCAAGCGATTCAAGATCGTATAAGACAAATTAAAACTCAAATTGAAGAAACAACTTCTGATTTTGATAAAGAAAAATTACAAGAAAGACTTGCAAAGCTTTCTGGTGGTGTAGCAGTAATCGAAGTAGGTGCAGCTACTGAAACTGAATTAAAAGAAAGAAAATTAAGAATTGAAGACGCATTAAACGCAACAAGAGCTGCTGTTGAAGAAGGTATTGTTGCAGGTGGTGGTACAGCATTAATCAATACTATTGATGCTGTAGAAAAGCTAATAGAAACATTAAATGGAGATGAAAAAACAGGTGCAACTATTATTAGACGTGCTCTTGAAGAACCAGTTAGACAAATCGCTGCTAATGCAGGATTAGAAGGATCTGTAATTGTAGAGAAAGTTAAAAATAGTGAAATCGGCGTAGGCTTTGATGCATTAAATGAAAAATATGTAAATATGATAGAAGCAGGTATTGTTGACCCAACAAAGGTTACTCGTTCAGCACTTCAAAATGCTGCTTCTGTATCTGCAATGCTTCTAACAACTGAAGCTGCTGTTGCAGATATTAAAGAAGAAAATGCAGGTGCTGCAATGCCAGGAATGGGCGGCGGAATGCCAGGTATGATGTAATAAATGAAAGAGAATAGCTCGATTAGCTATTCTCTTTTTATATAATATGAATATTGCGAATATATTAATTTTCCTTAATTTATATTGACAGGATGGTGAATATTTGATACTTTATATAGAAAAATAAATATTGATTGCCTCTCATATATGTCCAAGGATATGGCTTGGATGTTTCTACAAGATCACCGTAAATGATCTGACTATGAGTGGAATTATTATATATATAGTGGATTTGTAGATAAACCATGTAATAATTTCACTCGTGAAATATTACATGGATTTTTTTGTATATATTGTAAAAAATATAAATAAAACATAGGAAAACAGAAAGGAAGGATAAGATGGAAGGAAAATTTATAAAAGAAGGATTAACATTTGATGATGTGCTATTGGTACCTCAAAAGTCTAATGTACTACCTAAAGATGTAAATACAAAAACAAGACTTACAAAAAAAATAAAATTGAATATTCCTTTAATGAGTGCGGGAATGGATACAGTAACAGAAGCAAAGCTTGCTATTGCTATTGCTAGAGAAGGTGGCATTGGGATTATTCATAAGAATATGTCTATTGAAGAGCAGGCTTTAGAGGTAGATAAAGTAAAAAGAAGCGAGCACGGTGTTATTGTAGATCCTTTTTACTTATCACCAGATCATGTGATTGCAGATGCATTAGAATTAATGGAAAGGTATCATATATCAGGTGTTCCAATCACAGATGAGAATAAAAAATTAGTAGGAATATTGACAAACAGAGATATAAGATTTGAAAATGATGTAAACAAAAAAATTGGAGATGCTATGACAAAAGAGAATTTGGTTACGGCAAGAGAAGGTATATCTATGGAAGAGGCAGAAAAGATATTAAAGAGTAGAAAAATAGAAAAGCTTCCAATTGTAGATGATGAAGGATATTTAAAAGGGCTTATAACAATAAAGGATATTGAAAAGGCAATACAATATCCAAATTCAGCAAAGGATATAAGAGGAAGACTGCTTGTTGGTGCTGCAATTGGTATTACAGGAGATATGATGGAAAGAGCAAAAGCTTTAATAAAAGCAGGTGTAGATGTAATAGTTATTGATACGGCTCATGGTCATTCACAAGGGGTATTAGATGCAGTAAAGAAAATAAAAGAAGCTTTTAAGGAAGTACAATTGATTGCAGGAAATGTGGCAACAGGGGAGGCAACAGAGGAATTAATTCTTGCTGGAGCAGATGCTGTAAAGGTTGGAATAGGACCTGGATCTATTTGTACGACAAGGGTAGTTGCAGGGATTGGCGTACCGCAAATTACAGCAATAGCTGATTGTGCAGCAGTTGCTCAAAGGTATGATATACCTATAATTGCTGATGGAGGAATCAAATATTCTGGAGATATTCCAAAGGCTATTGCTGCTGGTGCAGAAGTATGTATGATGGGATCTTTATTTGCTGGAACGGAAGAAAGTCCAGGAGAAACAGTAATCTATAAAGGAAGAAGCTTTAAAGTATATAGAGGGATGGGATCTTTGGGAGCTATGGCTGCTGGAAGCAAGGATAGATATTTCCAAGAGGATGCCAAAAAGTTTGTACCTGAAGGTGTAGAAGGAATGGTTCCATATAGAGGGAAATTAAAAGATATTGTATATCAAATGGTTGGTGGATTAAAAGCTGGAATGGGCTATTGTGGAGCAGCAAATATCAAGGACTTAATAAAAAATGGAAAATTTATCAAAATTACAGCAGCTTCACTTAAAGAAAGCCATCCGCATGATATTACTATTACAAAAGAAGCACCAAATTATAGTGTAAGAGACTAAAGGAGGAAGTTATGAATAGTCATGAATTAGTACTTGTTATAGACTTTGGAGGACAATATAAGGAATTAATTGCTAGACGTGTAAGGGAAGCAAAGGTTTATTGTGAGGTAGTTCCTTATACTACTTCTTTGGAAAAAATAAGAGAAAAAAATCCTAAGGGGATTATTTTTACAGGAGGACCTGCTAGCGTATATGCAGAAAATGCTCCTACAATTAGTAAAGAAATATTTGAATTAGGAATTCCAGTACTTGGGATTTGCTATGGTGGACAATTAATGGCACATTTATTTGGTGGAAAGGTAAGTAGAGCTCAGTCAAGAGAGTATGGAAGAGTAGCATTGCGTATAAAAAATAGAGAAGGTATATTTGTAGATATTCCTGATGATTCTAAATGTTGGATGAGCCATACGGACTTTATTGAGGTAGCACCAGTAGAATTTGAAGTTACAGCTACTACAGAACATTGCCCTGTAGCAGCTATGAGAAATCGTGATAAAAAATTATATGCAGTACAATTCCACCCAGAGGTAGAGCACTCTGAAAAAGGAAAAGAAATGATAAAAAATTTCCTATATGAAGTATGTGGTTTAAGTGGAGATTGGGATATGCATAACTTTACTGAACAAAGTATAAAAGAGATAAAAGAAAAAGTAGGAGATAAAAAAGTACTTTGTGCATTATCAGGGGGAGTAGATTCATCTGTAGCAGCAGTGATGGTGCATAAAGCTATAGGAGATCAATTAACTTGTATTTTTGTAGATCATGGACTTCTTCGTAAGAATGAAGGAGATCAAGTAGAACAAATATTTAAAGAAAAATTCCATATGAATTTGATAAGAGTCAATGCACAGGAAAGATTCTTAGGAAGACTAAAAGGTGTAACAGATCCTGAAACAAAGAGAAAAATTATAGGAGAAGAATTTATTCGTGTATTTGAAGAAGAAGCTTCAAAGCTTGGACAAATAGATTATTTAGTACAAGGAACAGTTTATCCAGATGTTATTGAAAGCGGAACAGATACAGCATCTGTTATAAAAAGTCATCACAATGTAGGTGGTCTTCCTGAAGATATGGAGTTTTCATTAATAGAACCTTTAAGACAATTATTTAAAGATGAGGTAAGAAAGGTCGGAGAAGAATTAGAAATTCCAGAAGAAATTGTATGGAGGCAGCCTTTCCCTGGACCAGGGCTTGCGATAAGAGTTCTTGGTGAAATCACAGAGGAGAAGCTTCATATAGTAAGAGAATCAGATGCAATTTTAAGAGAAGAAATAAGAAAAGCAAACCTTCATCGCAAAATATGGCAGTATTTTACTTGCTTGCCTAACATCAGAAGTGTTGGGGTAATGGGAGATGAAAGAACGTATTCTCATGCAGTAGCTATAAGAGCTGTAACAAGTAGTGATGGTATGACTTCAGATTGGGCAAGGATTCCATATGAAGTACTTGAAAGAATATCAAATAGAATTGTAAATGAAGTGGATAATGTAAATAGAATCGTTTATGATATAACGAGTAAGCCACCTTCAACTATTGAGTGGGAATAGGATTTAGTGGTTAAAAATACTGAAATATATAATTTTTAAAACAAATAGGTAGTTATGATATATGTCTAAAAGTTAGACTATCATAGCTACCTATTTTTATAGAAAATTATTATGCTTCTACAGCTTCTGCAACAGGTACTAAAAGAGATGTACCTGTCATTTCCTCAGGCTTTTCTATACCCATCATTTGTAAAAGTGTAGGGGCAATATCTGCAAGCTTTCCTTCCATAATACCGTATTCTTCAGAAGCATTTATAAGAATAATCGGTACTGGATTTGTAGAATGAGCAGTGATTGTATTTCCATTTTCATCAATCATTTCATCTGCATTTCCATGATCAGCTGTAAGAAGAATTTGACCACCAACACTTATTGTAGCATCAACGACTTTGCCAACACATTCATCTACTGTTTCTACAGCTTTGATTGCTGCATCAATAGAACCCGTATGACCTACCATATCGCAGTTTGCATAGTTTACAATGATTAAATCATATTTTTCTTTTTTGATTTCATCTATTAATTTTTCAGTGACTTCATAAGCACTCATTTCTGGTTTTAAATCATAGGTTGCAACCTTTGGAGAAGGAATTAAGATTCTTTCTTCTCCTGCATAAGGTTCTTCTACTCCACCACTTAAGAAGAAAGTAACATGAGCATATTTCTCTGTTTCAGCAATACGAAGCTGCTTTAGTCCAAGACTAGATACGAATTCTCCTAAAGTGTTTACTAGCTTTTGCGGAGGATAAGCAATAGATACATTTGGCATAGCTGCATCATACTGAGTCATACATACATAGTGAACAGGGAAGAATCCATTTTTTCTTTCAAAACCAGTAAAATCCTTGTCTACAAATGTTCTTGTAATTTCTCTTGCTCTATCAGGTCTAAAATTGAACATGATGATAGAATCATTTTCAGAAACTTGAGCCACAGGAGCATCTTCTGACATAATTACTGTAGGTTTTACAAATTCATCTACTTCATTTTTGTCATATGAATTTTCAATAGCTTCTTTTGCAGAGTTTGCTTTTTCTCCTATACCTAAAACTATCGCATTATAAGCAAGGTTTACTCTTTCCCATCTGTTGTCTCGGTCCATAGCGTAGTATCTACCAGAAATGGTAGCTATTTTTCCTACGCCTATTTCTGATATTTTGTTTTCTAATTCTTCTATATATTTTATGGCACTAGAAGGCGGAACATCTCTACCATCTAAAAATGCATGGATATATACTTTTGTAAGACCATGCTTTTTAGCAAGCTCTAAGAGTGCGTATAGGTGAGTGTTATGACTGTGTACACCACCATCTGATAGTAATCCCCAAAGATGAAGAGCACTATCATGCTTTTTAGCATTTTCAATAGCTTCTAAGAAAGCAGGATTTTCAAAAAAATCACCATCTTCTATAGCTTTTGTAATTCTAGTCAATTCTTGATATACAATTCTTCCAGCACCAATATTTAAATGTCCTACTTCTGAATTTCCCATCTGTCCATCAGGGAGACCTACATCTAACCCGCTGGCATAAACATGATTGTTTGGATAATTTTCAAAATATTGATCTAGGTTTGGTGTTTTAGCAAGAGCTATGGCATTACCATTGCTGTTAGAATTTAGACCAAAACCATCTAAGATCATTAATATAGTTGGTTTTTTCATAATATAATATATCTCCTTTCACTTTTTAACTTTGTATAAAATATATACCCCTATGATAGCAAATTTTATGATAAATTGCATGGGGTTGTAAAATATTACATATTTTCGATGATTGCATTAAAATGACAAACAGTTTTGCATTGACCGCATTGTATACATTTTTCTTGATCAATAACAAAGCCTTCTTTTATTTCTCCGCCAATAGCATCTACAGGGCAGATGTTTTTACAGCGTTCACAGCTAATACATTTATTTTTATCAATCTCATAACGCATTATTTTTTGCTCCTTTCGCAAGATTATACCATAATAGCTGCAATTTTTGTTAAAAAAGCGACAATTTAATATTAATTATAACATAAAAATACATAAGATGTGCATAAAAAAGCCCTGAATGAACAGGGCTTTTTATTAAATCAATCCTTCTTTTTTAAGGATTTTTAGGAAGCTATTTGTTAAGCTGTTTGTATTAACTTTTTTATGGAAGAATAGACCATCGCCGATCGTTTGCAATTGTGCTTTACCTTCTGGGAAATTGAAGCCATTTGTATATAATATTCTTTCTTTCCCTACAGGCCAGAATATTTCTTTGTCTGTTTGTTTATTAGCTTTGAAATACTCTAGTATATTTTGTGAAATCTCATTAAAAATTTCATCTGTATTTTTGTAGTATATATTTGCACCTAGCACATTTGCAAGCTTTTCAATGATTTGATAGTTTTGATATTTACAAATAGCTGGAATGGCTTGATGAAGCTTTTGAATTCTTCTTTCTGTATTCGTAAATGTACCATTTGATTCAGCAAAGCTTACAGCAGGCAATACTACATCAGCATGCTCACAAGTTTCTGTTAAGTGGGTATCTTGAACCATTAAGAATTCAAGATTACTAAAATTGATTCCTTTAACATCTTCACCAAATATGAGCAACCCTTTAATAGCTTTGTCTTGAATACCATCAATAATTTCTTTAGCATCAACATCAATACCCATATCAACAAGACCTTGACTGTTATTATTTGGTTTTAATTGAATAATTCCATTATAAGCACGACCTATATGATTAGATATTACAGCTATATTAGCAATACATCTTGCAGCATCTACAGTAATGTCATTTTGTGAAAATACAAGCATTGCTCTTTTAGATTTTCCATAAATTTCAGCAACTTCTTTAGCAGCAGGGCTTATGACTACATCATTTAAGCTGTTCTTTAATTCTTCAAAGCCTTCGGCATTATTAGGATTAAATCCATATTCTATTAAAGCTTTTGTCATTTCTTTTAAGAAGCTTAGATCGTTTTTAGGTGTTATAGTTTTATATGCCCATTCATCAGCAGTTGTCTTATATGGATTGATAGTAATAAGCTTTGCACCTCTTTTTACTGCTTTTCTAATTTTGATACCTGCTATTGTATGATCATTAATTATATCAGAACCTATAAGGAGAATGGTTTCTGCTGAAAGTAGTTCTTCAAAGGTATTTGTAGAAGCATCATATCCTAATACATCCTCAATGCCTCCAGATAATCTATTAAAGGAGCATATATTTTCTGTGCCAAGAATTTCTTTTGCAAATTTATTGGCAAGATAGATCTCCTCATTAGTATATCTATCAGAAATAGATACAGCTAAAGAATTATTTCCATATAAAGCACTAAGACTTTGAGCGCGTTTAGCAGTATATAAAATACCTTCATCCCAAGAAACCTCAACAAGTTTTCCATTTTTTCTAATTAGAGGCTTGGTGATACGAGTACCTTTTTGAGCTATATCAAAGCCAAATCTACCTTTTATACAAAGAAGACCATTGTCTACGCTACTTTCTTTATTAGGAATAGCTTTTACGAGCATATCGCCTTTGCTATTTAAGTTAAGATGACAACCAACACTACAATGAGAACAAATTGTATGAGTCTCTTTTGTTTTTACTGGAACAGATTTTTCAATGCTTAATTTTTCACCGAGAGCTCCTGTTGGGCAAACACTGATACACTGTCCACAAGAAATACAGCTTGTATTTTGAAGTGGCTGATTAAGGGCAGGTTGAATAATAGTATCAAAGCCTCTATGAATAAGTCCTAGTGCAGTATTGCCCATTACTTCATCACAAATTCTTACACAAAGACCACAAAGAATACATTTATCTGGATTTCTATGAATAAATGGATGGTCATTTGATAAATCATTTTGACGATGATGAACTTCTCCGGATAGTCTTTTAGGTTTTACATCATATTCATTTGCTAATTGTATTAATTTGCATTCAAAGAAATCATGACAACCACATTCAAGACATCGCATGGCTTCTTTTTTTGCTTGTTCTTCTGTAAAGCCTTTTGCGATTTCTTTAAAGTTTGTTTTTCTTTCTTCAGCAGATAGATGATTCATTTTTGCTCTGCTGTATTTTTCACGATTTTTAAAATCTTCTTCTGTTAAATCATCTCTTTCTACATAGAAAGGCTTTTTATAAGGGTTTATTTCTCCTTCAAGGTAACTACAGATTACTGTAGCAGCTTTTTTTGCTTCTCCAATAGCAGAAATAGCAATGCTAGCTCCTTTATTAGTTGCATCTCCACCAGCGAATACACCAGGGAGATTTGTTTGGTATGTATGTTCATCTGCAATAATTGTACCTTTTTTAGTAAGGTGAAGCCCTTCAAAACCAGTTATATCAGTTCCTTGTCCAATGGCTACTATTACAGCATCTACCTCTAAAATTTCCTCAGCCCCTTCAATTGGAATAGGTCTTCTTCTACCACTAGCATCTGGTTCACCCTGCTTCATTTTTTGAAGTCTTATTTTTGTTACTTTACCAGATTCACCTATGATTTCAATAGGATTTGTAAGGTTTTTGAAGATTACGCCTTCTTCTTCTGCTTCTCTTATTTCTATTTCTTCTGCAGGCATTTCAAGCTTTGTTCTTCGATAAATGTTGTAAACCTTTTTTGCACCAAGTCTTACAGCGGTTCTACAAGCATCCATTGCAGTGTTACCACCACCAACGATTGCAACGCGATCACCAATTTTTATAGGTTGATTAGTAGCAACTTTTCTTAAAAAGTGTATACCACCATATACGCCATCTAGGTCTTCGCCAGGGCAGTTTAGCTTTGTACTATTCCATGCACCGATAGATACAAAAACAGCATCATAACAATTTTTAATGTATTCAAACTGAATATCTTTACCAATTTTTGTATTTGGCAACATTTTTACGCCCATCTTTTCAATTAGAGCAATTTCTTGATCTAATATCTCTTTAGGAAGACGATATTGTGGGATTCCATAGCGTAGCATTCCACCAAGCTTTGGCATAGCTTCATAAATTGTAACACTATGACCTTCCTTTGCAAGATAGTATGCACAGGTAAGTCCTCCTGGACCTCCACCAATGACAGCAATACTTTTACCTGTAGCAGGTTTTAATTCTGGCATAAAGGACTCTGCATTATTTAAGTCTATATCTGCTGCAAAGCTTTTTAATGCTGCAATAGATATAGGTTCTTCTACAAGCTGTCTTCTGCATGCATCTTCACATGGGTGAGGGCAGACTCTACCAATGCTTGCAGGAAGTGGAATCTGTTCTTTTATTAATTCAATAGCTTCTTTGTATTGTCCGTTTGCAATGAGTCCTACATAGCCTTGACAGTCTGTATTTGCTGGACATGCTAGGACACAAGGAGGTCTACAGTCTCCAACATGGTCTGATAAAAGTAGCTCTAGAGCCATCTTTCTTGAACCTCTGACCCTTTTTGTATTTGTTTTTACTACCATACCTTCACTGATTTTTGTTGCACAAGCTCTTAGAAGCTTTGGAATTCCTTCAACTTCTACTACACAAAGCCCACATGAACCATATATTTCTACTCTTTCATCGTAGCAAAGGGTAGGTATTTCAATACCGTTTTCTTTTGCTACCTCTAAAATAGTCTGACCACTATGGGCTATTATTTCTTTTCCATTTATATTTAATCTAACTTTAGCCATGAAAATCCCCCCCTTTACTCAACTATAACAGCATTAAAGTTACAAGATTGTTTGCATTTTCCACACTTTATGCATTTTTCAGGATCTATGTAATGTGATTTTTTAAGTTCACCAGAAATTGCATCAACAGGACAATTTCTTGCGCAAAGTCCACAGCCAATACATTTTTCAGGATCAATAGAATAAGTTAATAAAGCTGTACATTGCTTTGCAGGACATTTTTTATCATAAATATGCTTTTCATATTCTTCTCTGAAATATCTGATTGTACTCAGCACCGGATTAGGAGCTGTTTGACCAAGTCCACAAAGAGAGCCTTCTTTAATTTTTACAGCTAGTTCTTCTAATAATTCAATATCTCCATCTTTTCCTTTTCCTTCACATATGCGATTTAAAATTTCTAACATTCTTTTTGTACCAATTCGGCAGTGAATACACTTACCACATGATTCTTCACGGGTAAAATTTAAAAAGAAACGTGCCATATCTACCATACAAGTAGTTTCATCCATAACTACCATACCACCAGAACCCATAATAGCACCAGTTTTGTTGATAGATTCATAATCAACAGGAGTATCTACAAGGCTTGCTGGAATACATCCTCCTGACGGACCACCCATTTGAACTGCCTTGAAATTTTTATCTTCTTTGATACCACCACCAATGTTAAAAATAATTTCTTTTAAAGTCATTCCCATAGGGACTTCTACTAAACCGCCTTTTTTTATTTTTCCAGTAAGGGCAAATACTTTTGTTCCTTTGCTCTTTTCTGTACCCATATTAGCAAATGCTTGACCGCCATTTGCAATAATCCAAGGGACGTTTGCAAAGGTTTCAACATTATTGATATTTGTAGGTTTTTTCCAATACCCACTTTGTGCAGGGAAAGGAGGCTTTAATCTTGGCATGCCACGTTCTCCCTCTAAGGATGCAATAAGGGCAGTTTCTTCTCCACAGACAAAAGCACCTGCACCTGCTTTTATGCGTATATCAAAATCAAAGCTACAACCAAAAATGTTTTTTCCTAAGAATCCTTTTTCGCGTGCTTGTTCAATAGCTTTTTTAAGACGAACAATAGCTAATGGGTATTCAGCTCTAACGTATATAATACCTTCATTTGCCCCGATAGCATAGCCTCCGATCATCATTCCTTCAATAAGGCTGTGGGGATCTCCCTCTAAAACACTTCTATCCATAAAGGCACCAGGGTCTCCCTCATCAGCATTACATACTAAATATTTAGGAGAACCTTTAGAATTTTTTGCGGCATTCCATTTAAACCAAGTAGGGAATCCGGCACCACCACGTCCACGTAGACCTGAAATTTTAATTTCTTCAATTACTTTTTCAGGACTCATTTCCTTTACACATTTTTCAATAGCTTTATAGCCTTCTTTTTTTAAATATTCATCTATAGATTCAGGATTTATGTGTCCGCAATTTCTTAAAGCGATTCTTTTTTGCTGAGATAAAACTTTTAAATCTTCTTCTGATATTGTATAATCCTTAACTATATTTTTTTTAATGATATGTTTTTCAATAATTTCACTAGCGATTTTAGGAGTGACTCTTACATAAGTTGTCTTTTTATTATTATCATCATAAACATCTACAATAGGTTCTAAATAGCACATACCAATACAGCCTGTAATTGTAAGGTCTACCTGAAGACCTTTTTCTTTTATTGAGCTTTCAAAAATATCATATGCTTTATTTGCACCAGCTGCTATTCCACAGCTTCCTTGACCCACAACGATCTTCATGATTTAGACCTCCTCACTACTTTTTTCTTTTTCTTTTATATCCCTTAATATTTTTTTCACACTTTCAGGAGTAAGCTTTGCATAGGTTTCTCCGTTTATCATCATAACAGGAGATAAGCTACAGCATCCAAGACAGGCAACATTATTAAGGGTAAATAATCCATCTTTAGTTGTTTCTCCTTCTTTTATATTTAGTTCATCACAAATTGCTTCTTCTATAAGCTTAGAACCATTTACATGACAAGCAGTTCCTTGACAAAGCATGATCAAATACTTTCCAACAGGGGTTAATCTAAATTGAGTATAAAAGGTTGCTACTCCATGAACCTTTGCAGGCTTTACTCCTGTTTCTTCAGCTATGTAATTAAGTACTTCTAGGGGTAAATAGTTGTAAAGCTCTTGTGCTTTTTGTAAAATAGTAATAAGACTACCTGAAATCCCTTTGTACTTTTGTAGAATGGGATCTAGCTTTTTAAGATCTACATTAGGGTCGCTTATATCGACCATAAGTTTTTTTTGCCCACAACATTCCATTTTCCACACTCCTTTTGGATATATTTTAATAAAATAAAAAATTTTTAATAGTCAAAAACGTTAAAAAATTAACATAAAAATTATAACATATATGTTAGTTTATGTAAATTAAACCTTCTGAAAGATGAAATATTATAAAGAACTTATGACAAAGCTCACTATGTTATACAAAATGCATATGTAAGCTTGATATCTAAATATATATTTCTATAATAAAGTATGATAATATATTTTAAGTAAAAGATAAATATAAAAAATTTATAGTAAAGATTCAAATAAAAAAGGAAATGGTTGATTATGCAAGTGTTTGACAAGTGTTGTGCAGTATTTATTATAAAAAATAATAAAATATTATTAGGATTAAGAACAGATGGACAAGGGTGGAGTATGGCAGGAGGAAAGCTAGAAAATGGTGAGAAGCATGAAGCTGCTGCCAAAAGAGAAATGCAAGAAGAGTTCAATATTATTGCGAAAAAATTACAGTATTTAGGAACTGTAAAATCAATAGCTTATGTAAAAGGAGTAAAAAGCTTTGTTCAGCCTAAGGTTTTTTTATGTTGTAGCTTTGAAGGAGAACCAAAGCCACAGCTTTGTGAAATGAAGGAGCTAAGATGGTTTGGCTTGGATGAACTAAAATATATTAAGTTATTTGAGCCTACAAAAGCAGTGCTTAAAAAGTATATGAATCATTTGTTTGATTAACAAAGTTTAAGTAAATTTTTATTGATGATGATCTGTTTATCCAATTGTTTTATTCCTGCTTTATCAAATTTAATAGTTATTGTACTATCAGTTATTTTTTTTATATATCCTTGTCCAAATAGAGGATGGTGTACTTTTGAGCCAACAAATAGCTTTTTATTGTATTCAGAATTTAGGATTTCATTGATAAACCTTGATGGAATATGTTTAAAGGTAATAATATCTAGATATTCCTTTGCACGTGTCATTCCTACATAAAATAGTCTTCGTTCTTCTTCTAGGTCATCAAAAAAACCTTCTTCTTCAGCTTGGTCGATTGCAAATTGTGAAGGA
Organism: Crassaminicella indica; assembly: GCF_019203185.1. Classification (NCBI taxonomy): domain Bacteria; kingdom Bacillati; phylum Bacillota; class Clostridia; order Eubacteriales; family Clostridiaceae; genus Crassaminicella; species Crassaminicella indica. Next base: position 405,829 of record NZ_CP078093.1, on the reverse strand, counting down.
AGCTGTCCTTCTATAATATCTATTAAAAATACATTTTTAAACTCAAGTCCTTTAGAGCTGTGTAGCGTTGACAAAGTAATAGCATTGTCGTTTTTGTTGTACTGTGCTTGATGCATAATATCTTCGATTTGAGTCAATCTATCTATAAATGTATATAATTTAGAGGTTTTACTGCCTATATAAGATAGTGTATCTAATATATGATGAATATTTGTTAGATTATAGCCAAACTTTTCACAGTAATCTGCCAATCTTTTTTCATAGCCCATTGCATTTTTTATATAATGTATGGCTTCATCAGGTGTTTTTGTTGCTAAAATCAAAAATTTACCTTTTAAATCTCGTATTCTTGATTTTTGTTTAGGATTCAAAGCAGGATAGGAAAGTAAGCTATCAAAAATATCCTTTTTTATATTTTTTAGAGCATGTTCTATCATTTTTTTAGATATGAACGCATTTGTTTTATGATAGATATCATAAAAAGAATTCATATCAGAAGGATTGATTGCTACTTTGAAAAAATTAATAATATCTCGTACTGCAAAATTTCTAAAAAATGAATTTCTATGATCTCTCATATAAAATTTGATTCCATTTCGATTAAGACCATCTATAAAAGGGATTGCAGATATATTTTTATAAAAGAGTATAGCTGTATCATTATAATTTTCTAAGCCTTTTATCTGCTTTATTACATATTCTATTTGTTCTTGAGATGAATTAACATGAACTACTTTTACTGATCTTTTTGAAAGGTTATTTGTAAACATTTTTTTAGGGTATCTATTTTTATTATGTATAATACACTTATTGCTAATAGATACTATATTTTTTGTAGAACGATAATTTTGCTCCATAAAGTATATTTTTATATTAGACCAAATCTGATGACATTCTTTTGTTAAAAATGATGGGTCAGCACCTCTAAATCTATAAAGGGATTGATCATCATCACATACCATAAATATATTGTTATGCTTTTTTGCGAGAAGTTTTATGATTTCATGTTGAACTTTGCTAGTATCCTGTGCTTCGTCTATTTGTATATATGAATATTTATTTTGATAATAGTTCAATACCTTCGGATAGGTTTTAAATATATCAAGTGTAAGAGTTAGCATATCGTCAAAATCTATAAAGTAATTTCGTTTTTTATAGCTTTCGTAAGCATAAAAGATTTCAAGGAAATTTGGTATTTTTATATGATAATCTTTATAGTTTTCAACAGGGATACATAGGTTTTTTATAAAGCTAATAGACGTTTCAAGTTCCTCTAGCTTATCGTCATTAATGAAGCTTTTATTAAAATGCTGATAAATGTTTTTAAGTATACTTATCTTTTTTCCATCTAATTCAATAAGCTGAAAATCATTACTATATATTTTAGAGTAAACCTGTCGTAAAACCCTGTAAGCAAAAGCATGAATTGTTGAAAAGTTTATTTTTATGTGAGAGCCAAAAAATTTTTTAAACCTGCTTTCCATGTCTTTAGCAGCAGCTCTAGAAAAAGTCATAGATAATATTTTATTGGCTGGAATTCCTCTATTTGCTATTAGATTATATGTTCGAATAAGAAGTGTAGTTGTTTTACCACTACCAGGACAAGCTAAACATAATGCTGGACCGTCTATATGATTAGCTATTTTTTCTTGTTGTGGATTTAATTGAATATTAATATTTTTTCCTATTGAATTTCTTAACATATTGACTTCTCCCTGTAGAATGATTAGATATATTATGTGATTTATTTTAACATATAACAACTTCAAAACGAAATATAAAAGATAGTTTATTCCAGATAACTTTTGAAAAAATATCGAAAAAACCCCTCTATATTAAATATAGAGGGGAGTAACTATTTAATATAAGCTGAATTTTTCTTGCTGAACAATAAAGCTGTAAGTATTCCTCCGATAACAGCAGGGATTAACCAAGCAAATCCAAAGCTTGAAAGAGGAATTTTATTGATAATATTTTCTAAGAAGCCGACATCAACGCCCATAATATGTAGACCATCATATAAGCTGATGATTAATGCACCAGTAACAGCGCCAGTATAAGAAGCACTTGGAATGAATCCATCGAAAACATTCATTATAATCAGTACAATTGCAACGGGATATACTGTAACAAGTAAAGGAACAGCTACTTTAACAATCATTTCAACTCCTACATTTGCAAATATAGCACTAAAAATACAAGTAGCGATAACGATAAATGTATAACTTAATTTATTATTGCTTAGCTTATTAAAGAAGCTTCCTACTGTTGCTGTAAGTCCAATTGAAGTAGTTAAACATGCAAGAGCTACGACAATTCCTAAAGCAACTTTTCCAAAATCTCCAAGTAATGTATTTGTAATGGCCATTAATAAATCAGATTTTGGTGTATCCAAAGCATAAACTGAATTTGCTGAAGCACCAAGATAGATCAATCCTCCATAAACAAGTCCAAGTCCAATAGCCGCAAGGATACCAGCTTTTATTGTTAAGCTGACCTGCTCTTTTATATCTGTATATCCTTTTCCTACAAGAGAGCTAAGCATAACTCCTGCGAATACTAAAGATGCCAATGCATCCATTGTTTGATATCCTTCGGTGAAGCCTTTTGATAGAGGACTTTCCTTCATTATAGTAGTTGCTGTTCCTAAAGGTGAAAAAATTCCCTTAATTATAATGACAAAGATCATGATTAAAAGCAGAGGTGTTAGGATTTTTCCTACTTTATCTACGATTTCAGATGGTTTAATTACAAAATATAGAGTAAGTCCAAAGAATATAATAGATGCAAGAATAGGACTGAATCCAGAAAATATAGGCTTTATTCCCATTTCATATGTAGTTGCACCTGTTCTTGGTATTGCTAAAAGAGGTCCTATAGCTAATATAATAATAGTTGCAAATATTTTACTGAACGTAGAACCTACTTTGTTTCCTACATCATCAATTGTTCCTCCTGCTTTAGCAGATGCAATAATTCCTAAAAGAGGCATTCCTATAGCTGTTATAAAAAATCCAATAGCACAGACAATCCAGTTTTTCCCTGCAATTAATCCTAGAGAAGGTGGGAAAATTAAGTTTCCTGCTCCAAAAAACATTGCAAATAGAGCAAGACCTAGTACAAATACATCTTTTGTTTTTTTATTCATTTTAATCCCTCCAATTATAATAAGTTTTATAAACTAAAAAATCTTTCGTTCCTATGAACAGACTCATTCACAGGGGCGAAAGATTATTCTCGCGGTACCACCATGTTTTATAGTTGTGATAACTGCCTTAAATTTTAGTCAGAGCTTGATCTTAAATTATAGCCAGATATCGGTGACAACCGGTTGAAAAATCGTATTTTTCTCTCCATTATCGCTTTAATGTGTTAAGTTTTTAAGATTGATATTTCATATTATAGAAAAGTATTTATATAATGTCAAGAAATTTTAATAAATTTAAGTAAATAATTCCTAAATTCAAATTCTTTCAAGAATTCATTATATATAGGTAAATAACTTTAAAATGAAATATAAAAGATAGTTCATTCCAGATAACTTTTGAAAAAACAAAACTTCATTCCATGAAAAAATACTAAACCTTCAAAACTCACTTTGTTCAAACAATGAAGGTTCTTAACGTATTTTTCATGAAATTTCAGTAAGTTTTTTTACAAAAGTTATCGAAGTCATTCACTTATCTTTATATATTTCTTTTTTGTGTTGATGTTGTTTATTTATAGGTAAACAACTTTAAAATGAAATATAAAAGATAGTTCATTCCAGATAACTTTTGAAAAAACAAAACTTCATTCCATGAAAAAATACTAAACCTTCAAAACTTACTTCGTTCAAACAATGAAGGTTCTTAACGTATTTTTTATGTAATTTCAGTAAGTTTTTTTACAAAAGTTATCGAAGTCATTCACTTATCTTTATATATTTCTTTTTTTATGTTGATGTTGTTTATCTATAGGCATCCACGGTGATAATTTAAAATATGTTATAATGATAAATACGAAATTATATACGGAACTTCTTAAGTGGTATTTGTAGAATGAGAGAGGTGATTTTTATCAAAAAGAATTTTACCCTTCAAACAAAAATTACTATATTGATTACTGCATTAATTCTTTTTTCAATAAGCATAAGTATCTTGTTTATAGGTAAGTGGTCGTTAGATAATATTCAAAATAAGGTAGAGGGAAATATAAAAAATGTATCTATTATATTAGCAAATTCTCCTAATATTCAAAAAAGTTTAGAGGAAAAAGATTCTAAAAAAGTTCAAAAGCATGTAAAAGAGCTATTGAACAGATTAGAAGGAGTAGATATAATTACGATAGCTGATATGAACGGAATACGGTATGCTCATCCAAATCCAGATAGGATTGGACAGCGCTTTGTAGGAGGAGATGAGGTAAGTGTTATAAAGGAAGGGAAATCTTATATCTCTCAGGCAAAGGGAACACTAGGAGTTTCGATTAGAGCCTTTGAACCTATATTTTATAAAGATAAGCAGATAGGTTTTGTAATGGCAGGTGTACTATATGAGGATATTCAAAATTTTAGAATACATGCTTTAATAACTATGTGTGGATTTACTTTATTTGGGATATTATTAGGGAGCATAGGAGCATTAATAATTGCAAAGAGAACAAGAGATAGTCTATTAGGTTTAGAACCCGATGAAATTGTTTATTTGTATAGAGAGAATAGGGCAATGCTTGAATCTATAAGGGAGGGTATTATTGCTATTGATGCTTATGGAAAGATTACTTTGGTAAATGATTATGCTATAAAAATACTAAATATCAATAATCCAAATGTCATAGGTGAATATGTATTAGATGTATTTCCTACTAGTAGATTATTAGAAGTTTTAAGCAGTGGTGTGTGTGAATATAACGAAGAACAAATAATTAATGATACTCTTATATTGACTAATAGAGTTCCTATAATGGATGGAGATGAAATTATAGGAGCTATGGCAAGCTTTAATGATCGAACAAAGATTAAACGATTAGCAGAAGAAATTACAGGGGTAAGGCAAATTATTCAAGCACTTAGAGCAAATACACATGAGTTTATGAATAAATTACATGTCATATTAGGTCTTATTGAATTGAATGAGATAGATGAGGTGAAAAAGTATATTAAAGGAATTGTAAAAGAGCAGGAGCAAATAAGGTTTTTCCTTATGAAGAAGATTAAAAATCCAACCATTTCAGCTATTATATTAGGAAAATTAAATAGAGCTAAAGAGCTTAAAATAAATATGGAAATAGATAATAATTCATATTTAGAAAAATATTATAAAAATATTCAAAATGAAAATTTAGTGACGATCATAGGAAATTTACTAGATAATGCTATGGAAGCCATTATAAAAAAAGAAGAGGATGGAGAAATATACTTAAGGATTGAAGATATAAAATATTGTATTGAAATAGAAGTACAGGATAATGGCATTGGCATAAAGAATGAACATATAAAAAATATCTTTAAGAGAGGATTTACAACAAAAGAAGAAGGAGGCATAGGGTTATTTTTGGTAGAAAAAAGCATAAAGCAGCTAAATGGTGAAATCTTTGTAGATTCAAAGGTTAATGAAGGAACAAGCATCTTAGTTAGAATACCTAAGGAGTGATCAAAATGATTAGAGTACTTGTAGTAGAAGATGATCCAATGCTTGCAGAACTCAATAGAAGATTTGTAGAAAAAATCGATGGCTTTACTGTTGTAGATGTTGCTAATAATGGAGAGATAGCTATTAAAAAATTAAACAATAATAAAATCGATTTAGTTATATTAGATGTATATATGCCAAAGGTAGATGGTATGGAATTATTTAGAAGAGTTCGGAAACAAAACAAAATGGTAGATTTCATTTTAGTTACAGCAGCAAATGATACAGATAAAATAAAAGAAGCCTTAAAATTAGGGGCAGTAGATTATTTGGTAAAGCCTTTTGAATTTGATAGACTAAAAAAGTCATTGTTAAATTATAAATTACGGAAAAATTTATTAGTCAAAAAGCCATTTGTCAGTCAAGAAGAAATAGACAAATTATTTATAGGTGTCTGTAAAGAAAAACAAGAAAAAGAGATCAAAAAGGGATTGCACCAACTGACTTTGAATAGGATTATAAGCTTTTTAAAAGAAAACAAGGAAGAATTATTATCTAGTGAAATAATATCAGAGAAATTAGGCATGTCTAAGGTTACTATTCGGAGATACTTAGATTATTTAGAGGATATGGGAAGTGTTGAAAAGAAAATAGAATATGGTTCTAGGGGTAGACCTTCATATCAATATATATATATCAATGAAAAAAAGTAATAAAATAAATAAAACTCTTATTGACAAATTTTTGTCTATAGGAGTTTTTTTAATGCTTGTAGGAATTTTTTAGTTTGAAAATAATTTAACAATATGTTTTTTATTTAGAAAAGTATTAGAATAATTTTTAAATATTTAAGAAATAATTAATTTATTTATAATGAGATATAACAGATGATGCTGTATAACAAAGCTTAAAGGATATAGAAAGGAATGAGAAAAATGGATTATGCTAAAAAAGCATTAGAAGTTCATCAAGAGCATCAAGGAAAAATTAGTATTGTATCAAAGGTAAGTGTATCAAATAAAGACGAATTAAGTATAGCATATACACCCGGGGTAGCGGAGCCATGTAGAAAAATTGCAGAAAAAAGGGAGGAAGTATATAAGTATACTTCAAAAGGGAATTTGGTTGCTGTTGTAAGTGACGGCAGTGCAGTACTAGGTCTTGGAGATATTGGACCTGAAGCTGCTATGCCTGTAATGGAAGGGAAAGCTGTATTATTTAAAGAGTTTGCTGGAATAGATGCATTTCCTATATGTGTAGATACAAAGGATGTAGATGAAATTGTAGATTTAGTAAAGAAATTATCACCTACCTTTGGAGGGATTAATCTTGAGGACATTTCTGCTCCAAGATGTATTGAAATTGAGAAAAGACTTAAGAAGGAATTAGATATTCCTGTATTTCATGATGACCAGCATGGAACAGCTATCGTAGTTGTTGCAGGGCTTATAAATGCCTTAAAGCTAGTAAATAAAAATTGGGAAGATATAAAAATCGTAGTGAATGGACCAGGAGCTGCAGGTTCTGCGATTGTTAAGATGCTGCTGAATATGCATGCGAAGAATATTTTAGTATGTGGAAAAACGGGCATTCTTTATGAAGGGAAAGAGGATAACGATGAATTAAAAGAGGAACTTGCAAAAATAACAAATCCAAATAATGAAAAAGGAACATTAGAAGATGCTTTAAAGAATGCTGATGTATTCATAGGGGTTTCAGCTCCTAATGTAGTGACAAAAGAAATGGTGGAATCTATGAATAAAGAGAATATCGTATTTGCTATGGCAAATCCAATTCCAGAAATTATGCCATCATTAGCAAAAGAGGCAGGAGCAAGAGTAGTGGGTTCAGGAAGATCAGATTTTGCAAATCAAATTAATAATGTATTAGCTTTCCCTGGAATATTTAAAGGTGCATTATCTGTAAGAGCAAGTGATATTAATGAAGAAATGAAGGTTGCGGCAGCTCGTGCTATTGCAGAAATCATTGATGAGAATGAATTAAATGAAGAATATATTATTCCAAAGCCTTTTGACAAAAGAATTGTTGAAAATGTTGCAAAGGCAGTTGCCAAAGCTGCTAAGGATACAGGTATTTCAAGAATATAAAAGGAGGAAGATATATGACATTAAATGAAAATAAAGGATTTCAAATAATGGGAATCTCTTTGCAGATGTTTGCTGTTTTGACAGTTGTTGTCTTAGGGGCAACCTATATGGGTGTGCTGCCAAAGGGAATGATCGGAGCATTTCCCTTGATGATGATTGTAGGTGCGGTGCTTAATGAAGTTGGAAATCGTTTGCCGATTGTAAAGGATTATTTAGGTGGAGGTGCAATTATTGTTATATTTGGGTCTGCAGCGTTAGTTACGTATGGGGTGCTACCAGAAGCTTCAAAAGAAATTATGACAAATTTTATGAAGGGTGAAGGATTCTTAAGCTTTTATATTGCTGCACTTATTACTGGTAGTATTTTAGGAATGGATCGAAAATTATTAATTAGTGCTGCTATAAGATATTTGCCTGTGATTCTTGGTGGTGTTATTGCAGCTTTAGGTCTAACTGGAATTATTGGTATGATTATGGGATATGGAGCTAAAGAAGCAATCCTTTATGTAGCTATTCCAATTATGGGAGGTGGTATGGGAGCAGGAGCAGTTCCTCTATCTCAAATATTTGGACAAGTATTAAACGTAGATCCAGTACAAATCATGTCAAAGATGGTTCCAGCTTTAGCATTAGGAAATGCTACGGCAATTGTTGTGGCAGGATTATTAGATAGAGTAGGAAAGAAAAAAACTAGTTTGAGTGGAAATGGTAAATTAATGAAATCACAAAAGGCTATAAAAGAAGAAGCACGTGAAGAGATGAAGCTTGACTATAAACTTATGGGAATTGGAATATTATTATCTACGACCTTCTTTGTATGGGGGAAAATACTTGCTAAATTTATTCCAATCCACTCTTATGCTTTGATGATTATTAGTGTTGCTCTAGTAAAGGTATTAGGAATTATGCCAGAAAAATACGAAAAAGGTGCATTTCAGTGGTTTAGATTTGTTATGACAAACTTTACACCAGCATTATTAGTAGGAATTGGTGTAGCTTATACTGATTTGAATGCAGTGATTAATTCTTTATCTGTTATATACGTTGTGTTAGTATTTACTACTGTAATAGGTGCAACGATAGGATCTGCATTTATTGGACATTTATTAGGCTTTTACCCAATCGAAGCTTCTATAACAGGTGGGCTTTGTATGGCAAATATGGGTGGAACAGGAGATGTGGCAGTGCTTTCTGCAAGTAAGAGAATGGAGCTTATGCCGTTTGCGCAGATTTCATCAAGGATCGGTGGTGCATTCATGTTAATTTTGGCTACAAGTTTATTGTCAATATTATTATAAACAAAAAAATCCTCTATCTTAGGATAGGGGATTTTTGTATTTAATCTTCTTTATATTTTTGAAGCTTGTTTAAGTACCTATAGATACTAGGCTCTGAGCAATGAAGCTGTTTTGCAACTTCGCTTACGGCACCTTTTAGCATGAAAATACCCTTCTGATTTAAAATATCTACAATACGTAAGCGTTCATCTTGTGTTAAGCGATCAATAGGAATGTTATTATCGGATAAAACTTTTTTTAATACAGTTGATGTTACTTCGGCAATTGAGCCAGAAAAACTTTCTGCTTCATCAATAATGGAATTAACAGACTTATAAGTGCTGTTTTGTTCAACCAATTCATCGGGATGGCACAATTTTAATATTTGGTTGCTTATATCTACATATCTTCTGTCATCAAAGTTAATGCATAACATTCCAACTAATTCTTCATTCTCGTCCTTGATAAACATGGTTGAAGACCTCAAAATCCTTTGGTCTTTAGATATACCGTTGTAATTGAGTTTATAATCGCAGTTTTTATAGCTTTTATCTGAAATTACATTTAAGCCGAAGTTTGTCATTGGAGCACCAATAGTTCGACCACTGATATGACCGTTGGCGATAGCTACGATAGAATTAGTATAATTTTTTGTATCGTGAAGGACAACCTCGTAGTCAGGGCCTAAGGTTTTACCTAAAAATTCTACAAGAATGCTGTATTGTTTTAGTATAGTTTGGTTCATTTTATTCACCTACTCTTATACTTCTTATTGAAATGCTTTATGCAGTTCATATAGTAGGTTATCATAACGATATAAAAAATGCAATATAATAATAAAATTGAGAAATCGTTAGAAAAAATTATCATCAATATAAAAAAATATTTTCTTGTTTTATATTTACATTTTAGAAAACAATAACAAAAATACAAAAAAGAAGAAAAGAAAACCTTTTCAAAGATAAAAAATAGAAATAAAAACCAGCAGAATAACTTATAAATACATAAAAATGTGATAGAATTTTTGAAAATTTGACAAAAGTCTATAAAAAGATTGACTAAATTTTATAATGGTGATAATATTATCTCAAAGGGAGGCGAGGAATATGAAAAAAATTATTAATACAGAAAAGGCACCGCAAGCTATAGGTCCATATTCACAAGGAACGATAGGTTCGAAGCTTATATTTGTTTCAGGACAGCTTCCGATTGATCCGAATACAGGAGAATTTGCAGATGGTGGTATCGAAGGGCAAACAAGACAATCTATTGAGAATTTGCGTCAAATACTTGAGTCTGTAGGATCAGGTCTTGATAAAGTTTTAAAGACAACGGTTTTTCTTAGTGATATGAATAACTTTGCTAAGATGAATAAGGTATATGAAGAACTGTTTGGAGATTCTAATTATCCAGCACGTTCGGCAATAGAAGTAGCTAGATTACCTAAGGATGCATTAGTAGAAATTGAAGCAATTGCAATAGAAGGTTAATGATAGTGATTTATTCATACTAAATCATTATGATTTGTATGATAAAAAATAAAAATAGAAAAAATGGAGGGTTTGATTATGGGAATAAAATACATACCAGAACCATTTAGAATTAAGATGGTAGAGACTATTAAGATGCTTACTCGTGAGGAAAGAGAACAAAAGATTGCAGAGGCAAAATATAATCTTTTTAATCTTAAAGGTGAAGATGTTTACATAGATTTATTGACAGATAGTGGGACAAATGCAATGAGTCAAGAGCAATGGGCTGGAGTTATGAGAGGTGACGAAGCTTATGCAGGTGCATCAAGCTATTTTAAATTAGTAGAGAAAGCTCAAGAAATTTTTGGATATAAGTATATCCAACCGGTTCATCAAGGTCGTGCAGCAGAGAAGGTTCTTTTTGGGCTATTGCTTGAAAAAGGAAAATATTCTATTTCTAATATGCACTTTGATACAACAAGAGCGCATGTTGAGTTAGCTGGTGCAAGAGCTATTGACTGTGTAGTTAAAGATGCTGCAGATCCAACAAAACGAGTACCTTTTAAAGGGAATATGGATGTTGAAAAATTAGAGTCTTTAATCAAAAAGCATGGACCAGAAAAAATTGGACTTGTTATCATGACAGTAACAAATAACTCTGCAGGGGGTCAGCCTGTATCTATGCAAAATGTTAGAGAAACAGCAGCTATTTGTAAAAAATATGGCATTAAATTCTCTATAGATGCTGCACGTTATGCAGAAAATGCTTATTTTGTAAAACAACGTGAGCCAGGTTATGAAAATAAATCAATAAAAGAAATAGTTAAAGAGATGTTTAGCTATGCTGATATGTTTACAATGAGTGCTAAGAAGGATACCATCGTAAATATGGGTGGTTTAATTGGAATTAAAGATGATGATGAATTATTCCAAGCTTGTAAAGGTCGTACAATTTCCTTTGAAGGCTTTGTTACATATGGTGGTCTTTCAGGTCGTGATCTTGAGTGTTTAGCAATTGGTCTTGAAGAAGGACTTGACGAAAACTACTTAAGATATCGTATTGGACAAATGGAATACCTTGCAGCAAGACTTGATGAAGCAGGTATTGCATATCAATCACCAGTAGGTGGTCATGGTATATTTGTGGATGCTAAAGCAATGTTCCCTCATATTCCTTATAATGAGTTTCCAGGACAAGCACTTGCTGTTGAGCTTTATAAAGAAGCAGGAATCCGTACATGCGATATTGGATCTTATATGTTAGGAAATGATCCTGATACTGGAGAGCAATTGAAAGCTGAATTTGAATTTACACGTTTAGCAATTCCTCGTCGTGTGTATACTCAAGCGCATATAGATATTATGGCAGATGCATTGATTGCTATTAAAGAAAGAGCAAGTGAAGTAAAAGGTTATAAAATTACATGGGAGCCACCAATCCTTAGACATTTCCAAGCAAGTCTTGCACCAATAGGTGAGTAATAAAAAGTAATTTACCTGCATCAATATATGATGCAGGTAATCTTTACACTGAATATGAATATGTTCATGAAAAAGATGATGATAAGAGGTGAATCTATGTCGAATACTGGCAAGGAAAACGTTATCAGTAAAAATGGAGAAATAGCTAATCGTGAAACATTTAGCTCTAAAATTGGATTTATTTTAGCATGTATTGGTTCAGCAGTAGGAATGGGAAATATATGGATGTTTCCTTATAGAGTAGGTCAATTTGGCGGTGCTGCATTTTTAGTTCCTTATTTTATTTTTGTTATGGTGATTGGTTTTACCGGAGTAATAGGAGAAATGTCATTTGGACGAGCAATGGGTACAGGTCCTTTGGGGGCATTTAAAAAAGCCTTTGAAAGACGAAATAAGAAAAATGGAGATTTATTAGGACTTATTCCAGTAATTGGTTCATTGGGTATTGCACTTGGCTATGCGGTTGTTGTAGGATGGATTCTTAGGTTTACTGTAGGAGCAATAACTGGAGCTGTAATATCAGCAACAAATAGCGGTGCTTATTTTGGAGAAATTGCGGGTGAATTTGGAAGTCTTGGTTGGCATTTTGCAGGTTTGGCAATAACATTTATTGTTATGCTTATGGGGGTAGCTAAAGGAATTGAAAAGGCAAATAAAATTATGATGCCTGCTTTTTTCTTACTATTTCTTATACTTGCTATTCGTGTAGTAACCTTACCTGGGGCAATAGAAGGATATAAATATCTATTTGTACCTAAATGGGAATTTTTGAAGGACCCTAAAACATGGGTATATGCTTTGGGACAGGCTTTCTTTTCTCTTTCACTAGCAGGTTCAGGAACAGTTGTTTATGGTAGCTATTTGAAAAAAAATGAAGATGTTGTTGGCTGTGCAAAACATGTTGCATTTTTCGATACTTGTGCAGCGATGTTAGCGGCTCTTGTAATTATACCATCTGTATTTGCTTTTAATATGGACCCAGCAGCAGGACCACCTCTTATGTTTATTACTATGCCAAATGTATTTAAAATGATGCCTATGGGTCAATTATTTTCTGTTTTGTTCTTCGTAGCAGTATTGTTTGCTGGTGTAAGTTCATTGATGAACTTATTTGAGACACCTATTGAGGCATTGCAACAAAGATTCAAATTTTCAAGGAGTGCTTCAGTAGCTATTATTGCAGCTATTGCTATGGGAGTTGGAGTTATGCTTGAAAGTGGCGACAAGCTTGGAGCTTGGATGGATGTTATATCAATATATGTTATTCCTTTAGGAGCATTACTTGCAGGAATTATGTTCTTTTGGGTTTGCGGATCTAAATTTGCAAGAGAACAAGTGCAATTAGGACGCAATAAAGAGATTGGCATATGGTTTGAGCCTATGAGTAAATACGTATTCTGTGGACTTACAATTATTGTATATATTCTTGGTATATTCTATGGAGGAATCGGTTGATGCAAATGCTAAGAAGTATTGTGTATGTAAAAAATATGACTGTTAATATAAAATATAAAAGATAAAAAGAAGCTATTGAAAAAAGCAGCGATTTTATTATAAAATTACTGCTTTTTTAGTGTTGATTTTGTTTATCTGTATTAGGAGATATTATTTTTAAATATTTATGAGAATTGGGACTAAAATTGGTACTGAACTAGATAATATTACTCCTGTAATAAAAGCAATAATAGCTGCTTTTGAGTTTGTAGCATTTGAGATAATAGGCAGAGATGTGTCCATTGCAGTAGCACCAGCAGGGGCGATTGCTTCAAGATCACCAATATATTTTGAAACAAATGGGATTGAAATAAGGGCGATAATTTCTCTTGAGACATTGGATATAAAAGCTAATGCACTTAGTTCAGATGAATACTGCATAAGCATCATGGAAGATAATGTGTACCATCCAAATCCAGCACCTACCGCACTAGATTCATTTACTGGTAAATTTAATAAAAATCCTCCTATAATACTTCCAAGAATACTGCCTATACCGATCATTAGTGGAATTAATAATATTTTAAATCCCATATTTTTTATTTTTGAAAAGGCTTTTTTATTTCTTCCTATGTCTATACCTACAAAGAATAATAATATACATAATCCAATATCAATAATGATATTTGTATATTGTAGAAGCTCTTGTGATAAAAATAAATGTCCAAAGATTATTCCTAGTCCTACAGATGCTATTATTTTAAAACTCATTTTTATTTACCTCCTGCTTGATATCTTTTATAATATACCCTTTGATCAATTTTATGAATAAGACGCTAAAAAAAACTGAAAATGCAGATAGAATTACGGCTTGATATCCTAACTTGAAGAAAGATGATAAAACTTTTTTATCAACACCGATTTTTATTCCCATAATAAAAAGTAAAAATAAAAGACATAAAGCTTGAATGGTATTTATCTTACTAGTAATTTGTTCTTTCAAATTTCCCTTTAATCCAATGAAAGCGCCAACAGCTAAAATAAATAAGTATAGCATAAGTCTTGTGAGCAAGTAGTTCTCCTCCTTTCAAATTAGTAAAAAAATAAAAATTATTCATACACATTATTCAAAATAACATAATTTACTATAATTTACAAGAAATATATAATAAATAGTGTTTCGAGAGATCAAATAAATGAAATATAGATTTATATATAGAAAAATATAAAAATTATTCGAAAAAAGGAGGAAAATATAAAAAAATAGAGAATGTTATAAAAAATGTTAATAATGATTTTGTATATTTAATTATAGGACTGCCAACAAGGGGATTTTCGAATAGTATTAAGAATTTTCTTAGGTGGGGATTATATTTTACTAGGAGGAATATTCATGAATGAGACAAAAGGAATATTATTAGAAAGTGGAACGGGAGAAGTAGAAGTACTTGAGTTTATTGTAGGACATAAACATTATGCTATTAATGTTGTAAAAACAAAAGAGATATTTCAAGTAAGCAATATTACACAAATCCCGAATACATCTCCTTCTATAGCAGGAATGACATTGATTCGTGGAAAAACTATTACTCTAATAGATTTAAAACATACTTTAGAAAAGGAAAAACAAGCAAATATTGAAAAATCAATGGCTTTATTGTGTGAATTTAATAAAACAGAGGTGGCGTTTTTAGTAGATAAAGTTGTGGGGATTCATCGTATAGGCTGGAATCAGATTGAAAAGCCAGATGAAATCGTTATAGATTCTCAAGTTATTGGAAATATTGTAATGGATAATAAAATATTAATGCTTTTAGATTTTGAAAAAATATTTATGGATATTAGTTCACCAAACAAGTCTTCTTATGGTGGATATGATAAAGGTATTGAAAAAATTCAGTATAATAAAAAAAGAGCCGATGTAAAATTGGTTTTAGCAGATGATTCTACAACAATTAGAAATTTATTAAAGGATGTATTAACAGAAGCTGGATATGTCAATCTCACATTTTTTGATGATGGACAGCAGGTATATGACTATTTAACTAATTTAGCAAAAGAAAAAGGAAAAGACTTTTTAAAATATGTAGATGCTTTGATAACAGATATTGAAATGCCACAAATGGATGGACATACTTTGACGCGTAAAATAAAAGAGGATGCTATTTTAAATGCACTTCCTGTGATTATATTCTCCTCTTTGATTACTGATGATTTATATCATAAAGGAGAGGAAGTAGGAGCAAATGCGCAAATGAGTAAGCCTGATATAGATAATTTAGTAAAAATGATAGATGATTATACTTTGAATAAAGCATAAAATAGCCCACGGTGTAGCCGTGGGTTTTTAATAGCCTAATTCCTTTCCTACAATAATTACTTTAATTCTTCCTTTGATTCCTTGTTTTTTAATTAAAACATAGTCATTGCAAATTCTTTCTGGACTATTACAATCTGTACAGTATCCAAGCTTTGCACATGGTGTTTTTCGATCCAATCTTTTAGCATTTGCAGGTGCAGCCATTCGTTTATTTCTTTCAATAGCTTCATCTATATTTTTTACGATTTTATTAATCCCTGCAATAACGATTACATTATCAGGACCATAAAGCATAGCAGCTACTCTATTGCCAGTTCCATCTACATTGAACAATTCGCCATTTTCAGTTATTGCATTGCTACTTGTAAAATAAGCATCTGCATAAAAACATTTTCTATAAATTTCTTTAATATCTTCTCTGCTTAAACCTGCTTCATATCGATCTAAGAAGTTATAGTTTTCTTTTCTAAGAAAATCGATAACACCTGTTTCAAAAAGAGTCATAGAACCGCCTACAGATACAGTGGCTCCTTCATGAATCAGCTCACGTATTTTTTGTAAAAGCTCATTTTCATCCTCTACATAATAGCCTTCCATATTGTTTTTTTCTAAGTTTTCAATTGTTCTTTTAACTTTTTGCTTAATAACCCATTCTGTGTTTTTATCCATAATATAGCCTCCTCGTATAATAAGTTTAAGCAATAGTAGTTTTTGAAGATTTTTGTAATTTATTAGAAATTACAAAAATTTTCACTGTGCCTATATAATATCATTATAAATGAATATTGCATATGAATTAAGCATATACTTTTTGCTTAGTTTTCAATCTGATATAATTTGATATAGGATAGATAGGGGTGAGAGAATGATCCGATATATTTTTGGAAGAGCAGGTACAGGAAAAACCTATAAGATTTTAGAAGAAATAAAAAAACGATTAGAAGAGCATGTGCAGCATAAATTGATTTTAATAGTACCAGAACAGTTTACATTGCAGGCAGAAAGAGATTTGATAGAAAAACTTGATTTGCCAGGAATTATAGATGTAGAGGTTTTAAGCTTTACAAGATTAGCTCATAAAGTTTTGAATGAAGTTGGAGGTATTACAAGAATTCATATTAATGAACAAGGAAAAAATATGGTGCTTCGAAAGATTATAGATGAAGCAGAAAAGTCTTTGAGTATATATAAAAAAGCATCTCAGCAAGATGGATTTGTAGCTATGTTTAATGACCTTTTATGTGAGCTAAAGCAGCATGATATATATCCTTTAGATTTGCTGAATAGATTAGAAGCATTGGAAAAAGACAGTATGCTTTATCAGAAACTAAAAGATATTGCATATATCTATGAGCAGTTTGAAGAATATTTGAAAGGCAGATATATTGATACAGAAGATTACTTGAATTTATTGATTGAAAAAATGGATGAGGCAAAGTTTCTAAAGAATGCAGAAATATGGATTGATGGTTTTCAGAGCTTTACTCCCCAGACTTATCATATTATTGAAAAAATAATGACTATGGCAAAGCATGTTACATTTACTTTTACTATGCCATTTGTATCAAAAGGAAAAGATGGGGATTTATTCAAGGTATCAGATGATACTTATGGAAAAATTCATGATATTGCTATGAAATATGGGATGACAGGAGAAATTATCGATTTAGACAAAAACAAAAGAAAAGTAGTAAAAAAATCAGATGAAATCAAGCATATAGAGGAAGAGTTTTATGCTTATCCTTATAAAGCATATAATAAAGAAGTATATAATGTTAGTGTTTTTGCAGGGGTGAATCTTTATACTGAAATTGAAAATGTTGCTGCAAAAATTGTTACTTTAGTAAGAGATCGATGCTATAGATGGAGAGATATTGCTGTTGTGTGTAATGACATGGATAACTATGCACCATTAATCAGACGAGTTTTTGATGAATATGAGATTCCCTATTTTTTAGATAAAAAAAGAAATATTATGCATAATCCAATTATTGAACTGATACTATCCTCATTAAGAGTGGTATATAGAGGATATAGATATGAAGATGTATTTAGATTTTTTAAAACAGGATTTAGTGGTGTGGAAGTTGATACTTATGAAAAATTAGAAAACTATGTATTAAAGTACGGCATACAGGGAAATAAGTGGAAAGAGCCTTTTATATTAGAATATGAAAAGATAGATGAATTAAATTCATGTAGAGAAAAATTTATACAAAATATGCAACAGCTTGAGAAAAAAATAAAAGGGAAAAGGACTGTAGGAGAGATTACAAAGGGACTATATGATTATCTAGAACAGTTAGATATTCATAAAAAGCTAGAAGCTTGGATTGATCTATTAAGATCAGAAGGACAGCTTGAGTATGTTAATGAAAATACACAAATATGGAATATTGTTATGGAAGTATTTGATCAGATGGTAGAAATTATAGGAGAACAAAAAATTACATTAAAAGAATATATAAAAGTATTAGAGTCTGGATTTTCATCTATTGAAATAGGGATTATTCCTACAACAATAGACCAAGTATTGGTAGGAAATATTCAAAGGTCTAAAAGTCATGATATAAAAGCTCTATTTGTAGTAGGGGTTAATGATGGGGTATTGCCTTCAGGAAAAGATGATAATGGAATTCTTTCTGACGAAGAAAGAATTCTTATGAAAGAAAAAGACATTACTTTAGGCTATGATAGTCAGAAAAAGGCCTATGAAGAGAAGTTTGTTATATATACTACACTTACAAAACCTAGTGAATATTTGTGGGTTAGTTATGCTTTAGCAGATCAAGAGGGTAAAGCAATGAGGCCATCTATTTTAATCGATAGGTTCAAAAAGATATTTGCGAAATTAGATATAAAAAGTGATGTTATCCAAAACTTGGAGCATCAAAAGAACTTGATCGTCACACCGAAAAGCACATTCAAATATTTAATAGAAAATATTAGAAAAAAATTTGATGGAAAGCACGTAGAGGATTTGTGGTGGGATGTATATAGTTGGTATTATCATAATGAAGAATGGAATGAAAAAAGAGAAGGGGTAATAGAAGGATTGTTTTACAATAATCAAGTGGAGTATATTGAAGCAAATAGTGCAAAGAAGCTGTATCATTTACCTATAAGGTCTAGTGTATCAAGACTTGAGAAGTTTGTGAATTGTCCCTTTGCCCATTTTATAAAATATGGTCTAAAGCCAAAAGAGAGAAAAATGTTTGAAGTAAAAGCACCAGATATAGGAGAAATCTTTCATGAATCTATGGAGAAATTTACAGGAAAGCTTAGAAAAGAAAATATTGCTTGGCGTAGTTTAGAAAAAAATCAATGCGATATGATGATGGATGAGGTAATTGATGAATTAGTTCCTAACTATGGAAATGGTGTGATGCTGAGTACCAATCGATACAGGTATCTTGTAAAGAGACTTAAAAGAATTAGCAGAAGAGCTGTGTGGACTCTTACTGAGCATATCAAAAAAAGTGGTTTTGAGCCAACTGGATATGAAGTAACATTTGGAATAGATAAAATGTATCCACCTATTGAAATAGAACTCTCAGATGGAAAAAAAATATATTTAGAAGGAAGAATTGATCGCATAGATATATTTAGTGACGAAGAAAATGAATATGTTAAAATTATTGACTACAAATCAGGAAATAAAGAGTTTAGTCTTTCAGATGTTTACTATGGATTGCAGCTTCAGTTGATGATATATCTCGATGCTGTATTAAGAATGAAAGATAAAGGAGAAAAAGAGAAAAAACCTGCGGGAATTTTTTACTTTAAAATTGATGATCCTATGATTAAAACAGAAGAAAAAGCTATAGAATTTATTGAAAAGGAAATACGAAGGAAGTTAAAGATGAAGGGGTTAGTCTTAAAAGATGTAAAGATTGCTTATGAGATGGATAGAGAACTAGATAGATATTCTGATGTGATTCCTGTAGGATTAAAAAAAGATGGACAATTTACCAGTAACTCTTCTGCTATTGATGAAGAGACCTTTATGGATCTAATCCGTCATGTACGAAAATTAATTACAGAGATTACTTATGAAATGATGAAAGGAAATATAAAAATGATGCCATCAAAAAACGGAAAACAGACAGCTTGTGATTATTGTTCTTATACAAGTATTTGTCAATTTGACAGTAGCTTAGAGGATCATGAATATAGAAATATGAAAAAGCTTTCAGATAATGAGGTATTAAAAATAATAAAAGAAAAAGAGGAAGGCTCTAGTGCTAATAAAAATTAAAGAACATATTTATGAGCAGAATAAAGAACTCATATTATACGAAAAGAAATATTAAATATTTGGAGGGGTAAATTAACAGTCAAAAGATATTTATAAATTTTTATAAAAACCTTGTAATTTTTTATAGTTTCATACTATAGTTAATTATGAGGTGGTTAATATGAAATATTATAGCATAGGCGAGTTTGCTAAATTAATTGAAAAAACTCAGCAAACACTAAGAAACTGGGATAATAGTGCTAAATTAAAACCTGCAAAGCTAAGAAAATGATAAGAGAGTTGAGAAATGATGATTAGGACATATAAAGTAATGTTAAAACCTAACAATAAGCAAAAAACTAAACTCTTTGAGTGTGCAGGGGTATCGAGATGGGCATATAATTGGACTTTAGGTAGACAAAAAGAAAATTATAAAAATGGTGGTAAATTCTTAAATGATAGCGTTTTAAGGAAAGAACTAACACAGCTAAAGAAAACAGAAGAATATAAATGGCTTAATGAGTATTCTAACAATATCACAAAACAAGCTATTAAAGATGCTTGTAACTCTTATAAAAGATTTTTCAATGGATATAGTGAATTTCCAAAGTTTAAGTCTAAAAAAAGAACTAAACCTAGCTTTTATCAAGATATAGAGAAGATAAAATTTACAGATACTCATGTTAAACTAGAAAAGTTAACTACAAGTAAAAAGAAAAATAGACAAAAATTAAATTGGATTAAGTTGGGTGAAAAAGATAGGATACCGACAGGTGAAAACATTAAATATATTAATCCAAGGGTAACTTTTGATGGTCTTAACTGGTGGATTAGTGTTGGCATTGAAGAAGAAATTGAAATAGAAGATAAAGAAACAGAGCCTATAGGAATCGACTTAGGTGTAAAAGATTTAGCAATTATTAGTAATGGTAATAAGTATAAGAATATTAACAAATCACTAAAAATGAAGAAGTTAATTAAGAAATATAAAAGACTTAAAAGACAAATTTCAAGAAAATATGAGATGAATAAAACTAAAATAGAAGGAGGTGAAAACCGTTACGAATACCACAAAACTAAAAATATTATAAAAGCTGAAAATAAACTAAGAAAGCTTTATAGGAAAATTAAAGGATTAAGGGACAATTACCTTCATCATATAACAACATCTTTGGTGAAAGCCAAACCAAAGTATATTGTTATTGAAGATTTGAATGTAAGTGGCATGTTAAAGAATAGAAAACTATCAAAAGCTATACAGGAACAATCTTTAAGGGAATTCAGAAGGCAACTTGAATATAAATGTAAATGGTATGAAGTTGATTTAATCATAGCTGATAGATATTACCCTTCAAGTAAAATGTGTTCAAGTTGTGGTAATGTAAAATCAGATTTAAAATTATCAGATAGAAAGTATATATGTGATAATTGTGGATTAGAAATTGATAGGGACTTTAACGCAAGCCTTAACCTTAGAGATTATCCTAAATATGATAAATCAGTAGCTTAATCACTTAAAAAGATACTACTGATATGTACCCATTCGTTAGTGGGGAATTTACGCCTTCAGAGAGTCATATCAAACGGGAGTAGCTTAGGCAAAACTGGACTCTATGAACAAGGAATAAAGCGTTAAACTTATAATCTTTAGTTTGTTTATAAGTTTTTGTAGGTATTTTGTAACGGTAGTATGAAAAAAACAAAAATACTTAAGATAGCTACATATACTAGTGGTAGTATAACAATTTTACTAATATTAGCATATATTCTAAAAGATTTTATGTTTCATGCATTTTTAAAAATTACTTCTCAAAATGTATCTTCAATAGAGATTATTGGTGCTTCTGATGGACCAACGGCGATTTTTCTTGCCCCTAAAATAGGAGGAATATCTTTAAAAATATTAATATTTATTTTTGGAGTAATAACTGCAATACTAGTTTTATTAAAGAAAGTATCAAAAAAGAATTATTAGCCAAAAAAGGAGAAGTAATGAAATAATACTTCTCCTTTTGCATTTAGTTTAGCTCAGCTTAAATTGTGATTGTGTATTATTCGTTAATCTATATAAAGACTAAAGAAATCCTATATAATAAGTTATGCAAATAATAACATTCAAATAAAGAAAAATAAGTAAAATTGGATTTGTTAAAAGAGTACATTGGATTAATTAGGAATAAATAATTTATTAGATGAAGAAATATGGGAATGGATTAAGAATTTTATGATAAAAAGGGAAAAAAGTTTTATAAATGACAAAATATTTTTATAAAACATGAAGAATAAAAATTCAAAAGGGGGAGATTAACATGTTTGATCAATTAATGATCAGATTATGTCAATCAAAAGATGAAGAGGTTTATGTGAAATTGAACTTGGATTTTATGAAAGCTGTTAAAGAAGAACATCCCTATTGGGATAGCTTAAAAATGCCATCAGAAGAAGAAATGAGAAGAACCTTTAGAGAGGCTATAGCATCACCTGAACATATTATGATTATTGTTGCTGAGATAGACAAAGAAGTAGTAGGGTTTGCGAATACTTGGACGGTATATAGTATTTGGTCTAGGGGGAAGGCATTAACTGTCGATGATTTATATGTGCTACCTTCATATAGAAGAAATGGTATAGGTAAAAAAATTATGAACTATATCATTGAGTATGCTGAAAATAATGATTATAAAAGAGTGCAATTACATGCAGAAATAGATAATGAAAAAGCTCACAATTTATATAGGGGTTTAGGATTCAGCCAAGAGGAAATGCTGTTCTTTATGAAAAAATTAGGATGTTAGTAGAAGAGGTTGTGAATGAATAGGTTCAATGAAATCTTTAATAATATATTTAAGAAAAAGTGGGAAATAGATGGAAAGAGTCTCTTTTATCGTAATAGATAGAGGGGCTTTCTTTACTATGATATAATTTTATATATGCTATATAGTGTTATGGTGAAAGGGTGGTGTACATAAATGGTTATGTGGACAGATGACCAAAAAAGTGCTATTGATGCAAGAGGGAGTAATCTTTTGATTGCAGCAGCAGCAGGATCTGGAAAGACAGCTGTATTAGTTGAAAGAATTATTCAAATGATTATAAAAGATAAAATAGATATAGATAGATTACTTATTGTAACCTTTACTAATGCTGCAGCGGGTGAAATGAGAGAAAGAATAGGGGCAGCCATTTTGAAGAAATTAGAAAAAAAGGATGAAAATGAGGAACATTTAAGAAGACAAATTAATCTTTTAAATAGAGCATCTATTAGTACTATCCATTCATTTTGTATTGATGTAGTAAGAAAATATTTTCATTTAATTGATATAGATCCTAATTTTCGTATAGGTGATGGAACAGAAACTAGTATTATGAAGATGGAAGTTTTAGAGGAGCTATTTGAAAAAGAATATGAGAAGGAAGATGAAAATTTTTTAGGACTAGTTGAGAGATTTGGAGGAAATAAAGAGGATACTCCTTTGCAGGATTTGACTTTGAAATTATATGAGTTTATTCAGAGTCAGCCTTATCCAAAAAAGTGGTTAAGAGAAAGGGTAGAAGATTTTAATTTGAATATAGATGGTTTTAAAGAAACCAATTGGCATAAAACTATTTCAAATCAGATTCGCATGGCACTTAGAGGAGCTAATGAATTGTTTATTGAAGCAAAGAATTTATGTCAAAGACCGAATGGGCCTTTAGGATATATGGAAGCAATTCTTGATGATATTGCTTTAACAGAGGAACTAATGAATGGCTTAGAACTAGGACTTGATAATTTTTATGATGTACTAAAAGTTGTAAAGCATAAAAGATTAGGAAGAGTATCTAAAGATGTTGATGATGATTTAAAGGAAGAAGTAAAAGGATTGAGAGAAGAAGGCAAAAGCACTATAAAGAATATTCGTGAGGAGATTTTAGCAAAAAGCCCTAAAGATTATATACAGGATTTAAATGAGTTATATCCTTTCATGAAATATTTGTATAATTTAGTATGTGAGTTTGATATTGCATATCATGAGAAAAAAGTAGAGCGGGGAATTGTAGACTTTAATGATCTTGAGCATTATACTCTAGCTATTTTAGAAAATGAACAAGCAGCTATGGAATATGCAAAAAAGTATGAATATATTTTTGTAGATGAATATCAGGATAGTAATATTGTACAAGAAACTATCTTAAAGTTTATTAAAAGAGATAATAATCTATTTATGGTAGGAGATGTAAAACAAAGTATTTATAGATTTAGATTAGCAGACCCATCTCTATTTATTGAGAAATATGAAACCTTTGAAAGAGAGCATAATGCTTTGAATCGAAGAATAGATTTAAGCAAGAATTTTAGAAGTAGAGAAGAAGTGATTGATGGAATAAATTTTGTATTTAAAAATATTATGACAAAGGAATTTGGAGAAATTGATTATGATAAAAGGGCATATCTTTATAAAGGAGCGGCCAATGAACCAATAGAGGATGCAGCAATTGAACTAAATATAATAGAGAAAAATGAAGAAAGTCATGAAGAGGATGAATTATTAGAGGAAATGGAAGATATAGAAGTTGAGGCAAGGATTATTGCAAAAAGAATTAAAGGATTGTTGGGTAAAAAAATTTATGATCAAAAAATTAAAGATTATAGAGAAATAACTTATAAAGATATGGTTGTACTTCTCCGAACTACAAAAAACTTTGCACAAACCTTTTTAGAAGTTTTTATTGAACAAGGAATACCAGCCTATGCAGATGTAAATACAGGCTATTTTGAAGCTGTAGAAGTGAATATTTTTATGAACCTATTAAAGGTTATTGATAATAAAAGACAAGATATTCCACTATTAAGTGTTATGCGTTCTCCTATAGGAGGCTTTCATACGGAAGAGCTTATAAAAATTAGAATAGGGAGCAGTAATGTATCTTATTTTGAAGCTGTAGAGGAATATATTGCTAAAGAGGAAGACTCGCTAAAACATAAATGTGTTCGGTTTTTGGAAAATATCAATAGATGGAAAAATTTATCTAGATATATTCATATAGATGAATTTATTTGGAAGCTTTTAAAAGAGACAGGGTATTATGATTATGTAGGGGCTATGCCTGGAGGAATTCAGAGGCAAGCAAATTTAAAAATTTTAGTGGATCGAGCAAGACAGTTTGAGAATACATCTATAAAGGGACTGTTTAATTTTATAAAATTTATTGATAAATTAAGAAGCAGCAGTGGAGATATGGGAACAGCTAAAACATTAGGAGAAAATGATGAAGTTGTTCGAATTATGAGTATTCATAAAAGTAAAGGCTTGGAATTTCCAGTAGTCATTGTGGCAGGACTTGGGAAACAGTTTAATTTGATGGATATGAATGCACAGGTATTATTTCACAAGGATTTAGGGATTGGACCAAGATATGTAGATCCTTATCTAAGACAGTATACAGATACTATTGCAAAAATTGCTATGAAAAATAAAATAAAGATAGAAACCTTATCAGAAGAAATGCGTATTTTATATGTAGCACTAACAAGAGCAAAGGATAAACTTATACTAGTAGGATCTATAAGGGATATAGAAAAATGGGCAAAAAAATGGACAAAAAGGATGAATCCGTTTTATTTATCTAAAGGGAAAAACTATTTAGATTGGATTGGTCCTGTTCTGATGCGTCATCAAGATGGAGAAGCTTTAAGAGCATTAGCAGGTGTTCATTGGGATGAAGAGAATTTATTAAAAGATAATTCAAAATGGATTATAAGGAAGATAGATAAAGAAGCTATTAAATTAGAAGAAATAGAAAAGAAATTGGACAAATTAGAATTTAAAAGGTTTTTAAATAACTTTAATGATAAAATATTGGATAAAAATCATTTTGTAGCGAAGCGATTAAATTGGCACTATCCAAATAGTATAGCAACGAAAATTCCTTCAAAGTTTTCTGTAACACATATCAAAAGAATATCTGCTAATCAGCTTGATGGAATAGCGATGAATATTCCAGCACTAATTAAAAGACCAAAGTTTATTGAAGGGAAAAAACAGCTTACGGGAGCTGAAAAGGGAACTATCATTCACTTTGTTATGCAACACCTTGATTTTAAAGATATTGAGTGTAAAGAGGCAATAGAAGGACAGATTAAAAGAATGATTCAAGCTGAGCTATTAAAACCTGAAGAAGCAGCTGTAGTAGATGTTTCAAAGATTATCAGTTTTTTTGAAAGCGATATTGGACAAAGGATATTGAAAGCTAGAAAGGTTTTTAGGGAAGTTCCTTTTAACTTTGTAAAAAAAGCCAATGAAGTTATACCTGATTTAGGGAGCTGTGAGGAAAGTCTTTTAATTCAAGGGGTTATAGATTGTTATTTTGAGGAAGAGGATGGATACATTTTGGTAGATTACAAATCGGATTATGTACCGATTGAGCAAAAACAAGAAATTGTAGAAAAATATAAAATTCAAGTAAAGCTTTATCAAGAGGCTATTGAAAAAATAACAAAAAAGACAGTAAAGGAGAGATTTCTTTATCTGTTTCATTTGAATGAAGAGGTGAAAATATGAAAATCCTTCATACTTCAGACTGGCATTTAGGGAGAATACTACATGGTATCCATCTTACAGATGATCAAGCATATATATTAGACCAATTTGTAGCTTTTGTAAAAGATTATAGGCCTGATGTGATTTTAGTTGCAGGGGATATATTTGATCGAGCTGTACCTCCTATAGAGGCTGTAAACCTTTTAGATGAGGTAGTATCAAAAATATTGATAGATTTTAATATACCTATGATTATGATAGCAGGAAATCATGACAGTCCAGACCGTTTAGAATTTGGATCTCGCCTCATGGAAGGAAGGGGGTTAAGTATTTCAGGGAAATTATTTACCCCTATGAAGCCTATTGTGCTTTATGATAAGTATGGACCTGTAAATTTTTACTCTGTTCCCTTTGCTGAACCAGCTGTGGTAAGGGATAAGCTTTCAGACGATACTATTCATGTTCATGATACAGCTATGTGTAAATTAATAGAGTATATAAAGCATGGAATGGATAAAAATGTTAGAAATGTATTGATTGGTCATGCTTTTGTTGCAGGGGGCGAAGAAAGTGAATCAGAGCGTCCTCTTTCTGTTGGAGGATCAAGTGTTGTTAATTCTTCATATTTTAAAGATTTTGATTATGTAGCCTTAGGGCATTTACATCGACCTCAAAGGATAGGATCAGAAAGTATTAGATACTCAGGCTCTTTGATGAAATATTCCTTTTCAGAGGCAAATCAAAAGAAAGGAATTTGCTTTATAGAAATGGATAAAACAGGAGATGTATTGGTTGAAGAGATAGAATTAAAACCTAAAAGGGATTTAAGATGTATAGAAGGTTATTTAAATGAATTATTAGATGAGGCTAAATATGATCAAAATAAAGACGATTATCTTTGTGTGACATTAAAGGATGAAGGGGCTCTTTTAGATCCTATGGGGAAATTAAGAAAGGTTTATCCAAATGTACTGCATATAGAGAGGCATCAGCTTGTTAGTAGTGGAAATTTAGTTCGTGCAGATAGGGATTTTAAAAAGATGAGTGAAGTAGACTTGTTTGCTTCGTTTTATAGTCAAGTAGCAGATAGAGAATTTACAGATGAATACAAAAAAGTTTTTGAAGAGATTTTAAAAAGCTTTTATAAAAACAGAGAGGGAGGAGTAAAGGATGAAGCCTCTTAAGCTTTGTATGTGTGCTTTTGGTCCTTATGCAAAAGAGCAGTATTTGGATTTTAATGAACTCAAAGGGAACAGTATATTTTTGATTCATGGGCCAACGGGTTCTGGAAAAACAACTATTTTAGATGCTATTTGTTTTGCTCTTTACGGAGATACTAGTGGTAATGAAAGAAGCGGTAAAAATATGAGAAGCCATCATGCAGGAATAGAAGATATGACAAGGGTAGAATTTGATTTTGAATTAAGAAATGAAAAATATCGTATTGAACGGATACCAGAACAAGAGCGATTAAAAAAATCAGGAAATGGTACAACCATTCAAAGTGCAGAAGCTACCCTTTGGAAATTAGATGGTCAAGAAATAAATTTGATAGCAACAGGATGGAAAAAGGTTACAGATACAGTAGAAAAGCTTATTGGTTTTAAGAGCAGTCAATTTCGTCAAGTTATTATGTTGCCTCAGGGGCAGTTTAGAAAACTCCTCCTAGCAGATTCATTGGAGCGTCAAAAAATTTTAGAAAAGTTATTTCGTACGGAGTACTACAGAAAAATAGAAGAAATACTAAAAAAATCAGCAAAAGAGTTGAAAGATCAAATAAAAGAAATGGAAAGCCAACAAAAGGCTTATTTGAATACTGTATCATGTGAAACTATAAAAGACTTAAAGGATGATATTGATCTTAATGAAGAAAAGCTTAAAAATATAAAGGATTTATTAAAGAATAAAATAAATACATTCAAGAAGATACAAGAAATTTTTATAAAGGGAAAAGAAGGAAATAAAAAATTAAAGGAAAAAGAAGAAGCACAAAATGTATTAAAAAAATTGCAAGAACAAATCCCTCTGATGAAGCAAAGAGAAGATGAATTTAAGATAGCAATAAAGGCTGCTGCGCTTGAAGAAACAGAAAAATCAACAAGATTAAGAAGTATTGACAAAAAGAATTGTGAAAAAAGCTTGGAAGAAGCAGAGAAGAAATTAAAGAAAGCAGTAAAACAGCATAGCATCAAGACAGCAAAGTTAAAAGAAGAAGCAGATAAAGAAGAAGAAAGAGAAAAGGTGAAAAAGTATTTATTGCAGCTTGAGAGCTATTATGAGAAAGTAATTTCTTTAGAGGTTCTTAGTAATAAAGTAAAAGCATTAAAAAAAGATTTACATAAAATAGAATTAGAAAAGGAGCAATGTATAGAAAAAATAAAAACGCTTGAACCGAATATCGAAAAGCAAAAGCTTATGGTAGAAGAAGCAAAAGAATATATGATAAAGCTTTCGGGGCTTAAAGCAAACTATGAAATGGCAGAAAAAATATATAAAAAGAGAATTAAGCTAAAAGAGTTAAGGGAAGAATTTGAGGGGATTAGAAAAACATTTGATGATAAGATAAAAGCTTTTCATGCATCAGAAAGCAATTATATAAAAGCAAAAAAAGAATTTTTTGCATTGCAGGAGGTTTGGAATAAAGGTCAAGCAGCAATGCTTGCAAAAAATCTACAAGAAAATATGCCTTGTCCTGTTTGTGGGGCTATGGAGCATCCAAATTTGGCTCAAATGGAGGAGTGGATGCCTACAGAAGAAGAAATGAAGGAAAAACAAAGATATGTAGAGGCTTTAGAAAATAAAAAAGACAAAATGCAAGATGGATTGAATAAGAAAAGATTGGAAAAAGAAAAAATAGAAAATATGATAAAAACGCTTGAGGAAGAATTGGAAGAAAATGCGGGACAGAATGTGATAATGGTACAAAAGCGTATGGAAAATGCAAAGAAATTATGGGAAGAGGCTATAGGAAAATCTAAGAGATTTGAAACACTAGATAAAGCTTTAGAAAAAATGAAAACGGAAGAACAAATCTATAAAGAGAGATTAGAAAAAATAGAAGAAAAGCTTCAAAATAAAAATATTGAATACAAGCAAGCACAAATGAATTTAAAAGAGCAGGAAAGAAATGTTCCTGAAAATATTCGGAGCATAGATTTGTTGGAAAAAGAACAAAGAAGAGAAAAAGATTATTTAAAAAGATTAAATGATTCTTTTGAAAAAGCAAAAAAAGAATATGATGAAGCAGAGAAGGAACTGGTTGCTTCAAAAACGTCTAAGGAAAATGCAGAAAAAGCATTAAAAGAAGCAAACGAAAAATATATTTATGAAAAAAATATATTCATAAAAAAATTGAAGGAAGTAGGCTTTTCTAAATATACTGATTATGAAAGTGCAAAACGAGATGAAGCAGCAAGAAATGCTTTAGAAAAAGAAATAAAAGATTTTGCAGGAAAATTACGGTCTAGTGAGGATCATGTAAAAAGGATTTTAGAAGCTACAAAAGATATAGTTAAAGTAGATTTAGATAAGCTACAGCTTGAACTGAATAAAGCAGAAACAGAGAAAGATGAAGCATTAAAAATGGAAAATACCTTATCAAAAAGAATTGAGGATCAAAAAAAGGTATTCAAGGAGCTACAAAAGTTAAATGATGCTATTGAAAAAAAAGAAAAGATGTATGGAATCGTTGGGAATTTATCTGAAGTAAGTAATGGAGCAAATGCTTACGGACTTACCTTTCAGAGATTTGTTTTAAGCAGTTTATTAGATGATATTACTATTGCTGCAACAGAAAGATTAAAGCTTATGAGCAAGGGAAGATATCATTTAAGACGGACACTCGATAGAGCAAGAAAAAATGCGGCAGGAGGATTAGAATTAGAAGTGTTTGATACGTATACAGGATTAGAAAGACATGTTAGTACATTATCAGGAGGCGAAACCTTCTTAGCTTCGTTGTCTCTTGCATTAGGACTTGCAGACGTTGTACAATCTTATTCAGGTGGCATTAGCTTAGATACTATTTTTGTAGATGAAGGGTTTGGATCATTAGACCCAGAGTCATTAGATTTTGCAATGAAGACATTGATTGATTTGCAAAAGGGAGGACGGCTAGTAGGGATTATTTCACATGTACCAGAGCTAAAAGAAAGAATAGATGCAAGATTAGAAGTTCTTCCAACAGATAAAGGAAGTACAGCGAAATTTAAAATATCTTAAAGAGATGGAGAATAAAGGTGAAGCAAAAGCTAAAGATATTCTGTAAAAAATTAAATATAGATTATGTAGGGATTGCACCAGTAGGACCTTATAATGAATTGAAAAAAATATTAAAGGATAGAGCAGCAAAGGGATATATAACAGGAATGGAGGAAGAGGATTTAAAGAAGAGAATTGATCCAAAAGAGACGATGAAGGATGCAGCATCAGTTATTGTTTGTCTATTCCCTTATTTTACAGGAAACTATGAGGATGCCAATATTGCTAAATATACTTATGCTTTAGATTATCACAGGATCATTAAAGAAAAATTAGAGGTAATAGGAGAATTTCTAAAAAAACATATAAAAGATTTTTCTTATAAACCTTTTGTAGATACAGGACCTCTTGTAGATAGATATATAGCTTATTTAGCTGGGCTTGGATACTTTGGGTTAAATAATCATATTCTAACGGATCAATATGGTTCGTATGTGTTTATTGGATATATAATCAATAATTATCCTTTTAAATGTGATACTCCACTAGATCAAACTTGCATCCAGTGTGGAAAATGTATAGAGAAATGTCCAGGGGGTGCGATACTTGGGAATTTTGAAGTAGACCCAAGAAGGTGTATATCTTTTATTACACAGAAAAAGGAAGCATTGAATGATGATGAAATTAATATTTTAAAGAAAAATAAGATGGTATTTGGATGTGATATTTGTCAAGATGTATGCCCTCATAATAGAAACATTGAATATACTAATATAAAGGAATTTAGAGAGAATTTGATTTATACTATTGATGAAAAAGAACTAGAAGAATTATCTAATAAAGCTTTTAAAAGAAAATATGGTGATAGAGCTTTTAGTTGGAGAGGGAAAAAAGTTATTTTAAGAAATTTTAATATTTTAGATAATAAGGGCAGATAATATGTTTTACAAAAGATTATCGTTCAAGCTACTTAACAAATACTGTCGAATTTTGATATAATAACTGTCGTTGGGTAGAAAAAACAATAATGATCTAGCATATAATAAGGAGTAGTGACTATGAGACTTATACCAACTCGTTTTGTAAAAGATGGCATGTATTTAGCACAAAATTTAAATGATATAAATAATAGAGTATTGTTGCAAAAAGGAGTTGAATTAACCCAAAACCTTGTGAAGAAAATTGAGGAAAATGGAATATATAGCATATATATTAATGATGAATATAGTGATGGTGAAATTGAAGATGTTATTAGTCCTAGATTGAGAAATACAGCAATCAAAACTATTAAGGATACCTTTGATCATTTGAATAAGTATATGAATCAAGGCAATAATACAGTGAAAGTTAAAAGGTTAAAAGAAACAGGAGAAAAAAATATTGAATCATTAAATAAAATATCTAAAGAAATAGTAGAAGAAATTTTAGCTAGTAATAATTTATTAGTAAATTTAGTAGATATTAAGAATATAGATAATTATACCTATCAACATTCTGTAAATGTTGCTGTACTGTCTTTGATTTTAGGAGTAGAAGCTGGACTTAACAAAAATGAGTTATATGATTTATGTATAGGAGCTATGCTGCATGATATTGGTAAAGCTTTTATTTCAAAAGAAATTCTTTTAAAAAGGGGAGCATTAACAGAGGAAGAATTAAAAATAATTCGGGAGCATGCAAAGAAGGGATATGATTATTTAAAAGAAAATTATGCATTAAGTGCTAATATCAAATTGATTGCTTATCAGCATCATGAAAAAGTAGATGGAAGCGGATATCCTAATGGATATAAAGGAGATAAGGTTAACAAATTAGCAAAAATTGTTGCAATTACAAATGCTTATGATGCTATGGTTTCTGATACTCCATATAAACCAGCAGTGCCTCCTAATGAAGCTTTAGAATTTATTATGGGGAGTGCAGGTAGATATTTTGATTTTCAAATGGTAAAGCTTTTTGCCAAAAAGGTGATTCCTTATCCAGTTGGGAGCATGGTAAAATTAAGCAATGGAGATATTGGTGTAGTAGAGGAAGTAAAATCAGAGTTTCCTTTAAGACCGAAAGTTAAAGTTGTAAGACAAAAGGCTGTTACAGTGGAAATGGAGACTATTGATTTGATGAAAGAAACTAATTTAGTGATTGAAGGCTTAATGTATGAAGTACCTAATGCATGTGTTCCTCGTCAAATGGGAGAAAAAAATTCTTTTAAAAAAGTTATAGGATAAAAAAACTTCTTTGGAATTTCCAAAGAAGTTTTTTCTATACGATACCTTGAGCCATCATAGCATCAGCTACTTTTAAGAAACCTGCGATGTTTGCACCAGCCACATAATTACCAGGCATATCATACTCTTCGGCAGCAGCTTTACTAGCTTTGAAAATGTTTACCATAATTTGATCTAGCTTTTCATTAACCTCTTCAAAGGACCAGTGCAGTCTCATACTGTTTTGTGACATTTCAAGAGCTGAGGTTGCAACGCCACCAGCATTTGCAGCTTTTGCAGGAGCTAATAATACATTATGCTCTAGGAAATATGCTAATGCTTCATTTGTACAAGGCATATTGGCACCCTCTCCAATTGCTTTAACGCCATTTTCTACTAATTTCTTAGCACTTTCAAGATTGATATCATTTTGAGTAGCACAAGGAAGTGCAATATCACATGGAATATGCCAAATCGCTTGTTGACCTTCAAAATATTTTGCATTTTTATGAAGGTTCACATATTCTTTAATGCGTTTTCTTTCTACTTCTTTTAGCTGTTTTATTGTATCTAAGTTGATTCCTTCTTCATCAATGATGTAGCCAGAGGAGTCGCTCATAGCGATTACCTTTGCACCGTATTCTTGTACCTTTTGACAAGCATATATTGCAACGTTGCCTGAACCAGAAATGATAACTGTTTTATCTTTATAATCCATTCCATGTGCTGCTAACATTTCTCTTACAAAGTAAATGAGACCGAAACCAGTAGCTTCTTTTCTAGCTAAAGAACCACCATATGTGAGACCTTTACCAGTAAGAACTCCAGCTTCGTATTGATTCTTAATTTTTTTATATTGACCAAAAAGATAGCCTATTTCCCTAGCACCTACACCAATATCACCAGCTGGTACGTCTAAATCTTGACCGATATGTCTGTAGAGTTCATTCATAAAGCTTTGGCAAAACTTCATTACTTCCGTATCAGATTTTCCCTTAGGGTCAAAATCTGATCCGCCTTTACCACCACCAATTGGAAGAGATGTTAATGAATTTTTTAAGATTTGCTCGAAGCCTAAAAACTTTATAATTCCCAATGTTACAGATGGATGAAACCTAAGACCTCCTTTGAAAGGACCAATGGCACTACTAAATTGTACTCTGAAGCCCCTATTTACTTGAACTTTTCCATTATCATCTAGCCACGGAACTCTAAACATGACTACTCTTTCAGGTTCAACAAACCTTTCGATTAATCCTACTTTTTTGTATTCAGGATGTTTTTCAATAATAGGTTCTAAAGAGTATAAAACTTCTTCTACTGCTTGGTGAAATTCAGCTTCACCTGGATTTCTTTTTTTTACCTGTTCTAAAATTTCTTGTACATATGACATATTGCCATCTCCTTTTGGTATAAATTGTGTAAAAGAGCTTTGGAGAATGCTTAATTTATCAAAGTCATTCACTTATCTTTATATATTTCTTTTTTAATGTTGATGTTGTTTATCTATAATTTACATATTTATTTTGACGCAAATAAGCTAAATTTATTACTTATAAATTAGATTTATCCAATGAATTTATTATGAGATGTGATACAATCAAATAGGATTATAAAATGGATAAGGGTGATGATACATGGATATTTATTATATAGAAAGAAAAACTGGAAAAAAGATAAAAGAAATTGTAGCGGGAGATAAATTTTTAAAATGGATTTATGATACAGACATGGGAAATGCAATTCTCGATACTTTTGTGAAGAAAAAAATATTTTCATCTATATATGGAAAATTTCAGGATACTGTTTTTAGTAAAAAAAAGATAGCAGATTTTGTAGAGAAGCTTTCTATTGATATGAGTGAAGCTGAAATAGAAAATATTGATGAATACAAAAACTTTAATGATTTTTTTGCAAGAAAATTAAAAAATGAAGCAAGACCTATTGATATGGAAAAAAATCATTTAACTTCTCCAGCAGATGGACGAGTACTTGCTTATGAAAATATTCATAAGGATCAAGTAATTCAAGTGAAGGGGTCTTTTTATACTCTAGAAGAATTTTTTCATGATAAAAATATGGCTCAAATATATCATAATGGAGTGTGTATAGTAATAAGATTATGTCCAGCAGACTACCATCGATTCCATTTTCCTGATAGTGGAGTGCCTTATGAAGCTAAAAATATAAAAGGTATGTATTATTCTGTAAATCCTATAGCTCTTCAAAGGATTGCCAAAGTTTATTGTCAAAACAAAAGAGCAATAACTATATTTGAGTCTGATAATTTTGGAGAAATAGTATTTGCTGAGGTTGGGGCAACCTGTGTTGGATCTATCATACAGACATATACTCCTAAAGTTCATGTTCATAAA
The DNA here is from genome assembly GCF_019203185.1 of Crassaminicella indica. NCBI lineage: Bacteria > Bacillati > Bacillota > Clostridia > Eubacteriales > Clostridiaceae > Crassaminicella > Crassaminicella indica. The sequence goes on along the minus strand of NZ_CP078093.1, from coordinate 370,587 downwards.
GGAGAAGAAAAAGGTTATTTTAAATTTGGAGGGTCAACAGTTGTTTTGTTTTTAAAGGAAGGGCAATTAAAGGTTGATGAGGATATTTTAAAGAATACACAAAAAGGAATAGAAACAAAGGTGAATATGGGAGAGCGTATAGGAAAAAAATTATAAAATATGCAAATAGTAAATTATTCCTTAGAAGCATGAAATATTAAAACAATTATTACTGAAAGAAAATTCAGAAAATAAAAAATCTAAATATTGACACAAATAACACAATAAGGTAAAATATATATAAATTAATTGCACAATGAAGTGTAAGAGAGCAATGGAGCTTATGGATGTTTTTCAACATCTATAGGTTCCTTTTGTTTTAAATAGGTAAATTTTATTTAAAAGAGAAGGAATAAATGAATTAATGCAGTATATAAAAATATAATATAGAGAATATAAGTAGAGGTTTATGAGGGGGAAAAATAATGAAAAAAAGGATTGTAATAGCCGAAGATGATCCTATTACAAGACTAGACTTAATCGAAATGCTTCTTCAAAATAACTACAATGTGGTAGGTGAAGCAAAGGATGGATTTGACGTTATTGAATTGTGCAGGAAATTCAAACCAGATTTGGTACTTATGGATATAAAGATGCCTTTATTAGATGGTATCAATGCGGCACAAATAATACGCAATGAAAGATTAGCAAAAGCTATAATTTTATTGACAGCCTATAGCAGTAAGAATTTTATAGATAAGGCAAAGAAGGTAGGGGTTAGAGGTTATTTAGTAAAGCCAATTGATGAAAAAAGCTTGTTGACCACATTAGAAATTGCTCTATCTAATGCAAATGAATTAGAAGAGGTTACAAAAAAATTGGAATCAACGAATGAAAAATTAGATGCAAGGAAAAAGATAGAAAAAGCAAAAGGAATACTGATGAATAAATATTCTATTAACGAGCAGGAAGCTTATGTAAAACTTAGAAAGCTCAGTATGGATAAAAGAACATCTATGAAAGAAATCTCAGAGATTATTATTTTAAGCTATAATGAGTCAGATTTATGCATATGAGTAAATTAAGAAAGCTATGTAAAATCCATACTGATTTAGAAGACGAAGATATATTTAAATTAGAATGTGCTGAAACAGTACTTCAAAATATTGCAGATTTAGTTAATGCAGATGTATTTATAGACTGTGCTACAAGAGATCCTAATAGGGCTATTGTTGTAGCTGAAGCAAAGCCTACATATGGTAAATCTATGTATGAAGGAAATGTAGTAGGTGAGTTTGCTTTAAGAGAAAACGAGCCAGCTGTTATACGTACGTTAGAAATAGAGATTACTTCTAGAGACATAAAAGGGATTACACAGGAAAATATTAATGTAAAGCAAACAGTTAATCCTATTAAAAATGCAGAAGGAAAGACTATAGGGGTACTGATTGTAGAAAAAGATATTACAGAGGATATGCATCATGATAAAAAAATTGAGTTTTTAGCTGAAATGAATGAAAAATTGACAAATGAAATCATTGAACTAGAAAGAGACAAAGAAATAACCTATCATTTAGATGAAGGAATTATCATGTTTAATAAAAGTGGAAATGTTATTTATACAAATCTAGTAGCAGAACAGCTTTATAAAAAGTTAGGATTTATGGATTCTCTTATAGGGATGCATTTTAATAATATTTCTTTAGAACAAAAACTATTTGAAAATATTATTGAAGAAAAAAATGATAGGATATCTGAAATCGAATTTTGTAATTTGACGCTTCAGTTAAAATATATTTTTTATCGTAATTATTTTATAATTTTCATTAAGGACATAACGGATATGAGAAAAAAAGAAAAAGAATTGATATTAAAATCTGTAGCAATAAAAGAAATTCATCATAGAGTGAAAAATAATTTGCAAACAATTGCTAGTCTTTTGAGGTTGCAATCAAGAAGAATTGAAAATCAGGAATTTAAAAATATTTTAAATGAAAGTATAAATCGCATTTTATCAATTGCAGCAACTCATGAAATTTTAGCACAGCAGGGAATTGATCATGTTGATATTAAAAAAGTTATTTCAAAGATTATAGACGGCATGCAAAAAGGGTATTTGTCTAAAGAAAAATCGATAGATATGGAAATTATCGGAGATGAGTTGCGTGTAGATTCTGACAAGGCTACAGACATATCATTGATTATAAATGAACTGATTCAAAATTCAATCCAATATGCTTTTGAAGATCAGGCAAAAGGAAAGATTACAGTATATATACAAAAAGGAGAATTGTATTCAAGAATTACTGTAGTTGATAATGGAAAAGGCTTTGATTATGAATGTGTAAATCCAAATAGCTTAGGACTTAATATTGTAAAGAGTATAGTTACTGACAAACTTGGAGGAAGGATGAATATTCAATCTGATTCTAATGGAACGATTGTTGGCTTTGATTTTAAAAAATAGAATAGAATAAATACGAGGAAGTATTTATGAATAAGGCAAAGAGGCCCAAACAAGTTATATGCTTGTTTTGGGCTTTTTTTGTAAATTTTTTTAACTAAGGCGGTGTTTTTATTGAAAGAAAAAATTATAAGCGTAGGGATTGATATTGGTACATCTACGACACAGCTTGTTTTTAGTGGGATTGTTATTGAAAATACAGCAACGAGCTTTTCAATTCCAAGAATTAAGATAGTAGAAAAAGAGGTTTTTTATAAAAGTAAAATCTATTTTACGCCGCTGATTACAGAAAGAATTATTGATGGTAAAAAAATAAAAGAAATAGTTGAAGGAGAATATAAAAATTCAGGAGTACAGCTTGAAGTGGTTAAGACAGGTGCAGTAATTATTACAGGAGAAACAGCAAGGAAAGAAAATGCACAAGAAGTTTTGAAAAGCTTGAGCGATTTAGCTGGAGAGTTTGTTGTGGCAACAGCAGGACCTGATTTAGAAGCTATTATTGCTGGAAGAGGAGCTGGTGCTGATAAGATATCAAAAGATGAAAATAAATTGATCGTTAATATAGATATTGGTGGAGGGACTTCTAATATAGTTGTTTTTCAAGACGGAGAAGTTATTGATACTGGGTGCATGGATATTGGAGGAAGACTTATTCAAATAGATAAGGAAAGTATGAAAGTACGTTATATTTCAGATAAAGTCAAAAGACTTACAAAAAGTCTTGGGATTCATATTGAAAAGGGGAAATTAGTTTCTTTTGATACACTTAGAAAAATAGCTGAGGCTATGGCTGATGTATTAGCACAAGCTATAGGGATTCAAGAAAGAAATGCAAATTACAATATGATGATAACCAATAAAGGAATAAAGGAAGGCTATGATTTTGATGGGGTTACGTTTTCTGGTGGTGTTGCAGATTGTATATACAAAGAGGATATTCAGGAGCTTTTAAAATATGGAGATATAGGAATATTGCTTGGAGAAGCTTTACGTAAGCACCTAAAATTTCGAAGGCTAAACATCATAAAGCCTAAGGAGACGATAAGAGCTACTGTAGTAGGAGCTGGATCTCATACTACAGATATAAGTGGAAGTACAATAACTTATACGAAGGATATTTTTCCAATAAAAAATATTCCTATTTTAAAGCTTTCAATCAATGATGAAAAAAGTGGAAAAATAGGGATTGAAAGTGCTATCCGTCAAAAGTTAAAGTGGTTTCATCTAGAAGAAGAGAGCCAATCTGTGGCAGTAGCTTTTAAAGGTCCTAAAAATCCTAGCTTTAAAGAGATTCAAGAACTTGCATCTGCAATTACTTGCGGCTGTGAAGAGCTTATAGCATCAAAAGAGCCTCTAATGATTATTGTAGAGCGTGATATAGGGAAGGTATTAGGGCAAGCCATACATAAACAATTGGATTTTAAGAAGGATATAATATCTATCGATAGTATCAAAGTTGAAAATGGAGATTATGTAGATATTGGAAAACCGTTAGCAAATGGGAAGGTTGTTCCTGTTGTTATAAAAACACTTGTTTTTAATTCTTAGAATAAGGGGTGAAATCAGTGAGATTGAAAACGAAATTATTTGGCAAAGTGTATAGCTTTAACTCTATAAAAGAGGTTTTAGCTAAAGCAAATGAAGAAAAGTCAGGGGATAATTTAGCAGGCATTGCTGCTGAAAGTGCTGAAGAAAGAATTGCAGCAAAGGAAGTTTTAAGTAATTTATGTATAAAAGATTTGAGAAATAATCCAGTAGTACCATATGAAGATGATGAAGTAACAAGAGTGATTCAAGATGATGTAAACGAGCGTATCTACGACGAAATACAAAACTGGAGTATTTCAGAATTTAGAGAATGGATTCTAAATGAAAATACTACAGGAGATCATATTAGAAGAATTAGTAGGGGCCTTACTAGTGAGGTGGTTGCTGGTGTAGCTAAAATTATGTCTAATCTAGACTTGATTTATGGAGCAAAGAAAGTGAGAGTAAGTGCTCATTGCAACACTACAATAGGATTAGAAGGCACATTATCTGCTAGACTTCAGCCTAATCATCCTACAGATGACATAGACGGTGTTGTAGCAGCTACTTTAGAAGGTCTTTCTTATGGGGTAGGAGATGCTGTTATTGGACTAAATCCAGTTGATGATACAGTAAGTAATGTATCAAAAGTTCTTAAAAAATTTGATGAAATTAAGAAAAAATATGCAATTCCTACACAGCAATGCGTACTTGCACATGTAACAACACAAATGGAGGCTGTAAAACAGGGAGCTCCAACAGATATGATTTTTCAAAGTATAGCAGGATCTCAAAAAGGAAATGAAGCATTTGGTGTTACAGCAAAACTTTTAGAGGAAGCCAGAGAATTAGTATTAAAACAAGGAACTTCTACAGGACCGAATGTAATGTATTTTGAAACAGGGCAAGGAGCAGAGCTTTCTTCTGATGCTCATTTTGGAGCAGATCAAGTGACAATGGAAGCAAGGTGCTATGGATTTGCGAAAAGATATAAACCGTTTTTAGTAAATACTGTAGTAGGTTTTATTGGACCTGAGTATTTGTATGATAATAAACAAGTTATTCGTGCAGGGCTTGAAGATCATTTTATGGGTAAGCTTACGGGTATTCCTATGGGCTGTGATGCTTGCTATACGAATCATATGAAGGCAGATCAAAATGATATTGAAAATCTAGCTGTATTATTAACTACTGCAGGCTGCAACTACTTTATGGGTGTGCCACATGGAGATGATATTATGCTTAATTATCAATGCACAGGTTATCATGAAACGCCAGCTTTAAGAGAATTATTGGGATTAAGACCAATAAAGGAATTTGAAGCTTGGCTTGAAAATATGGGCATTTATGAAAATGGTAAATTAACGAAGCGAGCAGGAGACGCTTCTATATTCTTAAATAAATAGGAGGTGAAGGTATGTTAGAAGAAAAAGATATAAAGAGATTGATTGAAAAAGTAATAGCGCAAATGGTAGCAAAAGAACAAGTAGAAAATAAAATTGAAAGTGTAGATACTCAAAAATATGATGAAGATTTGAGAGATCTTGTGGCTTTGGATCTTAAAGAGTGGTTTTTAGTTGAAGATGCTCACGATAAAAATGGTTATATGAAAATGAAAGCATATACGCCTGCTAGAATTGGAGTCGGAAGAGCTGGTGTAAGATACAAAACAGATACTATGCTTCGATTTAGAGCAGACCATGCTGCAGCACAAGATGCTGTGTTTACAGATGTTTCTGATGATTTTATTAATGAATTGAAGCTTTTTAGTGTAAAAACAAAGTGCAAGGATAAAGATGAGTTCTTAACACGTCCAGATTTAGGAAAACAATTTGATGAAGATCAGATAGGAATAATAAAAGATAAATGTAATAAAAAACCTCAAGTTCAGATATATGTTTCAGATGGGTTAAGCTCGACAGCTATTGAAGCAAATGTAAAAGATGTTTTACCAGCTATCATGCAGGGACTTGAAAGCTATGGAATAAGTGTAGGAACTCCATTCTTTGTGAAATATGGAAGAGTTGGAGCTATGGATGAAATATCTGAGGCACTAGATGCAGATGTTACTTGTGTTTTAATTGGAGAAAGACCTGGGCTTATTACAGCAGAAAGTATGAGTGCATATATTGCTTATAAGGCAACAATTGGTATGCCAGAATCAAGAAGAAATGTTATTTCTAATATTCATAAAGGAGGAACACCTCCCGTAGAAGCAGGAGCACATATAGCTGAAGTTATTAAAATAATGCTTGATAAGAAAATTAGCGGTGTGGAATTGAAATTGTAATTTTATAAATAGGAGGAGTAAAGATGAAAAATGATCCTTTAAAAACCACTGTTTTAAGTGTAAAGATCATTCCAAATATAAATCCAGAAGTGGCAAAAGCTTTAGAGTTAAAACCAGAACATAAAAGTCTAGGATTAATTACTACTGACTGCGATGATGTAGGGTATACAGCTATAGATGAGGCTACAAAAAAAGCAGCTGTAGCAGTTGTATATGCAAAATCTATGTATGCAGGAGCTGCTAATGCAAGTACGAAGTTGGCTGGAGAATTTATAGGTATTTTAGCAGGGCCTACACCAGCTGAGGTACGAAGTGGACTAAATGCTGCTGTAGATTTTATTGAAAGTGGTGTGGCAACCTTCTATAGTGCAAATGATGATGATTCTATTCCATATTATGCACAGTGCATTTCTAGAACAGGTTCATATCTGTCAGAGACAGCAGGAATAAAAGAAGGGGAGGCGTTGGCTTATTTGATTGCACCTCCATTAGAAGCTATGTATGGACTTGATGCTGCTATGAAAGCTGCGGCAGTAGAATTAAAAACCTTCTTTGGACCACCATCAGAAACAAATTTTGGAGGAGGCCTTTTAACTGGAAGTCAGTCAGCATGTAAAGCAGCATGTGATGCATTTGCTGCAGCAGTAAAATTTGTTGCTGAAAATCCATCAGAGTATTAGGGTGATTTAAAATGACAAAAGCTGCAATAGGTATGATAGAAACATATTATAAAAAATTATTGTGAGCAAAATGAAGAGATTATTACAATGATTGTTTCTAAAGTATTAGAAAAGTTAAATATGGATAAGTAATGTTATCAGAGGTGTTCTCTTATCTTTTTATACTTCATTATTTGATTCTTACGTTGTTCATATAAAAAAATATGGGGAGGGAATGATTATGGCAAATACAAATGCATTAGGAATGATAGAAACAAAAGGAATGGTAGGAGCAGTAGAAGCAGCAGATGCAATGGTAAAAGCGGCAAATGTTACATTAATAGGAAAGGTTTTAGTAGGAGGAGGACTTGTAACAGTAATGGTAAGAGGAGATGTAGGAGCTGTAAAAGCAGCTACTGATGCAGGAGCTGCTGCTGCTGAAAGAGTAGGAGAATTATTATCTGTACATGTAATTCCAAGACCACATAATGAAGTAGAATTCATTTTACCAAAACTTGAAGGTTAATCCATTTCCCGGATGTAAAAGTCCGGGAGTATATCCAATTTAAAAGGATGTGACAATATGAGTGTATTAACCGAAGCTAAGCTGCGAAGTCGATTGAGAAATCAAAACATTAAAACTTTTAAAATAAATAAAAATGATATTATTACCCCTGCTGCAAGTACTTATCTTAGTGATAGAAATATTAAGCTTGTGTATGAAGATGAGATATTAAAAGAAAAAGATAAATATGATAAGGAAGAAGATAAAAAAGAATTTTTCCCGCGATTTGAATGTATCTCAGGTGGATTTATTGAAAAAAAGCCTGAGCATATGACACAGATATATGGAAATAAGCTGGTAGATAAAGATCATCCTCGTATCTTATTCAGAGGTAAAATAGACAGTTTAGAAGCAAAAATTCTTTATGCTCAGTTTGTTGCTTTTAAAGAGAAAAAGGGTGATTTATTAAAGGATTTAGAAGAGATTATGGATGTTGTACGAAGGATTCTTCGTGCAGAAGTAATGGATGAAGAAATTAAAGAACATAGTTTGTTAGGAATGAGTCTAGATGAAATAAGAGAAAAATCTCATAATCCTAAAAAGTATTTAGGCGTGGACCATATTTTTTACCCTTCCTACAAGGAAGGAGAATGCTTTATTGTTTTAAATGAGCTAAGAACAGTTGTAAGGGAAACAGAAATAGCAGCTATAAATGCATTTAAAGATAGAGAAGGTGATATAAAAAGAAAAGATATTTTAAGATTACTGAATCGGTTAAGTAGCTGTTTTTATATTATGATGTTGAAGCTGTTAGCTCAAAAGTATAAATAGGGAGATGGTAATAATATGACTCCTTTAGGGATAGCAATGAATTGTTCTTAGTAAGGAGAGATGATAATGGATGTAAATTGTTTTGTTGAGGCTGTAACACGAGAAGTAATGAAAAAAATACGCAGCTTATATAGTTTGGAACAGATAGATGAAAAAAAATATCTTTTAGAATGTGAGAAGGAACAGGATAAGTCTATAAAGGAAAAAAATATCGTTTTAGAAGAAATAAATAATAAAAAGATTGAAGGAATGCCTTTAGAAGAACCAGCATATGAAACTAAAAATGAATGCGATGAAGAAGTGATAGATTTTACTCATAAAAGGCTTATTTCAGAGATGGATTTAAGAAAAATATATAAAAATGGAAAAAGAGGGATTCAAGTAGGGAAAAAAACTATTATTTCTCCATTAGCAAAGGACTTTATTAGAATACATAAAATAGAAGTTGTTGTTATTCCTTCACCACATGAGGAGATTATAAATAAGGGGGGATTGAAGAATGGGCATTAATGATATTATTTTATATATCATGGTCGGATTTATGCTTTTAGGCGCAGTAGATAGAATCATAGGAAATAAATATGGATTAGGAGAGCAGTTTGAAGAAGGCTTTAATGCTATGGGAGCATTAGCTTTGGCTATGGTAGGGGTTGTTTCTTTAGCTCCAGTACTCGCAACAGTTTTAAAGCCAGTTATTGTACCTATTTATACAAAATTAGGAGCAGATCCATCTATGTTTGCAACTACTTTATTGGCATGTGATATGGGAGGATATCCGTTAGCACATGAGATGGCTAATACAAAGGAAGCAGCAGAATTTGCAGGTTTGATATTAGGTTCTATGATGGGTCCTACAATTGTATTTACTATTCCAGTAGCGTTAGGAATTATTCAAAAGCAGGATCAGCCATTTTTAGCAAAAGGTGTTCTTGCAGGAATGATCACGATTCCTATAGGTTGTTTTATTGGTGGACTGGTTGCGGGTTTTTCAATTGGTATGGTTTTAAGCAATCTAGTTCCAATTATTATATTCTCTATACTTATTGCAATTGGTCTATGGAAGATTCCAGGAAAAATGATTTCAGGATTTAATTACTTTGGTAAAGGGGTAACAGCTGTTATTACTGTAGGTTTAGCTTCTATTATTGTCGAAACCTTGACAGGAGGAAAAATTGTTATTATTCATGGAATGGCACCTATTAGTGAAGGAATTCAAATTATTGGAAGTATTGCAATTGTTTTAGCAGGAGCATATCCATTAGTTGTTGTAATAACAAAGGTACTTAAAAAACCATTAATGAAAGTTGGAGCATTATTGGGTATGTCTGATATAGCAGCAGCAGGTATGATTGCAACCCTTGCAAATAATATTCCTATGTTCGGTATGATGAAGGATATGGATAATAGAGGGAAGGTTATTAATGTTGCCTTTGCAGTAAGTGCAGCTTTTGTATTTGGGGATCATTTAGGATTTGCAGCAGGTGTAAACAAAGATATGATTGCTGCTATGATTGTTGGGAAATTAGTAGCAGGTGTAACAGCAGTAATGCTTGCTTATTATATGACTGCTGATGAAAATAAAACTACCCAAACTATTGAATAGGTAATGAATTGAAAGGAGATGCTTTTATGCAAAATATAGATGCTAAAATGATTGAGGAAATCGTAAGGAAAATTATTATGGAAAAAATAAATATTTCACAAGATAAATTTGAAAAACATATAGATCCTAGCGGTGTAATTGCTGTTAAGACATCTACTGTAAAGCTCGAAAAATTTGACACAGGAAAAGCTGAAGATAAAGTTTTTCTAAAAGATGTTTTAACACTAAAAGAAAGTCCAAGATTAGGCTGTGGTGTGATGGAAATGAAAGCTTCAACCTTTGATTGGACTCTCAAATATGATGAGGTAGATGTGATTTTAGAAGGAACTTTAGAAATTGTTATTGATGGAAGAAGAGTTGTTGGAAATAAAGGAGATATTATATTTATCCCTAAAGATTCTTCTATTCAGTTTTCTGCTAGTGAATATGCAAAATTTATTTATATAGTATTTCCTGCAAATTGGTCTGAACAGTAAAGTTATAATTTTTTATAGAAAATAGCTGGGAGTACCCAGCTATTTTTAAATTATGTTTTTAATATATAGTGATCCAACTCAAGAAATTAAAAAAGAGTTAAAAATATAATTCATCAAACAGTAGCTAGGTGTTCAGAAGATGAATTATTTAATGATTTTTCATCAGTTTACCAAAAACTCAATTCTCTTAAAGACAAAATGAAGTCTATTGTATATGCAAAAAGCTTTTATAAATAATTAAACTTTGAAGTTGGATCCCTATAAGTAAACAACATCAACATAAAAAAAGAAATATATAAAGATAAGTGAATGACTTTGATAACTTTTGTAAAAAAACTTACTGAAATTTCATAAAAAATACGTTAAGAACCTTCATTGTTTGAACAAAGTGAGTTTTGAAGGTTTAGTATTTTTTCATGAAATGAAGTTTTGTTTTTTCAAAAGTTATCTGGAATGAACTATCTTTTATATTTCATTTTAAAGTTGTTTACCTATATATTATATACTAAATTTTTGAAAAATAATGAAAAATGTGGTATAATTTTATCATAATACGAGAAATAAGTTAATCTTTAAAATACAAGCTTTTTCAAAACTCTCCTTTGTTCTTCTGTTGCTCTCCTGTAAATATAGACATCTTGTGTAGCAAAATAATTATTTTCCAAGTGCAATAATGATTTTTTATAATAATTTTTTAATGCTAATGTTATAGAAAATATGAATTAGCATGGATTTTTTATTATTTTTTTCAAGGAAGGTGATTTGGTGGTAAAAAAAATAACAATTATCGGAATAGGAAATGGTGCTTTTGCTGCAGCTGCAGATTTGACTTTGAAAGGGTATGAAATTACTTTATATGCCAATAAAAAATATGCAAGTCGGATAGAGGAATTGTTTAAAAGAAAAAGAATAGTGCTGACAGGTGTTGGACAAACTGGGGAAGCAGATATTCATAAGGTTACGACAGATTTAGAGGATGCGATAAAGGATACGGATTTAATTATGACAGTGCTTCCAGCATATGGATTGAAAAAATTTGCAGAAGAGATTGCTCCATATTTGAAAAGAGGACATAGAATTGTTTTAGCGCCGGGGAGTACAGGCGGTGCGCTGATTGTATCGAAGGTATTGCATGAAAAGGGAAAACTAGCTGGAGTGAAAATAGCTGAAATGCATACATTACCATATGCGTGTAGGAAGACAGGACCAACTAGTGTAAAAATATTATTAGAATGTAGCAAATTATATTTTGCGGCTTTTCCGAGGAAATACAACGAGGAAATGTACAATATTGTAAAAAAGATTTATCCATCTGTAGAATTAGTTCATGATGTTTTAGAAACATCTTTAAACAATGGAAATCCTGTATCTCATCCAGCTCCTGTTGTCTTAAATGCTGGAAAAATAGAGTATTTCAAAGGAGAACATTATCATTATAAAGAGGGAATTACACCATCTGTTGCTAAGGTAATTGAAAAAATTGATAAAGAAAGACAGGAAATTTGTAAAAAATTTGGTTATAAAATTATTGATGTGAAAGATAGATTATATAAGATGGGGTATGTACCAAAAAGAGAAACCCTTTATGAATGCTATAGGGATAGTGAATCTTTTAGAGATTTAAAAGGTCCTAAGGATTTAAATGATCGATATTTAACAGAAGATACTCCTTGTTCTTTAGTACTATTATCTAATATTGGACATGTAGTGGGAGTAAAAACACCTGTAATGGATTCAGTAGTAACTTTAGCATCATCATTAAAGGATGAAAATTATTGGGAAACAGGATATACAGTTGAAGATTTGGGACTTAATGGGATGAATTTAAAAGAAATAAAAGATTTTTTACAAAATGGGTATGAATATTAAAAGCATAGATTAGTTCTTTCATTTACAAAAAGAATGAGTATAATCATTCTTTTTTTTTACACAATTTTGCAATCATAAAACAAATGTTCGTATCCCCTACTGAAAGTACAGAAAATATGATATACTATTTTTTATCGAAGTTTTAAAATGACAATGAAGAAGCTACATATAGACGGAAAAATTTGATAAGAATGTATAAAAGAAAGGAGACTTTTTATGGATTTATCCATGTTAAATCCTCCACAAAGAGAGGCTGTTTTGAAAACAGAAGGACCACTACTTATATTAGCAGGTGCTGGCTCAGGAAAGACTAGAGTTTTAACGCATAGAATAGCATATTTAATAGAAGAATTAGGGGTTTATCCAGGAAATATTTTGGCTATTACCTTTACTAATAAAGCAGCTAAAGAGATGAAATATAGAGTAGAAAATTTATTAGGACGCCCTACAGATATATGGGTGAGTACTTTTCATTCAGCTTGTGTAAAGATTTTAAGACGTGATATTGAAAAAATAGATTATACAAGAGATTTTGTCATATATGATGCAACAGACCAAAAGGTAGTTTTAAAAGAATGCTATAAAGAGTTAAATATTAATGACAAATTATATCCTATTCCAATGGTATTAAGTCGTATTAGTGAAGCAAAGGATAAAATGCTTACGCCAAAAGCGTTTGATAAAGAGTATGCAGGAGATTTTCAGATGGAGACGATTGGAAAAATCTATACACTTTATCAGAAAAAATTAAAAAAGAATAATGCATTAGATTTTGATGATTTGATTTTTAAGACTGTAGAATTATTTGAAAAGGATAAAGTGACTCTTAGTTATTATCAAAATAAATTTCAATATATTATGGTAGATGAGTATCAGGATACAAACCAGCTACAATATAAATTAGTATCTATGCTTGCAGACAAGCACAAAAATTTATGTGTTGTGGGGGATGATGACCAAAGTATTTACAGCTGGAGAGGGGCAGATATAAGAAACATCTTAAATTTTGAAGACGATTTTAAAAATGCTGTAGTAATAAAGCTAGAGCAAAATTATCGTTCTACGCAGAATATCTTAGACGCTGCAAATTGTGTAATCCAAAACAATTACGGAAGAAAGGATAAAAGATTATGGACATCACAAGATAGAGGAGAGATCATAAGATATTATCGTGCTAATAATGAACATGATGAAGCCCAGTTTGTTGTCAATCAAATTAGAGCTATGGTAGAGGCTGATGGAAGAAATTATAAAGAATTTGCTATGCTTTATAGAACTAATGCGCAATCTCGTGTGCTAGAGGATACTCTTATGAAAGCAGGTATTCCATATCGCATTTATGGGGGATTAAAGTTCTATGATCGAAAAGAAATTAAAGACATTGTGGCATATTTGCGTTTGATTCAAAATCCTGTAGATGATGTAAGCTTGAAAAGAGTTATAAATGTTCCTAAAAGAGGAATTGGGGATCGAACTGTTGAAAAATTACAAGACGCTGCTAATGAAACAGGAGAGAGTATTTTTAGCGTATTATTAGATGATAAATTGATAGATGGTTTTTCAAGAAGAGTAAAAGCTGGGATTAGAGATTTTGTCATGTTGATTACAAAATTTGGTTTAGAAAAGGAAGAGATATGTGTAACTGATTTAATAAAAAATGTATTAGAGGAATCAGGTTATTTGGATGAGCTAAGGAAGGAAAATACAGTAGAAGCTCAGTCAAGGATTGAAAACTTACAAGAATTTTTATCTGTTGCTATGGACTTTGAAAAAAACAGTGAAGTAAAAACATTAGAAGAGTTTTTAGCAAACATTTCATTAGTTTCTGATTTAGATAAAATGGATGATGAGGATAATGCAGTAGTGCTTATGACTCTACATAGTGCAAAGGGACTTGAGTTTCCAGTTGTATTTCTTGTAGGGATGGAGGAGAGAATATTCCCTACAGCAAGAGCGTTAGAAGATGATAGAGCGTTAGAGGAAGAAAGAAGACTTTGTTATGTAGGTATTACAAGGGCTGAGGAAGTATTATTCTTAACACATGCAAAAATGAGAATGCTATACGGGAGAACTAACTACAATCCAATGTCTAGATTTATTGATGAAATTGCAGAGGAGCTAATTGATCGAGATAAAGAAGAAATGTTAAGAAGAGATAAAATGGTATTAGCACCGTCACCCGGTATTTACAGAGGTACAAGTATAAATAATACCATACAAAAAAATGTTAGCAGTACAGGAGTGAAGGAAGTAAAGCCCGGTACAAAAATAAAGCACGACAAATTTGGAATAGGTACAGTTATATCTGTTAAGAAGAAAGGAAACGATACGGAGCTTACTATTGCTTTTGATCATGCTGGTATTAAAAAGTTCATAAAGGAATATGCACCAATTACTGTGTTATAGAAAGGGTGGCTTATATGAATAGAGAAGAAGCACGTAGTAAAATAGATGAATTAATAGAAATGCTAAATGAGCATAACTATAAATACTATGTACTGGATAGTCCAGAAATTACAGATTATGAATATGATCAAATGATGGATGAATTAATTCATTTAGAAAAAAGTTTTCCAGAGCTGATTCGTGATGATTCACCAACTCAAAGAGTTGGTGGAGAACCATTATCAGCATTTAGTCAAGTACAGCATAGTGTACCTATGCTAAGTCTTAGTAATTCATACAATAAAGAAGATTTAATTGATTTTGATAGAAGCATTCGAAAAATTATTGGTGATAAAATAGAATATGTTGTAGAACCAAAGATTGATGGATTGTCAGTAGGATTAAAGTATGAAAAGGGTAAATTTGTACAAGGTGCTACCCGTGGGGATGGATTTGTAGGAGAAGATATTACGAAGAATTTGCGTACTATAAAAACTATTCCGTTGAGATTAAAAGAGGAAGTTGACATAGAAGTAAGGGGAGAAGTTTATATTTCCCGGGAAAAATTTGCAGAATTGAATCAAAAACAAGCAGAAAAAGGAGAAACTATTTTTGCAAATCCTAGAAATGCAGCAGCAGGTTCTTTAAGACAGCTTGACCCTAAAGTAGCAGCCAAAAGGAATTTAGATATATTTGTTTTTAACATTCAAAGAATGGAAAATATGCATATTAATACACATACCGAAGGCTTTGAATATCTAAAGAAATTAGGGTTTAAAACTTCTATGTATAAAGTCTGTCAAAGTATAAAGGAAGTTATAGAGCAATGTGAAAAATGGGCAGAGAAAAGAAGTCAGCTAGCTTTTGATATAGATGGTTTAGTTATTAAAGTGAACGATTTATATCAAAGAGAAAAGATTGGCTTAAGATCAAAGAGTCCAAAATGGGCTATTGCTTATAAATTTCCTGCTCAGCAGAAAAAGACAAAGGTAAAAAATATTACTGTTCAGGTAGGAAGAACAGGAGCTTTAACTCCGACAGCAGAGCTTGAACCGGTAAGAGTAGCTGGTTCTGTTATTAGTAGAGCAACACTTCATAATGAAGATTATATTAAAGAAAAGGATATTCGTATTGGAGATACGGTTATTATAGAGAAGGCTGGAGATGTAATACCAGCTGTAGTACGTGTACTCTTTGATGAACGAACAGGAGATGAAAAACAATTTAGTATGCCTACTATTTGTCCTGTTTGTAAAGAAGAAACTGTTCGATTAGAAGGAGAAGCTGTTACAAGATGTATAAATGCTGCTTGTCCTGCTCAATTAAGAAGAGGACTTATTCATTTTGTATCTAGAGATGCTATGAATATTGATGGGCTTGGAGAGTCTATTGTTACATTGCTTTTAGAAAATAATTTAATTAAAGATGCTGCTGATTTGTATTATTTAAAAAAAGAAGATATTCTTCCATTAGAGAGAATGGGAGAAAAATCTGCTCAAAATTTAATAAATGCTATCGAAAAATCTAAAAAGAATGATTTAGATCGCGTAATTTTTGGATTAGGCATTAAATTGGTAGGATCAAGAGCAGCTAAACTCTTAGCAGACGCTTTTGGTAGTATGGATGTATTGATGAATGCAAGTGAGGAACAAATAACAAATATTCCTGAAATTGGACATAAAATGGCAGAAAGTATTGTAGCTTTTTTCAAAGAGGATAGAAACCTTGAGATCATAGAAAAGCTAAGAACTGCTGGGGTAAATATGAAGGCTATTAAGAAGAGTGATGAGAATGATAAAATAGAAAAGAAATTTGAAGGATTGACATTTGTTTTAACAGGAACACTTAAAAAGTATAAAAGAAGTGAAGCAAAAAAAATAATAGAGGATTTAGGTGGAAGAGTTTCTGGTAGTGTAAGTAAAAAAACAGATTATGTATTGGCAGGAGCTGAAGCAGGGTCGAAATTAGATAAAGCAAATAATCTTGGAATAAAAGTTATTAGTGAAGAAGAATTTGAACAGATGATTCAGTAAGAAAGATGCTTATTGTGCATCTTTTTTTTTGTCGTGAAAAAGTTATCATGAATGGGACAAGATTGCATAGAATGTAATAAGGAAATAAAGAAGAAGTAAAGGAGGGAATGAACATGTCAAAAAAATTTTTTGTATTATTCTTAGTAATGATATTAATCATTACAGTTTTTACAGGCTGTGTAGGTAGTAGTGATAAGCAGAAAGAAGATGAAGTACAAGGAGAAACGAAGAATGTATCTGTATTAAGATGGAATTTACGTTCAGAGCCAAAGACAATAGACCCTCAGCTGAATAGTGCTTCTGATGGTGGTCATGTTATCAATAATATTTTTGAAGGCTTGATGAGGGAGATTGATGGAAAACTTATTTCTGGTATGGCAGAAAGCTATGATGTATCTGATGATGGACTTACATATACTTTCCATTTAAGAGATGCAAAATGGTCAGATGGAAAGCCAGTGCGTGCACAAGATTTCGAGTATGCTTGGAAGAGAGCGTTAGATCCTAATCTAGTTCCAGAACCATCAGAGTATGCGTTTCAATTATTCTATATTAAAGGGGCACAAGATGCTTATGAAGGAAAAGGATCATTAGATGATGTATCAATTAAATGCAAAGATGATAAAACTTTGGAAGTAACTCTTAGTGCACCAACACCATATTTTCTTGATTTAACGACCTTTTATACTTATATGCCAGTAAGAAAAGATATGGTAGAAAAGGATCCAGAGGGTTGGGCTAGAAATCCTGAATTGGCAGTTTCTAATGGTCCTTTTAGTTTAGAGAATTACATTATGGGAGATAGAATTATTTTAAAAAAGAATAAATATTACTGGAATGCAGATAAGGTTAAGCTTGATAAGATTAAAGCGATGATGATTGTAGAAGAGTCAACAGCTCTAACAGCTTATGAAGCAGGAGAGTTAGATGTGATTGATCAAATACCAGTGCAGGAAATACCAAGACTTAAAAAAGAAGATCCAACATTTATGATTTGGCCAGAAGTAGGAACATATTATTACATATTTAATGTAAATGCAAAACCAGTAGATGATATAAGGGTTAGAAGAGCATTGACGCTTGCAATTGATAGAAAAACCATTTGTGAAGAAATTGCAAAGGGAGGAGAATTACCTGCTACAGGCTTTACACCACCAGGATTATTAGATGCAGAAGGTAAAGAATTTCAAAAGGTTGCAGGAGATTATGGAATAGATCCAAATGATGCAAAGGTAGAAGAAGCAAAAAAATTATTGGCAGAAGCTGGATATCCTGATGGAAAGGGCTTTCCAGAGGTTACAGTTATTTATAATACGCTAGAAAAACATAAAGCTATTGCCGAAGCCATTCAAGAAATGTGGAGGCAAAATCTTGGTATAGAGGTAAAACTTCAAAATCAAGAGTGGGCAGTATTCCAAGATGCAAGACATCATGGGAATTTTCAGATTGCAAGAGCTGGTTGGTTAGGAGATTATGCTGATCCAATGACTATGCTGGATTTATGGTTATCATATTCAGGAAATAATGATTGTCAATGGAATAATCCTGAATATGATAAGCTGATTGAAAAATCAAAATTATTAACAGGAAAAGAAAGATTTGAATTGCTTTATAAAGCACAAGCTTTAATGATGGATACAAATATAGTTATGCCAATTTATTACTATACAAGACCACAAATGGTAAAAGAGTATGTGAAGGATTGGCAAAAAACAAAAATGGGACACTGGTTCTTTGGATATGTATCAATAGAACGATAAAATTTTAAAAGAAAAAGAATTCTTATTTCAAAAGAATTCTTTTTCTTTATATATTATCAAATAGACACATATTCAAAAAAAGTGAGGGAAAACTACAAAAAGAAAGATTTTTAAAAAGGTAGGGGTGTTATTTACAATTGTATGCAAACCACGAACAAAATGAAAGAAAATGCATTAAAATGTGCAAGTAGCACGAACAGTGTAAAAACAAAAATGAATAAAAATTAAATAAACTTAATTGATATGCAAATATTAAAATGAAATTAAGAATTTAAGATTTGATAGGAGTGTAGTATGCTACAAATGCACAACTTAGTTATATCAATAGGTTTAGAAAATGTTACAAATATTTAAGAAATAGATTAACTCTAATTGGTTGAATTGTCTAAAAAATTCAGTTATTATTAATAATACATCATACAATGAATAAAAAATAAAAATTATCTGAAAAACGAATTACAAGGAACAAATAGTTTCAATGATAAATGTGAAACATTTTGTAATAAAATTTATAAGTAGGAGGTGTAAATAGCATAAAAAATAGATTTATAATATTCGATTGAAATTTTAAAAGGAGGGTGAATAATTTGGGTAGATTTATTGCAAATAGAACATTTTCAATGATTATTACGTTATTATTAGTCATTACTATTACATTTTTTTTAATGCATGCTATACCAGGAGGACCTTTTACGAGAGAAAAGGCATTGCCGCCTGCTGTTATTAAAGCGTTAGAAGCAAAATATAAGCTTGATCAACCATTATGGAAGCAATATATAGATTATCTTGGAGATGTTATAAGAGGAGATTTAGGACCATCCTTTCAGCGTACGGGTGTAACGGTAAATCAACTCATCGAAAAGGGATTTCCTATTTCTGCTAAAATCGGTGGACTTGCTGTTATCCTTGTTCTTATATTAGGTGTACCTATTGGAATCATTTCTGCACTAAAGCAAAATAAATGGCAGGATCAATTGGCTATGTTTTTTGCTACTTTAGGTGTAACGATACCAAGCTTTGTATTAGGAACATTAATCATTTATATATTTAGTTCGAAGCTTGGAATACTTCCATCCTTTGGGTTAAAGACATGGAAGCATTATATTGGACCTGTTATAGCTTTAAGTGGATTTTCTCTTTCTTTTGTTGCAAGACTAACACGTTCTAGTATGCTTGAGGTGCTTCAGCAGGATTATATTCGAACTGCGAGAGCTAAGGGGCTTCCTGAATTTACAGTAGTCGTAAAGCATGCGTTGAAGAATGCATTAATTCCTGTTGTAACGTATGTAGGACCACTTGTAGCAGCAATATTGACAGGATCATTCGTAGTAGAAAGAATTTTTGCTATCCCTGGTATGGGGAAACATTTTGTGGAAAGTGTTGGAAATCGTGACTATACCGTATTAATGGGGATGACAATATTTTATGCAATATTCTTAGTAGTTATGGTATTAGTTGTAGATGTTGTATATGGATTTATAGACCCTAGAATTAAAATAGATAAATAGGAAGGAGCTTAGATGATGGAACTAAATAAAATTCCACAGGATATGTGGCAGCCTATTGGAATGAAAGATCGAGAAAAAGAAAAAATTGTTCGTCCAAGTATGACCTATTGGCAGGATGCTTGGAGAAGACTTAAGAAAAATAAATTGGCTATGCTAGGACTTTTTATGATCATTATTATATTTGCTTTTGCTATTATTGGTCCTATTTTTTCTTCATACACGTATTCTGAACAAAATCTTTTAAGAGGTAATGAAGGACCAAGTAGTGAACATTGGTTTGGAACAGATGCTCATGGTAGAGATTTGTTTATAAGGGTTTTATATGGTGCACGAATCTCTTTGACTGTTGCGGTTATTGCGACATTAGTGAACTTTTTTATAGGGGTGCTTTATGGAGGTATTTCAGGATATATGGGTGGAAAAATTGACAATGTTATGATGAGGATTGTAGATGTTATTTCCACCATTCCTTTAGTGCTATATGCTATTATTTTGATGGTTGTAATCGGTTCAGGCTTAAAGAGTATTATTATTACACTAGGAACAATTTATTGGGTGAAAATGGCAAGAATTGTACGTGGGCAAGTGTTAAGTTTAAAAGAACAAGAATATGTACTAGCAGCTAAAACATTAGGTGCAAGTACATGGAGGATTCTTTATAGACATTTGATTCCAAATGCTATGGGTGTAATAATTGTAACTATGACTATGCAGATACCAAGTGCTATCTTTACAGAATCATTCTTAAGCTTCATAGGACTTGGAGTTTCAGCACCTATGTCTTCGTGGGGATCACTCGCTAGTGATGCGTTAGGAGGTCTTCGTTCTTATCCATATCAGCTTTTCTTCCCGTCAATAGCTATTTGTATTACTATGCTTGCGTTTAACTTTTTAGGTGATGGCTTAAGAGATGCCCTAGATCCACGTCTTCGTAAATAGAAAAGGGGTGAAAATAATGAAAAATGAAAAAATATTAGAAGTAAAGGACCTTTATACCTCTTTCTTTACTCATGTGGGAGAAGTCAAGGCTATAAGAGGTGTAAGTTTTCATTTAGATAAAGGAGAAGCTATTGGAATTGTTGGAGAATCTGGAAGTGGCAAAAGTGTTACATCAATGTCTATTATGAGACTCCTTCAGTATCCAGGCAAAATTGTAGATGGAAAAATTACTTTTAAAGGAAAAGATGTTGTCAATATGTCTGAAAAAGAAATGCAGCGTATTAGAGGAAATGAAATGGCTATGATTTTTCAGGACCCTATGACTTCTTTGAATCCTGTATATACTATAGGAAATCAGATAATGGAAGCTATAAGGCACCATCAGGGTTTAAGTAAGAAGCAAGCAAGAGAAAAGGCAGTAGAAATGTTAAAGCTTGTTGGGATTCCATCTCCTGAAAAAAGGATAGATAACTATCCGCATGAATTTAGTGGAGGCATGAGACAAAGGGCTATGATTGCTATGGCACTATCCTGTGAGCCAAGCCTTCTCATAGCAGATGAACCAACAACAGCACTAGATGTTACCATACAAGCACAAATTTTAGAACTCATGAAGGATTTAAAGGAAAAAATTAATACTTCTATTATTTTGATTACACATGATTTAGGAGTTGTAGCAGATGTATGTACAAGAATTATTGTGATGTATGGTGGGCTTATTATGGAGGAAGGGACTACAGAACAAATTTTCTACAATCCAAAGCATCCTTACACTATGGGATTATTAAAGTCTATTCCAAGATTGGATTTAGGGGAAAAGCAGAGATTGGTTCCAATAGAAGGAACACCTCCAGATTTATTAAATCCTCCAAAGGGATGTCCTTTTGCAGAGAGATGTCCTTATACAATGAAAATCTGTCAAGAAATGAAGCCACCTTATTTTGAGGAAGAAAAAGGTCATCGTTCTATGTGTTGGCTCCTTCATAAAAATGCTCCTCAAGTTGAAGTAGATACTGGTGTAAAGAGGGGGAGGATATAATGAAAAAAAATGATGATATTTTACTAGAAGTGAAAAATCTGAAAAAATATTTTCCAATAAGAAAGGGGTTCTTTGGAAAAGATATACAGTATGTAAAAGCAGTTGATGATGTGAGCTTTTATATTAAAAAGGGGGAAACATTGGGGCTTGTAGGAGAATCAGGTTGTGGAAAATCAACAACAGGAAGAACGCTTATTCGTTTATATGAGCCTACAGAAGGAGAGATTATTTTTAATGGTGTGGAAATTGGTATGATGAATGAAAGAGAACTCCATCCCTTTAGAAAAAAAATGCAGATGATTTTTCAAGATCCTTATGCATCTTTAAATAGTCGTATGACTGTTGGTGATATTATAGGAGAAGCTTTAGATATTCATAATTTAGCATCAGGAAAGCTTAGAACAGAAATTATCCATGATTTGTTATCAAAAGTAGGATTAAATCCTGATCATGCTATAAGATATCCGCATGAATTTAGTGGAGGACAAAGACAGCGTATAGGTATTGCGCGTGCTTTAGCTGTAAAGCCAGAATTTATAATATGTGATGAGCCTATATCAGCTCTTGATGTTTCTATACAGGCACAGGTAGTAAATATGCTAGGCGATTTGCAAGAAGAACTAGGACTGACCTATTTATTTATTGCCCATGACCTTTCAATGGTTAGATATATATCAGATCGCATAGGAGTTATGTATCTTGGAAAATTAGTTGAAATTGCAGACAGTGACGAAATTTTTGAAAATCCTGCTCATCCATATACAAAAGCTTTACTATCGGCTATTCCAATTCCAGATCCTGATATATCAAAAGAGAAGCACAGAATTTTATTAAAAGGAGATGTTCCAAGTCCACTAAATCCTCCTTCAGGATGTAGATTTTGCACAAGATGTCCTCATGCAATGAAGAAATGTGCTGAAAATGAACCTATCATGAAAGATATAGGTGGTGGACATATGGCAGCATGTCATTTGTTATAAAATTTTTTTTACGAAAAGATTTCAGATAATTTCATCTCATTAAGAACTTGTAATAACCTATTGAATATTTTTTAAATATTTAATTTAAAATATTTTTAAGATGGTCATTTATAAGGAGGTGAATTAAGAAGCAAACCGTCTTTTGATTGAAATAATTGTTTATAATAAGATTATGAAAAATATAAAATATTGGAGGGATATGATTGTTTAAAAAAAGTTTAGCTTTTATATTGGTGGTTATATTATTTGTTACTGCTTTGACTGGATGTACAGGAAATAAACCAGAAGAGAAGAAAGGAGAAGTAGTATTAAGATGGAATATAAGTTCAGAGCCGAAGACAATAGATCCTCAGCTAAATAGTGCTTCTGATGGTGGTCATATTATTAATAATACCTTTGAAGGACTGATGAGAGAAAGAGATGGAAAGCTTGAAAAAGCTATGGCAGAAAGCTACGATGTATCTGATGATGGTCTTACTTATACTTTCCATTTAAGAGATGCAAAATGGTCAGATGGAAAGCCAGTGCGTGCACAAGATTTTGAGTATGCTTGGAAAAGAGCGTTAGATCCTAATCTAGTTCCAGAACCATCTGAGTATGCATTCCAACTATTCTATATTAAAGGTGCACAAGATGCTTATGAAGGAAAAGGATCATTAGATGATGTAGCTGTAAAAGCTATAGATGATAAAACTTTGGAAGTAACTCTTAATGCGCCAACAGCATATTTTCTTAATTTAACGACCTTTTATACTTATATGCCAGTAAGAAAAGATATGGTAGAAAAGGATCCAAAAGGTTGGGCTAGAAATCCTGAAATAGCTGTTAGCAACGGACCATTTAAACTGGCAGATTATATCATGGGAGATAGAATTATTCTTGAGAAAAATGAAAACTATTGGAAAGCAGATGATGTCAAAATAGACAAAATAGAAGCTCTTATGATTGTTGAGCAATCAACAGCTTTAACAGCTTATGAAGCAGGAGAAATCGATATAATTGATGATTTGCCAACACAAGAAATACCAAGACTTAAAGCTGAAAATCCTACATTTATGATATGGCCAGAAGTAGGAACATATTATTATATCTTTAATGTTACAAAAGCACCTACAGATGATGTAAGAGTTAGAAAAGCATTATCCCTTGCAATAGATAGAAAAGCGATTGTGGAGAAGGTAACAAAAGGAGGACAAATTCCTGCTACAGGGTTTACACCACCAGGATTATTAGATGCAGAAGGAAAAGAGTTCCAAAAAGTTGCAGGAGATTATGGGATTGATCCAAATGCTGCAAAGGTAGAAGAAGCAAAAAAATTATTAGCAGAAGCTGGATATCCTAATGGAGAAGGATTTCCAGAGATTGAAGTGATCTATAATACAAGTGAATCCCACAAAGCTGTTGCAGAAGCTATTCAAGCTATGTGGAAGGAAAATCTTGGGATTGATGTGAAGCTTGCAAACCAAGAGTGGGCAGTATTCCAAGATACAAGACATCAAGGTAACTTTTCTATTGCAAGAGCTGGTTGGTTGGGAGATTATGCTGATCCTATGACTATGCTTGATTTATGGCTATCATATTCAGGAAATAATGATGCACAGTGGAATAGTCCTAAATATGATAAATTAATCGAAGATTCAAAAATATTAACTGGACAAGAAAGGTTTAAGCTTTTATATGATGCTCAAAAGCTGATGATGGATGAGATGATCGTTATGCCAATTTATTATTATACAAGACCACAAATGGTAAGTGAGCATGTAAAGAATTGGGAAAAAACAAAAATGGGACATTGGTTCTTTGGACGTGCATATATAGAATAATAAAAACAAAGCCGAAGATTTAATCTTCGGCTTTGTTATGCATAAAATTAGAAGATGGAGTTTTATTAATGAAAGAAGTCTTTGGTGTAAAATATGCACATTCAGGATGAGGTGTTAAAGAGAGAGCGGTTATATGAGTAAAAGCACATTTTCCATCGTTTTCAAAAAAGCAGGGTAAAGAGCAGTTAATGTTAATCATCCGATCAACCTCCTAATAATAGTATTTTTAAAAAATATAAAATTGATGTATTGAAAAAAATGTATATTTGTATAGAAACGATGAAAAAATCATACTATAAGATTAGTTTTTAGAAATTTTAGGAGGGTATTTGAATATGCTTTTTCCAGATTACAATGAAACGCGTGTGATTTATCATATTATAGAACTTACAGATTTAAAGAAAACATTAAAAGCAGGCATAAATTTTGATGATAAAGAAACTTATAAAACAAAATATGATGGCTTTCATGAATTGATAGATGAACAAAAACCACACTATATACCCAGTTGGGTAATAAGAAGTAGAGCTATTTTTGCAAGTATAAATTATCCTAAAAATCATAAGTTTCATTCTCATAGCGTGGTGTTGTCTATTAAAATCGATGAAGAAAAGTGTTGGGTAGCTAATGAAAATTGTGCAAATCAAATTTATGAACCTTATATACTTCAAAATGTTGAAGACTTTCAAGCGTGTAAAAAATATTTAGATATAAAAGGAAAGAATCTTTTGAAATCATATTGGGAAACATCATTGAGCTTTAAAGAAAATTTAAAAGCTAGAGTTGATCTAATAGAGGGATATGATGCTGAAGTGCTTATAATGCATGAGATAGATCCTAAAGATATTAGCATTGAGTATATTATTTCAGATCATAGAATGCTTAAGGTGGATGAGTGGAAAAGGATATTTTGTTTATAAATAAAAGTATGATGAAGGATTAAAATTGTAGGCTTTAACACATGAGCCTGCATTATTTTATGTGTAATATTAAGACTCAATTACAATTGTGTTAAGCAAGTTGACATAAGTTCTAGCAAAATGATATAACTGTTTATGTAGAGTAAAACTATTGAAATTAATATAAATGTACATAAAATACTGAAAATAATAGGGGGACAAAAAATGAAGAGATTACTGTCGGTTTTGCTGGTGTTTATTATGATTTTAGGAATGAGTGTTACTGCTTTTGCTGCAAAGCAAGAAAGAACAGTTGTAGAGATTACAGATGGTATGTCTGGAAAGCTACAAGAAGTATATGCTGTCAATCTTTTGATGGGTGGACGAGATATTTATACAGATGTTCCATCTCTTCTTTATACAATAAAAGGAAAAAGTCGCACATTAGTTCCTATTCGATTTGTTGTTGAAAATCTAGGTGCTCAAATAGAATGGGACCAAAAGAATAAAGAAGCGACTATTCTAGCAGAAGAAAAAACTATAGTATTAAAAATTGACAGTGCCAAAGCTATAGTAAATGGAAAAGAATGTTCACTTCCTAATGGAGTTCCTGCAAAGCTATTAGGATATCAAGGAAATTATCGAACAATGGTACCTTTACGTTTCATAGCAGAACAGCTTGGCATGGATGTAAATTGGATACAAGAAACTACTACAGCAACAGTTGATTTACCTAAGCAGTCTATCACTGGAATTGAGTTCAGAGAGTATAAAGATGTTCCCCGAGTAGTTATTAAGACTACAGGAAAAGTAAAGTTGTCTCCTCTTTACTTACCAGGAAGCAGATTTGGAGGAACTGATAGATTAATTTTAGATATTCCAAATACAAATATAGATATAAATGATCCATCGCTTATAAAAGAAGGAAGTGAGATAAAGAAAAAAGTATATGATATGGGTGTTATGACAATTAGAGCTTCCTTGTTTGAGAAGAGTCCTAGAAATGTAACTAGGATTGTTATTGATTTGGCTTTACCAAGAGGTTATGATGTTACTTTTGATGAAGAAAATAATGAAATAAAAGTAGATTTCTTAAATACTGTCAAAAGTATAAAGATGGAAAATAGAAATAATGCAGATGCAATTGTGATACATACAGATGAGATTCCAGCATATAATGTGATAGATCTAGGAGATCGTGTTGTTGTAGATATATTAAATGCTAAATTAAAGTTTGATAAAAATAATATTTTAGTTTCTAAAAATGGAGTAAAAAGGATAAGAATATCTCAATTCAATCCTGATGATAATTATGATAAGGATGATAAAATTGTTCGAGTTGTATTAGACCTTGAAAAGGGACAAAGCTTTGAAAACATATTTGTTGAAGATGAAGGAATGGACATATTAGTGTATGTGAATAGTAAGCCACTTCAAGGGTTTAGCTATAAAAAGGAAGCTGTAAATAAATCTATCTTAAAATTATCTTTAGAAGAAAGAGATATGTATGATGAAGATTATAATGATAATAATCATGAATTATTATTAAAAGTTCCAAAAGATCAAATAAGTCTAGCAGATACTACGTTGAATATAGATGATAGTATGGTGAAATCTATAGCAATTGATGATGATGGCAAATATTATCATATAACAATTAGATTACAAGATGAAACAACATACAAAATTAAAACAGTAGATGATGAAAAATATAATATTCAAGTTGAATTTAAGAATAAAAAAATAGAAAATTCTAGATATAGCGGGAAAATGGTTGTTATTGATGCAGGTCATGGTGGGAAAGACCCAGGAGCTTCTAGTAGTAGATTGAAAGAAAAACATATTGCTTTAGATACAGCACAAAAGTTAAATAAGCTGTTAGAGGAAGCAGGATTTTCTACATACATGACAAGAGCTGATGATACATATGTAGGATTATATGAAAGAGCAGCTATTGCCAATGGATTAAATGCAGATGCTTTTGTAAGTGTGCATTATAATTGGCATCCAAATCCTAAAATTAGAGGTGTAGAAGTACTCTATAATGGAGAAGATAAATCAAGAGATAATAAAACTTTTGCTAGAATTGTAAAGAATGAAATGGTAAAAGGATTAAAGGCTGTTGATCATGGCATTCATAATCGACCTAAATTAGTTGTAATAAGAGAAACAAAAATGCCTGCAATATTAGCGGAAATGGGATTTATGTCTAATGCTGGAGAGGAAGCGAAAATTGTTACAGAAAGCTATAGACAAAAAGCTGCTCAAACTTTATTTAATGGGATAAAAAGATATTTTGATGAAGTACTGTTAAAATAAGAGAGATGCGCAAATATGTGCATCTCTTTTAGCTTTTCATAGTCAATATTAAATCTCAATGACAATTGCTAAAAGGAAATTGACATAAGTTTCATGTAGATGATATAAATGTAATCAGTAGGATAAAGCTGTCGAATGATACATAAAGTGTTGAATAAAGTCAATTAGTATTAAAGTAGGGGGAAAAATGATGAAGCGATTATTCTCAATATTGCTTATATTTACTATTATTCTAGGAATGAGTACAATTTCCTTTGGAGCAAAGCTTGAACAATATATAACAGATATTACATATGATCATTACGGTTCTACGTCTAAAATACTTATTAAAACTACAGGGTTAGTAGCATACAATACCATGTATTTACCAGGGAGCAGGTTTGGAGGGAATGATCGTTTAATAATAGATATCCCCAATGCTAAATTCAATATGACTGATCCAAGCTTTACAGGTAATGGCGGTATCATAAAAAAAGAAATTAATATGGATCATATAATGGATATTAGAGGTTCTATTTTTGAAGATTATCCTAGAAATGTTAGCAGAATTGTCATTGATCTAGCTATGAAAAAAGATTATCATGTAGCATTTAATAATGAGCTTAGTGCCATTCAGGTAGAATTTCCAAATAGTGAAAAAATAGAAGAAGCTTTGAACAGTGTAAACAACATAAATTTAGAAACAAGAAACAATTCAGATGTAATTGTTATTCATACAAAAGAGCAGCCTGTATATAATATTATGGATTTTGGAAATAAAGTAGTTATAGATGTATTAAACGCTAGACTAAACATTGATAAAAATGAAATCCCTATTAAACAAGGTGGTGTAAAGAGAATCAGGACAGCACAGTTTGCAAATGATATAGATGGTGAGATTGTTCGTATTGTTTTAGATATAGAAGATGGACAAAGCTTAAAAAATATATTTGTTGAGCATGAAGGAACAGATATTCTTGTTTATACGAATAAAAAGACGAATTTATCTTCTTCATATCGTGGGAAAATTATTGTTATTGATCCAGGTCATGGAGGCAAAGATCCAGGTACTCACAATAGTGCATTAAATCTAGTAGAAAAAGAGTTGACTTTAGATACAGCAAAAAGATTGAATGATTTACTAGAAAAATCAGGTTTTATAACTTATATGACAAGAACAGATGATACAACTCTTGATTTATATGGAAGACCAGCAGTAGCCAATGAATTAGATGCTGCTGTATTTGTGAGTGTGCATTATAATTATGCTGAAAACAAAAAAGTGTCTGGAGTTGAAATGCTGTATGTTGATGATCCAACAAGAGATTGTAAAAGATTTGCAAAAACATTACAGGAAGAAATGATTAAAGCTTTAAAAGCAAAGGATAGAGGGATTAAAAATGAACCAGAGTTTGTTGTGATTAGAGAAACAAAAATGCCTGCTGTCATTGCGGAAGTTGGGTTTATTTCAAATCCAGCAGAAGGAAATTTGATTCGTACAACAGAATATAGACAAAAAGCTGCTCAAGCTTTATTTAATGGAATCAAAAGATATTTTGATGAACGATTAAACTAAAGAGATGCATTTAAGCATCTTTTTTTAGAAGTAATTGTTGCAATATTATAAATGTTTCTAATAAAATATACTTCTTCAAATATAAAAACAAGTATATAATGAGTTAGGATAAAATAAAAAGGAGGAAATAAAATGGAACTATTTTTAGGTTATTTATTAATTTTTTCTTCAAGAATTGCAGATGTGTCTATTAGTGTTGTGAGAACAATTCTAATGGTTAGGGGAAAAAAATTTCAAGCAGCTGCTTTAGGAATTGTAGAGATATTGATATATATTACCGTTCTTTCAAAAGTGATGAGTCATTTAGATCATATAGGAAATTTAATTGCTTATGCATTAGGGTTTGGTACTGGACAGATTGTAGGGATATATTTAGAGCAGAAGATGGCTATAGGGAATGTAACTGTACAAGTTATTACAAAGGAAAATGAAGAAATATTGGTTAATTTATTGAGAAAGGAAGGCTTTGGTGTTACAGTGATACAAGGATATGGAAAAGATGGAATTAGACATATCCTTAATATTGCTTTGCAAAGAACAATGCTTCCTAAACTAAATCACATATTGAATGAATTTGACAAAAATGCATTTGTTACTATAATGGATACGAAGCATATTCAAGGTGGCTATTTAAAAAGAATGAAAAGAAAATAATATAAATTTATAGTTTTAGACATAGTATGCTTCCCTCGTTAATATAATTTTATAGAGACATTTGTTAAGGAGGGAAGGGGATGAAGGTGAAACGAGTAATTGCAGTAGGTTTAATACTATGCATGATGATAGGGGTTACTGGATGTGCAAATCCAATTCAAATGGTAAAAGGATTATTTGAAAATGAAGAACAAAGTGATTCAAATATTGTTGAAAGTCTTAATGATGCACAAAAGGATAATGAGTTGAGAAATACTGTTTTATATTATAAAGATGATAAAGGGTTCTTAATTCCTGTTATGAGAAAAATACCCTGGACAGAAGGCAGAGGTATTGCTAAGCAAGCATTAAGAGCAATGATTGATAATCCTGCTAATAGAAAGGATATTGAAGAAATTGGATTGCTTCCGGTTATTCCAGCAAACACAGAAATACGAGGAATGAGTATTCATGAAGGTCTTTGTAAAGTAGATTTTACAAGTGATTTTCTGAATTATGTTAGTAAAGAAGAAGAAGAAGCATTAGTCAAAGCAGTGACTTATACGTTAACGGAATTTCCAACTATTGATCGTGTTCAGTTGATGATTGATGGGAAAATTCCTGAAAAGCTTGAATTTGGAACAAAAACAGCAACAGCTCTTACAAGAGATAATATTAATTATGTAGGTAAAAATTATAGTAAGAACAAAGTAGTTGTATACTATGAAGGAACAGCAAATGGATTAGAGTCATATTTTGTACCTGTTACAAAAGATGTAGAAAAAAACCATGAAACACCAGCAAATATGCTAGATGCATTAGATGCTTTAGTGGAAGGTCCACCAGAAGGATTAGGCTTATATAGTGAGATTCCAAAAGGAACTCGTGTAGTTAGTGTAGACATGAATGAAAGTATAGCGTGTATTAATCTTTCTGAAGAAATATTAGAGGCTGTGGATAATAAGGTTGCAGCACAAAGTATAGCTAAATTATTTGGCTTGACTATAAAAGAGCAATATCCAGAGGTTGCAGGAGTAAAATTATTTGTAGATGGAAAAGAGTTGAATTTAGGAACAGAAAATAAGGAAGACCCTATTATTGTACCAACCTTTGCGAATCAATATGAATAAGCGCCAGTGGGAGACCACTGGTTTTTTGTTGTGTACATAGAAATAAATGAATTGAAGAAAGGATACACTAAAGAAAGATGTAATAGATTGGTTTATATGATACAATAACTTATAGTGATAACCATTAAAGATAGGAGATGAAATAATGAGATTTGATGGTAGAAGAGAAAATGAATTAAGAAAAGTTACAATCACAAAAGATTATTTAGCCTATGCAGAAGGCTCAGTACTTATAGAAATGGGTAATACAAAAGTAATATGTTCAGCCTCTATAGAGGATAGAGTTCCTCCTTTTTTAAAAGGAAAGGGAACTGGTTGGATAACGGCAGAGTATGGGATGCTTCCAAGATCTACCCAAACTAGAAAGATAAGAGAATCTAGCAGAGGGAAAGTTGATGGAAGAACTCAAGAGATCCAAAGATTGATTGGAAGAGCATTACGTTCTGTAATAAATTTAGAAGATTTAGGGGAAAGAACTGTATGGATAGATTGTGATGTAATACAGGCTGATGGAGGTACAAGAACAGCATCTATAACAGGTGCTTTTATAGCTTTAGCACAAGGATTATATAAGCTTTATGAATCAAAGCAAATAAAATCATTTCCTGTAAAAAATTATGTAGCAGCTATAAGTGTAGGGGTAGTAGAGGGTACGCCTGTACTTGATTTATGCTATGAAGAGGATTCAAAGGCTAAGGTAGATATGAATGTTATTATGACAGATCAAAAGGAGTTTGTAGAAGTACAAGGTACAGGAGAAGAAGCACCTTTTAGCAGACAAGAGCTTAATAAGCTTTTAGAACTAGCTGAAAAAGGAAATATGGAACTTATAAAAATGCAAAAAGA
This sequence comes from Crassaminicella indica, assembly GCF_019203185.1. Classification (NCBI taxonomy): domain Bacteria; kingdom Bacillati; phylum Bacillota; class Clostridia; order Eubacteriales; family Clostridiaceae; genus Crassaminicella; species Crassaminicella indica. The sequence goes on along the minus strand of NZ_CP078093.1, from coordinate 338,535 downwards.
AGCTTTAGGAGCAATAGATGAATTAATTGGAAAAGCTAATGAAGAAGAGATAGGAGAGGAATCAAATGAATAAAGTAGTGATTGCATCTAAAAATAAACATAAATTAGAAGAAATAAAAGATATCCTAAAAAATTTTCCTTTAGATATAAAAAGTATGGATGAGGTTGGATTAGAAAAGCTAGAAATAGTAGAGGATGGAGAAACCTTTGAAGAAAACTCTATGAAAAAGGCAGTAGAGGTTATGAAAGAAACAGGAGCTATTGCTATTGCTGATGATTCAGGTCTTGAGGTGAAGGCAATAGGAAACAGGCCAGGAATATACTCTGCAAGATTTTCAGGAGAAGGAGCAACAGATCAAAAAAATAATGAAAAATTATTGAGTATGTTAAAAGATGTACCTATGGAAGAAAGAGAAGCAAGATTTGTATCGGTTATCTCTGTAGCATTTCCTAATGGTAAAAAAATAAGTGTAAGAGGAGAATGCAAAGGATTTATAGGCTTTGAAAAGAAAGGTCAAAGTGGGTTTGGATATGATCCGCTGTTTATTGTACCTGAGTATGATAAAACCTTTGCAGAATTAGGACCAGAAATAAAAAATAAAATTAGTCATAGAGCAAGAGCATTAGAACAATTAAAAGAAAGATTGGCAGAGTTGTTTTAGGAGGAAGTACAGTTGAAAATAATAGTAATGAGTGATACGCATGGAAAGATTCAATTAGCAGAACATATAATAAATAAGATGGAAGCAGTTGATTTACTTATTCATTTAGGAGATTATTATCCTGATGCTTTAGCAATTGCTAAGAATATGAACATAAAAGTAGTAGGTGTAAAGGGTAATTGTGATAGGGCTGAAGTAGAAAAGGAAAAAGTTTTAGATCTTGGTGAACATAAGCTATTTTTGACTCATGGACATGAGTATGGGGTAAAATCCAATCTGACAAGAATTTATTACAAAGGGTTACAAGAAGGATGCAGTGTTGTATTGTTTGGACATACACATATGCCTGTAAATATGAAGCATGAAAATATATTGATAATGAATCCGGGAAGCCTTACTAGTCCGCGTGGAGGGTCTAAGGCTTCCTATGGAATTATTGAGATTGATGGAAAAAATATATATAGTGATATTATTGAAGTATAATATTTGAATATATTGTTAATAATAAAACAATGAAAAGAGTAGAATTTGATGTGATAAAGAGAAAAACGTTAAATAAAAAAGAAAATCAACCAAAATGATGTTAAATAGTTGACAAAACAATATTTTAGATTTTGACTTTGCGTTTTATATGCATTATACTAATCTTGTCAGTTGGAGCGAGGTGTAGCGCAGTTTGGTAGCGCATCTGGTTTGGGACCAGAGGGCCGCGGGTTCAAATCCTGCCACCTCGACCATTTTATCTATAAAAATTTAAGCTAAAGTTTATTGTTAAGGCGAGGTGTAGCGCAGTTTGGTAGCGCATCTGGTTTGGGACCAGAGGGCCGCGGGTTCGAATCCTGCCACCTCGACCATTTTTATTTATAAAATTTAAGCATAAAGCAAAAAAATATAAAAAATGTTGACAGAGTTAATATTATATGGTAACATATTATCTTGTCAGGGCAATTAAGAAACTGATAAAAACAATATGCGGATGTAGTTCAATGGTAGAACTCCAGCCTTCCAAGCTGGTAGCGTGGGTTCGATTCCCATCATCCGCTCCAATAAGGGTTCATAGCTCAGCTGGATAGAGCAACGGCCTTCTAAGCCGTGTGTCCGGGGTTCGAGTCCCTGTGGACCCGCCATGGTGGATGTAGTCAAGTGGTTAAGACACAGGATTGTGGCTCCTGCATTCGTGGGTTCGAATCCCATCATCCACCCCAAATGTGACCCATTAGCTCAGTTGGTAGAGCACTTGACTTTTAATCAAGGTGTCCCGCGTTCGAGCCGCGGATGGGTCACCAACAATGATAATATGAATATAACTGATAAAGAATATGCGGATGTAGTTCAATGGTAGAACTCCAGCCTTCCAAGCTGGTAGCGTGGGTTCGATTCCCATCATCCGCTCCAATTTTTCAAGTTAGCATATTTATGCTAACTTTATTATCATATGATAATATTAAATAATATGCGCCCTTAGCTCAGTTGGATAGAGTGGCTGACTTCGAATCAGTTCGTCGGGGGTTCGAGTCCCTCAGGGCGTGCCAAAATAACCGTTGTAAAATTATATATTTACAACGGTTATTTTATATTAAAAGATTAGGAGTAACTATTTTGTGGAGTTGTTGTTTTGAGTAAAATGGTATTCTATTTGTAATGATAGAACCTTATAATTAGTATCTTCTTTAATGATTTCAAATTTACCATTTATTATTTGACAAAATTCATTTAATAAAGGGATTAAGGAAAGAAAATTATTTTTAGGAGATATATTTTCTAAAAGTTCAATAATGAAAAACAATTTAGTAGCATCTTTAGTAGGTTCAGTAAAAATAGTAAAATTTAATTGATGATAATGATTGAGAGCATGTTTTATAAAGTGCTCTAGAAAGGTGATGAGTAGTTTATAATTTCCATGAAATTGAATGTTGCTTTCAGTTTTCTGATGAATTTCAATAGGAGGATTAGAATAGCTTTGTGAAATATAACTGTTTATTTCTGTGATTACTTTTTCTAAATCAAAGTTGATTGTTACAGTTGGTAAAGTATTCATATATTTTGCATGCATTTCTTCGATGAAATCTAGAGTATATTGGAATAAAATAGCATCTTTTTTCATGAATTGATTTTTTAAGTAGTGAAAAATACTTTGATCAATCATTCTGATGTTTTCATAGTCTTTATGCATGACTGAAAATTTTTCATTACTAGATTTTAATATTTGGGTATACAATGTATTTTTTCTTTCGATTTCTGCTTTCATTTTTTCTCGTTCTAATGTGAGGTTATAATATTCAATAGCTTGTCTGATAATAGGAATGAGTTCGTTATCTAAATTCCAAGGCTTTGCAATAAATTTAAATATATTTACTTGATTGATGGTTGCTAGTACTTGTGGGATTTGCGTATATCCACTTAAAACTATTTTTACGACATTAGGATATTTTTCACTGATAATTTTTAGTAGGGTTAATCCATTCATTTTAGGCATTTTCATATCTGTAACAATAACACTAATAGTGTTATTTTCCATTATTTTAAGGGCTTCTTCCCCACTGTAGGCAAATTCTTTTCCATAAGGTTCATCAAATAAGCCTCTTCGTAAAGAATTGATAATATGTGTATCATCATCTACAAATAAAACTGTATTATTTTTCATATTCTACTTCCCTCCCTTTATAAGGTATTCTACAACTGAAATTGAAGGAATGCTTTTTCAAAATCTTCTTTACTCATATTAAGTATGCTAAACACTTCTTCATTTTGAATATTGCTAAATTGGGTGTAATCTAATAGTTTCCACGAGTAAGCTCCAGCAATATGTATAATTGCAACCAACTCTTTGTTAATGATTCTTGAATCTGAAGGGTTGTGATGAAATAAAGTAGCTTCTACAATAGGATGTGGAATCTCCCACCAATCTAATAAATATGCACCAATTTCTTGATGGCTAACTCCTATAATTTCCTTTTCAAGCTCTACTATTTTGTGTTCAGGTTCTTGTAGAACATGTTTAAATATTTTTGTGTATTGTTCATGAAAATTATTGAGCAAGATAATTTTACCGATATCATGTAACAGTCCAGCAGATTCATAAGTCTTTGGTATTTTTTTTTGAAGCAATTTCTTATAGATAAAAATAACAATTCGATTTGTTAAATTTACATGCTTCCATAAAAGATCTATTAAAAAAGGGTTTAGCTTCTTAGCGTAAAAAATACTATTTGATAGAACAATGTGTTTTACATTGGATAGACCTAAATACATGATAGCATCCTTAACAGATCCTGTTTTTGCTGTATAAAAAGCTGAATTGACAACACGCAAAATTCTTGAGGAGATTGCTTGATCCTCTTCAATTTTCTTTGAAATTTTATCCATGTCTGCATCTTGTTCGATTAGCCTACATATATCTTGATAAAGAAATGGCAAAGTTGGAAGATCGTCTAAATTATTGATTAGGTTGAATAGTTTTTTGCTTTTTAAAATATCTTCAAACTTAAATATTTTATCTATAATAGACAATAATGTTTCATTATTCCACGGCTTAAATATGTATAATTTTGCCAAATTATTTTCTAAAGCTTCGATAATATTGTTGTTGTCTGTGTAACCACTAAAAGCAACTCTTAATATTTTGGGATATTTTTCCTTAACTCTTTTCAATAATTCATAGCCATTCATAGCGGGCATTTTGATATCAGATACAATAAGATTAACATTTTCTGTATCGAGAATTTTAAGAGCTGTTTCTCCGTCAGCAGCTAAAAGGATTCGATAATCTTTATCTAAAAATAATCGCTTTAAAGATCGTAATATTTGTTCTTCGTCATCTACAAATAGAATAGTTTTTTCCATAGAATATCCCCCCTGTTTTGAAATGGAGTTATTATGATATTGCTTTAATAGGAAGTTTTATTGTAAAAGTAGTTCCTTGCCCGAGTTCACTATTTACTAAAAGCTCTCCTGCGTGTTTATTGACTACAATATCATAAGAGATACTCAAACCTAATCCTGTTCCTGTTCCAACTTCTTTCGTAGTAAAAAATGGATTGAATATTTTATCGATAATATTTTTATCTATTCCGGGACCATCATCACTTATTTCACATACAATATAATTTTCAGAAACAAATGTAGAAATTTCCATGAGACCTTCTTCTTCTCTTTTTTGACTTTTGATTGCTTGTACAGCATTCATCATAATATTTAATAAAACTTGACCTATTTGCGTTCTATTGCAGAATATGAGTGGGAGATCATTTAATTTTTTTTCAATATGAACAATGTATCTGGCTTCGTTTTTTATTAATAGAAGAGTTTCTTCTACAAGGTCGTTTAAATTATAATAATTAAAATCAGTTTCTAAGTCATGTCTAGCGAAATTTCTCAAGCTTTGAACGATTTTTGTTATTTTTTCGATTCCTTTAAATGAGTCGTTGATGAGGCTATCTATATCACTCATAATAAAATCTAAATGTAGGTTGTTTCTTAATGCATAAAGTTCTTGTATTTTATTTTGAATTTCTTCAGATTGAATATTTGTGTCATTAAGGCAGTGGAGCAGTTCTTTATATTTATCAATAGCAGTTTTTATTTTATGAATGTATTTACTAAGGGTTTCTGTATTGCTAGATACATATCCTATAGGATTGTTGATTTCGTGGGCTACCCCTGCTGCAAGCTGACCGATTGCTACTAATTTTTCTTTTTGAATAAGATAGTATTGTGTTTCTTGTAGTTTTTTGTTTAATGCTAATAATTCTTCATTTTGATTTTTTATTGTATTTAAGGTTTGTGTTAGATGCATTTCATATTTTTTTATTCTTATAGCAGCTTTGATTCTTGAAATGAATTCGATAGGCTCAATTGGTTTGTTGATAAAGTCTGTAGCACCATGTTCAAAACTCTTTTTTAGAGCTTGTTTATCTGTAAGTGATGTAAACATGATTACTGGTATGTTGAAGTATTTTGTATTTTTTCGAATATTCTTTAGAACTTCTATTCCGTCTATTTCGGGCATAACAATATCTAGTATTACAATATCAATTTCTTCTGAATCAAGAATGGCTAAAGCTTCTTTTCCTGAATTGGCTAAAATAATATTACAGTCAATTTTATTTTCGATTAATATATTTTTTGCATATTTTAAATTGAATTTTGTATCATCTACGATGAGTATGTTCATAGCAACACCTCCATAAAAACTGAAAATTGTTATTAGTTTTAATATTCGACAAATTAATCAATAATCCTCTTTATAGAAGATATAAATTTTGATCATGTATAGATAAAAAAGACATAGAATATAGGGAAATAATTTTTAAAGGGGGATTATTATGCAAATTGACTTTCATTTTTATGCTATTTATACACTTTGCAGATTAGCAGGGATCAAAGATGAATATAGTAAAAAAATAGCCTATGCTTCACAGCATGTAGATGATGCAAAATACAACCACGTATTAGAATTTCAAAGTGGAGGAAGATTTGAACAGCAAAGGTCTGCGCATAAATTTCTTGATTTAGATGTGTTTAGCAAGAGTACGGGATATGATATATTTTTACCTTTTCATTTTTTGCCAGGTATAGAGGGAGAAGACTTTTATGAAAAATTGATATGTAGACAAAACAGTAAAGTAGCTAAGGAAATGCTAGAAGATACATTAAGAACACTAGATAAACCTTATGGTATACATAGATTGGGAGTATCCTTACACGTATATGCAGATACATGGTCACATCAAAAATTTCATGGGTTATTTAGAAAAGAGAATGATGTAGAAGATTTAGAACTTATTAATGGATTAGATGATGAAGAAGCTTTTCTATGGTTGCAGGAAAAATTCATTCCAGCAATAGGACATGGGCAAGCTTATATTTATCCTGATGAACCATATTTAATTTGGAGATATAAAGGGTATAATATGAAAGAGAAATTAACTGTAAATAACCAAGAAAGAGCAATGAATGCAGCTTATCATATATATAAGTATTTAATTAATGATGTAAAAATGGTAAAACCTGAAATTTATGATGGACCTCAAAAAAAATGGAGGACGATTGAAAAAGCAATAAAACAGGTGCTTTTAAATAGAGCTATCGTTGATGAAAGAGTAAAGCTTTGGCAGGAAAAATTAAAGATAGGTTTCTTTGGCTTTAAAATAAAAATTGAATATGATGATAGAGAATGGTTTAAAAGAGCAGTAAAAGTAATAGATAGGAATAAAAATATATACGATAAAAATGAGAAATTTCACCAATCTGATTGGAAGTATTTTCAAGATGCATTGATATTCCATAGGTTTTATATTATGAATGAGCTGCTACCTAAGTATGAAATTATTACGTAGTGTGTAATAATTTTTAGAGGAAATCGATAAAATTTATAGAATCTATATAGTAGATTTAGTCAGAATAGGAGGTATTTTCATGAAAAAAGTAGAAAGCTTTGAGCTAAATCATAGAAAAGTTGTTGCACCATATATAAGAAAGTGTTGTGTGCTTACTGGAGAAAAGGGAGATATGGTATCAAAATTTGATTTAAGATTTCTTCAACCAAATAAAGAAGCAATGCCAACAGCTTCACTGCATGCACTTGAGCATCTTTTAGCAGGATTTTTAAGAGAGCAGCTAGAGGATATTATTGACATATCTCCTATGGGCTGTAGAACAGGATTTTATGTTACTCTTTGGGGAGATAGATCGCATGAAGAAATAAAAGAGGCATTGGAGTATGCATTGAAGAAGGTTTTAGATGCAAAGGAAGTTCCTGCATCTAATGATTTGCAATGTGGAAATTATAGAGATTTATCATTGTTTGGAGCTAAAGAATATGCTAGATCTATTTTAGAGAAGGGAATTCGAACTAACTGTTATGCAGAATAGCAATAAAGTGAGAGCTTTGTTGTTATATGCAAAAGATACAATTTATATTTTAGGGACTTCAAAAATTATCAAAAATGGTCCAATTATTGCCTTATAGGATATCATATATTATGAATCCCTCTAAAGACCTGAAATTACAGGGTCTTTTCATTTTTTAGTAAAAATTTCATATTTGTCGAATGATTTATGTAGGAATTCTGAACTATTTGTCGAAGTAAAGAGATGAGGGGGGTTGAAATAATGGATAAGTTGGATAAAAGGACTATTGAAATATTAGAAAAGATTATTAAATTGCTAGAAAATGCTGGTGATAATATAGATTGGGACAATGAAGGAATTGGCATGAAGGAAAATAATTATTTCTTGAATTAAATATAAATACTACACAATAACCTCCAAAAGAATTTGGAGGTTAATTTATCGAATAGGAGGAAATGATGATGATATATAGAGAATATGGAAAAACAGGAAAAATGGTTTCGGCTGTTGGTTTTGGAGGTATGCGCTTTGATATATCTAAAAGTGATGAAGAAAATGCAGAATTATTAAGATATGCAAGTAGCAAAGGGATTAACTATTTTGATACTGCTCCAAATTACTGTGAAAATAGGAGTGAAAAGATATTTGGAATTGCTTTTAAAGATATGCCAAATGATTTTTATGTTTCTACAAAAGGGATGCCTACACAATATGATACAAAAGAGAAGGCGAAGGATGCAGTAAAAAGATCTTTAGAGAAACTAGGCGTAGATAAAATAAATTTTTATCATGTATGGTGTCTTAGAAAGATGAGTCATTATGAATTAGCAATGAAACCAGGAGGGCAATATGAAGGACTCTTAGAATGTAAAGAAGAAGGTTTGATTGATCATATTGTTTTTTCATCTCATCAACCAGGTCATGAAGTAAAAGAGATTTTACAAGAAGGGAAATTTGAGGGAGTATTATTAGGCGTGAATATTTTAAATTTTCCTTATCGATGGGATGGTGTATTAAGTGCTTATGAAAATGGATATGGAGTAGTTGCCATGAATCCTTTAGCAGGAGGAGCTATTGCAAAGCATGAAAAGGAATTACATTTTTTAAGCATGCATGGTGAAACGCCTACAGAAGCAGCTCTTCGTTTTAATATAGCTTCTCCTCAAATTACAGTAACTTTAAATGGTTTTACAACAAAAGAGCAGATTGATATGGCTTGTCGCATTGCAGATAAAGGAACTACTTTTACTGAAAAGGATTTGGAAAAAATCAAAAAGCATTTAGGTGAAAATATGAATGCTGTATGTACAGGATGTGGATATTGTTGGGATTGTCCAATGCAAATTCCAGTCCCTGCTTATATGCAGTTTTATAATGATAAGCAGATGTTTGGTAAAAGTGATGAAAAACTTAAAAAGGAATTAAAAAGAATACGTGAATGGGGATTTTTAGCAGTTAGAAAAGGAAGAGCAAAGGGTTGTGTAAAGTGTGGAAAATGTGAAGAAGCTTGTACACAGCATTTACCTATTATAAAAAGATTAGAAGAAATTGCAAAGTGGGAAAGAAGCATAGAAAGATAAAAGATCAAAGGCTTTTAAGTCTTTGATCTTTTTTGTGAATATTCCCGTTTTTTTGACATAATCGAAATTTGTCGAAAATACTTGGAAAAATGTCGAAACAAATGATAAAATAAAAGAGTATACGATTGTATTATTTGTAAAAAGATGGAGTTTCGTTTTGTGTCGATGAGGTAAGGGGGGAAGATATATGAAAAGATCAAATAAGCATATTCAACAAAATGTAGTAAATAAATGTAAATTAATTTATTTACCATTATTGATTGCTTTGATAGCTACTTTTACGGTGAGTATTTCAAGCTTTTATATAAGCAAGAAATTATTATTAGCACAGCAGAAAAAAGATGGACTAAATCTTTTAAAGCAAGCAGTAAGACAAATAGAAGGAAATAGGGAAGCTTTAGATGTGATAAATAAAATGTTAGAAGATAAGATTAGGATAGCTGGGGAAATGGTAATCGCTAATGAAAAAAATTTGGATAATGATTATTTGATACAATTAATGAAGAAGCTACATGTAGATGAATTGAATTGGATGAATAAAAAGGGAGAAATTTTATATTCGACAAAAGATTATATAGGTTGGATTCCCTTTAAAGGACATCCTTTGGATGCTTTTGTACATAGTAAAGATCAAGAATTGATGGAGGATATAAGGCCTGATGCTATATCTGGAGTTTATACTAAATATGGAGCTATGAAAAATAAAAATGGATATTTTGTTCAGGTAGGGATTTTAGCAGAAAATATAGAAAAGTTGACACAAAAATTCAGTTACCAAACGTTAGTGCAGGATTTATATATGGAAGATGATGTAGTGTATGCAACACTTTTAGATAAAAATTTGAAAGCTATTGCAGATGGAGATATAGAAGATATTGGTATTGTTTATAATCATGATGATAAACAAGAGGTAAGAAAAGCTCTTAAAGGAAAAATAAGTATGATTGAATGGTATTATGATAAGATTGATGAAAAGGTATTAGAAATTTCAGCACCTGTTTATAATGGGAAAAAAATTATAGGGGTATTTGTTATAGGACTTTCTATGAAAAATGTTTATACTTCTATTTATACAATTTTTACAATATCATCTATCATTGCTCTTATAATGTTTTTGTTATTTTTATGGGTGCAAAATAAAAATGTGATAAGACCTGTAAACCAGTTAGATCAAAAGATTAATGAAATAGACATAGAGAATAATATAGACTACAGGCTTCCTTTAATTCATACGGATACTTTTTTTGGATTAACTCTTTCTATGAATCATTTATTAGATAAAACTCATAGTTATTTATGTGCATTAAAGGAAAATCAAGAAAAGTTAGAGGCATCGAATGAGGAAATCACAGCAGCTTATGAGCAGTTGACTGCATCAGAGGAAGAATTACGTGCCCAATATGATGAAATACAAAATTATACAGAAAAGCTAGAGCGTTTAAAGCAGAAATATGAGATTGCCATTGAAGGAACTAATAGTGCTGTATGGGAAGTAGATATAGATAATGAAACAATTTATTTTTCTCAAGAATTTAAAAAAATTATAGGAAAAAATATCAAAGAAAAAGGAAAAATTAATGAAGTCCTAAATCAAATTTTGACTATAGAAGATCAAAAAAGGTTTATGAAAGGATTTTTATCATATAAAAATAAAGAAAAAGAAGAAATATATACTCAAGTAAGAATTAAGGATCATAATGATAAATTTAAATGGATATTAGTGAGTGGAAAAGGGATTTATGATGAAAATAAAAATCTAAAGCTTATTAGTGGGATTCTTTTAGATATAACAAAGTTAAAGGAGCAAGAAGTATGTATAAAACATCTTGCTTATAACGATTCTTTAACTAATCTACCAAATCGAAGAAGCTTTTTAGAAAAGCTTGAAAGAGTAATAGAGCAAAATCAATATGGTGCAGTGATGCTAATAGACTTAGATAATTTTAAAGAGATAAATGATACATTAGGTCATGTATATGGAGATCAAGTGCTAAAAAAAGTAGCAAAGGAATTAATGAATATAAAGGATGAAAAAATGTTTATATCAAGATTTGGTGGAGATGAATTTCTTGTTTTAATAGAAGATGAAGAGAATGTGTTTGCAATAGAAAATTATGCAAAGAAAATAATTCAAATATTTAAAAATAAATTTATCATCGAAGGAGATGAAATCTATATAAGTGCGAGCTTGGGTGTTACTAGATATCCTTTTGATAGCAATAAGGTGAATCAATTAATCATGAATGCGGATATGGCTATGTATCGAGTAAAAGATCAAGGAAAAAACAATTATATGTTTTTTAATGAAGAAATGACAGAAAAATTAAAGGAACAGATTCAGGTAGAAAGGATTTTAAGAGATGCAATAAAAGAAGATGGATTTAAATTAGTATTCCAGCCACAAATTTGTACATATACTGGGAAAATAGTAAGCTTTGAAGCTCTATTAAGGCTTAAAAAGCATTTTATCTCACCAGATTTATTCATACAGGTAGCAGAAGAAAATGGCATGATTATTCAAATAGGAAGATGGGTTACAGAACAAGCGATTCATCAAATAGCAAGATGGAAAAATAAGGGGTTGCCTTTAAAGCCTATAGCAATTAATTTTTCAGCAAAACAGTTAAATGATATGGATTATATTAAATTTTTAGAAGAGACATTAAAGGAAAGCGGTGTAGAAGCTCAAGGTTTAGAAATTGAGATTACAGAAAGTATCTTTTTAGATAAAAAAGAAGAAACTATAGTATTTTTAAATCAATTAAAGAATTTAGGCATAAAAATTGCTTTAGATGATTTTGGGACTGGTTATTCTTCTCTTAGTTATTTAACATTTTTGCCAGTAAATAAAATAAAGCTGGATAAATCTTTATGTGATAAGTTCTTAGAAATAGAAAATATTGCAGTAATGGATAATATTATATCTCTTGCTCATAGTTTGAATTTAGAAGTGGCAGCAGAAGGAGTGGAGGATATAGAGCAATATAAACGTTTAAAAGTAGCCGGATGTAATTATATACAAGGATATTTATTTAGTAAACCGGTGGAAGCCTTAGAAGCTGAAAAAATATATGAGGATAATTTTTTAGAGAAGATTAATCTTTAGATTATATAGAATGGCTGTTGAATGATTTTTCAATAGCCTTATTTTAAAAAAAAAGGTGTTGACTTTTGCTATGACACATGGTATATTAATTTTCGTCCCTCTTGAGAGGGAACGTCAAATAGAAAAAAGTTCTAGTTGACGTAAAAGAAGAAACGTGGTAATATGTTTCTTGTCTTAGCTTGAAAGAACAATTATTTAAAAAGTTCTTGACAGCAAGAATGGAAGATGTTAAGATAGCTAAGTCGCTATTGAGAAAAAACGACGAAAAAGTTCTTGACAGATTCGACAAAAAGTGCTAATATAAAAAAGTCGCTAAACGGCGATTGAGTAAAAATTTGATCTTTGAAAACTATACAGTGTAAGAAATTAAGCCAGATACTCGTTATAAACGAGAAACGTTCAATTCGAATTCTTTTATTTGAGAGTTTGATCCTGGCTCAGGATGAACGCTGGCGGCGTGCCTAACACATGCAAGTCGAGCGAGAAGCTGTCAATGATCCTTCGGGAGATTTGATTAGTGGAAAGCGGCGGACGGGTGAGTAACGCGTGGGCAACCTGCCCTATACACAGGGATAGCCTCGGGAAACCGGGATTAATACCTGATAAAGCTCTAGTACCGCATGGTACATGAGTCAAAGCTTTAGCGGTATAGGATGGGCCCGCGTCTGATTAGCTAGTTGGTGAGGTAACGGCTCACCAAGGCAACGATCAGTAGCCGACCTGAGAGGGTGATCGGCCACACTGGAACTGAGACACGGTCCAGACTCCTACGGGAGGCAGCAGTGGGGAATATTGCACAATGGGCGAAAGCCTGATGCAGCAACGCCGCGTGAGTGATGAAGGCCTTCGGGTCGTAAAACTCTGTCCTAAGGGAAGAAAACTGACGGTACCTTAGGAGGAAGCCCCGGCTAACTACGTGCCAGCAGCCGCGGTAATACGTAGGGGGCGAGCGTTATCCGGAATCACTGGGCGTAAAGGGTGCGTAGGCGGCCGATAAAGTCTGGGGTGAAAGGCTACGGCTCAACCGTAGTAAGCCTTGGAAACTTATTGGCTTGAGTGCAGGAGAGGAGAGTGGAATTCCTAGTGTAGCGGTGAAATGCGTAGATATTAGGAGGAACACCAGTGGCGAAGGCGACTCTCTGGACTGTAACTGACGCTGAGGCACGAAAGCGTGGGGAGCGAACAGGATTAGATACCCTGGTAGTCCACGCCGTAAACGATGAGTGCTAGGTGTCGGAGGTTCATCCCTTCGGTGCCGCAGCTAACGCATTAAGCACTCCGCCTGGGGAGTACGGTCGCAAGACTGAAACTCAAAGGAATTGACGGGGACCCGCACAAGCAGCGGAGCATGTGGTTTAATTCGAAGCAACGCGAAGAACCTTACCAGGACTTGACATCCTCTGCATTAACCTTAATCGGTGAAATCCCTTCGGGGACAGAGAGACAGGTGGTGCATGGTTGTCGTCAGCTCGTGTCGTGAGATGTTGGGTTAAGTCCCGCAACGAGCGCAACCCTTGTCTTTAGTTGCCAGCATTTCGGATGGGCACTCTAGAGAGACTGCCGGGGATAACTCGGAGGAAGGTGGGGATGACGTCAAATCATCATGCCCCTTATGTTCTGGGCTACACACGTGCTACAATGGCTGGTACAACGGGAAGCGAAGGAGTAATCTGGAGCAAATCCTAAAAGCCAGTCTCAGTTCGGATTGTGGGCTGCAACTCGCCCACATGAAGCTGGAGTTGCTAGTAATCGTGGATCAGAATGCCGCGGTGAATGCGTTCCCGGGTCTTGTACACACCGCCCGTCACACCACGGGAGTTGGGGGCACCCGAAGTCAGCTATCTAACCTTATGGAGGAAGCTGCCGAAGGTGAAATCAATAACTGGGGTGAAGTCGTAACAAGGTAGCCGTATCGGAAGGTGCGGCTGGATCACCTCCTTTCTAAGGAGAAAGGCTTAACTTACACTGTATAGTTTTGAAGGATCAAACCTTCAAAAGTTAATTATGGGGACGTAGCTCAGCTGGGAGAGCACCTGCCTTGCACGCAGGGGGTCAGGGGTTCGATCCCCCTCGTCTCCACCATGTGTACTTTGAAAACTGAACAATGCATATAAAATACAATTTTTACTGGTCAAGCTATAAAGAGCATAGGGCGGATGCCTTGGCACCAGGAGCCGATGAAGGACGTGGTAAGCTGCGATAAGCCTCGGGTAGCTGCAAGCAAGCGTTGATCCGGGGATTTCCGAATGGGGAAACCTACTTAAGGTAATACTTAAGTAACTATTACTGAATCCATAGGTAATGGTAGGCATACCAGGGGAACTGAAACATCTAAGTACCCTGAGGAAGAGAAAGAAAACTCGATTCCCTAAGTAGCGGCGAGCGAAAGGGGACTAGCCCAAACCTAAAGAATTTTCTTTAGGGGTTGTGGATATACTCATTAAGAAAGAGGTATTGTAGTCGAAGAAGTCTGGAAAGGCTCACCGTAGAAGGTAATAGTCCTGTAGGCGAAACAAGAAGACTTTCGAGTATACTCCAGAGTACCACGAGACACGTGAAACCTTGTGGGAAGCAGGGGGGACCACCCCCCAAGGCTAAATACTACCTGGTGACCGATAGCGCATAGTACCGTGAGGGAAAGGTGAAAAGAACCCCGGGAGGGGAGTGAAATAGAACCTGAAACCCTATGTTTACAAGCAGTGGAAGTTCTTTTTATGAACGACCGCGTACTTTTTGTAGAACGGGCCAACGAGTTACGGTATGCAGCAAGGTTAAGTAGTTATGCTACGGAGCCGCAGCGAAAGCGAGTCTGAATAGGGCGATTTTAGTTGTATGCCGTAGACCCGAAACCGGGTGACCTATCCATGAGCAGGTTGAAGCGGAAGTAAAATTTCGTGGAGGACCGAACCCATGTCTGTTGAAAAAGGCTGGGATGACTTGTGGATAGCGGAGAAATTCCAATCGAACTCGGAGATAGCTGGTTCTCCCCGAAATAGCTTTAGGGCTAGCCTTAAAAGTTGTGATACGGAGGTAGAGCACTGAATGTCCTAGGGGCCCTCACCGGTTACCGAAGACTATCAAACTCCGAATGCCGTAATCATAATTTTAGGAGTCAGACTATGTGTGATAAGATTCATAGTCGAGAGGGAAACAGCCCAGACCGTCAGCTAAGGTCCCTAAGTACAGGTTAAGTGGAAAAGGATGTGGGATTGCATAGACAACTAGGATGTTGGCTTAGAAGCAGCCATTCATTCAAAGAGTGCGTAATAGCTCACTAGTCGAGTGATCCTGCGCCGAAAATTACCGGGGCTCAAACCTGTCACCGAAGCTACGGCATCCCTTTGGGATGGGTAGGGGAGCATTGTATACGGGTTGAAGCTGTACCGTAAGGAGCAGTGGACTGTATACAAGAGAGAATGTTGGCATGAGTAGCGAGAGGCAGGTGAGAATCCTGCCCGCCGAAAACCTAAGGTTTCCTGAGGAAGGTTCGTCCACTCAGGGTTAGTCGGGACCTAAGCCGAGGACGAAAGTCGTAGGCGATGGACAACAGGTTGAAATTCCTGTACCACCGAAAATCGTTTGAGCAATGGGGTGACACAGGAGGATAGGTTAAGCGCACCGTTGGTTGTGTGCGTCCAAGCGTTTAGGAAGTCGAGATAGGCAAATCCGTTTCGATAATTCTGAGACGTGATGGGGAGCGAAAAACAAGTAGCGAACTTACTGATTCCACACTGTCAAGAAAAGCCTCTAGCGAGATTGTAGGTGCCCGTACCGCAAACCGACACAGGTAGGTGAGGAGAGAATCCTAAGGCGAGCGAGAGAACTATTGTTAAGGAACTCGGCAAAATGACCCCGTAACTTCGGGAGAAGGGGTGCCACGTTAGGGTGCAAGCCCGAGGTGGCCGCAGAGAATAGGCCCAAGCGACTGTTTAGCAAAAACACAGGTCTCTGCTAAGTCGAAAGACGATGTATAGGGGCTGACGCCTGCCCGGTGCTGGAAGGTTAAGGGGAAGTGTTAACGAAAGTGAAGCACAGAACTTAAGCCCCAGTAAACGGCGGCCGTAACTATAACGGTCCTAAGGTAGCGAAATTCCTTGTCGGGTAAGTTCCGACCCGCACGAAAGGCGTAACGATTTGGGCACTGTCTCAACAATAGACTCGGTGAAATTGTAGTACCGGTGAAGATGCCGGTTACCCGCAGCAGGACGGAAAGACCCCGTGGAGCTTTACTGTAGCCTGACACTGGATTTTGGTATTACATGTACAGGATAGGTGGGAGACTGAGAAGCATGCACGCCAGTGTGTGTGGAGTCGACGTTGGGATACCACTCTTGTAATACTGAAGTTCTAACCATAAGCTGTGAATCCAGCTTTGGGACACTGTCAGGTGGGCAGTTTGACTGGGGCGGTCGCCTCCTAAAGAGTAACGGAGGCGCCCAAAGGTTCCCTCAGCGCGGTCGGAAATCGCGCGAAGAGTGCAAAGGCAGAAGGGAGCTTGATTGCGAGACACACAGGTCGAGCAAGGACGAAAGTCGGGCTTAGTGATCCGGTGGTTCCGAGTGGAAGGGCCATCGCTCAACGGATAAAAGCTACCCCGGGGATAACAGGCTTATCTCCCCCAAGAGTCCACATCGACGGGGAGGTTTGGCACCTCGATGTCGGCTCGTCTCATCCTGGGGCTGAAGTAGGTCCCAAGGGTTGGGCTGTTCGCCCATTAAAGAGGCACGCGAGCTGGGTTCAGAACGTCGTGAGACAGTTCGGTCCCTATCCGCTGTGGGCGTAGGAAATTTGAGAGGAGCTGTCCTTAGTACGAGAGGACCGGGATGGACGTACCTCTGGTGCATCAGTTGTCACGCCAGTGGCACAGCTGAGTAGCTATGTACGGAAGGGATAAGCGCTGAAGGCATCTAAGCGCGAAGCCCCCCTTAAGATAAGATTTCCCATGGAGTTAATCCAGTAAGACCCCAGAAAGACGATCTGGTTGATAGGTCGGAGGTGTAAGGGCAGTAATGTCTTTAGCTGACCGATACTAATAGGTCGAGGGCTTGACCAAAATATGCATTGTTTAGTTTTGAGGGTATAAAAAAGTGGTTGACAAATCGTGAAAAACAAGATAAAATATATCTTGTCCTCAAAAAAATCCAGTGGCAATAGCGAAGGGGTCACACCTGTTCCCATACCGAACACAGAAGTTAAGCCCTTCAGCGCTGATGGTACTTAGGCGGAGACGCCTTGGGAGAGTAGGTCGTCGCTGGTTGAAGGTGGGGCGGCGTAGCTTAGTTGGCTAGAGCGTCCGGTTCATACCCGGAAGGTCGGTGGTTCGAGTCCACTCGCCGCTACCAAATAAAATATGGCCCATTGGTCAAGCGGTCAAGACACCGCCCTTTCACGGCGGTAACCCGGGTTCGATTCCCGGATGGGTCACCATTTTGGGCGCATAGCTCAGCTGGGAGAGCACCTGCCTTACAAGCAGGGGGTCATAGGTTCGATCCCTATTGCGCCCACCATTAAAATTTTAATTATGGCCCGGTAGTTCAGTTGGTTAGAATGCCAGCCTGTCACGCTGGAGGTCGAGGGTTCGAGCCCCTTCCGGGTCGCCAAATTAATTTGCTGGTGTGGCTCAACGGTAGAGCAGCTGACTTGTAATCAGCAGGTTGGGGGTTCGATTCCCTTCGCCAGCTCCAAAATATGCGGATGTAGTTCAATGGTAGAACTCCAGCCTTCCAAGCTGGTAGCGTGGGTTCGATTCCCATCATCCGCTCCAATAAGGGTTCATAGCTCAGTTGGATAGAGCAACGGCCTTCTAAGCCGTGTGTCCGGGGTTCGAGTCCCTGTGGACCCGCCATGAAGTACTGGGGTATCGCCAAGTCGGTAAGGCACCAGACTTTGACTCTGGCATTCGTAGGTTCGAGTCCTGCTACCCCAGCCATGAGACCCATTAGCTCAGTCGGTAGAGCACTTGACTTTTAATCAAGGTGTCCCGCGTTCGAGCCGCGGATGGGTCACCAAATCTTTATCCACATTTGGAGGGGTATAGCTCAGTTGGTAGAGCAGTGGTCTCCAAAACCACGTGCCGAGGGTTCGAGTCCTTCTGCCCCTGCCAGTGTTTAACATAAATTATCGAGGTGTAGCGCAGTTTGGTAGCGCATCTGGTTTGGGACCAGAGGGCCGCGGGTTCAAATCCTGCCACCTCGACCATTTCAAAAATTTAATTAAGGGCTTGTAGCTCAGGTGGTTAGAGCGCACGCCTGATAAGCGTGAGGTCGGAGGTTCGAGTCCTCCCAAGCCCACCATTTTGTATGAGGGCCTTTAGCTCAGTTGGTTAGAGCGTCCGGCTCATAACCGGCAGGTCCGGGGTTCGAGTCCCTGAAGGCCCACCATAATAATATAAATTAATAATTTGCCCAGATAGCTCAGTCGGTAGAGCAGGGGACTGAAAATCCCCGTGTCGGTGGTTCGATTCCGCCTCTGGGCACCATTTGAAATAGCAAGCATATTCTGCTTGCTATTTACTTTTTGTTTAAGTTTATACTTCTTTGCTTATCTTGGAGGATGAATGAGCCTAATATATTAGACATATCGAATGTCTAATATGTTATAATATAAGCATAAAGTGTTTATTGACAAATAAATAGAGCATGAGGTCATATAGCTTATCAAACTAGGATATTTATGATTCACATAAAATATTTCATGATGAGGTGATGAATATGAAGTCTGAAGCTTTTTTAGATTATTATATTTATAATGGGAAAGTATATGATTCGAAAAATATGGAAGGGTTTGAAGCAATCGGCTCTCCTGTTATTTATGAAGTAATTAGAATAATTGAAGGTGTTCCATTATTTTTAGAGGAGCATTTGGAAAGAATGAGAAAATCTGCATTGCTTTTGGGGCTTCATATTCAAAAGGAAGATAAAACTGTTACAGATGAAATAAATAAGCTCATTGTTATGAATAAATGTAAAAATATAAATGTAAAACTTCTTTGCAGTAGGGTAAATGAAACAAAGCAGGATTTTTTGGTTTATTTTATTAAAAGTTATTATCCTGAAAGGGAAGTTTATGAAAGAGGAATACATACTATTTTATATTATTCTGAAAGAGAAAATCCAAATGCAAAAGTTTTGAATATATCTTTTAGAGAAAATATCAATAAAAAAATTAAGGAAAATAATGCTTTTGAAGCTTTATTGGTGAATGAGGAAGGAATCATTACAGAAGGAAGTCGATCTAATATGTTTTTTGTAAAAGGAGGAGAGGTATTTACAGCTCCTGCAAAAGATGTATTGTTAGGAGTTACAAGAAATCGCATTATGAAGGTTTGTAAAGCTTTAAATATTCCTGTAATAGAGAAAGCTATTTCTGTAAAGGATATAATCTGTTTAGATGGAGCTTTTATGAGTGGGACTTCTGTAAATGTATTGCCAATTAGTAGTATTGGTAAGATTCAGCTGGATTCTGTTTATAATAGAGTTATTGATAAAATTGCAAAAGGTTATATACAGCAGATGAAAAGTTATATTCAAGCAAAAAAACAGATGGTATAATAATAAGTGAACTTTTTATGAAGAGTTTGTTATATTCGTTTTTCTTTGAGAATAAAATATTTATGTAGCACAAAATTTAATAGGTTGTTTGATAAAAATTGAATTCGGGGTGAATTTTATGATCAGTAAAAGAAGAGCAATAATAGGAGCTATGATACTTGTACTCATAACAGGAATACTTACCTTTACAGTGACAAATATAGTTGGATTAACTATAGGAGAAAAGGTTATTATTTCTAAACAAAATTATGAATATTTTAAGGATCTTAATAAAAAGTATAGCAAAATGTTGTATTTAAAGGATTACATAGAAAAAAATTATTATGTACCAGTAGATGAGAGTAAATTTGAAGATGGTATCATTAAAGGACTGTTTGAATCATTAGATGACCCATATTCTGTCTACATGAATAAAAGAGAATTTGTTAACTTTATGGAGCATACAAAGGGAAGCTATGATGGTATTGGTGTGATTATGACTCGTGGAGAGGATGGTTTTATTACTGTTGTAGCACCTATAGAGGATACGCCGGGAGAGAGAGCTGGAATTAAAACAGGAGATAAAATTATCAAGGTAAATGATAAGGATGTAACAGCAGCGACAGCAGAAAAATTGAATGAAGCTGTCAATATGATTAAGGGAAAACACGGTACAAAGGTAAATTTAACTATTATCAGACCTGGAAAAAAAGAACCATTTACTGTTGCGATTACAAGAGAAGAGATTAGATTGACACCAGTAAAATCAAGAATATTAGAGAATGATATAGGTTATATAAGAATTACTATGTTTGATGAAAAATCAGCAGAAGAATTTATGAAGCATCTTGATGACCTTGAAAAGAAAAATATAAAGGGACTTATTATTGACCTTAGAAATAATCCAGGAGGATTATTAGATGAATGTGTAAAAATTGCAGATCGACTTTTAGGAGAGCAGGATATTGTCTATACTCAAGATAGAGCAGGTAATCGTGATTATAAAAAATCAGATAAAAATAAAGTAGATTATCCTTTTGTACTCCTTGTAAATGGAGGAAGTGCGAGTGCATCAGAGATTTTATCAGGTGCTGTAAAGGATACAAAATCAGGAACACTTATTGGGACAACAACCTTTGGAAAAGGAATAGTACAGCAGATTATACCGCTTAAGGATGGAAGTGGCTTTAGGTTAACTACAGCTCAATACTTTACACCAAATGGAACTTATATTCATGGAAAAGGGATTAAACCAGATATTGTGATTGATCTGCCAGAGGCATTAAAGGATAAAATTGATATAACTGATGAGGAAGATGTACAGCTTCAAAAGGGTATTGAAGTATTGAAAAAGAAAATAAATAAACAGTAAAGAATAAGCAGAAAAATATTGATGTCAAGGAGACATCAATATTTTTCGTATATAGATGTGATTTATAATGTTCATGTGACAATAGCCTAGAAGGAAGGGGAAATTTTTGACTGTATTTTTAAAATTATTACGAATGGCTTTTTTAACTTTATCAAATATAATTTTAAATCCAATTTTTTGGATAGCTATTTTTTTAGTTTATATTCAGTATAGAAGAATAAACAAGATGAGAATACAGATCCTCGGGAAAAATAATCAATCAGCAAGGACTATGACAATGCGTTCAACTATAGCAGGAATTATAGGTGGAATAGCAGGGACTATAGTGATGAGATTTATTGGTATTACGATTCATATAAAGGATTTTTATTATGTACTGCCTTTAGCTATTGTACTTATGCTCATAAATATTCGGTATATATGTTTTTCCTATTCAGGGGGATTATTATGTTTATTTAGTTTAGCATTTGGATTTTTGCATTTAGATGTATCAGGGATGATGGCTATTGTAGCAGTGCTTCATTTGATTGAAAGTATACTTATATATTTTGATGGATATAAAGATGCTTTACCTATATTTTTGAAAGATAAAAAATATGGGGTAATTGGTGGTTTTTATTTGCAGCGATTTTGGCCTATTCCATTTATTGTTCCATTTCCAATGCAAATGGCTACAGTAGTTGCAGCTCTTGGGTATGGTGATATATCATTAGGGAATGTACCAAAAGATAAGTGTAAGGTATCTGCTAAAAGATTATTGCTTTATAGTACTATATTGCTTTTA
The DNA here is from genome assembly GCF_019203185.1 of Crassaminicella indica. NCBI lineage: Bacteria > Bacillati > Bacillota > Clostridia > Eubacteriales > Clostridiaceae > Crassaminicella > Crassaminicella indica. The sequence continues at coordinate 316,650 of NZ_CP078093.1, read as the reverse complement.
TTATCTATCCTTTCTACTAAAATATATATTTTTAAGTGGATTGCTGCGATATTTTCACCTGTAGGACACGAATACTTAATCATTTATGGACAAAAGGAAGAAAAAAGAAAAACACCTCTTTTTAGAAGACATAGCAGAGGGGTTACTGTACTAGATGTAAATAAAGATGGTGTAGGAGAGAGGATGGGAATAAAACGTGGAGATGTAATAGTTAGAATGAATAGTTATTGGATTAATCATCAAGAGGAGCTAGAAGCTATATTAAAGGAAAATCCACAATATATATGGATGCAGGTTATTGATAAAGGAGGAAAGATCAATACCTTTACGTATAAAGATTATCAAAGAGGGATAAATAGTTTAGATATTGTAATTGTACCTATAGATATACAGTTTGTTTTTGATATACAAAATACTAGTTGTATTTTGAAAAAGATTACAAATGGAATAAAAAATAAATTTTCAAAGAAAAAAAACATGTAAAATAAAACTACATGTTTTTTTTTCTTGCTTTGTTTTGATACATTCTAGTATCAGCTATCTTTAATAGTTCTTTTTTATTATGGGTATCCTTTGGATATGCTGCAATACCATAGCTGAATTGAACATAAAAATCATGCTCATCAAAGGTTAATGGTGTGTGATTAATGATATTTGATATTGATTCCATTTTGTTTTTTACTTGTTCATCTGTAGCATTTAAAAATATTAATATGAATTCATCACCACCAAATCTTCCTAAAATATCTGATGTTCTTATATTTTTTTTTAATATATTAGCAAAATGTTTGATTGCCATATCTCCTGCTAAATGACCATATAAATCATTCATATGCTTTAGATTGTTTAGATCCACAATACACAAACAGAATTGTTCATTATATCTTTGTGCTCTATGATAAATGTTGCTAAATAGTTCATCAAAATAATGCCTATGGTATACTTTTGTTAATCCATCATATCGAGATAAAAATAATGTTTTTTCAAAAAGCAGTACATTTTTAATAGCAACGGCAAGCTGTCCTATTAGGTATTCCATTACAACTACATCTTCTTCATTAAAGATATGCTCTTTATTAAGACTATTTACGTTGATTATTCCATATAATTCTTCATCAATAATGATAGGGGTACAAATGGTAGAGGTTATATTTGAAGTATATGCATCCTTTAATAAATTATAATGAGATTTTGTCATGGTTTTATGATTAAATAATGAAGGATTTTCTATAATAGTTGATTTTCGGTAATCGCTTCTGTTTAAAAAGGTTTCATCAATTGAAAGCTTTATTTTAGAAACCTTAGATAGATCAAAACCAACGGCTGCCTTAAACTCAAATAAGCCTTCATCATTTTTGATGAGAACACTTGCTGTATCTGCTTTATCTAGGATTTGAACTGTACTGTTTACAAAAAGCTGTAATAGTTCATTCATATTTTTTATATGGACGATGGAATTACTGATTTGAAGCATGACGTCTTTTATTTCATTATATTTTTGAATTTCTCTATTTTCATTAAACATATTGTTTAAAAGCTGATTTATGGTTTTCAATTTGTGAAAGCAGAATATGCCTATCAGAAGAGCAGTGGTTGTAGGATATAATAATCCAAAATCCATACCACTAAGCTTAAAAAAACTATATATTATGAAAGGAATAAATATAGAGAGTACACAGGATAAAAGATTTTTTTGTGTTACATTTTTGATCACAACATTCACCTACGTTTTTTTATTATTATTCATTATTTAATTATATACTATTCATATTCTCTTGCAAACCATTTCTTAACATAAGGAATATTTTAATCATATACATTATATAGATTCATTGACTTTATAAAATTATAAGGATATAATTGTAAATACGAACAAATGTTTGTGTCCAAAAATTTGTTTATTTTTAGGAGAATTAGATATAGTATAATGAAAGATGTAAATAGAAAGAAAAGGATAATAAAGCTTTATCTATATGAATGATAGAGGTGAATTAAGATGCAACGGTTTGAAATTGTTTCAGAATATAGCCCTACAGGGAATCAACCAAAAGCTATAAAAGATTTAAGTGATGGTATTCATAATGGAATGAAGCATCAGATTCTTTTAGGGGTTACAGGCTCGGGCAAGACGTTTACTATGGCTAATGTGATTGAGAAGGTACAAAAGCCTACTTTAGTAATTGCCCATAACAAAACTTTAGCAGCACAGCTTTGTAGTGAATTTAAAGAATTTTTCCCCAATAATGCTGTTGAATATTTTGTTAGTTATTATGATTATTATCAGCCAGAAGCATATGTAGCTCATACGGATACTTATATAGAAAAAGATGCACAAATAAATGATGAAATAGATAAATTAAGACACTCAGCTACAGCAGCACTTTTTGAACGTAAAGATGTAATTATTGTAGCGAGTGTATCTTGTATATATGGTTTAGGAGATCCTATTGATTACGAAAATCAAGTACTTTCTTTAAGACCGGGAATGATTAAAAGTAGAGATGAAATATTAAAGAAGCTAGTTGAGATTCAATATGTTCGAAATGATATTAATTTTATTCGAGGAACCTTTCGTGTTAGAGGTGATGTGGTGGAAATTTTTCCAGCTGGTGCATCAGAAAATGCTATTAGAGTAGAATTATTTGGAGATGAAATTGATCGAATTACAGAGGTGAATACAGTAACAGGAGAAATCGTGGGACTACGGCATCACATATCTATTTTTCCAGCTTCTCATTATGTAACAACAAAGGAAAAGCTTGAAAAAGCTATTCATGATATAGAAGAGGAATTGAAGGATAGGGTAAAATATTTTAAAGAAAATGAAAAATTGATTGAAGCTCAAAGAATTCAGCAAAGAACTATGTATGATATAGAAATGCTAAGAGAAGTAGGTTTTTGTCAGGGTATTGAAAATTATTCAAGACATATTTCTCAAAGAAAAGCAGGTAGTAGACCATTTACACTTATTGATTATTTTCCAGATGACTTTTTAATTATTGTAGATGAATCTCATGTTACAATTCCTCAGATAAGGGGTATGTATGGGGGGGATAGATCAAGAAAAGAAAATTTGGTTGAATATGGATTTCGTTTGCCATCAGCTTATGATAATAGACCTCTTAATTTTGAAGAATTTGAGGGACTTATTAATCAAATTATTTATGTAAGTGCAACGCCAGGTCCTTATGAAAAGGAGCATGCACAAAATATAGTAGAACAAATTATAAGACCTACAGGATTATTAGATCCAGAAATTCATGTAAGACCTACAAAGGGACAAATTGATGATTTGATTGGAGAAATTAATAAAGTAATAGATAAAAATCAGAGAGTATTAATCACAACACTTACAAAAAGAATGGCAGAAGATTTAACTTCTTATTTTAAGGATGTGGGCATTAAGGTAAGATATCTTCATTCGGATATAGATACAATAGAGAGGATGGAGATTATAAGAGATTTAAGATTAGGTAAATTTCATGTGTTGGTAGGGATTAACCTATTAAGAGAGGGACTGGATTTACCAGAAGTATCACTTGTATCAATTCTAGATGCAGATAAGGAGGGATTTCTTCGTTCTGAGACAAGCCTTATTCAGACTATTGGTCGTGCTGCAAGAAACCTAGATGGAAAAGTGATTATGTATGCTGATAAGATTACTGATTCTATGCGTCATGCCATAGATGAGACTAATAGAAGAAGAAGGATACAAAAGGAATATAATGAAAAACATGGTATTGTACCAAAGGGAATTGTGAAAAAGGTAAGAGATGTGATTGAGGCTACAAAGGTAGCAGAAGAGTCTGAAAAATATGGAATAAAAAAAGATCCTAATGAAATGAATTCAAAAGATTTAAAGGATTTGATTAAAAGGCTTGAAGCTGAGATGATGGAGGCTGCTGAAAATCTTCAGTTTGAAAGGGCAGCAGAAATTCGTGATAAAATTATGGAGCTAAGGAAAAAGCTTTCGTAGAGGTGAGTATATGAAAAAATTAGTGGTCAAAGGAGCAAGAGAACATAATTTAAAAAACATTGACATAGAAATTCCTAGAGACAAGTTTGTAGTGATGACAGGGCTTAGTGGTTCAGGAAAATCATCTTTAGCTTTTGATACTATCTATGCAGAGGGGCAAAGAAGATATGTAGAAAGCTTGTCAGCTTATGCTAGACAATTTTTAGGTCAAATGGAAAAACCAGATGTGGATTATATAGAAGGCTTGTCACCAGCCATTTCTATTGATCAAAAGACAACTAGTAAAAATCCTCGTTCTACTGTTGGAACTGTTACAGAGATTTATGATTATTTAAGGCTTTTATTTGCAAGGGTAGGTACGCCACATTGTCCTGTATGTGATCGTGAGATTTCACAGCAGACGGTAGACCAGATTGTAGATAAAATAATGGATTTACCTGAAAGAACTAAAATTCAAATATTGGCTCCTATTGTAAGAGGAAGAAAGGGAGAGCATGTAAAGGTATTAGAAAGGATTAGAAAAGATGGCTATGTTCGTGTAAGAATAGATGGTGAAATAAAAGAAATTGCAGAAAAGATTAAATTAGAGAAGAATAAAAAGCATACTATTGAAGTAGTTATAGATCGTATTATTGTGAAGGAAGGGATTGAGAATAGATTGACAGATTCTATTGAAACGACTCTTTCTTTATCTGATGGATTAGTGATTGTGAGTATTATGGATGGAGAAGATTTAACTTTTAGCACAAAGTTTTCATGTCCAGAGCATGGCATTGGCATTGAAGAATTAGAGCCAAGAATGTTTTCCTTTAACAGTCCTTATGGAGCTTGTAGTGATTGTAATGGGATTGGATATCTTCAAAGAGTTGATCCAGAACTAGTCATTCCAGATCCTTCTTTGAGCATTGAAGAAGGAGGTATTGCTCCTATGGCAAATGCCAGTGAAGGCACTTATTATTTTGAAATGATCAATTCACTTGCAAAGAAGCATGGTGTAGATTTAAAATTGCCTATTGAAAAGCTTCCAAAAGCTTTTATGAAGGAGCTTTTATATGGAACAGGAGAAAAAACTATAGAATTTACATATGAAAGCAAATTTGGAGGCATGAGGAAATACCGTTCTTCCTTTGAAGGTATTATTCATAATTTAGAAAGAAGATATAAAGAAACCAACTCCGATTATATGCGAGAAAAGATTGAAACGTTTATGAGACTTACTCCTTGCGCTTCATGTAATGGAGCAAGGCTTAAACCAGAGGTTCTTTCTGTAAAAATTGGTGGAAAAAATATTTCACAAATCACAGAAATTTCTATTAGACAAGCGTTAGAGTTTTTCACCAAAATAGAGTTTTCTGAAAAAAACAAAATTATTGCAAAGCAGATATTAAAGGAAATCAATGAAAGATTGGGATTTTTAGTAGATGTAGGGCTAGATTATTTAACACTTTCTCGTTCTGCTGGTACTCTTTCAGGAGGAGAATCTCAAAGAATACGCCTTGCAACTCAGATTGGTTCAAGCCTTGTGGGCGTGCTTTATATATTAGATGAGCCAAGTATAGGGCTTCATCAAAAGGATAATGAAAAACTTATCAAAACTCTTAGGAATTTGACAGATTTAGGCAATACATTAATTGTAGTTGAGCACGATGAGGATACGATGTATGCAGCAGACTATATTATTGATATAGGACCTGGTGCGGGAGAGCATGGTGGAAACATTATCGCAGCAGGATCTGTGGAAGAAATTAAAGCATGTGAGGCTTCTATTACAGGACAATATTTATCTGGTAAGAAGAAAATAGAAATTCCAAAGGTAAGAAGAAAGCCTAATGGAAAATGGATCAAGGTATTAGGGGCTAAGGAAAATAACTTAAAAAATATCAATGTAGATTTTCCACTAGGAGTATTTACTTGTGTTACAGGGGTATCTGGATCAGGAAAGAGTACCTTAGTAAATGAAATATTTTATAAAGCTATTGCTATGAATTTACATCGTACAAAAGCTAGACCTGGAAAGCATAAAGAAATAAAGGGAATTGAGTATATTGATAAAGTAATAGCCATTGATCAATCTCCTATAGGAAGAACTCCAAGATCTAATCCTGCAACTTATACAGGGGTTTTTGATTTGATAAGAGATTTATTTGCAAAAGTGCCTGAAGCAAAAATGAGAGGTTATCAAAAGGGAAGATTCAGCTTTAATGTAAAGGGTGGAAGATGCGAGGCTTGTAGAGGAGATGGGATAATCAAAATAGAGATGCATTTTCTTCCAGATGTTTATGTGCCTTGTGATGTGTGTAAAGGGAAAAGATACAACAGAGAAACCTTAGAGGTAAAATATAAAGGAAAATCTATTTCAGATGTTTTAGATATGACAGTAGAGGAAGCATTGAGCTTTTTTGAAAATGTTCCAGGGATTAAAAGAAAGCTAGCTACTTTATATGAAGTAGGTCTTGGTTATATAAAACTAGGTCAGCCATCTACTCAATTATCTGGTGGAGAAGCTCAGAGGGTAAAGCTTGCCACAGAGTTAAGCAAAAGAAGTACAGGAAAGACTTTATATATTTTAGATGAACCAACTACAGGTCTTCATATTGCGGATATCCATAAATTAATTGGGGTATTAAATCGACTTGTAGAAGGTGGCAATACGGTACTTGTCATAGAACACAATTTAGATGTGATTAAGGCATGTGACTATATTATCGATTTAGGACCAGATGGAGGAGATCGTGGAGGTCAAATCGTAGGATGTGGTACACCAGAAGAGATTGCTAAGATTCCTGGGTCTTATACGGGCATGTATCTTAAGAAGATTTTTGAAATAAAAAAGTAAGGGGCTGTCGGTGAATCATTAAATTGATTAACCGATAGTTTCCTTTACAAAGAAACAATAATTACACCAATTACTACAAATATTAAAATAGCAGCTATAATTTCCATACATTACCTCCTTATTGATTTTAAAATAGCCATGTTAATAAGCTATTTATATATTAACATAATAATTGTAAAGTTTATGTAGAAATGAGAGGCAAAAAATGTTTGAGATAAAAGAACAGCTAAAGAAATTACCAGAAAATCCTGGTGTTTATTTGATGAAAAATGAATCAGGAGAAATTATTTATGTTGGAAAGGCCATATCATTAAAGAATAGGATTAGGCAGTATTTTCAATCTTCAAAAAACCACCCACCAAAGGTAAGGGCAATGGTAAGTAATATCGCTGAATTTGAATATATTTTAACAGATTCTGAGGTAGAGGCATTAATACTTGAGGCAAATCTTATAAAAAAACATCAACCAAAGTATAATGTACTCCTTAGAGATGACAAGCAGTACCCTTATATAAAGGTTACATTAGGAGAAAAATATCCACGAGTACTAAAAACAAGAAAAGTTATAAAGGATGGGGCTAGATATTTTGGTCCTTATATCAATGCAGGGGCAGTAAATCAAACCATTGAAATGCTAAAAAAATTTTATCCCTTGAGAACCTGCAACAAAAATCTTGAAAAAACTACAGACAGACCATGCCTTAATTATCATATTGGCAGATGTTTAGGACCTTGCAGTGAAGACATAAATCATGAAGATTATATGAAAATGATTGATGAAATTATTTTATTCTTGAGTGGAAAGCATGAGGAATTAGTGAAGAAGATAGAAATGAAAATGAAGGAAGCAGCAAGTAGAATGAATTTTGAAAAGGCAGCGGAATATCGAGATCAAATTGCCGCTATTTATAGTATTATGGAAAAACAAAAAATAGTTTCATCATCAGAAACCGATCAGGATTTGATAGCTATGGCAAGAGGGGTTGACAATGCTTGTGTGATGGTTTTTTTTATAAGAGGTGGAAAACTTATGGGAAGAGAGCATTATATGTTAAGAGCATCTGAAGAAAATGCAAGGGGAGAGATAAACAGTGCATTTATTAAGCAATTTTATGCTGGAACAGCATTTGTACCAAAGGAAATTTTACTTCAAGATAAAGCAGAAGATGTAAAGCTCATTGAAAAATGGCTTTCTGCTAAGAAGGGATCAAAGGTAACAGTAAAAATTCCTCAAAGGGGAGAGAAAAAAAGCTTACTTCAGCTTGTTCATAAAAATGCTATAGAGATATTAGAACAATTTAGAGAAAAACTAATAAAGGATCGAGAAAATAGTGAAGGAGCAATAAAAGCATTAGGAGCATATTTAGGGTTGAAAAATCCACCTTTTAGAATAGAAAGCTTTGACATTTCAAATATACAGGGAGTTCATTCAGTTGCTTCTATGGTTGTATTTGAAAATGGAAAACCAAAATATAGTGATTATCGGAGATTCAAGATTAAAACTATAGAAGGACCAAATGATTATAAGAGTATGCAGGAGGTTATTTATAGAAGATTTAAAAGAGGCTTAGAAGAAAAAGAGAATTTAAAGAAAAAAGGAATTTTAGATGATGAAGGAAAGTTTTCTAAATTTCCAGATCTTATACTAATAGATGGAGGCTTAGGTCAAGTAAATGCAGTATTAGAGGTTTTATTTGCATTAGGGATTAATATTCCTACAGCAGGAATGGTAAAGGATGATAAGCATAAAACAAAGGATTTGATTTATGAAAGGAAGGAACTAAATATAAAAAAAAGCAAACAGGTATTTCAATTGATTGGAAAAATACAAGAAGAGACTCATCGATTTGCTATTACATATCATAAAAGCTTAAGAGGAAAAACTATCGTAAAGTCTGTATTAGAGGAAATACCGGGCATTGGAAAAAAGAGAAGGATTGCATTATTAAAGCATTTTGGTTCTATAGATAAAATAAAAAAAGCTTCCATAGAAGAATTGAGTCAAGTAGAAGGAATGAATAAAAAAGCAGCACAGTCGGTAAAAGATTATTTTGCTAAGAATACAAAATATCTATACGAAAATCAATATTAATTTTTCTAACATAACATTGAAAACATCCCTAAAATTGTATTTGATTTATTGTACAAAATATGGGGATAGCGCCGAGATATAAGGAGGGAATTTTCATGCATAATCTATTAAAAAAAACATTTATTCTTTTTATCATATGTATTCTTACAACATCTATAGCTTTTGCAGAAGAACAATCTAAAACCATGAAAGCTAATTTAAAAGACAAAACTAAAGAGAGAAACTATGCACTAAATCTATATTATGAAAAAGAATTATTGATTCCTATATGGCTTTTAACTGAATCTATTCCTTATACAATCCAATATAATAATATATCTTTAAAAAAATCTGAAAAAACTGCTAATGTAAGAATTGCTTCAGTAGGAGATATTATGTGCCATAATACTCAATACATATCTGCTTATAAAAATGGTACATATGATTTTTCATCTTGTTTTAATCCTATCAAGCCATATATAGAATCAGCTGATTTAGCCATTGGGAATTTAGAAACTACCTTTTCAGGTGCAAAAAAGAAATATAGTGGCTATCCAACCTTTAATACTCCAGAACAACTAGGGGTTACCCTTAAGGAGATTGGCTTTGATGTAATCACAACAGCAAACAATCATTCTCTTGATAGAAGAAATTATGGAATCATACATACTCTAGATATATTAGATCAGCTTGGCTTAAAGCATACAGGAACCTTTAGAAATAAAGAAGAAAGGAATATTCTCTTAATAGAAAATATAAAAGGTATTAAAATAGCTTTGATAAGCTATACTTATGGAACCAATGGTATTCCTATCCCAAAAGAAAATCCTGCTGCTGTCAATATTATAAATAAAGAGAAAATGCTTCAGGATATTCATAAAGCAAAAGAACAAAATGTTGATTTAATCATTTTTAGTCTTCATTTTGGTCAAGAATATAAAAGAAAACAAAATAAATCTCAAGAAGAATTAGTAGACTTTTTATTTAAGCACGGAGTAGATATTATTTTAGGAGGTCATCCTCATGTGATTCAACCAGCCAAAATTAAAGAAGTTACAACTATAGATGGGGAAAAAAAGAAATGCTTTGTCATTTATTCTCAAGGAAATTTTGTATCAGACCAAAGAAAAAGATATACGGATAGTGGATTAATTACAATTTTAGATATTACAAAAAATTTCAAAACAAATAAAACAGAGATTGCAAATGTTTCATTTGTTCCTACTTGGGTAGATAAATCCTATACCAAAAATGGATTAGATTACAGAATTTTACCTATAAAAAAATCTATTCGAGATTATGAACAGAAAAAGGATCTATTACTAAATCGTAAAGATTATCAAAGGTTACAAAAGGCTTTATTAGAAACACAAAAACAAATATTTTAAATAAAAAATTATTATTCCATCTTTAATATAAAATATGTATATTTTTTTACCTCCTTGTTTACAATTAGAATATAAAAATTGTCAAGGAGGAATTATTATGAAATCTTTGCTTAAAAAAAGTCTAGTTGTTTTGTGTATATTTATGTTTACAGCATCTGTATCATTTACAACAAAAAGCTTTGAAATTATCAAAGCTTACTTAAATGATACAAATGTTGTTGTAAATCAAAAAAGTGAAAACTTAAAAACTATCTATTATGAAGGCAATTTGTATATTCCTATTCCCCTTTTATCTGAAAAACTCAATTGTTTTAGCAGCTACAATAAAGAAAATAATACACTAACCTTAAAAAACAACTTTGACTTTCAAGATTTTCCACAGTCTAATCCATACAAAGGAGAAAATTTTATATATGGAGAAATTCTAAAAATAGATAAAGCAAATAAAATCATAACTATTGAGCAACATTTTGATGACAACAGTATTTCAATAGAACCAAATATAAAGGCTTCTGAAAATATCATTATTATTTATCAAAGAAATGATAAAAAAATGAATTTAGATTTTGATGATTTAAAGGTTGGAGATATTGTTGGAATTGTGTTAAATAGAGAAAACATTGCCCGGGGAATGATTTTAGCAGATTAAAAAAGAAAAATGGACACTTAACTATGAACTTAGGTATAATATATAGGGATCCAACTTCAAAATGAAATATAAAGAACAGTTCATTCCAGATAACTTTTGAAAAAACAAAACTTCATTCCATGAAAAAATACTAAACCTTCAAAACTCACTTCGTTCAAACAATGAAGGTTCTTAACGTATTTTTTATGAAATTTCAGTAAGTTTTTTTACAAAAGTTATCGAAGTCATTCACTTATCTTTATATATTTTTTTTATGTTGAAGTTGGATCCCTATAGATAAACAACTTAAAAACGAAGTATAAAAGATAAGGAGTAGGTAGCTATGGCTTTTGTAACTATTGATGAATTGATAAAAGATTTACAACTAGAGGTAATTTATAGACCAGAAAAGGAAGAAATAAATATTAGGGAAACTGATATAAATAGGCCTGGGCTTCAATTAGCAGGATTTTATAAATATTTTGCTTATGAAAGAGTTCAAGTAGTAGGAAAAGTAGAATGGACGTATTTTGACAGTATTTGTAAGGAAGTTAGAAAAAAAAGAGCAGAAAAATTATTCTCTCATCCAGTACCATGTGTAGTGATTGCAAGAGATTTAGGAATACATAATGAATGCTTAGAGGCAGCTGAAAAATTTGGACGTCCACTGCTTAGAACAAAAATAAGCACTACAAAATTTATCAGTCAGCTGACAAACTATTTAGAGGATAAGCTAGCACCTGTTATTACAAGACATGGAGTATTGGTAGATGTGTACGGTATTGGGATACTTATTATGGGTGAAAGTGGTATTGGAAAAAGCGAAACAGCACTAGAATTAATTAAAAGAGGACATAGATTGGTAGCAGATGATGCTGTAGAAATCAAGAAGAAAGATAATGATAGCTTAGAGGGAAGTGCTCCAGAAGTGATTAGACATTTTATGGAGCTTAGAGGAATTGGCATATTAGATATTCAACACCTATATGGTGTAGGAGCTGTAAGAGATAAAAAGAAGATTGAGTTGGTCATTGAAATGGAAAATTGGAGTCCAGATAAGCAATATGATCGATTGGGAATGGATGAGGAATTTATAGAGATTCTTGGAGTGAATGTTTATAAAATAACTATTCCAATAAAACCAGGAAGAAATTTAGCTATGATTATAGAAGCAGCAGCTAGAAATCATAGACAGAAGAGAATGGGATATAATGCGGCAGAAATATTGAATAATCGATTGATAAAGAATGCAATGAAATAAAAGACAAGGGATGAATAGTTCCCTTGTTTTTTTTTGAGGATATTGTTAAGGAATAAACGATATTTGACATGCAATAAAAAGCAGTCTAATATTTATATATAATGGAAATTAATAGAAAACATATAATTATATGCGATTTATAAAGAAATAAAATTTAAAATATATTTCAAAAATACAAAATATTCATAAAAATATGGTGTTGTTATATTCTATGCACAATTTTCATTAAAGCCAAGAGGGGAATAAACAATATGTGCAATTATTCCATGAAAACCCACAGATATTTATATATTTTGTGTTTGATATGCATTTAACAAAGATATAAAAAAATACGTTTGAAATTTAACAGAAAATAAAATAAAATATAAAAAATAAATAATTCTATTTCTTGATATTCAAATATTGCAATAATCAAATTTATATAGAGGTGCTTTCGGATACCTGAAATTTACATAAATGCAAATAAAATGCGATTTCATTCCATTATTTTGAATTTGTGATCAAAAAAATAAGAACTTGCAAAAATGGAAAAAATAATTTGTCGAGATTGATAAAAAAATGTCGAAAAATCTAAAAGTGTTTGATATAATAAACTTAATTTGATAAGAATATAGTAAAATTTTTTAATATGGTCAAAAATGACAATTTTCAAATAAAAAATAAAGAGGGGGATGCAGTGTGGCAAAGAATGTTTTTACTGAAGAAAATTTTGCGAAGCTAGAAGAAATAATTCAAAAATACAAAGATACAAAAGGTGCATTGATACCTGTATTAAATGATGCACAAAAATTATTTGGCTGTTTGCCGTTGGAAGTACAAAAGAAAATTTCTAAAGGTTTAAATATCCCTATGGCAGAAATTTATGGGGTTGTTACATTTTATGCACAATTTTCATTAGAGCCAAAGGGAGAGTATACAATTGGTGTATGCTTAGGTACAGCATGCTATGTGAAGGGGGCACAAAAAATCATTGATAGAATTAAGAAAGAAATAAATGTTGAAGTTGGAAAAACATCACCAGATGGTAAATTTACGCTAGAAGCAACAAGATGTATTGGGGCTTGTGGATTGGCTCCTGTTATGACGATAAATGAAGATGTATATGGAAGATTAGTTGAAGGTGATATACCTGGGATTTTAGAAAAATATTAAAATCGTAAAGGTATATAAAATCTTATATAAGGAGGGAACTGAGATGAGATCATTAGAGGAATTAGCAAAAATTCGTGAGGAAGCGTTGAAAAAAGTAGATATAAGAGGGATTCGAGAAGGTACAAGAATTGTTGTAGGTATGGCTACTTGCGGTATATCAGCAGGAGCAAGACCAGTACTTATGGCATTGCTTGAAGAAGTAAAAATTAGAAATTTAAAGGAAGTTGTTGTAAGTCAAACAGGATGTATAGGGGTCTGTAGACTTGAGCCGATAGTTGAAGTGTATAGACCTGGAGAAGAAAAAGTCACTTATGTATCAATGACACCTGAAAAAGCAAAGAAAATAATCAGAGAGCATATTGTTAATGGCAAAGTAGTAGATGAATATACTATTGGAGCAGCTAAGTAGACTTTTTAATGATTTTTTGAGGAGGTTAAAGTATGGAAATTTATAGAGCGCATGTCCTAATTTGTGGAGGTACAGGATGTACTTCTTCAGGTTCTCAAACGCTAATAGATACTTTTAATGAAGAATTAAAAAAGTACAATTTAACCAACGAGGTGAAGCTAGTTAAAACAGGATGCTTTGGATTATGTGAAGCAGGTCCTATTGTAATAGTTTATCCAGAGGGTGCTTTTTATAGTCATGTAAAAGTAGAAGATGTGAAAAGAATTACAGAAGAACACCTTTTAAAGGGAAGAATAGTAAAAGATTTATTATTCAAAGAAGCGATTAAAGAAGACAAGGTACGTTCAATCAATGAAGTTGATTTTTATAAAAAGCAAAAAAGAGTTGCACTGAGAAATTGTGGGGTAATTAATCCTGAGGATATTAGAGAATACATTGCTTTTGATGGATATAAAGCATTAGGTAAAGCCCTTACAGAAATGACTAGAGAAGAAGTAATCGATACCATAAAAAAATCAGGTTTAAGAGGTCGTGGTGGTGGTGGTTTTCCAACAGGGCTAAAGTGGGAGTTCACATATAAAGCAGAAGGGGATCAAAAATATGTAGCATGTAATGCAGATGAAGGAGATCCAGGAGCATTTATGGATAGATCTATTCTTGAAGGAGATCCACATGCTGTTGTGGAAGCTATGGCTATTGCTGGATATGCAGTAGGTGCAAATCAAGGATATGTATATGTAAGAGCAGAGTATCCAATTGCTGTTAATAGACTTCAAATTGCTATTGATGAGGCACGCGAATATGGATTATTAGGAAAAGATATATTTGGAACAGGCTTTGACTTTGATTTGGAAATAAGACTTGGTGCTGGTGCTTTTGTTTGTGGAGAAGAAACAGCCCTTCTTAATTCTATAGAAGGTAAACGTGGTATGCCAAGACCTAGACCACCTTTTCCAGCAGTAAAAGGCTTATGGCAAAAGCCAACTCTATTAAATAACGTAGAAACTTATGCAAATATTCCTCAGATTATTCTAAATGGTGCAGAGTGGTTCTCTAGCATGGGAACGGAAAAATCAAAAGGAACTAAGGTGTTTGCGTTAGGTGGAAAGATTAATAATACAGGGCTTGTGGAAATTCCTATGGGAACAACTCTAAGAGAAGTAATATATGAAATTGGTGGAGGTATTCCAAACGGCAAGAAGTTTAAAGCTGTACAAACAGGTGGACCATCTGGTGGATGTATTACTGCTGAACACTTGGATACTCCAATTGATTATGATAACTTAATTGCACTTGGATCTATGATGGGTTCTGGTGGTATGATTGTTATGGATGAAGATAACTGTATGGTCGATATTGCAAGATTTTTCCTTGACTTTACAGTGGATGAGTCTTGTGGTAAATGTCCACCATGTAGAATTGGTACAAAGAGAATGTTGGAGATCTTAGATAAGATTACAAAAGGTAAGGGTGAACTAGAAGATATTGATAAATTAGAAAAATTAGCTGCAAATATTAAAGCTTCTGCCCTTTGTGGACTAGGTCAGACTGCTCCAAATCCAGTATTATCAACATTAAAATATTTTAGAGATGAATATATTGCCCATGTAAAGGAAAAAAGGTGTCCGGCTGGCGTATGTCAAGGCTTGTTATCTTATACAGTAGATACAGATTTATGTAAAAAATGTGGTATTTGTGCAAGCAAATGTCCTGTAAATTGTATAGAAGGAGTAAAAGGGAAGGAAGTTTATAAAATAGATAAGGATAAGTGTATTAAGTGTGGTGCTTGTATGGAAGCTTGTCCATTTAAAGCGATTAGTAAGAAGTAAATAAAAGGAGAGTGACAAAGGTGGATAAAGTTACTTTAACCATTGATAATATAAAAGTTGAAGTACCAAAGGATTATACAATTCTAGAGGCTGCTAAGACTGTTGGAATAGATATTCCTACTTTGTGCTATTTAAAAGATGTAAATGAAGTAGGGGCTTGTCGTGTGTGCTTAGTGGAAATAGAAGGAGCAAGAGCTTTGCAAGCATCTTGTGTACATCCTGTTGCAGAAGGGATGGTAGTAAGAACAAATTCTAAAAAAGTTAGAGATGCTAGAAAGTCTAATGTAGAATTGATTCTTTCTAATCACAATAGAGAATGTTTAACTTGTGATCGAAATAACAAATGTGAGCTTCAAAGCTTAGCAGAGCAATTAGGGATTAGAGAGATTCCTTTTGAAGGGAAGAAAATCGAGGCAGCTATTGATGATAAGTCTTATTCTATCGTAAGAGATCCAAGTAAATGTATTTTATGCGGTAGATGTGTAAGTACTTGTAGAAATGTACAAAAAATAGGAATTCTTGATTTTGTAAACAGAGGTTTTGATACACAGGTAGCACCTGCCTTTGATAAAAGTATGGCAGACTCCCCTTGTATTTACTGTGGACAATGTATTGTTGCCTGTCCAGTAGCTGCGTTAAGAGAAAAGGATGATATTGAAAGAGTATGGGATGCGATTGATAACAAAGATGTACACGTTGTGGTACAAACAGCTCCAGCTGTAAGAGCAGCTTTAGGAGAGTTATTTGGATTACCGATTGGTACAAGAGTAACTGGTAAAATGGTTGCTTCGCTTAAGCGTCTTGGCTTTGACAAAGTATATGATACAGACTTTGCAGCGGATTTAACTATTATGGAAGAAGGTCATGAATTATTAGATAGAATTCAAAATGGTGGGAAATTACCTATGATTACTTCTTGTTCTCCAGGATGGATTCGTTATTGTGAATTTAATTATCCTGAGTTTATAGAAAATCTATCAACTTGTAAATCCCCACAACAAATGATGGGTGCAATAATTAAATCTTATTATGCAAAGAAAAATAATATAGATCCCCAAAATATATTTGTAGTTTCAATTATGCCGTGTACTTCTAAAAAGACAGAAGTACAAAGACCTGAAATGCATGTAGATGGCATAAAAGATGTAGATGCAGTGTTAACTACAAGAGAATTAGGTAAGATGATCAAACAAGCAAGAATCAAGTTTTTAGAGCTAGAGGATGAAGCGTATGATCAAGATTTATTAGGTGAATATACAGGTGCAGGTGTTATATTTGGTGTTACTGGTGGAGTTATGGAAGCAGCACTAAGAACTGTTGCAGAAGTATTAGAAGGAAAATCCTTTGATGAGCTTGAATATGAAGCCGTAAGAGGTATTGAAGGAATAAAGGAGGCAGTACTAACACTTGGAGGCAAAGAAATAAAGATTGCTGTTGCTCATGGTACAGCTAATGCTAAGAAACTGCTAGATATGGTAAAGGCTGGAGAAAAAGAATATCATTTTATTGAAATTATGGGATGCAGTGGTGGATGTGTATGTGGTGGAGGTCAGCCACATGTAGATGCAAAGACTTTAATGGATATAGATGTAAGGGTCGAAAGAGCAAAAGCATTATATGAAGAAGATGAAATGCTTTCAATCAGAAAATCTCATGAGAATCCACAAATTAAAAAGCTTTATGATGAATTTTTAGGTAAACCAAATAGTCATAAAGCACATGAATTATTACACACATATTATACAAAGAGAGAACAATTTCCTACTGCTGATGGATGTAGCTGCGATTGTAATATTGCTCAATAAATTATAATATATTTATATAGTCTGATGAATGGATTTTATTCATTCAGAGGATCATAAAAATAAAACTAATTGCAAGGATTATCTGCGCAAAAGGTAAGAGGGTGATCATATGTATAGTACTTGATTTATATATTCAAACTTCCCTTATCTTTTAAGGGAAGTTTTTTTGTTTTTAAATTTAAAAACATAGTGGTACAAGCGAAAGGGGATAGGATGATGAACAAAAGAATTGGTGTTGTAGCAATAATAGTTGAAAAGAAAGAAAGTGTAGAGATGGTAAATAAATTATTAAGTGAATTTGGAGAACTTATAGTAGGGCGAATGGGGGTACCTTATAAAGAAAAGAATGTAAGTGTTATCTCTATTATTGTAGATGGAACAACAGATGAAATAGGAGCTCTTACTGGAAAACTAGGAAGACTCTATGGTGTTACAGTAAAAAGTGCATTGACTAAGAAATAAAAAAATTAATGAATGATGTAATAAGGGGGATTAAAAATGAACACCTATAATATTATAAACGAGGAAAAAATAAATGATTATTTAGAAGCTGGAAAGAAGGCTAGCAAGGAAGAGGTATTAGCAATTATAGAAAAATCAAGAGATTGTTATGGACTAAATCTAGAGGAAGCTGCAGTGCTTCTTCAAATAGAAGAGGAAAGTTTACTAGAAAGCTTGTTTGACACAGCAAGGTTTATCAAGAATAAAATATATGGCAATAGAATTGTTATATTTGCTCCTCTTTATACAAGCAATGAATGTACGAACAATTGTTTATATTGTGGGTTTAGATCAGCCAATAAAGAGCTTCATAGAAGAACATTAAGCAAAAAAGAAATAGTAGCAGAAGCAAAGGCTATTGAAAGAACAGGACATAAAAGAATTTTGCTAGTATGTGGAGAAGATCCAAAAAAGACACATATTGATCATATTACGGATGCAGTAGCTGCTATTTATCAGCATGTGGATATTAGAAGGATAAATGTAAATGCTGCTCCTATGAGTGTAGAAGATTTTAAAAAGCTAAAAAAGGCGGGGATTGGGACTTTTCAAATATTTCAAGAAACTTACCATAGAGAAACCTATAAAAAAATGCATCCAGTAGGATTAAAAGCTGATTATGACTATCGTCTGACAGCTATTGAACGTGCTTTTGAAGCGGGGATAGATGATTTTGGTATTGGGGCATTACTGGGACTTTATGATTATAAATTTGATGTATTAGGAACGTTGATGCATTCTAAGTACATGGATGATAAATACAATGTAGGACCTCATACTATATCTGTACCAAGATTAAGACCAGCATTAGGCTCAGGTCTTAATAAGACGCCTTATCCTATTAGTGATATAGAATTTAAAAAAATTATTAGTGTATATAGATTAACTGTTCCTTATACAGGAATTATTCTATCAACTAGGGAAGCTCCAGCTCTTAGGGATGAATTATTATCTTTAGGGGTATCTCAAATATCGGCAGGTTCTAAAACAAACCCAGGTGGATATGAAGAAGATGATAGAGAAGCTACACAATTTGAAACAAGTGATGAAAGAAGTCTTGATGAAATGCTCCAAGTGGTGTGTGAGCAGGGACATCTTCCAAGCTTTTGTACAGCTTGTTATCGAGCAAACAGAACAGGAGAAGCTTTTATGGAGCTTGCTAAGGATGCACATATCCATGAGTTTTGTCAGCCTAATGCTATCCTTACTTTTAAAGAGAATTTAGTACAGTTTGCATCTCCTAAGACAAAGGAAAAAGGAGAAAAAATGATTAAAAAAGAGCTTGAGAAGATTGAAGATGAAAAAGTTAAGGCAGAAACAATAAATAGATTAGCAAGAATTGAGGCAGGGGAAAAAGATTTATATTTTTAGAATAATCAAGTTGCAAATATTTATGGATTTGGAGGAGATAATATGCAAAACACACCTAGAAGCAATCGACTGCATATTGCAATATTCGGAAAAAGAAATGCAGGAAAATCAAGTCTAATAAATGCCCTTACAAATCAAGATATTGCCCTTGTGTCAAATGTTGCAGGAACTACAACAGATCCTGTTTATAAAGCAATGGAGATTTTACCTATAGGACCTGTAGTGATTATTGACACAGCAGGTTTAGATGATAAAGGGGATTTAGGAACATTAAGAATTAAAAAGACTATAGAGGTGCTAAACAAAACAGAATTAGCAGTGATTGTGGTAACTGCTAAGGAAGGTATTACAGATTTTGATGAAGAGATGATTTTAAAAATAAAAGAAAAGAAAATTCCTATGGTAGGAGTTGTAAATAAAGTAGATGCTTATGAGCTTGATAAAAATATTATTAAGACATGGGAAAGAAAATATGGTTTTCCTTTTGTAAGAGTTAGTGCAGTAAACAAGGAAGGAATAAATGATTTAAAAGAAAAAATGATTGAAATAGCAAATATGGAAAAGCATGAAAAAGTAATCATTGGCGATTTAATAGAACCCAATGACTTTGTTGTACTGGTAACCCCTATTGATAAGGCAGCTCCTAAAGGACGAATGATTTTGCCACAGCAACAAACTATTAGAGATATTATTGATCATGGTGCTGTAGCTATTGTTACAAGAGAGACAGAATTAAAAGAAACTCTAGCAAATTTAGGAAAAAAACCAAAGCTGGTTGTAACAGATTCTCAAGTTTTTGAAAGAGTAAATGAAGATACGCCTAAAGATTTAACTTTAACTTCATTTTCTATTTTATTTGCAAGATACAAAGGAGAACTAAAGCCGTTGATACTAGGAGCTAAGAAAATTAAAAATCTGAAACCGGGAGACAAGGTACTAATCTGTGAGGGTTGTACGCATCATAGACAAGATGGAGATATTGGTCGAGATAAAATTCCAAAGTGGCTTGAAAATATAGTAGGGGGTAAGCTTTATTTTGAATGGACATCAGGAACAAAATATCCTGAACCCCAAAAAATGAAAACATTTGATTTGATCATTCACTGTGGGGGATGTATGCTAAACCCTAAGGAGATGGAGTTTAGAATTAATCAAGCAGTAAAAAATAATATGCCTATTGTGAATTACGGGGTATTCATAGGAATGGTTACAGGAGTTCTTGAAAGAGCATTAGAACCATTCCCAGAAATAAAAGAAATGTTTAAGTAATCACTGAAAATAGTAGTCTCATTCTTTATGGATGAGGCTATTAATTTATTAGGAATACAGCATATAGTTTAGTAATAAATATAGAATAGGAGGTGTGTGGAATGGAAAAGGGAAAGGTTGGACTCGGTACCTTTTTTTTATGTTTATTATTGTGTGCATTTATTATTTTTGGACCTTTCTATTTTATAATGAAAAAGGATCTAAACAATATAGAGAAAAAAGAGGAATCATTTAAAGGAGTTATTACTCTTTGGGATTATCCTCACTTAGATATAAAGACAGGTAGAAGATATAGCTGGATATTAAGCAAAATCAAAAAATTTGAAAAGGAGAATCCAGGGGTATATATTGATTTAAAGCCCATAAATGTTGCATCAGGACCTATTGAAATAGAAACGGCTATAAAAATGAAAAACTATCCAGATATTGCTCCAGTTGGTGCAGATTATTCTATTATACAAAAGAACGTTTTAGAGCCAGTAGATGAATATTTATCTAGGAAGGAATTAGATGATTATAAACCACAGGCATTAGCAGCTGTGCAGGCAGATGGGAAAATATGGGGATTCCCTTGCATGATGAGTACATATACTTTATTTTTAAATTTAGATTTATTTCGTGAAGAAGGGGTAAACCCTCCGAAAAATGGCAATTGGACTTATGATGAATTTGTAGAGGCTTTAAAAAAGCTTACAAAGGATAAAGATGGGGACGGAAATATTGATACATATGGATTTAATGCTTTTATTGGAGCTAATGATTATAATATATGGGGAATTTTGCTTTCGGATGGGGCAAAAATATTTGATAAAAAATTAAAGTATCAATTTTATGGAGAAAAAGCAGCTAGTGGACTAAGAAAGCTGGTGGATTTAAAGCTAAAGTTTAAAGTAACACCAGAGTATTTTGGAGAGAATTCTGAAAAAGAGGCTTGGGAGAGTTTTTATAAGGAAAAAAAAGTAGCTGTTTATCCTACAGGGACTTGGGCTGTAAATCATCTTTATAAGTTGAAAAATCAAGGAAAAGGATTTGAATTTGATGTGGCAAGCTATCCTGTAGGAGATAGAGGTGAATCAATTGCCATATGCAAAAATACTTCAGCTTATGGAATCTTTAAACAGGAAGATAAGAAAAAATTAAAGATGTGTGTGAAATTTTTAAAGTTTATTACTGATGAAAAATTCCAAAAGGAACTGGATACTTTAGGGGTTTTTCCTGTGAAAAAAAGTGCAGGACAGATTTATAAAAATGATAGAATTATGTCAAAAATAGAAAATTGGCTAGAAAATTCAAAAAATATAAAAACACCTAATACATGGACAGCTATAGAAGGGATTATTCAAAGTCAAATCAGGCAGGTTCTTCTTGGAAATAAGTCTGTGGAGGAAGCATTAAAGGATGCTAAAAGTAAGGTTTCAAGTTATAATGAAATAGCTCGAAAAATGATTAAGGAATAGTTTTATATGGTATACTTAAATTACAGAAATATAATAATAGCTAGGAGTGAACCTTGTGGATATAAGAGATGTTTATAATAGATTTATAGAAAAGATTCAACCAGAGCAAATATTAAAAAATGAGCAAATGAAAAAGCATACTTCTTTTAAAATAGGAGGTCCTGCAGACATTATGGTACTACCAAAATCAAAGGAGGAAGTACAGTTTGCAATAAATGTTTGTAAAGTATGCAATATAGATTATTATGTTATTGGCAATGGAAGCAATCTTTTGGTAAGAGATAAAGGAATAAGAGGCGTTGTCATAAAGCTTGCAGATAATTTTAATGATGTGAATATTAAAGGGAATAGGGTGATTGCACAGGCAGGGATTTTATTATCTGCTTTATCGAATAGGTTAATGAAGGAAAGCTTTAAGGGATTTGAATTTGCAAGTGGTATTCCAGGCACATTAGGTGGAGCGATTGCAATGAATGCAGGAGCTTATGGAGGAGAAATGAAAGATGTGCTTGTAGGCGCATATGTAGTAGATGAAAATGGAAAAATCATTTACTTAGATAAAAAAGACATGGCATTAGATTATAGAAGTAGTATTATTCAGAAAAAAGGATATGTTGTCGTAGAAGCAGAAATGGAATTTGAAAAAGGAGATTTGACAGAAATAAAGGAAAAGATAAAAGATTTTACAAAAAGAAGAACTACAAAGCAGCCATTACATTTACCTAGTGCAGGAAGTACCTTTAAAAGACCTCAAGGTTATTTTGCAGGAAAACTAATTGAAGATGCAGGATTAAAAGGGGTTAGGGTAGGAGGAGCACAAGTATCTGATCTTCATTCTGGATTTGTTGTAAATGTAGATAATGCTACAGCAGATGATGTTATTCATTTAATGGGGCTTGTTCAAAAGGTGGTAAAAGATCAATTTGGTGTAGTATTAGAGTCAGAAGTGAAAATTATTGGTGAAATTTAATAGAATTTACGAAATGGAAGTGAAGAACAAATGAAGATTTTTGCAGATTATCATACTCATACGATTTATAGTCATGGAAAAGGAACTATACAGCAAAATGTTGATGTGGCAATTCGTAAAGGACTAAGAGAAATTGCTATTTCAGATCATGGGTTTGGACATTTGTTGTTTGGGGTTAAGAAAAAGAATTTACCAAAGATGAGAGAAGAGATTGATGCAATAAATCAATCAACAAATAAAATTCATGTAAAGCTAGGTATGGAAGCAAATATTATCAGTAAAGATGGAAAATTAGATATTGGTCAGGAGACAATTGAAAAATTAGACATTTTATTGGCTGGTTTTCATTTTGGAGCTTTACCTACAAATATAAGGGATTGCTTTAGAATACATGGCAATAATTTTTTAGCAAGATATTTCCCAACAGTAGACAGGAAGGTAAGGGTTATTAATACAGATGCAGTAGTAGCAGCAATTTATAATAATCCTATTAATATCCTTACACATCCAGGTGCTAAGGCAAATATTGATACAAAAGAAGTGGCAAAAGCTGCTGCAAAGAATGGAACAGCTCTTGAAATCAACAGCAGTCATGGATTTTTGACTGTAGAATATATAAAAATTGCTATGAAAGAGGACGCAAAATTTGTCATAAGTAGTGATGCTCATAGACCGGAAGATGTAGGAAATGTATCAAAAGGAATTAATAGAGCAATAGAGGCAGGACTTAGTGCAGACAGAATTATTAATGCTGAATAATAGGAAGGTGATACATAATGAAATTAGTGATTATTACTGGATTATCTGGTGCAGGAAAAAGTCAGGCGATGAAGAGTATGGAGGATTTGGGTTTTTATTGTGTAGATAATTTACCACCAGCCCTTATTCCTAAATTTGCAGAGCTATGCGTTCATACACAAGGAGAAATTGAAAAAATTGCTTTAGTTATTGATATAAGAGGTGGAAGATTTTTTGATGATTTATTTGAAAGTCTTAGTGTGCTTAAACATCAAGGGTACGATTATGAGATTCTATTTTTAGAGGCATCAGATCCAGTGCTTATTAAAAGATACAAGGAAACTAGAAGGATGCATCCTTTAAGCCCTAGAGGAAGAATTATAGAAGGAATAAATGAAGAAAGAAATAAATTATCAGAACTAAAGAAAAATGCAAAATATATTGTGGATACTTCTAATTTAACTGCAGCTCAATTAAAGGAAGAAATAAAAAAAATATATATGGATGGTGGTATCTCACAGAATATAACCATATTTATCCAATCGTTTGGATTTAAAAAGGGTATATTATTAGATGCAGATTTAGTTTTTGATGTAAGGTTTTTGCCAAATCCTCATTATATTGAAGAATTAAGACCATTTACAGGAAATGATAAACAGGTACGAGATTATGTAATGAAGTGGCCAGAAAGTATTCAGTTTGTAGAAAAATTGAAGGATTTGATAGACTTTTTAATTCCTTATTATATAAAAGAAGGAAAGTCTCAATTAGTCATAGGCATTGGATGTACAGGAGGAAAACATCGATCTGTAACTATAGCCAATATTTTATATGAAACTCTAAAAGAAAAAGGACATCGAGTAATTATCAATCATAGAGATTCAGTCATTGTAAGGGAGTAATCTCAATATGAATATATTAGATTGGTTAAAACCGGGGCTGAAAATTAAAAGATGGTTTTTTTTAGGGGTTGTTGGTATAGCTTTTATGATATTTGGAGGATATGCTATTGTACATAAGCTATTTGTGAATCAAAAGCTTTTAGTTTATTCTCCAATGATATTATTTGTAGGTATCATTTTAATAGGAATTAGTCTAAAAAGAGGTATGTTGTCTATTGTAACGTTATTAGATACATCAGAGACAAATTTTAAATATAAAATTGATAAAAAATTATATGAGAAACGTATTTTAAATAAAGGACCTAAAGTAGTGGTTATTGGTGGGGGAACAGGTCTTTCTGTTCTTTTAAGAGGACTAAAAAAATATACTTCAAATATTACAGCTATTATAACGGTTGCAGATGATGGGGGAGGTTCAGGTATTTTAAGAGAAGATTTAGGAATGCTTCCTCCAGGAGATATAAGAAATTGTATCTTAGCACTAGCTGATACTGAGCCTATTATGGAAAAATTGCTTCAATATAGATTCAAAGAAGGTCAATTAAAGGGACAAAGCTTTGGAAATTTATTGATTGCTGCCATGAATGGTATATCTGATAATTTTGAAGAGGCGATAAAAAAAATAAACCATGTTTTAGCTGTTACAGGTAAGGTTTTACCTGTAACAGTAGAGGATATTACCCTTTATGCTAAATTGAAAAACGGAAAGGTTATTAAGGGAGAATCTCAAATTCCTATAAAGGCAAAGGAATTTGATAGTGGAATAGACCAAGTATTTATTAAACCAAGTAAAGCTCAACCACTAGACGAAGCTACAGAAGAGATTATGAGTGCTGATGTAATTATTTTAGGACCTGGAAGTTTATATACAAGCATTATCCCAAATTTATTGGTAGAGGGTATAAGAAAAGCTGTAGTTGATTCATTTGCTAAGAAAGTCTATATTACCAATGTGATGACGCAACCTGGAGAAACAGATGGATACAGCGTATTAGATCATACAAATGCCATTATAGAATATTTAAAAGGCTCCATAGATTATGTTTTTGTTAATAATGAAGAAATTCCACAAGACGTATTAAAAAAATATACAATGGATGGGGCAGAGCCTATAAGATTTACGAAACGAGATAGCAAAATGTTAACAGAAAAGGATATTAAAGTGATTAAGGGAGCATTTTTAGATATCAAAAAGCAATATATAAGGCATGATGCGGATAAGTTATCTGAAATGATTATAAAATTAGTATTAAAAGATAAATATTGATGAGATTGACCATTCCTAGAAGAGTTTATTTTAATTCTAAAGATGAAAGATATTGTGAATTTGTGGTATAATAATAAAAATGTTATTCATAATCACATCTAAACATCTTCTCATTGTAGTTAGGGGTGGTAGTGATGAGGGAAGAGATCAGTGCTGGAGGTGTGGTGGTTTTTGGAAATGCCATATTGCTTTTGCGTAAATATAATGGTGATTGGGTATTACCAAAAGGAAAAGTAAAAGAAGGGGAAGAGATAGATGCTGCTGCAATTAGAGAAGTTTATGAAGAAGGAAAAGCAAAAGCTGAGATTGTAAAATATATTGGAAAAATTAATTATTCTTTTAAAAACTGTTGGCAAGATCATGAGGTAGTCCATAAAACTGTTCACTGGTATCTAATGAAGACGAGGAATATGGACTGTATACCCCTTAAAGAGGAAGGCTTTGTAGAGGCAAGATTTGTGCATATGGATAGGGCTTCAGAGATGGCCAAATATGATGATGAAAGAGAGATTATACACAAAGCAATCGAAGAGATGAAAAAGGACTTCAACAGCTAATAAGGTCTTTTTTCGTCTTTATAATAATAGGTTTTGGAAGTAGGTGGGAAAATGTCCTTTTCTATGAAGACGAAGAATGAGTTAGCAAGGATTATCCCGGAAGATAGATGCTGCCAGTTAGCTGAGTTATCAGCATTGATTCGAATGAGTGGGACAATACAATTAATGGGTTATGAAAAAGTAAATGTGAAAATTGTGACGGAAAATGCTGCTATTGCGAGGAAAATTTTTACATTGTTAAAAAAATGTTTTGGGATTCACACAGAATTGCGTGTAAGAAGAAATAAATTATTAAAAAAGAATAACCACTATGTAATTATTATAAGTGGCAATGTAGGGGCAAACGATATCCTGGAAGAATTAGGGATTTTAAAAATAGATAATGGACAATTTTCAATAGATTATAATGTGCCTAGTGAGTTGATCAATAATAAATGCTGCAAAAGATCATATTTAAGAGGGGCATTTTTAGGAGCAGGATCTGTAAGTGATCCAGAGAAAACATATCATTTAGAATTTGTTACAAGTAGTGAAGAGCATAGTGAAGGCCTAAAAGCTTTGATCAATACCTTTGAACTTGGAGCTAAAATTGTGCAGCGTAAAAACAGCTATGTTGTATATTTAAAAGAAGGAGATAAAATTGTAGATCTACTTAATATTATCGGAGCTCATTTAGCTTTATTAAAGCTTGAAAACATTAGGATTGTAAAGCAAGTAAGGAATAATGTAAATAGGATTGTGAATTGTGAAACAGCTAATTTGAGTAAAATAGTCAATGCATCTCTTCGCCAAATTGAAAATATAGAATATATACAAAAAACAGTGGGCTTTAAGGTGCTTCCTGATAATCTTCGAGAAATAGCTGAGTTAAGACTTAATTATAAAGAAGCAAGTTTAAAAGAACTAGGGCAAATGCTCAATCCACCTGTTGGAAAATCAGGAGTAAATCATAGATTAAGAAAAATAGAGAAAATAGCAGAAAAAATTAAATCGCAATGAGGGGGATCGATAAATGATTAATAGAGAAATAACTGTAATGAATGAAGAAGGGTTACGTGCAAGACGTGCAGCTTTATTTGTACAATTAGCTAATAAATTTAGTTCTGATATTTTTGTTGAAAAAGATACAAAAAAGGTTGATGGAAAGAGTATTATGTGTATTATGGCTTTAGGTTTGTTAAAGGGAGAAAAGATATTTGTAACAGTTGATGGACCTGATGAAGAACAAGCTATGAAAGAAATTGTAGATTTTTTTGAGAAATAACAATATGTTTTATAAAACTATTCCAAATGGGATAGTTTTTTTGCAATGAGATGAAATATAGGAATATAGAATCATTTTTGAAATAATTTAAAGGGATTTGTATAATTATAGCGAATGATTTTAAAATAAGAGTTTTTACCATCTCAGTTTTGGAGGATCTTATGTTTAAAATAAATACAAAATTTCTAAAGCCAGGGATGATCTTAGCAAAAACCATTTATGGCAATGATGGGCAAATTTTACTTAATGCTGGAGTAAACTTAAAGGAAAGCTATATTGAAAAGTTGATGGAAATAGGAATCAGTAGTATTTACATAGATACTAAAGAAACATCAGACATTATTATTGAAGATGTAATTTGTGAACAAAACAGATTCGAAGCAAAAAATATTATTCGAGAGACGATGAAAAATCTTTATAATGGTGATCATATAAAGACACAAGAATTGTTTCGTGCAGTAAGTAATATTTTGGATGATTTGCTTATGAATAAGGATATTATGCTGAATCTTTCAGATATTAAAGCTGTAGATGACTATACTTTTGCCCACTCTGTCAATGTTTGTGTCTTATCTATCATAACTGGGATTGCTATGGGATATAACAGGGAAAGATTAGAAAAACTGGGAATTGGTGCTATATTACATGATATAGGGAAGGTTGCAATTCCTAGAGAGATATTAAATAAGCCAGATAAATTGACAGATGATGAATATAAAATAATTCAAGGACACCCTAGGTTAGGATATGATTTAATTAAAAAACATTCTAGTATTAGTAGTATTAGTGCTATGATTATATTGACTCACCACGAAAGATATGATGGAACAGGATACCCATTAGGCAAAAAAAAAGAAGAAATTCATGAGTTTTCTAGGATTGTAGCAGTAGCAGATGTATATGATGCATTGACTTCTGATAGGATTTATAAAAATAAAATTTTACCTCATGAAGCCTTAGAATATTTAAAGTCTATGAGCAGTAAACAATTTGATCCTTGTGTTGTAGAAAAGTTTGTAGCAAATGTAGCAGCTTATCCTGTTGGAACTATTGTAAAATTAAGTACAGGTATTAAAGGAATAGTTGTAGATGTACATAAAAACCATCCTAATAGACCAAAGGTTAGGTGCTTTTGGAATAAGAAAGGAGATAAATATTTGAATCAAGCAGAGGTTAATCTTGTGAATTTACCTTCTATTAGAATTGTAGAGGTATTAGAGAAACTTGAATAGTTTTTTGATATAATAAGGTATGGACAATTTGTTCATACCTTTTTTAGCGCTCTATATGAGGTGATTATGAAATGACAAAAAATGAACATATTATCAAGTATATAAAAGAGTTACCTGTTGGAAGCAAAATATCTGTAAGAAAAATTGCACAAGATTTAGACGTGAGTGAAGGAACAGCATATAAAGCGATTAAAGATGCAGAAAGAATGGAGCTTGTTAGTACAATTCCAAGAGTAGGAACTATACGGGTTGAGAAGGTTGAGAAAAAGCAAATTGATAAAGTAACTTTTGCTGAAGTATTAAATGTTGTAGAAGGACAAATATTAGGAGGACATGAAGGTATTTACAAGATTGTCAATAAATTTGTGATTGGTGCTATGTCTATTGATGAAGTTGAAAAATATATCAGGCAGGGAGATTTACTGATTGTAGGAAATCGAGATGATGTACACAAGCTTGCATTAGATAAGGGGTGTGCAATCTTGATTACAGGAGGACTTTCTTGTAAAGATGAAATAAAAAAAATAGCCAATGAAAAGAAGCTACCTATTTTATCTACAAGCTACGATACCTTTACTATAACAACTATGATTGATCGTGCATTACATGAAAGGCTTATCAAAAAAGAAATCCTTTTAACAGAGGATATTATGCCGCATAATCTTTATTATTTAAAAGAGCATCAAAGGGTAGGAGATATGAAAAAGCTCATAAAAAGAACAGGACATAGTAGATTTCCAGTAGTAGATGAGAATATGTATGTTATAGGTATTGTATCTCCACGAGATATTGCAGGAGCAGATAATGATGAACCCATTGCAAATATTATGACAAAAAATCCTATTACAGTATCGCTTAATACATCTGTAGCTTATATTTCTCATGTAATGATTTGGGAAGGTATAAAAATGGTTCCTGTTATAGAAGGAAAGAAGCTCATTGGTGTGATTACTAGGCAAGATGTAATAAAAGGATTGAAAGTTATGAGAAATCAGCCCCATGTGGCAGAGCCTTTTGAAGATATGATTACAAATCAATGTAGTGTAGAGGAAACACAAACAGGAATAAAGTTTATAGGAGAAGTTACTCCTATGATGCTAAATGATCGAGGGATTGCTAGTGCAGGGGTTTTGGTATTACTTATGTCTACTGCAGGTTGCACTGCTATAAAAAAGCAAAAAAATCTAGATAGTGTTATTGATAGCTTTATGATTTATTATATTAAGCCTTTGCAGCTTGAGAACAAGTTTGAAATTTATGCAGATATTATTAATGTGAGTAGGAAATTTTATAAAGTAGATATTACAGCTTATCATAATGATGAGATTGTAGCAAAAGCGATGATGTCAGCAAAGCAGTTAAGAAGATAGGAAGGAGGCACATATGGAGGATTTTGTACATTTACATGTGCATACAGAGTATAGCTTATTAGATGGTGCAGTAAGAATTAAAGAACTCGTTAAAGCAGCAAAAGAGTTAGGGATGAAAGCTATAGCTATAACTGATCACGGTTCTATGTTTGGTGTTATTGACTTTTATAAAGAAGCAAAAAAGCAGGGGGTTAAACCAATCATAGGATGTGAAGTGTATACAGCGGCTAGAAGTATGCTGGATAAAGATCCAGTAAAAGACAAAAGGCAGGGACATCTTGTGCTTCTTGCAAAGAATAATACGGGCTATAAAAATCTTATAAAAATTGTATCTTTAGGATATACAGATGGTTTTTATTATAAGCCTCGTATTGATACTAAAGTCCTTGAAAAGTATAGTGAAGGGATTATTGCACTTAGTGCTTGTCTTGCAGGAGATATCCAACAGAAGCTTCTTCAAAATGATTATGAAGGAGCTAAAAAAGAAGCATTAAGAATGAAAAGTATATTTGGAGAAGGACATTTTTATTTAGAACTTCAAGATCATGGCTTAAAAGAGCAGAAAATGGTAAATACCCAATTAATAAGACTCAGTCAAGAAACAGGTATTCCTTTGGTTGCAACAAATGATATCCATTATTTAAGGCGAGAAGATGGAAAGATTCATGATATACTTCTTTGTATTCAAACAGGGAAGACAATTGAGGATGAAGATAGACTAAAATTTCCTACAAATGAGTTTTATTTAAAATCTAAGGAAGAGATGAAAGAATTGTTTCCTTATGCAAAGGAAGCTTTAGAAAATACAGTTAAGATTGCAAATATGTGTAATGTAACATTTGAATTTCATCAGATGCATTTACCAAAGTATCATGTTCCTCAAGGTTATAGTGCTAAGGAATATTTAAGAAAGTTATGTAATGAAGGACTGAAAAGACGATATAAAGAAATTACTGATGAACTTTTAGAAAGACTTCAGTATGAATTAACAACAATAGAAAATATGGGATATGTAGAGTATTTTTTAATAGTATGGGATTTTATAAGATATGCAAAAGAAAATAATATTATGGTAGGTCCAGGAAGGGGATCAGCGGCAGGAAGCTTAGTTTCATATACATTAGGGATTACAGAAATTGATCCTATAAAATATCATCTTATTTTTGAGCGTTTTTTAAATCCTGAACGTGTAAGTATGCCAGATATTGATATTGACTTTTGCTTTGAAAGAAGACAAGAAGTGATTGATTATGTAGTCAGAAAATATGGAAAAGAAAAAGTGGCACAAATTATTACCTTTGGAACAATGGCTGCAAGGGCTGCCATACGAGATGTGGGAAGGGCAATTAATATGTCCTATGCAGAAGTAGATGCTATTGCAAAAAAAATTCCGATGCAGCTTGGAATTTCTATTGATAAAGCATTAGAAATTGATAAGCAATTTAAAGAAATATATGAAAAAGAGAAAAACGCAAAATACTTAATTGATGCTGCAAGAGCTGTAGAAGGAATGCCAAGACATGCATCTACTCATGCAGCTGGGGTTGTTATCGCTAAAGAGGCCATTGATGAATATGTACCCTTGTATATGCACAATGAAGGCATTACAACTCAATTTACTATGACAACTTTAGAAGAGTTGGGCCTTCTAAAAATGGACTTTTTAGGCCTTAGAAATCTAACGGTTATAAGAGATGCTATTGAAAGCATAGAAAAAAATCATGGGGTAAAAATAGATTTTTCAAATAGCAAGTATGATGACCCTCGTGTTTATGAGCTTATCAGTAAAGGAGACACGTTAGGTGTGTTTCAGTTAGAGAGTGCAGGTATGAGGCAGTTTATGAAGGAATTAAAGCCTGACTGTTTTGAAGATATTGTAGCTGGTATTTCTCTTTATAGACCAGGACCTATGGATTCTATTCCTAAGTATATAGAATACAAAAACAATCCGGAAAAAATAGAATATTTACATCCAAAGCTTGAACCTATCCTTAATGTAACTTATGGATGTTTAATATACCAAGAACAGGTAATGCAGGTGGTAAGAGAGCTTGGAGGATATTCTTATGGACGAAGCGATTTAGTTCGTCGTGCTATGGGTAAAAAGAAAATGGAGGTAATGGAGCAGGAAAGACAGTATTTTATTCATGGGAAAAAGGATGAAAAAGGAAATATTGAAATTCCAGGGTGTATAAGAAATGGGGTACCAGAAGAGATTGGAAATCAAATTTATGATGAAATGATAGAATTTGCAAAATATGCCTTTAATAAATCTCATGCGGCGGCATATGCAGTGTTAGGTTATGAAACAGCGTATCTTAAAGCATATTACCCCGTAGAATTTATGGCAGCACTCATTACTAGTATTATGGGAAATGCTGCAAAAGTTGCACAATATATAGAGGATTGCAAAAAAAGAAATATAGAAATACTACCTCCAAGTGTAAATGAAAGTCGAGATAAGTTTATTGTACAGGATGGAAAAATTCGATTTGGTCTTTTGGCAGTGAAAAACGTTGGAACAGGTGTTATAGATGCAATTGTAAAAGCAAGAGAAGAAAAAGGCAAATTTTTAAGCTTTACAGATTTTTGTGATAAAGTGGACATGAAAGAAATGAATAAAAGAGCTATTGAGAGCCTTATAAAAGCAGGTGCTTTTGATAATTTAGGAGCGAATCGTGCACAGCTTCTTGCTATATATGAAAAGACGATGGATGGGATTCAGCAGGATAGAAAAAGAAATCTAGAAGGACAAGTATCTTTATTTCAAGCTTTTGAAGAGATTATTCCTGAGAATGTTAAAAGAGATGATTTACCTGATATAAAAGAGTTTCCACAAAAAGACCTTTTAATCATGGAAAAGGAAGTCTTAGGACTATATATTAGTGGACATCCTCTCTCGGAGTACGAAAGAGAAATCAAGGAGATTTCTACTATGAATACAGGTGATTTATTAGAGCTTAGTGAAAATCAACAAGAAGATAATAGGCTAAAAGATGGATCTTACATTCGAATAGGAGGACTTATTGGACATAGAAAGAATAAGATAACTAAAAACAATAATATGATGGCTTTTATAACCTTAGAGGACTTGTTTGGTAGTGTAGAAGTATTGGTTTTTCCTAAAATTTTTGATAAATATATAAATTTATTATATGAAGATAGTGTTGTAATTATAGAAGGGAAAATAAGTATGAGAGAAGATGAAGAGCCTAAAATTATTGCTGAAAAAATACTTCCTCTTATGAAGAAAAAAGATGGAGAGGATTTCAAAAAAGAGAATCAGAAGTTATATCTAAAAATTAGTAAAGGTAAAGATGTGAACGCTGTATTCAAAAAGATCAAACCAATTCTAACGAGCTACAAAGGAAATGTACCTGTATATTTATATTTAGAAGAAGGAAATAAAAAGCTAAGAGCGGATAAGCATTTATGGGTAAGCTTGAATGATGGTTTAATAAAAGAATTGAATATTTTATTAGGAGAAGAATGTGTAAAAATATGCTAGTAATAGAAAAAAAGTAATTTAATCATAAGTGTATATTGCAATTTACTTAAAATTAGAATAAAATAAAATCAAATCAATACTCCAAGAGGAGGAGCAGTTTATGTGGACAGTAGTATATATGGCACACAATCAAGCAGATGCTCACAGCATTCAAAACCTTTTAGTAAATGAAGGATTTTTAGTAAAACTTAAACCGATCGGAAAAAAAGAGGACGGTGTTTTTGAGATTTTAGTTCCTAATGGTGAAGCAAAGGAAGCTCATGAAGTTTTAGTAAATATATAATAAGAAATTATAGGGGAAAGGATCCAAAACAAGGGACTTTCCCCTATAAAATATGTAAAGAATATTTTATTAAACTTAATCAATACTAATAAAGGAGGGACAATACGAAAAAAATCAGGGTTATGCGAGAATTATTAGATGAGAAGAAAGTAGTATGGCTATATAAACGGAGGAGATGAATTTATGAGAAAAACAAAAATTGTGTGTACTATTGGACCTGCAAGTGAAAGCAAAGATACGTTAAGGAAACTTATGAAGATGGGGATGAATGTAACACGCCTTAATTTTTCTCATGGAAGTCATGAAGAACATCAAAAAAGGATTGATACCATTAAGAAAGTTAGGGAGGAGCTTAATCTACCAGTTGCAATTTTATTAGACACAAAGGGACCAGAAATTAGAACAGGTAATTTTAAAGACGGGGAAGTTTTTTTAGAAGAAGGGAAAAATTTTACGCTAACAACAAGGGACATTTTAGGAGATGCTACTATAGGAAGTATTACATACAAAGATCTTCCTAAAGATGTAAGAAAAGGCGATATTATTTTGATAGATGATGGTTTAATTGCTTTAGAGGTATTAGATATTATTGATGGAACAGATATAAAATGTACGATTAGAAATTCAGGTGTGGTAAAGAATCATAAGGGTGTAAATGTACCTGGAGTAAAAATCAATCTTCCTGCTATTACGAAGAAGGATCGAGATGATATTATTTTTGGTATTAAAAATGGTATAGATTTTATTGCTGCTTCTTTTGTTAGAAAAGCGGAGGATGTATTAGCTATAAGAGAAATTTTAGAAGAATACAACGCAGAGGATATTCAAATCATTTCTAAGATTGAAAATCAAGAGGGTGTTGACAATATAGAAAAAATCATTGCAGTTTCTGATGGTATTATGGTTGCAAGAGGAGATTTGGGTGTTGAAATACCAACAGAAAAAGTTCCACTTGTACAAAAAATGATTATAAAAAAATGTAATAGTATAGGAAAACCTGTTATTACTGCTACACAAATGCTAGATTCTATGATAAGAAATCCAAGACCTACTAGAGCGGAAGTAACAGACGTTGCTAATGCTATATTTGATGGCACAGATGCTATTATGCTTTCAGGGGAGACTGCTGCTGGAAAATATCCAGTAGATGCAGTAAAAACAATGGCAAATATTGCACAAACTACAGAAAAAGCATTAGATTATGAAGCAATTTTAAGAGAAAAAAGCGTAGGAAAGGAAAAAAGTATTACAGATGCTATAAGTCATGCAACATGCAGCAGTGCACAAGATTTAGGTGCGTCAGCTATTATTACTGCAACTGCATCAGGATATACAGCAAGAATGGTATCAAAATTTAGACCGAAAACGCCTATTATTGTTGCAACTTCAAGTGAGAAGGTTATGAGAAAGATGGCTTTATCCTTTGGAACATATCCATTGCTTATAGAGATGGGAAATTCTACAGATGAAGTGTTTGATCTTTCAGTAAATAAAGCGCTAGAGGCTGGATACATAAAGGGTGGAGATTTGGTAATTATTACAGCAGGTGTACCAGTAGGTGTTGCAGGTACAACTAATATTATCAAAGTTCATATTGCAGGGCGTATTTTAGTAAAAGGTATGGGGATTGGTAATACTTTTGCTGTAGGAAATGTTTGTGTTGTGAAGGATTTAACAGATGCTGAGAAAAAGTTTAAAGAAGGGGATATTCTTGTAACTATTTCAACAGATAAAGATATGGTTCCATTTATGGAAAAAGCTTCAGCTGTTATTACAGAAGTAGGAGGAATTACTTCACATGCAGCTATTGTAGGATTGAATATTCATAAACCAGTTATTGTTGGTGCTACTGATGCTACAAAGGTATTAAAAAGCGGAGATGTTGTAACAGTGGATAGCATAAGAGGTCTTGTATATAATGGGAAAGTCAATGTACTATAAAGATAAGCTAAGCTTTTAAGCTTGGCTTTTTGCTATTTTGTAAAAACAGATAAAATTTTTTATAAAGAAAAATTAAAAGGAGGACAAAATAGATGTATATTAACGATGGATATGTTCGTGTAAGATATGAAGAAACAGACCAGATGGGGGTTGCTTATCATGGAAATTACTATACATGGTTTGAAGTAGGAAGGTCTTCTTTTTTTCGATCATTAGGATATACTTATGTGCAATTAGAAAAAGAAGGAATTATCTTGCCGGTTATAGAAAGTAACTGTGTATATAAGATAGGAGCAAGGTATGATGATGAATTAGCTATTCGAACAAGCATAAAGGAATTAAAAGGAGTAAGGCTTAAATTTGAGTATGAAGTGATAAGAAAAGAGGATGATGTATTGCTAGCAAAAGGAAGTACTACTCATGCATTTGTAAATACAGCGTTAAAGCCTGTAAATTTTAAAAAATTAAATCCTGAAGTATGGAAAGCCCTTAAGGACTGCTGCAAAGAGGAAGAGTAAAATATAAATTTTTATAGTATAAAATTTAAAATTATGTATTATACTTTAAATAAGGCTTTGAAAGAATAGGGATTAACTGATTCTATTTTATTTTTGTTGACACCTAAGGGGTGTCCTCTTTTTTATATTTTTGTATATTGAAATTTGACTGATAAATCACTTATAATACCATTATAAGTGATTTATACAATAATTTAATAAAATAAGGAGTAAACTAGATGATAAATGGAGTAAAAAAAGATGAAGTTTATTTGGTGAAGATAGATGATCTGGGGCATAATGGAGAAGGTATTGGGAAAATAGAAGGCTTTACGGTATTTGCAGATGGGGGCGTACCAGGAGATATAGTGAAGGTTAAGATTACAATTGTAAAAAAGAATTATGCCATAGGAAAAATTATAAAATTAGAAAAGCCATCTCCTGATCGAATCAAACCTATTTGTGAAGTAGCAAATATTTGTGGAGGATGTCAAACGCAGCATATTGATTATCAGGCACAGCTAAGATTAAAAACCAACAAAGTAAAAGCAAATATTGAAAGAATAGGAAAGTTAGAAAATGTCATTGTTCATGAGACGTTGGGAATGAAGAATCCTTATCACTACAGAAACAAAGCACAATTTCCAGTAGGAACAGAAAATAATGAAGCTATTATTGGATTTTATAAAAGAAAGACGCATGATATTGTAGATATAAAAAGATGTTATATACAGAAAATGATAAATGATAAGATTATAAAGATTGTAAAAGCTTATATAAGTCAATATAAAATATCTACATATGATGAAAAAACAGGTAAGGGCTTGATACGTCATATTTTAACAAAGATTGGTTTTGCCACAGGCGAAATCATGGTAGTATTCATTACAAATGGAAGGAATTTACCACACAAAGATGAGATTATTAGATTGCTTAAAACTGAAATACCAGAAATAAAGAGTATTATACAAAACATTAACAAACAAAAAACAAATAGGATTCTTGGACAAGAATGTATCATTTTATATGGAGAAGATAAAATTGTAGATTATATTGGAGATTTGAAATTTCATATTTCTCCTTTATCATTTTTCCAAGTTAATCCTATACAAACTAAAGTTTTATATGAAAAAGCTTTAGAATATGCAGATTTAAATGGAGATGAAACTGTATTTGATATTTACTGTGGGATTGGTACGATCTCATTATTTTTAGCTCAAAAAGCAAAGCAAGTATATGGTATTGAACTAGTAGGTGCAGCTATAGAAGATGCCAAAGAAAATGCAAGAATAAATGGAATCGAAAATGTAGATTTCTATACTGGAGCAGCGGAAGAGGTAGTACCAAAGCTTTATGAAAAAGGTATTAGAGCAGATGTGGTAGTTGTAGACCCACCAAGAAAAGGATGCGATGAGAAGGTATTAAATACTATTGTAAAGATGAACCCGAAGAGAGTAGTATATGTTTCTTGCAATCCAAGTACTTTGGCTAGAGATTTAAAATATCTTGATGATAAAGGATACAAAACAGTAGAAGTACAGCCTGTTGACATGTTTCCACATACGGCGCATGTTGAGTGCTGTGTGTCGCTAAAGAGAAAATAATATATTGGATTTATGTCAATATATTAGACACAAAAAGTTGAACTTTTTATGAAATTTTTCTAGCCAACTCTTCACATTTTTGTGGAGATATATACCCAATACTACTATGAATCCTTTTTCTGTTGTACTAGGATTCTATATATTCAAATATAGCTAACCTTGCAGTGTCATAGTCTAAGTATTTAACTAGATGAACTTCCTCTTTCTTCAAAGAGGCATGGAAAGATTCTATACATGCATTATCATAGGGCATCCCTTTGCACTTATACCTTATACCTAATTTTTCATTAAAAGTTGGGTTCTCTTTAAGCTAATAGTTATACCTATGGTTTTCAGTGATTCATTTATTTTAGGTGCTCCATAGCGATTTCTACTTTCTTTATAAATATTTAGTATTTCTTTCTCTATCTTTTTATTCTCTAGCTCTCTATTACTTGATTTTTTCTTTAAATACTTGTAATAGGAGCTTCTATATACCTTTAAAACCTTGCACATTAGCTTAATATCATGATGTTTTTTGTTATTAGTTATGAATTCAAATATGCTACCTACTTCCTTGCGAATATGTCCATAGCCTTTTTTAATATTTCAATTTCCTCTTCAAGTTTTGCATTTTTCTTAAGTAAATCCTTATACTCTGACACAGTTATAGTATTATCTTTATCTACTAGCACAGATTTATTTTTTTTATCCACCCAGTCATTGTTGATTTTGATACGGCATATCCGTTATTTAACTTTGCCAGGCTCTTTCCAGAGTTATAAAGTTCTACAATTGTTTTCTTGAATTTATCTGTATATCTCTTTTGACCTCTAGCCATTATTAACACTTCCTTTTCTTATCTTTATTTTAAAGTGTTCGGCTTTTCGAGTCTACAATATTATACTAACACCACTTTTCCTTTGAAGGTAAGTTTAAAAATATTATAGCCATTTTCTATTTTACCAGTACTACCATCTTTAACTGTACCAAAGTTAAATTTCTTTTTTTTCTTATTTAGTGTCAGTCTATTAGTTAAAATAAACCCCTTTAAATTAACATTGTTAATTATTTTTAATACTTAATTTATTGCTAATATTCAACTCATTTTTAACCTTAATAGCTAGAGGAATTGTTATTAGTGTAGAAATTATATCTGCTGCAGGTTGTGCATAAATAACTCCGTCTAGTGCCAATAATCTAGGCAAAATCATAACTATAGGTATTAAAAATAATCCTTGTCTTCCAATATTTAATATTCCCCCAGCTAAAGCTCTTCCCATAGAAAGATAAAGAGTAGCATAAGTAAACTGAAATCCAAAAGTAAAAAACATTGCTGTATTAATCTTTAAAGCTTTTGTTCCTATACGTATGACCTCAGGATCATTAATCATAATACTCATAATATTTTTTGAAAACAATATTATAATTATCATCCATACTATACAATATATTGTAGATATCTTAATTGCTTTCTTTGTAATATTTTTCACTCTATTATAATTTTTCGCTCCATAATTATAACCTACAAAAGGTTGATATCCTTTCATAAATCCAAAAATAACATTGGTACCAAGAATTATTACTCTAAGTACAATTCCCATAGCTGATACTGCTGCATCACCAAAAGCACTTGCATTTTTTGAAATCAAAGACATTGAAAATCCAGTAAGTGCTTGTAAAAGTAACATAGAAATACCAACTTTAATAATTTGTCCATATATTTCAGAGCTTGGTTTAAATTCTTTCCACTTCATTTTAACACAACTTTTCTTTCTAAAGAAAAATTTAAAATAAACAAAAGTAGTTATAATTTGTGAGATAAGAGTTGCTAATGCAGCTCCTCTAACTCCCATATTCATATTTTTTATCATAATAGGATCAAGTATAATATTAAGAACTGACCCAAGAATCATAGCTTTAAGTGTAATTTTTGCCTCACCTTGAGCTATTGCCAAATTTCCTGAACATACATTTATTGTTGTAAATAACATACTTATTATAAAAAAATGTGCATACTTAAGTGCATATGGTAATATAGTTTCAGTTGCTCCCATAAAAATCAATATTTTTTCTACAAAAATAAAGAACATTGCCATTAGAATAACTCCTATTATTCCAGTAGTATAAAATGCTACAGATGCGACCTGATTTGCTTTTTTCAATTCTTTAGCACCTAATAGTCTAGAAATATAAGATGCAGCTCCTACACCAAAAGTTAATCCTACCCCTGAAAAGTAAAAAGATATTGGGAAAGCTACAGATACAGCTCCAGATTGTTGAGTTCCCAAATTAGATACAAAATAAGTATCAACAACATTATACAATGCCATTACAAACATAGTTATTACCATTGGTATTCCTAATTTGAATAAAGTTTTTGTAATATCTCCTTTTTTCATCATTAAAATCCTTGGATTTTCTTTCATTTGTTTTAAACCTCCTTGTATAATATAGTTTGTAAAACACTCCAAAATAGAAATCTTATCTAAAAGTTTTCATCTATTCATCCTACATTTTATATCCAATTAAAAAATATTGAAAGTAATTTAAATTTATAAATTGTGTTTTGTGTACTTCTGTGTAAAAGCTTTATTTTCAATGATTTTAGGCATGAGTAAATAAACTTTTTTTATTATTTTGTGATTAAAATATACTTTATTTTGATATTTATTTGTGTTAATATAACTATAAGGGGTGATAATAATTATCAATAGCATTGTGGATTATTTTTTGAAATCACTACCAAATATGAACTTTGTACTAGTCCCTGAACTTTCAACAGAATTTGAAAAATATTATTGCATGGATTCAAGTTTTGGAAAAGGATTTCTTCGTATATTTGCATCTAAGGGAGATTTTATTATTTTAAATGCCGATTATAAACCAAATTATAATTTTGAAAAAGTTTCAGAAATTCAACAAGATTATATTGAAATCAGCAAATTTTATACTACTTCAAGCTTATACAAAGTTGGAAAAAGAAATCTAAAAAAAGTAGTTCCAGGCATTTTTTGTTTTATTAATACAAATAAATTAGTTCATGTTTATTGTTCAAAAAATCAACCTGTGAAATTTACTAAAATTATTTTAACAAAAGAATATTTTGATAAATTTCTTAAAAGACGTTATGGAAGTTATAAAGATTTTAAAACAGCTTTTAAATACCTTTCTCGTATTCCTTCCTCACCAGAACTGAATTTTATATTTAATAAGATTAGAAATTGTACAGTAAAAGGAATACCGCAATTGATATACACAGAAAGTAAAATATTAGAAATATTATATAATGTGACACATGATTGTACAGAGAAGTGGGAAAAAAAACATATTTCTGTGAGACTCACTAAAACAGATAAAAGATTACTGGTAAAATGTGAAAAGTATTTAAAAAATAATATAGGGAATTATCCATCTCTTGATGAATTATCCACTATAGCTAAAATGAGTACTTCTAGATTCTTACTTGCTTTTAAACAATATTTCGGAACTACTCCATATCAATATTTAAAAGATTTGAGAATGAATGCAGCTTTAACATTATTACTTAATACAGAAGATACTATTACTTCCATTGCAAAGCAACTCGGTTATAAAAATAATGGGCATTTTTCTGGTATATTTAAAAGTTATTATGGTATAACACCTAATAAATATAGAATGCAGAACTGCTTTTCTAATAAGTGAAAAGGTGCTGTCGCACTAAATAATTGTAACCGTCAAAGATTTTCTGCCTAGTAGTTTGTACTTTACTTTGCTAGAATAACAGATAACAAAATCTATTGTATAGTAGGAGTTATCTGTTATGAAGGAAGAATCACCAGCTATTGACTGGGAAGATTTATGAAATCGAAAAAAAGCTTAGAGAAGAGCATGGTAAGCTTTTTCCTTGGGCCATTGAACTCCCAAAAGAACTAAAAATTGAACTAAAAAAGGATCAATCCAGTAAGAGATAATTCTCATACTGGATTAAATTTTATTAGGTATTAAATTTATTTTCTATGCATCTATTTTTTGACGGATACGTATAAATTTGTTACTATACTTGAATATAAAGCAAAGTGGTATGGAAGAAAACTTCATAAAATAGATAGATGGTATCCATCATCAAAAACTTGTAGTGAATGTGGGGATGTTATGGAAGGCAGGAAAAGTTCTTGGATACACCAAGAAACCCCCACTTCAGTGTGAGCAAGTGGAGGGAGAGTTCACGTATATGTAGTATAATGTTAGTGTTTCTCCTTGTGTTAGGATCGTTGTATAATTCATGAACTAATATTTAGAAAAGGAAGTTAATAATATGAAAGATAATATGAATTTAACGAAGAAAGCAAGCCTTAAAAAGATAATGTTTAATGTTTTAACAATTCTTTTAACAATAGTAGTATTAGGTGGTGCTATTAATTTTTATTATGCAGTAGGATATATTTTAATTCCTATTGTACATGAATTAGGACATTACTTTGCAGCAAGATTTTTAAACCGAAAAGTTGTTTTTGGAGGATTTACTCCTTTTGGAGCATATATACTTCATGAAAATATTGAAAATTGCAAAGAAAATGCGATTGTTGCAATAGGAGGCCCCTTGCTTGGAGGGCTACTTGGATTTATTTACTATGTAATTTATTGGTTTACAGGGGAGACTACATTTTTTGTGTTAAGCTTTATTTCAATAATGTTAAATCTAATAAACTTAATTCCTGTAAAACCTCTTGATGGAGGTTATATAGCAGAAACAATATCTCCTATCATATGTTATTTAGGATTGCCATTTTTATTATATTTGTTTATATTAGCAAAAAGTTTAAAAGGAAAGGTTATGTTATGTATTATTTTCGCAATAAGTATATATCAAACCTATGATTTCACTAAGAAATATAAAAATAAATCTTATTTTAAATTGAAAAGAAATGATAAAATAAAGTTTATAAGTATATATAGTATATTATTATTGTTATTAATTTTTAGTGCATTATACTTTCGTAGTATAAGTAACTGCCATGAATTAATTAAAAGTATTACGAGATTTAAATAATTATTAACTCAACTTTTGCACTTATAAATTACAAGTCTAAAATGGTTCTTCCGATAAATAGTTTATTTTATGTTGTTAAATAAGCTTTGAAATATAGCTTTATTTTTAAGTAAGTCTATTTTTGACCTTCCATACATTGAGTGTTTAATTCGCTTTAATTTACTTACTTGTCCTTCTACTTGGCTATTATTATATTGGAGTTGGGACGAAGGTGATAATTCTCATATAGAATGGTTAGATAATGAGTATATTCTAATAAAAGGATTATGTTTCACAAATTTTCATAATATTGAAGACCTTAGATATCTAAATTATACACTTTATACAAAAAATATATGAGG
Source organism: Crassaminicella indica (assembly GCF_019203185.1). Taxonomy (NCBI): domain Bacteria; kingdom Bacillati; phylum Bacillota; class Clostridia; order Eubacteriales; family Clostridiaceae; genus Crassaminicella; species Crassaminicella indica. Next base: position 273,209 of record NZ_CP078093.1, on the reverse strand, counting down.
TGTTTTCTATTGAATCAAAATATAGAAAAATTTCTAAATGCAGAGGGGGTAAAAGGAGGTAAATTTTATTTTTTGCGAAAATTTATCACTTTTCTATCAAAACACATGTAGAGACGGTCGTGTTGATAGAGAAGAAGTTTATAGACTTTTTAAGAAGTTTTGTAAAAAAAGAATGGGTAGATATAATAGAAGAAGAAAATTTAATACTAATAGATAAAGAATTTATACAAGAAGATTTTAAAGAGGAAGAAGCAGATATAGTATATAAAGTGAATATAGATGGAAAAGATGTAATATTTTATGTATTATTAGAGCTACAATCGAGAGTAGACTTTAGAATGCCAATAAGGCTCTTGATGTATATGACGGAGATATGGAGAGATGAGCTTAAAAATACAGATGAAAATATCAAGAAGAGAAAAAATTATAGATTACCAGTAATAGTGCCGATAGTATTATATAATGGAAAGAATACATGGACAGCAGTAAGAAGCTTTAAAGAAATATTAAATGGATATGAATTATTCGAAGAAAATGTTGTAGACTTTAAATATTTATTATTTGATGTAAATAGAATGGATAAGGAAGAATTATTTAATATAGCAAATGTAGTAAGTAGTGTATTTTTATTAGATCAAGATGTAGAAATAGAAGAAATAATAAAAAGACTTAAATTAATAGGAAGAATAATAAGAAGTAGTGCAACAAAGGAGCAGGAAAAATCATTTAGAAGTTGGCTTTTAAATATATTTAAGAATGGGTTTGAAGGAGAGAAAAAAGAGAATATATATAGATTACTGGTAGAAGTATCAGAAATGGAGGTGGATGATATGGTAAGCAATTTAGGAAGAAAGCTAGAAGAAGAATTTAAGCATAGAGAAAAAAAGGGAATGCAACAGGGGATACAATGTGGAATACAGCAGGGAATACAGCAAGGAAAGAAAGAAATGGTAAGGAATTTATTGCTATTAGGAGTAGATGTTGAAAAAATTATAAAGGCATCAGAATTAAGTAAAGAAGATATAGAAAAAATAAAAAGAGAAATTAATTAAGTATGATAGATAGGGACAGATTTTTGACAATAAAGTGTCCCTATTATTGAATAGCAATGTAAGCATCAAAAATTCGACGTATATAAATCATAAATATGCCATGATATAATAAGTCCAGTAGATATCGATAAGATATTTTCTACTGGACTTTGAAAATTCAATATTTATTTCGATGCCCAATGACAAATTTTGTAAAAATATAATAATATCAAAAATTATATTGCTAATTAATTGGTAAAGAAATTCCATTAGCATTTATTTTTAATAGAGATTTATTAGAAAAAGACTTAGAAAATATGTTTAATAAAGATACGGAAGTATATGATTATTTGAAATAAAATGTTATAACAAGATCCTTTTGCATTGGTAAATATCACTATGGGATTAATTGTAGGTTTTATTGCAAGAAAATATAAATTTAATGTTAGAATGGCAATGATTGTTGGATGTATTTTAGCTGTCATAGCACCTCTTATTGGTACACCTATTGCTGTTTGGATTTATGGAGGAATAACAGGCGATAGAAATGATGTTATTTTTACTTGGTTAGCACAATCAGGAAAAACCATTTTTACGGCAGCATTTATTCCTAGAATTACAGGCAATATTTTGGATAAGCTTGTTAGTTGTTTTCTTGTTGCATTATTAATCAATCATATTCCAAATAGTATTATTAAAGGAAGAAGTACCAATGAATAGATCTAAAAAAGTTATTTTTATTTCACACTGCATATTAAATCAAAATACAGTAGTAAAACCTCTAGCAAGAGCAAAGGGAGCATATACCAGTATTATAAAAAAAATATTAGATTCAGGCATTGGTATACATCAATTACCTTGTCCAGAGTACTTGTTTTTAGGACTAGATCGAAAACCTATGAGCAAAGAAGAGTATGATTCATATGAATATAGGAAAATATGTAGAGAAATTGTGTTAATGAATATACAAATAATAAAAGAGTACATCAATAAAGAATATAAGATTGTTGGGATAGTAGGGATTCATTGTAGTCCAACTTGTAGTATTAGTGGACAGACAGGTATTTTAATGGAAGAATTACTAAAACTTCTTGATGATGAAAAGATAGATATAAGAACTTTTGAAATACTTACTAACTATATTGAAGATGGTGAAAAGCAAGATATATTGAGTAAGTTTGATGATTTTTTAAGATAGTAACTGCAAGGACGTGATCTTTAAGCTTAAGGATTATGATATCATCATTCAATAAAGTTCAAGGGGTTACTTGCAAAAAATTCACTTGGAATAATTAGGAAATAAGTTAAAATAGCTATTAGAAAAACTAAGATAATTATTCAAAAAGTTAGTGCAAAATTATCAATAAATTAATATGATTTCATAGAGATTAAAATTGTTTAAAACCGTATAATACTTGAAATTACTAATTTTTAAGATGATTTTATTATGGAATTTATTAAAAGCAAAATCATTATGAAGAAATAGCTAAAAGAATTGAAAATACACAAAAGTTTGTATATACTAAAATTAATAAAGGTTTATTTTTCAATGGTAGAACCGAAACATTAGATGTATTGAAATTGTAATAAGACCTAAAAATAAAAAAGCTCTCTATTGTAGAACCGAAACATTAGATGTATTGAAATAAATACAATTAGAAGAAAAGCTTAAAGCAGAAGTTGTAGAACCGAAACATTAGATGTATTGAAATAAACCAGAAAGTTCCATAACTTTATCTCCTAGAGCTGTAGAACCGAAACATTAGATGTATTGAAATTACTTCTTTGCAATTTCTTCAGCTGTCATTTTTTGTAGAACCGAAACATTAGATGTATTGAAATTTAGCTAAACATAATCTGCATAACCCATTGTCTCTGTAGAACCGAAACATTAGATGTATTGAAATTATATTTTTTACTTTCTTCTTTAGTTCGCTTAGCGTAGAACCGAAACATTAGATGTATTGAAATAGGACAAATTGTCTCTCAAGTTGACTCAAAGAAACGTAGAACCGAAACATTAGATGTATTGAAATTCGAAGGACTATTAACAGAGTATTTACTGACCCAAGTAGAACCGAAACATTAGATGTATTGAAATATGGCATAGATTGGATATAGATGAAATTTATTTGGTGTAGAACCGAAACATTAGATGTATTGAAATGCAACTGGAAAAAGCCAATTAAAAGCACCTAAAACGTAGAACCGAAACATTAGATGTATTGAAATTGAAGAATGTATGAAATTATGGAATAGAATTGAAGAGTAGAACCGAAACATTAGATGTATTGAAATAAGACTATGATATTTTGACAAAGTTAATAAATCTTAGTAGAACCGAAACATTAGATGTATTGAAATTATAGAAGCACATACGATTGGCAGAGATACTTTTGCGTAGAACCGAAACATTAGATGTATTGAAATAGGGATAAGAGTTGAGCTTAAAGAATTAGACACGAGTAGAACCGAAACATTAGATGTATTGAAATTTTCGCCTAAACTCACTTTCTTTTTCGCCCCCTTTGTAGAACCGAAACATTAGATGTATTGAAATTTTAATTCTATTTGATTTTCTTTAGCGTTATGTTTAGTAGAACCGAAACATTAGATGTATTGAAATAAGAAATAGAAAAATACTTAGAGGGAGGTAAATAATGTAGAACCAAAACATTAGATGTATTGAAATTGCTAATAAGGCAACTTTTCATGCAGGTGAAAATGTGTAGAACCAAAACATTAGATGTATTGAAATTACACAAACAAAAAAATGGCGTGATATTGGGCAGAGTAGAACCAAAACATTAGATGTATTGAAATTTTTTATTTAAGTCTTTTTGAAAATTCTTTTAAAAAGTAGAACCAAAACATTAGATGTATTGAAATACATAAGAATTATATGAAAGTCGCTGCTCCAAATGAGTAGAACCAAAACATTAGATGTATTGAAATAGTGAATGGCAATGCGTCCCAGATGCGCTGGATAATCGTAGAACCAAAACATTAGATGTATTGAAATATTACTTCTCTAGTTTTATTGTAATTCCTCTCAAGTAGAACCAAAACATTAGATGTATTGAAATGGTAGAAAAGAAGGCTCCAGGATTAATAGATGCTAGTAGAACCAAAACATTAGATGTATTGAAATTGCCAATAGCTGCTTCAGGATACTCTACAAGTATTGTAGAACCAAAACATTAGATGTATTGAAATTTTTTTTTGAATGTTCCGCCCCCTAAGCTAAGCCAGTAGAACCAAAACATTAGATGTATTGAAATATATAAATACTGATCTAATTGAAAAACAGATTTGGGTAGAACCGAAACATTAGATGTATTGAAATCGCATTCAGCATCATATCCATTTTTAGCTCCTATTGGTAGAACCGAAACATTAGATGTATTGAAATATGTGTACTGGATAATCCCTTTGATATTTTTCAAGAGTAGAACCGAAACATTAGATGTATTGAAATATTAATGCAGCTGTCATAAGTGTTTCGCGTAATACAGTAGAACCGAAACATTAGATGTATTGAAATCTGTTTTTACGTTTGCGAAAAGTGGGGTAGAGCTGTGTAGAACCAAAACATTAGATGTATTGAAATAGAAGCTCCATATACAACAGAAAAAGGATTCATAGTAGTATTGGGTATATATCTCCACAAAAATGTGAAGAGTTGGCTAGAAAGATTGCATAAAAAGTTCAACTTTTTGTGTCTAATATATTGACATAGATCCAAAATTTGCTCAATTAAGTATGATAGGGACAGATTTTTGACAATAAAGTGTCCCTATTATTGAATAGCAATGTAAGCATCAAAAATTCGACGTATATAAATCATAAATATGCCATGATATAATAAGTCCAGTAGATATCGATAAGATATTTTCTACTGGACTTTGAAAATTCAATATTTATTTTGATGCCCAATGACAAATTTTGTAAAAATATAATATTATCAAAAATTATATTGCTAATTAATTGGTAAAGAAATTCCATTAGCATTTATTTTTAATAGAGATTTATTAGAAAAAGATGTTTTAGAGAGCGGGGAAAAAGACTTAGAAAATATGTTTAATAAAGATACGGAAGTATATGATTATTTTACTATATCATAGGGATATATTGAAGAAGGATTATGTCATGGCTTTTAATTTTATAAAAAATTGGATACCAGAGATTGATATTAGAAGATAAAATAATTATATGTATGATAAAATTATATTTAACAAAGTTAATGAGGTGGAATTTATGTTTGAAAAAATAGATGAAAAGAAAAAACCATTAGATAGTAAAAGACCTTTTTCAAAAACTGCAATAGATAATTTAAAGAAATATTATGATGTATAGTTAACATATAATTTTAATGCAATAGAAGGAAATACACTAACAATAACAGAAACAAGAAAACACCTACCTTCTGTTGCAAAAATTGCATTTATACTTCTAATGATGATAGAATAGGTGCTATGAACCTTTAGAGAAAAGGAATTGAGTACATCTCAAAAGAAATATTAAGTATCGTTGGCACTACTTGGTTAGGAACAAGCCACCGCTTAATGTCTCGGTGGCAGTTGATCTTAATAAGTATGTTTTAAAGGCAACAGTACAAAATCTTAAGTATAGATTATAGATATGGAAAAATATAGATAAATACGATTTGAAAGGATTAAATAAATATTTAAAAATAATCTATAAATCAAAAGGGGAATAAAAATGAAAAAAGCACATAAAGCGATTATATATATAATTTTATGCGTTATTATATATGTAATAGGGGGTTACTATGGACAAATGGTTATTAATGGTTATTGTGGTTTAAAAGATAGAATGTATAATGATTTTGAAGCTTTTGGGGTAGAGCTAGAAAACTTTAATGATGAATTATCAAATATATTAGTTTTAAAAGAACATAGATTTAATAAAGAAAAGGTATTTATCAATAAAAATATAGTATGGAATTTTCATTTATCAAATTGTGATGCTAGAAGTATAGGTAAAGTACGCTATCATGGAGATTATGAATGTGATTGGATGTATTATGATGTCAACGATGTTATTCAAAATATATTGTATGATGGCAAGATTACTCCATCAGAAGAAAAATACCTAAAAAATTTATATGATTATACAGATCACCTAATAAAAGAATATAGGATTATAGTAAAAGATGTTCGGTCTAAATGGGATTATGAAAACAAGAAAAAATTAAAAAAGAGAATTGTAGATATATATAATGATTATTCTAAAAATGCACAAGATTTATTAGAGAGCAAACAATATAGTTTTTTAAAAATATACAAAGGGGATTTTAAAGATCTAGACGTTGAAAAGGCAAAGGGTTATTGTAAAGAAGTTTTTTCAAAAATAGTACCAGATCAAACCTTAAAATATCAAGAAGAAGATGACATGATTCAGGAAGAATATATTTTTAAAACTTATGAAGAGGGGAATTCTTACAAAGATACTTTTGCTGTAAAAAAGGATAAACCAGATGTAGATTATTATGTAACATATAATAAAAAAACCAATAAGATTGTTATAATAGCTACGGGATGGCGAGTAAGTACAACAAAAAAATATACACAAGATGAATTAGATCAAATTGCTAAAAATATTATGATGAAATTTAATAAAGAACCTTATTGTTGTAAGAAAAAAGGAAAATATGATGAGAAGGGAAACCTAGTATATATGAAATATTCATACATGGAAAAAAATAATGATGTTTATGATGCTATGAAAGCAATTAATATAGAATTAAAAGCAGATGGACGGTTAAGTGAATTTGAGATTATATACCCAAGAGAAAGAAAATTCATATTACCAACTATCACCAAAGAAGAAATATTAGGAAAGATCAATCAAGAAGCAACAATAAAAGATTGTATCATAAGAAGAAATAATAAAGGAGAAGCAGAATATGTGGTGTACCTGATATACAAAGATACTTTGTATGAAGCAGTATTTAATGGAGAATATGGAAATCTTATGTCCTATGTTAGGGATAAGAAGAATGATTATTTGAAATAAAATGTTATAACAAGAAAATTAAAAAGCTATTAAATAGAAGATAGAGTACTTCGGGATGGAGGAAATATCTTCTTTTTATTTTATGAAAATTAAGTGATAGTCAAAAAGTATTAAGCTTAAAAAATATTTATCTATAAATAACATAAAAACGACTAAAATGATGAAAGTAATTGTTTATAGAGAATGTAAGAAATCTATATATTAACAAAATGCTATAGATTATTTTAATTATACTTTTACAAAGTTATCCATTATAATAATTACAAAACAATAGTGTTAGGAGGATTTTTAATGGGTTCAAAGGGAAATACATTTGCATTAACTTATGTAGCAATGGGGATAGTTATCAACATTGTATTTGGTACTGCTGTAAAAATGCTACATTTGCCATTATTATATTTAGATACAATAGGTACAATTTTTACGGCAGTTGTTTTAGGACCGTGGCATGGAGCTTTGACTGGGGGATTAACAAATGTAATACAAGGGATTTTAACAAATCCTAAAGGTATTCCTTTTGCATTGGTAAATATAACTATTGGATTAATTGTAGGTTTTATTGCAAGAAAATATAAATTTAATGTTAGAATGGCAATGATTGTTGGATGTATTTTAGCTGTTATAGCACCTCTTATTGGTACACCTATTGCTGTTTGGATTTATGGGGGAATAACAGGCGATGGAAATGATGTTATTTTTACTTGGTTAGCACAATCAGGAAAAACCATTTTTACGGCAGCATTTATTCCTAGAATTACAGGCAATATTTTGGATAAGCTTGTTAGTTGTTTTCTTGTTGCATTATTAATCAATCGTATTCCAAATAGTATTATTAAAGGAAGAAGTACCAATGAATAGATCTAAAAAAGTTATTCTTATTTCACACTGTATATTAAATCAAAATACAGTAGTAAAACCTCTAGCAAGAGCAAAGGGAGCATATACCAGTATTATAAAAAAAATATTAGATTCAGGCATTGGTATACATCAATTACCTTGTCCAGAGTACTTGTTTTTAGGACTAGATCGAAAACCTATGAGCAAAGAAGAGTATGATTCATATGAATATAGGAAAATATGTAGAGAAATTGTGTTAATGAATATGCAAATAATAAAAGAGTACATCAATAAAGAATATAAGATTGTTGGGATAGTAGGGATTCATTGTAGTCCAACTTGTAGTATTAGTGGACAGACAGGTATTTTAATGGAAGAATTACTGAAACTTCTTGATGATGAAAAGATAGATATAAGAACTTTTGAAATACCTACTAACTATATTGAAGATGGTGAAAAGCAAGATATATTGAGTAAGTTTGATGATTTTTTAAGATAGTGACTGCAATGCTTTGATTCTTGAGTTTAAGGATTATGATATCTTCATTCAATAAAGTTCAAGGGGTTACTTGCAATAAATTAATATGATTTCATAGAGATTAAAATTGTTTAAAACCGTATAATACTTGAAATTACTAATTTTTCAGATGATTTTATTATGGAATTTATTAAAAGCAAAATCATTATGAAGAAATGGCTAAAAGAATTGAAAATACACAAAAGTTTGTATATACTAAAATTAATAAATGTTTATTTTTCAATGGTAGAACCGAAACATTAGATGTATTGAAATATGTAAATTATGCAATAAAAAAGGACTGTTTCTTATGTAGAACCGAAACATTAGATGTATTGAAATGTGAAACGAGCAACAGTGTTGCAACGGATAGCGATAGTAGAACCGAAACATTAGATGTATTGAAATTAGAGCATTTTGAGAGTAAAATTGCAAGCCCCGTTGGTAGAACCGAAACATTAGATGTATTGAAATTTTCAAGCCTCCTATTCTTTGTAAATGATTCCATACGTAGAACCGAAACATTAGATGTATTGAAATACTTAAGACTAGGAAAAAAAATAAAAGAAATAAGAGTAGAACCGAAACATTAGATGTATTGAAATAAACCTGCTGTAGTGATTATTGATATTAAACTTTCTGTAGAACCGAAACATTAGATGTATTGAAATTCATTATTTATTATTGTTATATAATCAGACCCAAGTAGAACCGAAACATTAGATGTATTGAAATATCAGATAGAGGAAAAGTGTTCCCAATATTTTAGAGTAGAACCGAAACATTAGATGTATTGAAATTTGTCAATAGAGCCAATACTAATAGATTTATCAAGAGTAGAACCGAAACATTAGATGTATTGAAATTAATTTCATTCCAGGAACTAAATTGGTGATAGAGAAGTAGAACCGAAACATTAGATGTATTGAAATTAATTTTTAAACAAATACATCCAAGCCACCACTCGGTAGAACCGAAACATTAGATGTATTGAAATATTGTTGGTGCAATGGAAATATTATCGGATACCATGTAGAACCAAAACATTAGATGTATTGAAATAGATAGGAATGGCACAAGAAAAGCTACAGAACATGTAGAACCAAAACATTAGATGTATTGAAATTTGAAAGCCTCAAGAAAATGCTTCAAAAGCAGTCGGGTAGAACCAAAACATTAGATGTATTGAAATAGTTAAGATCGTTATTTGTTTAGAACAAAATAATTTGTAGAACCAAAACATTAGATGTATTGAAATATTAAAATTGAGGTTGTTGATAAAGTTACTTTAAGTAGAACCAAAACATTAGATGTATTGAAATTCAAACAAGAGTGTTTTTCCAACTTTTCCAACATAGTAGAACCGAAACATTAGATGTATTGAAATATAATAAATTTATCTTCTACCCATTCGCTTTCTTTGTAGAACCGAAACATTAGATGTATTGAAATCATATATCAGGACCAAATCTTTTAATTTGTCTTTCAGTAGAACCGAAACATTAGATGTATTGAAATATCTTCCATACAGAACGATATGTTCGAAGAATAACAGTAGAACCGAAACATTAGATGTATTGAAATTGAAATCTCGGACACTTATAACTGCTAAGATATTAAGTAGAACCGAAACATTAGATGTATTGAAATGAGAAATATTAGGCTTAAAACCATGAGGAGAATCTGTAGAACCAAAACATTAGATGTATTGAAATGGATACTTCCCTAAGCCCTCGGCATTCAGGGAAGTGTAGAACCAAAACATTAGATGTATTGAAATAGTTTGTTGGTATAACATCTAAATCTTTCACTCTGGTAGAACCAAAACATTAGATGTATTGAAATTTTAACTTATCTAATAAAAAACTTTTAATACCATGCACGTAGAACCGAAACATTAGATGTATTGAAATTTGCTTCTAATCTTTTTTGTTGTTGGTGAATTAGGTAGTAGAACCGAAACATTAGATGTATTGAAATCGTTAAGGGACTTGAAGATCAAACGACCCTTATGAAACATTAGATGTATTGAAATCGTTAAGGGACTTGAAGATCAAACGACCCTTATGAAACATTAGATGTATTGAAATAAGCCTATAGGATTCACTAATGAAACTGTAAAAGGTAGAACCGAAACATTAGATGTATTGAAATACTTGTTCTTCCAAATCTACAATCTATCTTTTGAGTTCTTAAGGCATACTTATATGAATGTGACTAAAAGTGAAAAGGAAGGAAATAGTCTTACAGAGTATTATAGTATCTTAAGGGTTATATATATGAAATTGATACAAGGGTTTAAAGTAGGCGATAAGTATATGTACTTTGTTAATGGTAAGATCAGAATTATTAAAGATGAGAAATATGAAGAATACGAGATAAAAGATTTTAGAAAAAATCCAAAAAGAATGGTAAAAATGATTTGACAAAGTTTTTCATAAATATATATAAAAGATATTTGCACAGATTACAAGCGAATATCTTTTTTATGTTATACATTTTATTGTGCTAAAAAATTGAAGGAAATTCCCAGAAAAGATAGAAATTTGTAATAAATAATGAATGTGTGAAGGAAGGTGTACTTATGGCAGATATCATCCTTAACGAAGAACAAAAAAGAATTGTAAAAATTAAGCCAAATGGATTGATGATTATAAAGGGCGTTGCAGGAAGTGGTAAAACTACTGTTGCAGTAGAACGATTTTCTACACTTCTTTTGGATTATATAAAAGAGCAGGAAGAAGCTACGATCATTAGCTTTACAAATTCGCTAACGAAATATATGCTGAAGCTTTTCAATGAAAAACAGATTCTTGGTTTACCAAAGTTAAATATTCAGCTAGTGTATGAAATATATAGAAATTTTTTAAGGAGAAATAACAAATATAAAGTACCTGTGGATCAACAAAAGAGAAGAGAAATACTCTTACCTATTTATGAAAAACATAAGGAACAAAATAAGCAATCTATTGTGTTTTCAAAGGATATCCAATTTGTATTAGACGAATTTGAATTTATTCAAAGTAATATTTGTTGTTATCATGAAGATAAACAAAAGGAATTGATGAAAGAGTTTGAAGAATATAAATCCATTATAAGAAGTGGACGAGAGATAAGAAATTTTAGAGAACAAGCAAGACAGATTATTTGGGATATGTATATAGAATATTATCATAAGCTTCTTAAAAATAAACTTCTAGATTATCCTACTTTTTATTATGAAGCGTTAAAATATCAAATGAAGAAAAAAAGATCAGGAACTTTTCAGCCTATTTATAACTATATGATTATAGATGAAGCACAAGATTTATCTAAGGTACAGATGAAGTTTCTTATTAATCTTTGGAACAAAGAAGCAGAAAATAGCAATATTATTATTATTTGCGACGTAGCACAGCGTATTTATAAAAATCAGTATACTTGGAAGTCTATAGGGCTTGATGCAGTAGGACATGCTTATATTCTTAGGAAAAATTATCGAAACACTGTAGAAATTGCAAGGGCTGCTGTAGAGATATTGAAACAAGATGAGGATCTTACAAGGGAAGAGGATTTTATTCAACCAGAATTCTCAACTCGATGTGGTCAAAAACCTGTCCTTAATCATTTTATTCATTGGAGGATAGGAGAGGGAAAAACTGATTATAAATATGAAGAAAAAAAGTATATTTGCAAAAAGATCAAAGCATTAATTGCATCAAAAGAATTTTCTAATGAAGACATTGTAATTTTAAGTCCTTCGAAAAGTTATTTGAATGAGATTCAGAGTGTATTAAATAAAATGGGATATCCTACTCAGTTGATTAGTGGAAATAAAAGCGATTTTCAACCTAATCATATTTCTTTATGCACCATGCATTCTATCAAAGGATTAGAATTTCCTGTTGTATTTATTGTAGGGATTAATGAAAATCAATTAGGGAAAAAGCCTTTTGAAGAAGAGGAAAATATAGAAAGAAACAAAATGGATTTAAAGCTTTTATATACGAGTATGACAAGGGCAAAGGAAAGACTCTATATTTCATCTTATTGTGGATATCCTTCTCCTTTTTTAGTGAAGGATCGTATTGATTATACTCTTTTTTCAGTAGATGATGGGGTAATATGCAGACCTTTTTATGATATAACTATTATAAAAAATGAGCATGAAAAAGTGAGAGAATGGTTTAAAAAAGAACTGATAGAAATCTATGGGTATTCTGCATTGGATATAGAAAAGGAATTTAAAGTATCTTTTGGGACTAGAAATGGCTATGTGGATTTAATGGTTTATCATAATGTGGATGGGAAACGTATACCTTATATTGCAGTCGAAATAAAAAGCAGAGGGGTAGATAGTGGTGAGCATCAATTGCTTAGCTATTTTAGCTCAAATGCAAGTGTGAAATATGGGGTGTATACCAATGGTCATTTTATGAAGGTTTATGAAAAAAGAGTAGTAGCTGGAAAAATTGTTGCCCATTCTATTAAAGATTTACCTACATATGCAGAAGTTCTTGAAGAGGAAACAATAGAACTTCCATTTACAAAGAAGACAAAGATTCCTATAATACGTGTGAATGTATTTGATCGATCAAAATTAGGTTTTCAGGTGCCGGTTGTGAATTATAGTGCAGCAGGAAGTCCTTTAAATACTCAAGAAAGGTTTGATGGAAATATCTTCATCCCAGAAAGTTTTGCTAAGGATGAAAGAATTGTAGCTGTAAAGATTAAAGGAGATAGTATGATGGATATTGGGATTGAGGATGGTAGTGTTGTGTTGGTAAAAACAGGGACTTATTTTCAAAGTGGTGTTATTGGTATTGTGAATATAAAAGATCAGAATGAGTGGGGGACTACTTGTAAAAAAATTACTTATGAAAATGGCCATTATCGCTTGACTTCTTTAAATGAGAAGAAAGGTTATAAAGATATTTTTGTAAAAGAAGAAGATATGCGATATATTGGAGAGGTTATTGGGATTTATGAAGAGATATATGAGTAGGTGAAATAGTAAAATGACTAAAAACTACTACAATAAAAACGCAAGAATATTCATTGAAAACACCATAAAAGCAGATATGACAAAAATCTATCAAAAATTTGAAAAGTATTTGAAAAAAGGTGATCGCATTTTAGATCTTGGCTGTGGTTCAGGGCGAGATAGCTTATACTTTATGAATAAGGGGTATGATGTTTTAGCTGTTGATTATTCAGAAGAACTTGTAAAGTCAGCTAGTAAGCTTTTAAACAAGGAAGTAATTATTCTTGATATGAGAGAGATGGATTTTTATGAGGAGTTTGATGCCATTTGGGCTTGTGCTTCTATTCTTCATATAAATAGAGAGGACATTAATAATGTTATTAGAAATTGTGAGAGGGCATTAAAGAATGGTGGGATTTTTTATTTATCCTTTAAATATGGTGATAAGGAAGAATGGAGAAATGAAAGATTTTTTAATTATTACAATGAAACAAGCTTTAAACGTTTGATTGATCAATTTCCTTATCTTAATATTATAGAAACATGGAAGACTAAAGATGTACGAAAAGGAAGAGAGGATGAGTTTTGGTTAAATATGATTATAAAAAAATGAAGGAATGACTCAAGTGCATATACTTGAGTTGTTTTTTTAGTGAAAATCACCTAAAATTTCAAATTAACAAAAGACTCAGACGATAATATTTGGTATACTATAACCTATATAATAATATTGAAAGTTTGAGGTGAAGGATAAATGGTTATGAAATACAAAAGTACAAGAGGAAATGATGAATATATAACATCAGCAGAAGCAATTTTAAAAGGATTATCTAAGGATAAAGGTTTATTTGTACCTGTAGAGTTTCCAGTAATAGATATTGATTTTAGTGAAATGGTTCATATGAATTATAAGGAAGTAGCTTTTTATGTTTTGAAAAAATTTTTAGATGATTTTAGTGATGAAGAGTTAAAAGATGCTATTGAAAAAGCTTATGATAATAAATTTGAAGCAGAGGAAATTGCACCTTTAGTAGAAAAAAACGGAATATATTTTTTAGAGCTTTATCATGGAAAGACTCTTGCTTTTAAGGATATGGCATTATCGATTCTTCCACATTTATTAACTAAAGCTGCAAAAAAATTAGGAGAAGATAAAAAGATTGTTATTTTGGCAGCAACTTCAGGAGATACAGGAAAAGCTGCTTTAGAAGGTTTTGCAAATGTTAAGGATACTGAAGTTATTGTATTTTATCCAGTAAATGGGGTTAGTGAAATTCAGAGAAGACAAATGATTACACAAGAAGGAAATAATACGCATGTTGTGGCGATTAATGGAAATTTTGATGATGCCCAAAGGGGGGTAAAGGAAATATTTAATGATGATAAATTTGCAGAAATAATGGCTGATTGTGATTATGTTTTTTCATCTGCTAATTCTATTAATATAGGAAGATTAGTTCCTCAGGTTGTTTATTATGTTTATAGTTATATTCAATTATTAAGAAGGGGAGCAATAAAGGTAGGAGAAAGAATAAATTTTGTTGTGCCTACAGGGAATTTTGGGAATATTCTGGCAGGTTATTATGCTAAAAGAATGGGACTGCCTATTAATAAATTAATATGTGCATCAAATGAAAATAATGTACTTTCAGATTTTTTGAGTACAGGAGTATATGATGTCAATAGAAAATTTACTTTGACGAAGTCTCCATCTATGGATATTTTGATTTCAAGCAATTTAGAAAGACTGCTGTATGAAATCAGCAATCATGATGAAGGATTGATTCGCACAATGATGAAGCAGTTAGAGAGTGAAGAAAAGCAATATAAGATCACACCTAATATGCAAAAAAATCTATCAGATTTTTATGGAGGCTTTGCAACAGATGATGAAACTTTAATAACTATAAAGAAGGTATATGATTCTTCAAATTATGTGATAGATACCCATACGGCAGTTGCTTATAATGTGTATGAACAATATAAGAAAGAGACAAAGGATAAAACAAAAACAGTAATTGTATCTACTGCTAGTCCTTATAAGTTTACAAAGAGTGTACTAGATGGATTAATGGATAAAAATTATGAAGAAAATGAATTTGAAATGATCAGGCTTTTATCAAAAATTACAGGCTTGGACATTCCAAAACCTATAAAGCATATTGATCAAAAACCTATTTTACATTTTACAGAATGTGAAAAGCAGGAAATGAAAACTGTTGTAAAAGATATTTTACATATTGAAAAAAGAAAATAATTTGGTGATAATGAGTGCAGTCTTGGCTATAAGACTGTACTCATATAGAGTTATCTGTGAATGTTATTTTCTATAAGATTATTTAATTCATCTCCTGAGAGAGTTTCGTTTTTAAATAATTGTTCAGCAATAGCTGTAAGACAGGCTTTATTTTCTTTAAGAATTCTTAAAGTATCTTCATAGCAATGATCCATCATTTTTTTTGCTTCATTATTGATTTTTTCCATATTTCCATAGAGCATTTTTGTATGAAATGTTCTATTTCCTAAATCACTCATGCCGTACTCACAGATCATACTTAGTATAATATCTGTTGCTTTATTCAAATCATCTTTTGCACCTGTTGTAATCTCTCCAAATATAATTTCTTCTGCTGCTCTTCCTGCAAGTATGCTTTGTACTCTTTTTAATAAATCGTTTTTTGTATAAAGATATTGGTCTTCTGATGAAGCGTTAAGCACATATCCTAATGATTGACTTGTAGGAATGATAGATATTTTTTCAATAGTATGGACGTTAAGGAGCTTTCCTACTAAGGCATGACCAGCTTCATGAAAAGAAACAATTTTTTTCTCTTTTTCACTGACGGTTGAATTTTTCATTTTCAGTCCAGCAATAACTCTTTCTATAGCGTTGTCAAAGTCTAATTGTGTGATATGCTCTCTATTATTTCTTACAGCCAATAAAGCAGCTTCATTTACAATGCTAGATATATGGGCGCCAGATAATCCATGGGTTTTAACAGCGATTTTTTCGAGGCTTACTTCTTTAGATAAGGGTTTGTTTTTAGTATGAACTTTAAGGATTTGTTTTCTTGCGATTTTATTAGGATTGCCAATATAGATGTGCTTATCAAATCTTCCGGGGCGTAAAAGAGCTGTATCTAATATATCAATTCTGTTTGTAGCACCGATTATTACGATGATTTTTTCATCTTCAAGCTTAAAACCATCCATTTCAGTTAAGAGCTGATTCAGTGTCTGATTGCATTCTGATTGACCTTCTTCATTTCTTTTGGCTCCGATAGCATCAATTTCATCAATAAAGATAATACAAGGGGCTTTTTCTTTTGCTCTTTCAAATAATTCTCTTACTCTTTTAGCACCAACTCCTACATATTTTTCCATAAATTCAGAGCCACTTGCAACAATAAAAGCTGTATTTGTTTCACCTGCTAGTGCAGATGCTAATAAAGTTTTTCCTGTTCCAGGAGGTCCATAAAGCAAAATTCCTTTTGGAATTTTAGCGCCCATTTTTTTATACTTTTCAGCATGCTTGATAAAATCAGCAATTTCCATTATTTCTTCTTTTACTTCTTCAAGACCAGCTACATCAGCTAATTTAACAGAAGATTTTAAGCTTTGATTTTCATTGCTTTTTTCATTTTTAGGAACATTTGCATAAGCCTTTGATGCATCCTTCTTTCCAAAAAGATAGAGGAATTGAAAAAATACAATGGTCATACAAATGGCTAGAATTTTTCTAGTCAGAAAGGGAAAGAAGATTACTTTTTTTTCTATAGAATAGATTTCCACAATAGATATAGCTGTGCAAAGAAATAATAAAGCATAAAATAATCTTTTTTTCATAAGTTTACCCCCTTCAAGATTGTATAAAAATATAGCGTATTAATTATTAAATTATTCAAAATATTCAAATATTTATTTTAATATATTCTACAATTTGTATGCAAATACCTTCTAGTGAAATAATTTTTATTGGATATTTTATATATGTATACAGATTTTTGCAAAGAGGTGATCAAAAACACGTATACAATTGACAAAGTTGTATACGTGTATTATAATATAAATAAATACAAGAATGTAAAATTGAGATAAAAATACTATAGAAAAGGGTTGGAGAATTTTATAAAAGATAGGTAAAGAATTTATATATGAGAAGGGGGATAAAAATATGCAAAGAAGTTATAATGAAGAGGTAATGGATCATTTAGAAGAGTGTGGTGTGATTACATGTATCCATTGTATAGGTGGATATTGTGATCGCTGTGATCAATGCGATTTATATGAGAGAACTTTGATGCAGGAAAATTAATAAATAGGATACAAAAGAAAAATTAAAAAAAGCCAGATAAGGTTTACTTTTTAGGGGATAATGATATAATGTAAATAAATAAGGCCAATGGATTGTCCATTGGTCTTTAAAGTGTTGAATATATTTATCAAACGTTGGCAAAAATCATCAAAGAATATTATGAATTGTGCGTGTGAAGTTTTTAAAAAGCCATATTGGTTAAATATATTTATAGGGCAAAAAAATGCTTGACACATAAAATTTATGGTATAATATATAGGTTAAAAAGTCTACATATTAAAATAGCCTATGAAGAATATTAAAGTGATAGAGGAGGAAAAAAATGAGCTCAACTGTAGTAAAAAAAGAAAATAATGAGGTAACTTTAAAGATTGTAGTTAGTGCAGAAGATTTTGAACAAGGAATACAAAAAGCATACAACAAAATGAAGAAAAGATTTAACATTCCTGGATTTAGAAAAGGAAAAGCACCAAGAAAGATTATAGAATTAAATTATGGTGCAGAAGTTTTCTATGAAGAAGCGATTAATGCAATATTCCCTAAAGCATATGAAGATGCTATCGATGAGCATAAATTAGAGCCAGTAGATAGACCTTCACTTGATGTTGAAGAGATCGTTAAAGGTCAAGATGTTGTATTTACTGTTACAGTTACAGTAAAACCTGAAGTAACTCTTGGTGAGTATAAAGGTATAGAAGCAGAGAAAAAAGAGTATAATGTTACTGATGAGGATGTAGAAAAGGAAATTGAAAGATTAAGAGAAAGAAATGCAAGACTGATCTCTGTAGAAAGACCTGTTCAAGATAAGGATACTGTTATCATTGATTATGCAGGCTTTGTAGGAGATGAGCAGTTTGAAGGCGGTACTGCTGAAAAGCAAACGCTAGTAATTGGATCAGGACAATTTATACCAGGCTTTGAAGAGCAGCTAATTGGTGCAAAGATAGGAGAGGAAGTAGAAGTAAAAGTAACTTTCCCAGAAAAATATCATGCAGAAGATTTAGCTGGAAAAGATGCTGTATTCAAAGTAACTGTGCATGAAATCAAAGAAAAAGAACTACCTGAGCTTGATGATGAGTTTGCAAAGGATGTTAGTGAATTTGATACATTAGAAGCTTTAAGAGCAGATATTAAAGAGAAGCAAGAAAATGTAGCAAAAATGAGAGAAGAAGAAGAATTAAAAGATGCTGTAATTAAGAAAGTAGTAGAAAACACACAAATAGATATACCTGATGTGATGGTAGAGAATAAAATAGATGATATGCTTCATGAATTTAATTATCAATTACAATTCCAAGGATTAAATCTAGATACATATCTTCAATATACAGGAACAAAGATGGAAGATATAAGAGAACAAATGAAGGAAGAAGCATATAATAGAGTGAAAACTCAACTAATACTTGAGGCAATTGGAGAAACAGAAAATATAGAAGTAGCTCAAGAAGAAATAGACAAAGAAATAGAAAAATATGCAACACAATCTAATATGGAATTAGATAAATTTAAAAAGACATTAAGACCTTATGAGATCGAAGGCATAAAAGATAGCATTAGAGTAAGAAAAACAATTGACTTTTTAGTAGAAAATGCTAAGATTGCATAAACTTTAAGTTGAGGAGGGATTGAGATTATGGCTTTAATTCCGATGGTAGTGGAGCAAACAAATAGAGGAGAAAGATCCTATGATATCTATTCTAGACTTTTAAAGGATAGAATTATATTTTTAGGAGAAGAAGTCAATGACCATACTGCAAGTTTAGTAGTGGCACAACTTTTATTTTTAGAAGCTGAAGATCCTGATAAGGATATTATGCTATATATTAACAGTCCAGGGGGAAGTATCACAGCTGGAATGGCAATTTATGATACAATGCAATATATAAAACCAGACGTTTCTACAATATGCATTGGTATGGCAGCAAGTATGGGAGCTTTTCTATTAGCTGCTGGTGCTAAGGGGAAACGCTATGCATTACCTAATTCAGAAATTATGATTCATCAGCCTTTAGGTGGTACAAGAGGCCAGGCAGAAGATATTCGTATTCATGCTGAAAGAATTCTTAAGATGCGTGAAAAATTAAATAAAATCTTAAGTGAAAGAACAGGTCAGCCACTAGATAGAATTCAAAAAGATACTGATAGAGATAATTTTATGGATGCAAAAGAAGCTGTTGAATATGGTTTAATAGACAAAGTGATCACTTCTAGATAATAGGAAAGAGAGGTGAGGGAATGTCAAGATTTGATGAAAAAAAGCAGTTAAAGTGTTCTTTTTGTGGAAAATCTCAAGATCAAGTAAGAAGACTTATTGCAGGTCCAAGCGTATATATTTGTGATGAGTGTATTGAACTTTGTCAGGAAATTATTCAAGAAGAATTTGATGAGAATATAGATATTGAAATAACAGATCTGCCAAAGCCACAAGAGATTAAAAATGTGTTAGAGCAATATGTTATAGGACAGGATAAAGCGAAAAAAGCACTCGCTGTGGCAGTATATAATCATTATAAGCGTATCAATCATCAGGGAAGAGCTGATGATGTAGAAATACAAAAAAGTAATATAGTGATGATTGGACCAACAGGGTCTGGTAAAACATTGCTTGCTCAAACTTTAGCTAAAATTTTAAATGTTCCTTTTGCAATTGCTGATGCTACATCATTGACTGAAGCTGGATATGTAGGAGAAGATGTTGAAAATATTTTGTTAAAGCTTATACAAGCAGCAGATTATGATATAGAAAGAGCAGAAAAAGGAATTATCTACATTGATGAGATAGATAAAATTGCTAGAAAATCAGATAATCCTTCTATTACTAGAGATGTAAGTGGTGAAGGTGTACAGCAGGCACTTCTTAAAATATTAGAAGGTACTGTAGCAAGCGTTCCACCGCAAGGAGGAAGGAAGCATCCACATCAAGAATTTATCCAAATCGATACCACAAATATATTGTTTATATGTGGCGGAGCTTTTGATGGCATAGAAAAAGTAATTCAAAAGCGTATAGGTCAAAAATCTATGGGCTTTGGAGCTAATATTCAAAGCAAAGAAGTAAAGGATATAGGTGCATTATTAGATAAAATTCAACCAGAGGATCTGCTTCGTTATGGATTGATTCCAGAATTTGTTGGAAGATTACCAGTAGTAGTAACGCTTCATCAATTAGATGAAGAAGCACTTGTTAAAATACTTAATGAGCCAAAAAATGCTTTAGTAAAGCAGTATAAGAAGCTGTTTGATATGGACGGCGTAGAATTAGAAGTAGATGAAGAAGCACTAAAAGCTATTGCGAAAAAGGCAATCGAAAGAAAAACTGGAGCAAGAGGCTTAAGAGGTATTATGGAAGGGATAATGTTAGATGTTATGTATGATATCCCTTCAAGAAAAGATATTAAAAAATGTGTTATTACAAAAGAAACAGTTGAAAATTCAACTACACCTACTTTGGTGCTTTCTGAAAGAAAGAAAAGAACAACGAAAAAGAAAAAAGAAGAAACTGCATCTTAAAAAGACGAATCAATTGATTCGTCTTTTTAACTGTCAATATATATTATATTTTTTCATTTTATTATATAAAGTATTTCTGCTAATACCTAATTTTGATGCAGCCTTGCTTATATTCCCTTCACATAAAATGATGCTTTTTTGGATAGCATCTTTTTCCAATTCTTTTAATGGAATAATTTCTTCAGTTTGATCATCTGTACAACAATTATTTTTATTTGTTGTAGCTGTATCTTTATTTATCAAATTACCTAAATTATCTCTAGTCATACAAGTACATTCATCAAAGTTTATTTCATAAGTTGTTTTTCCATTTAAATTCACAATATTCTCTACACAATTTTCTAATTCTCTAACATTTCCTGGCCAACAATAAGAAATCATTTTTTGATATAAATCTTTAGATATGGTAGGGATTTCTTTTTTTAATTTATTACTTTTAATATTTAAAAAATAATCTATTAATATAGGAATATCTCCAAATCTATCTTTTAGAGGGGGTACTTTTAGAGGGATTACGCTTAATCTATAAAATAAATCTTCTCTAAACATCCCCTTTTTTATTTCTTTTTTCAAATCTTTATTTGTAGCGGCTATGATTCTTACATTAATAGGTATATGCTTTTTTCCCCCGATTCTAGTTATATACCCTTCTTGTAGAACCCTTAGAAGTGTTACTTGCATAGCAATAGGCATTTCACCTATTTCATCTAAAAAAATAGTTCCTCCATCTGCAAGTTCAAATTTACCAGCACGACCTCCTTTTTTTGCCCCTGTAAATGCACCTTCCTCATAACCCAATAATTCACTTTCGATTAAATTTTTAGGAATGGCACCACAATTTACTGCTATGAAAGGTCCATTTTTTCTATCACTCTCATTATGAATAGCTTGAGCTAATAATTCTTTGCCACTTCCACTTTCACCTGTTATTAAAACGGTAGATGGACTATTTGCTATTTCTTTACTCTGTTGGATAATATTTTTCATCTGAGGACTTTTGCCAATGATATGATCAAATGTATATATAGCTTCAGAGAAAGAATATTTATTTACCATATTTATAATTTTTTTCATATCTCTTATTAGAATTACGAGTCCTATGAAGTTATTATCTTTTTCAATACAATTTATTTCGAGACTAAGTCTATATTTTTTTCTATTAATTAAAATATTTTCTTCAAAAGCATCCTTATTTTTTTTTGCTGTATTTATCATTTCTTTCCAATTTGGAAGAATACTATTTAAGTTTATGCTGTCTAAGGAACAATCTTCTAATTCTAGCATTTTTCTAGCTTTATCATTTAGTAAATTTATGTTTCCATTTGTGGATATAGCTAAAATACCAAAAGGTATGGAGTTTACAATTGATTCCATATACATACATACTTTATTACAATCACTCATTAAAATACCTCCTAAATAGTAAATATAACTTGAATAAAAAATGTATATATGAGTTGATATAAATAAATTATATATGAAAGTTGTTGTTTTCTCAATTTGAAAACGATAGTATTCGACAAAGAGATGCTCAAAAACATGACAACTGTCCTAAAACTTAACACTTATATCTGTAAAAGTGTTAAGTTTTAGGACGGTTTGTTTTGGTTATTGTTTTAACTTTAACAAAGATGTGCTTTTTATGCTGTTTTTAAAGTTGGCATGGTAATTGCTATTATATGAAACAAAAGCATTTGTGTTAAAACATTCACAAATAAATATGGATATTGTAAAAAGACACGAGTGCTTAATAAAAAAATGAAAGGAATGTTAATATGGAAATCAGTAAAAAAAATTTTAAAAAAGGGTTAATGTTTGGTATTTTAGTTGGTCTGGCCTGGGGATTAGACACTGTTTTAATGGGGAAAATTGGAGGATTTAAAATATTTTTAAATTCAAAGACAACTCCATTAGTACAAGCTTTTTTTCATGATGGATTTTGTTTTATATGGTTAGCATTATTATTATTGTTTAGCAAAGATTTAACAAAGGTATTTCAATTGATGAAAACCAAGAAGGGTAAAGTTACTATGATAGCTGCTCTTGTGGGTGCACCAGTTGGCATGAGTGGTTACCTAATGGGTGTTAAATATGCATCAGCACCATATGCATCAAGTATTTCTGTTATTTATCCAGGTGTTGGTGCTATAATATCATATTTTATTTTAAAGGAAAAATTATCATTAAGAGCGGTAATAGGTATTGTTATTAGTATAGTAGGTTCAGCAGCATTAGGGTATTCAAAGGTTGACCTTAATATGTATCCACAGTTCTATAAAGGTATAGCATTTGCATTATTAGCAGTTATGGGATGGGCATCAGAAGGTGTAATTATAGGATATGCTATGAAAAAGATTAAAACGAATGAAGAAGATGATGTTGAGGCTAAGCCTATACATTTCTTAACAATAAGATATTTAGTATCATTTTTAGCTTATGGTCTAGTAGTATTACCAATTGTTAAAGGATATGGATTAGCTGGAGAAGTTATTAGTACAGGTACTGTATTATATTTAGCTGGAATTGCTACATTAGGAGCAATTACTTATTTAGCATGGTATAAGGCGGTTGATTTAATAGGAGCTGCTATGGGAACAGCACTAAACTCGACAGCAGCATTTTGGTCTGTAATTTTTAGCGGATTAATGGGAATGAAGATTACACCATATTTAGCATTTTGGTGTTTTGTAATCGTATTAGGCGTAATGATATTTGCAGTAGATCCAAAAGAAGTATTTGGTTTAAATAGTAAAAATTCATAAGTATAGAATGTTGGGAGGAACAATTATGTTAAGAAAAGAAATTATAGATAATATGAAGCACATTGTGGATAACTGTATGGGTGATTCAAATCCTGCTTGTGTTGCAAGCTGTCCAATGCATACAAATGTAAAAGAATATGTAAGGCTTATTGGAGAAGGTAATGGAAAAGAAGCAATTAAGGTGATAAGAGAAAAATTATTTATGCCAAAAACTTTAGGAAGAGTCTGTGCTCATCCTTGCGAGCAGAATTGCAAATGGAACGAAGGTAATAATCCAATTTCTATTGCAGGATTAAAAAGATATGCAGCTGATCATTTTGATAATCCTAATGATTGGGATTTAACTATAAAACATGAAAATGGAAAAAAAGTAGCAATAATAGGTGCAGGGCCAGCTGGGGCACAAGCAGCATTAGATTTAAGAAAAGAAGGCTTTTCAGTAACGGTATTTGATAAATTAGAAGTTTATGGAGGAATGATGAGAGTAGGTATTCCTGAATATAGACTTCCACGAGATATTATTGACCTTGAGTATTCTTATTTGGAAAAAATAGGGATAAATTTCAAAATGGGCATTGAAGTTGGAAAAGATATAAGCTTTGAAGATATAAAAGAAGAATTTGATGCAGTTGTGGTAGCTGTTGGAAAACATGTAGGAAGAATAGATAGATCTTTAGAAAATCATGATTCGAAAGGAATATTTAGTGCAGCAGAATATTTAAAAGAAATTTCTCTAACAAGAAATGTTAAAAGTGCTGGTAAAAAAGTTGCTGTAATAGGTGGTGGAGATGTTGCAATGGATTGTGCAAGATCTTCATTAAGAATTGATGGAGTAGAAGAAGTTTACGCTGTATGTTTAGAGAAGGATTTTGATGAAATGATGGCATCTATGCATGAAATAGAGGGTTCTATAAAAGAAGGAGTTAAATTTAATCATGCATCTGCAATCAAAAATATTTTAGTGGATGAAAATAAGAGAGTAAAAGGAATTGAGCTAAAAAAATGTTTATCTATATTTGATGAGAATGGAAATTTTGCTCCAAAATTTGATGAAGGTGAAACAAAATTAATTGAAGTTGATACAATAGTATTTGCAATAGGACAAGGAGTAGATGCATCCTTTGATGAAAAAGATTCTTTAGAGAAAAGAAGTAATGGAACCTTTGAATGCGATATACTAACACTCCAATCTATTTCTGATGAAAAAGTATTTATAGCAGGAGATGCAAGTGGATATTCTGCTATTGTTGTACAAGCTATGGCAACAGGAAGACGTGCAGCAAAATCTGTAGCTAGATTTTTAAATGAAGAGGATTTAAAGATTGGTAGAAGTATGGATGAAGAAGATTCATACAAAACGAAATTAAATGTGCCTCTTGATTGGGATACAATAGAAAAAGTTGAAAGAAAAAAAATGAAAGAAATAGATCCAGCTGAGAGAATAAAATCATTTGATGAGGTTTCATTAGGATTTACAAAAGAAGAAGCAGAAAAAGAAGCATCAAGATGTCTTCAGTGTGAATGTAAGCTTTGTATGAAAGAGTGTTTGATGTTAAGACAGTTTACGGATTGCCCTAAGACTTTATTTAAAGAATACCTTGAAAAAGGATATGAAAATATGGATCCAATGATTGCATATTCTTGTAATCAATGTAGTCAATGTACAATAAAATGTCCAAATGATTTTGAAATTAAGCCTATATTTGATGAAATAAGAAAAGAATATGTTAGGAAAAATGGTGGAAACTCACCTCTTGAGGGACATAAATCATTAGATGAAGCAATTGAACTGGATTGTAGTGAAAAAACTTCAACATATGTAAAAGCTAAAAATGGTAAAAAAACAAAATACGTTCTTATACCAGGGTGTACAGTACCTGTATATAGTCCAGAATTAGTTGAAAAGACTTTAGTACACTTGAAAGAATCATTAGATGGAGAAGTAGGGGCTGTGCTTCAGTGCTGTGCGATACCTACAGCTATGGTAGGGGAAGAAGAAAAATTTAAGAAAAGATTTGAAATGGTTCAAAAATCAATTGATGAAACAGGTGCAGATGTGATTATAACTCTTTGTCCATCTTGTTATTTAACCTATAAAAAATATGCAAAACAAGAGGTTATTGCTTATTGGGATTTAATCCATAAAAAAATTGGTCTTCCTAAAGGACAAAAAGGAATAGGAAAGACTTCTGATGTGGTATTTAATATTCACGATTCTTGTCCGACTAGACATGTAACATCTCATCATGAAAGTGTAAGATGGATTTTAAAGGAATTAGGGTATAAAGTAGAAGAGATGAAAAATATAAGAGAAAATACAAGATGCTGTGGTGTAGGGGGTATGATTGGTTGTGTAAATCCTGATTTACAGGAAAAAGTATTGAATAGAAGAATCAAAGATGCAACACAGGATCATATAATCTCTTATTGTGGATCATGTAGAGGATCTATGGAGATAGGTGGACTTGATTCCCTTCACATATTAGATTTAATTCATGGTAAAACATATATGAAAAAAGATTCGAAGAAAAGAAGTGTAGTAGGGGATCAAGCTTTAAAAAATAGACTTGAGACAAAGGAAAGGCTTAATAAATATAAATAATATAAAAACACCTTCTGACAAATTAAAGTTGGAAGGTGTTTTTGATTCATTTTAAAATACTAATTCAAGCTTTAATAATCTTTTTTTCAATTCATTGATGATTCTTTTTTCATCTTCATAATCTTTTGCTTCAAAGGTAACAGAAAGTCTGACATAGCTTTCAGGAAAGTTCCAGGGAACAGTACAGATTAAGGCTTCATTTAGAAGATATAGAGAAAAATCATCTGCATTTCTGAATATTTTACCAGATTTTGTTCCTTTTGGAATAGGCAAATAACAATAAAAGGTTGCTTTTGGTTTTTCTATGTCAAAGCCTATTTCTTTTAATGCTTTTATTAAAAGATCAAATCTTCTTGAATACCTTTTACAATTTTCCTTTGTAATTTCAGTATGATTTAATGCATAAATGCCTGCTTTTTGAATAGCTCTGAACTGACCTGAGTCTGAATTGGCTTTAACGATACCATATATATTGATAGCAGCTTCATTACCGGCAATAAATGCCAGCCTCCATCCTGTCATATTAAAAGCTTTTGATAAAGAATGAATTTCAACACCTATTTCTTTTGCTCCATCAATGGATAGAAAACTTATAGGTTCTACACCATCAAAGGTTATAGGAGCGTAGGTAGAATCAGCTACGACCATGACTCTATTCTTATGTGCGAATTCTACTACTCTTTTGTAGAAATCTCTTGTTGCAATTTGACCTGTAGGATTATTTGGATAATTAATATATAAGAGCTTTGAACGATATAATATTATATTTGATATATTAGAAAAATCTGGATAAAAGTCATTGCTTTTTGTTAAAGGAAGTCCATAAACTACTCCACCCAAATATTTTGTATGGGTTGAAATAATTGGATAACTTGGTAATGTAGTCAGGGTAATATCTCCTGGATTTATAAAGCATAAAGGCATCATGGATAAAATAGATTTTGCACCAATGCCATGCATAATTTCTGTATAAGGGTTGATATTTGTTACTCCATAAACTCTTTCAAGATATTTTGCGGCAGCTTCCTGAAATTCTTTTATACCATTGTCCGAATACCATCTGTTTTCAGGCTTTGGAGCTTCTTTTGAAAGGAGATCTACTACATTTTTATCAGCAGGGAGGTCAGGTTCTCCTATTCCCATATCAATGAGTTCAATATTTGGATACTTTTTCTTTATTTCTTCTTTTGCTCTTTTTATTTTCATAAATTTATAATCCTGCTTTGCAATATCAAAGCTTTTATCCCTAAATCTATCAGCAATGATGTCAGTAATAAAGCTCATTGTACGTCCTCCTTTAAGGATTTTGATAAATTACTCATACAATATTTTATTCTGAAGAAAATAAATTGTTCATGATAGAAGAGGTTGCTTTAAAAGAAGCAAAAGAGATGGATGAAAAAATAAAAAATGTAGAAAGGTTAGGAAATTTAAGAGGGATTGCTGTTGCATAAATAAAAAAAATGTTGTACAATATCTATAATAAATTCAATATATTAACGGGCAATGGCGTCCAACAAAAAAGGGATTTTTAAGTCCCTTGTTTGTGGGCGCTTTTTTTGTTAGATTTTTATGATAAGTGTAAATACTATAAATAATAAGGAGGAGTTTAAATGAGTTGTAACTACAGCAAAGAAGAATTATTAAAAAAGGCAAAGGAATTGGAATTAGAGTTTATTCATTTACAGTTTACTGATATTTTGGGTGTTATGAAGAATGTTTCTATTACTATCGAACAATTGGAAAAAGCATTAAATAATGAGATTATGTTTGATGGTTCATCTATTGATGGATTTGTTAGAATTGAAGAATCAGATATGTATTTAAGACCTGATTTATCTACTTTTGTAGTATTTCCGTGGACAAATCATGCAAAGGAAGCAAGAATAATTTGCGATATATATAAATCAGATGGAACACCATTTGAAGGATGTCCAAGAAATACACTAAAGAAGGTGTTAAAAGAAGCTCATGATATGGGGTATATTATGAATGTAGGACCTGAATGTGAATTTTTCTTGTTCCATACAGACGAGAGAGGAGAACCATCCTTAGAAACTCATGATAATGCTGGATATTTTGATTTAGCACCAGTAGATTTAGGTGGTAATGCAAGAAAAGATATGACTATTACTTTAAAGCAAATGGGTTTTGAAATAGAAGCTTCTCATCATGAAGTAGCTCCGGGACAGCACGAAATCGATTTTAAATATGAAGATGCATTAACAACTGCTGATAATATCATGACTTTTAAGATGGCTGTGAGAATTATTGCACAAAGACATGGACTACATGCCACATTTATGCCAAAGCCTAAATTTGGTATTAATGGTTCAGGTATGCATATTAATATGTCTCTTGCAACACTAGATGGAAAAAATGCTTTTTATGATGAAAAAGATCCTACTCAATTGTCTAAAACAGCTTATTATTACTTAGGAGGGATAATCAAGCATGCGAGAAGCTTTGCAGCTTTAACAAATCCTACTGTGAATTCATATAAAAGATTGGTTCCGGGTTATGAAGCTCCTGTTTTAATAGCTTGGTCAGCAAGCAATAGAAGTCCACTTGTAAGAATACCTGCAAAAAGAGGAAATTCTACAAGGATTGAGCTTA
Source organism: Crassaminicella indica (assembly GCF_019203185.1). NCBI lineage: Bacteria > Bacillati > Bacillota > Clostridia > Eubacteriales > Clostridiaceae > Crassaminicella > Crassaminicella indica. Next base: position 244,017 of record NZ_CP078093.1, on the reverse strand, counting down.
GAAATCCAGATCCATCAGCTAATCCATATTTAGCATTAGCAGCTATTTTAAAAGCAGGATTAGATGGTATTAAAAATAAAATAGACCCACCTGCACCTGTTATTAGTAATGTTTATCATATGGATGATGTTGAAATGAAAGAAAAAGGAATAAAGAGTCTTCCAGCAACACTTTATGAAGCTGTTAGTGAGCTATCGAAGGATGAAGTTATAAAAGATGCTATTGGAAAGCATATATATGAAAAATTTACAGATGCAGCCCTTTATGAGTGGTATGAGTATTCAAAATTTGTATCGCAGTGGGAGCTTGATAGATATTTAAGAAAGTTTTAAAATCGCTAAACTCGGAGTGGTGACATGGACAGTTATAGGATAGTAGTTGCAGATAGTAGTGAAGGTTCTAGAAAGCTTATTTGTAAGTTATTAAATAAAAAAGGCTATAAGACATATCAAGCAACAGATGGAGCAGGAGCTATAAGGATTTCTAGAAGTATTTTTCCAGAGCTTGTGATTATGGATACAAACCTTTGGGGAATAAATGCCTATGAAGCTGCTCGTATTATAGAAGAGGATAAACTGTCGACAGTAATTTTTGCTACTAGTAATCCAACAAGTGCTTTTTATGAGAAGTTAAAAAATATGAATATTTTTGCTTATGTAGTGAAGCCGATTTACCCTGAACAGCTTTATCAAATGGTAGAGTTTTCAATTATGAATGCTAGTAAAATTCATTTATTATCAAAAAAGATCGAAAAGCTAGAGAATACGCTAGAAAGCAGGAAAAAGATTGATCGAGCAAAGGGGCTATTGATGAAAGCTTTAAAGATTACTGAAGACGAAGCGTATAAGCTTTTAAGAAAGAAAAGTATGGATGATTGTGTATCTATGAATGTGATAGCTGAAAAAATTATTAAAAAATATAGATGAGTGCAATAGAAGAAATATATCAGTATGAAACGAATTTTGTATTGACTTTATAGAAATACTTTTTTATAATATATAGAGTGTAGAAAATTAAATATAAGTATCTTATCCAGAGAGGTGGAGGGACTGGCCCGATGAAACCCGGCAACCTAAAACATTTTGTTTTGTGGTGCCAATTCCAGCAGGTTTAACCTGGCAGATGAGAATAGTCTATTACTTCTTGCTTATCTGCAAGAAGTTTTTTATTTTTAATTTTATTTTAGGAGGAAATGTAATGAAAAAAGGAAATCCATGGGCACTACTCCCACTAGTAGTTTTTCTTGGCATGTATCTTGTAACATCTATTATCATAGGGGACTTTTATAAGATGCCTGTGAGTGTAGCATTTTTAGTTGCAAGTATAGTTGCAATAGCTATGAATAGAAAGGAAAGTATTAATAAAAAGGTAGAAGTATTTTGTAAAGGTGCAGGAAATAGCAATATTATTATTATGTGTTTGATATTTATTTTAGCAGGAGGCTTTGCACAGGTAGCAAGAGAAATGGGAGCTGTAGACTCTACAGTAAATTTAGGGCTTAGTATTTTACCTGGAAACATATTAATAGCTGGAGTTTTTGTGATAGGATGCTTTATTTCATTATCTATTGGTACGTCTGTGGGAACTATTGTGGCAATTGCTCCTATGGCAGTAGGGATTGCTGAAAAAACAGGAATTCCTGTAGGACTAGCATTAGGAGCTGTAGTGAGTGGTGCAATGTTTGGTGACAATTTATCTATGATTTCTGATACTACTATTGCAGCATCAAGAACACAAGGCTGTGAAATGAGAGATAAGTTTAAGATGAATTTTATTATTGTAGTACCAGCAGCAATTATTACAGCAATCATATTTATTTTTATGCGAATTGGAGATGCTTCAGTATTAATTGAAAGCTATGATTATAGCATTGTAAAGGTATTTACTTACTTAGTAGTTTTAATTGCAGCACTGATTGGTGTAAATGTGATGGTTGTTTTAGTTGGAGGAACATTATTTGCAGGAGCTGTAGGAATCGCTACGGGTGCCTTTGATGTATGGGGATTTGTACAAGCAGTTGGAAAAGGTATTATGGGAATGTCTGAAATTATTATTATTTCTCTTTTAATTGGTGGAATGGTTGAAGTGATAAAATATAATGGAGGAATAGATTTCTTGCTAGCTTTTATTACAAAGAGAATTCACAGTAAAAAAGGTGCAGAACTAGGTATTGGGATGCTAGTGAGCGTGGTTGATATTTGTACAGCTAATAATACTATTGCTATTGTTATGGCAGGACCTATTGCAAAAGATATAGGAGAGAGATATGATGTAGACCCAAGACGTGCAGCAAGCATATTAGATACTTTTTCATGCTTTTGCCAAGGTATGATTCCATACGGAGCACAGCTACTGGTTGCAGCAAGTGTTGCTGGAACGTCATCTTTTGCGATTATGAAATATTTATATTATCCATATTTAATGGGAATATGTGCATTATTAGCAATTGTATTTGGTATTCCTAAGGTTAAGAAAAGTATGGTTAAAAATTTAAGCTTTGAAAGATAGATAAAAAAATCCTCAAATAGTGAGGATTTTTTTATGCAGTTGTATGTGCTTTAGATTTTCCAGTTTTATCGTAGAAAAGACCTCTTAGCATTAATGCTAATGCACCATCTCCCGTAATATTGCAAGCAGTTCCAAAACTATCTTGTAATGCAAATATGGCAATTAATAATCCTACTCCAGATGAATCAAATCCTAATACACCTGTTACAATAGCTAAAGATGCCATAACCGTTCCTCCAGGGACACCAGGTGCTCCTACTGCAAATATACCAAATAGTACTGTAAATAATATAATGGTACTGACTGAAGGTAATGTACCATAAAGGATTTTTGATATAGTCATACAGAAAAATGTTTCGGTTAATACAGATCCACAAAGATGAGTTGTTGCGCCTAAGGGAATCGCAAAATCAACAACTTCTGGTACTAATGCCTTTGAACGATGGGCACATCTTAATGAAACAGGTAATGTAGCAGCACTAGACATAGTACCTACTGCTGTTAAATAAGCTGGTCCATAATATTTTAAAACTTCTAAAGGATTTTGCTTTGAAACAGCTCCTGCGATCAAATAAAGAATGGTTAACCAAATAAAATGACCTACTAATACTAAAACAATCACTTTTAAGAATATAGGTAATTGTTTTGTCAGACTACCTGTATAAGCTAAGCCTGCAAATGTTGCTGAAATGAAGAAAGGAAGAATAGGAATAACGATTTTATTAATAATGGATAAGACCATGCTTTGTATTTCATTTAAGAGTTTTTCCATTGCTTCAGACTTTGTCCATATAACTGATATACCTGTTAAAATTGCTAGGATTAATGCAGTCATTACAGGCATTATAGGTTGAATATTTAATTCAAATGCTGTTTTAGGCAGCTCTATCAAAGCTTCTGCTTGGCTTGCAATATGTAAATGAGGGATGATGATATATCCTGCAATAGCTGAAAAAGTAGAAGCACCTACTGCAGATAAATAGGATATACAAAGAAAAGTTCCTAGCATTTTGCTTGCATTGTTTTTTAACCCTGTTATAGCTGGCGTAATGAATCCAAATATAACCAAAGGGACAGTAAAGAAAATAAATGAGCCGAGAATTTCTTTAATAGTTGTAATAATTCCCATGATTTGTTCATTTACCATTAGACCTAAAATAATTCCACCTATAATACCTATTAATAATTTAGGTATTAATCCAAGTTCTTTTTTACTACTCATTTCTGCAAGACCTCCTTTTAAATACTGATAGAAATATAATAAAAAAGTGAATAGCTGAAGTGAAAAACATTTTCTACTTTTTATATTATTTTTCTATGCATATGATACAACTTATTTTCTTGATTGTAAACTATTTCGTAATAATATAAGAAATATCATTAAAACATCATTGAATAATAGATATTTTTTATAAAGACAAAATGAAAAAATATTCAAGAAAGGTAAAATCCCGAATATGCAAAATATTGGGGATTTTTTTTATGAAGAAAATATGTTAATTTCATATAAATGAAGAAAGAGTTATTTGAATAAATTATTCAAGTATATTGCAGCTTCCTTTGGGTTATCTTGATTTAATATTGCAGAAACTACAGCAATACAATTTACTCCTCTATTGATAAGTGTTGATGCATTATTTAATGTGATCCCACCAATGGTTACAATAGGAATAGATACTTTAGCTTGAATGTCGTGAAAAACTTTTTCTGATATGACCTTTGCATCATTTTTAGTGCTGGTAGGAAATACAGCTCCAACACCTAGATAGTCAGCATTATTTTTTTCAGCAAGCATAGCGTCTTCTACAGTTCTTGCTGATATACCTATAATCTTTTCAGGACCTAATATTTTTCGAGCAACGGTTAATGGTAAATCGCTTTGTCCTAAATGAACACCATCAGCATCTACGGCTTGAGCAATGTCTACTCGATCATTGATAATCAGTGGTATATCATATTTTTTGCATAAATATTTCATTTTGAGAGCATTATTATAAAATTCTCTTGATGAAGATTTTTTTTCTCTTAATTGTAAAAGCTTTACACCTCCGTCAAGAGCCATTTCTACTTTATGGTAAAGTGTATCAAAATCCATTTTAGCATCATCTGTTACTAAATAAATGGTTTTATGCATTGTTTTTGATATGCTGTATTTTTGCATTTTATAAAACACCTGCCTTTTTATAAAGTTCATAAAAGTGATGTGTAGGACCTACTCCATGACCAATAGAAAATCCATGTTTAATAGCTATTGTGATATATTCTTTTGCTTTTTTTACTGCTTTATAAATATGCATTCCATTTGCTAAATTGGCAGTAATAGCTGATGATAAGGTGCATCCTGTACCATGAGTATGGGTGGCTTTGATTCTTTCTTGATCAAATAAATAAAATTCTTTTCCATCATATAAAACATCTGTGGCTGTTTTTGAAAGATGTCCGCCTTTTACTAATACAAAATTAGGACCTAGATAATGTAAGTCTTTTGCTGCTAGTTTCATTTTTTCTAAATCTTCTATTTTGTAGCCTAATATTTCCTCTGCTTCTGGAAGATTTGGCGTAATTAACGTGGTCATAGGCAGTAATTTTTCAATGAGTGCTTTTTTTGCTTTTGGCTTTAATAGATTATATCCGCTTTTTGAAATCATAACAGGATCTAGTACTAATGGTGGAAGGTCGTATTTTTTAAGGGTATTGGCAATTATTTCAATAGTTTCTGTTTTAGATACCATTCCAATTTTTATACCGTGAACATGAATATCATCAAAAATTGCTTTGATCTGATTGGCAATTACAGTTGGGGTAATATCTTGTACATCAAAGACGCCTTGTGTATTTTGAGCAGTAACTGCTGTAATGATACTCATACCAAATGTAGCGTGGGCTGAAAATGTTTTTAAATCTGCTTGAATTCCTGCACCTCCGCTGCTATCAGATCCTGCAATAGTTAAACAATGCTTCATATTATTGCTCCTTTCTTAAGAATGAAGAGAAATAAGCATTCCGATTTTATTGATAAAAATAAAAAGCACTCATCCAACAAGGATTAGTGCAATCATTTTACTTTATGTATTGCTTCCCTACGCTGGCATGATCCAGATCAGGTGAAAGGGTCAAAGAATCGACATTCTTACTCTCAGCTGGTTTTACCAGCTCCCCTAGCTTTTGGAATATTCTATTTGATTTTATGATACTACGATTACAAAAAATTTACAAGCTAGAAATATATATAAAAAGTGGATAGATAATCTTTGTATCAGCTATTATGTTATAATATATTTGTTAAGTATAATATAATAACCTTCATTTTCTTAATGAAGTGAGTTTTGAAGGTTTATTATTTTTTCATGGAATGAACTATTTTTATGAGTGTTGAGTGTAAAAAATAAATACAGTTTTTGGTTAGGAAGGTGAAATGATGAAATTCAGTGAATACGAATACAAAAGACCTGATATAAAAGCTTTTGAGGAACAATTTAATCAATTGTTAAATGCTTTTATTAAAGCAGAAAATTACAAAGAACAAGATGCTTTGATGCTAAAGATTAATGAATTAAGAAATGAATTTGAGTCTATGGAGCAGATTGCTTATATCAGATATACGATAAATACCCAAGATAAAGCATATGAAGAGGAACAAAACTATTTTGATGAAAATAGTCCTATTTATGAAGGATTAGTTGCCAAATATTATGATGCATTAGTGAATTCAAAATATAAAGAGCATTTAAAGGAAAAATGGGGAGAGCAGCTTTTTAATATTGCAAAGCTTAAGGTGAAGAGCTTTTCACCAGAGATTATTGATGATTTAAAGCTTGAAAATAAGCTGATGAGCGAATATACTAAGCTTTTATCATCAGCTAAAATATATTTTGAAGGGAAAGAGAGAACTCTTCCACAGTTAAGACCTTTTCAAATGTCATCGGATATAAAGCTGCGAAAGAGAGCTAATGAAGCAAAATATAACTTTTTCAAGGAAAATGAAGAAAAGTTTGATGAAATATATGATAAGTTAGTAAAGGTAAGAACAACTATGGCTCAAAAGCTAGGCTATGACAATTTTGTGGAGCTTGGTTATATTCGTATGCTTAGAACAGATTATGATGCAGACATGGTTAAATTTTTAAGAGAGCAAGTAAAAGCATATATTGTGCCTGTGGCTACAAAATTAAGAGAAAAGCAAAGAAAGAGATTAAATTTAGAAAGCTTGAAATATTATGATGAAATCCTTATATTTTTAGATGGGAATGCAAAACCTAAAGGAGATGCTAAGGCGATACTTCAAGCTGGAAAGAAAATGTATGAAGCATTATCTAATGAAACGAAAATATTTTTTGAATACATGATGGAGCATGAATTGATAGATGCTTTAAGCAGGAGTGGAAAGGCTCCAGGAGGATATTGTACATATATTGCTAAATATAAAGCTCCTTTTATATTTTCAAACTTTAATGGTACGGGAGATGATATAGATGTATTGACACATGAAGCAGGTCATGCTTTTCAAGTTTATGAAAGTAGACAGTATGATATACCTGAATATCATTTTCCGACTTTAGATGCTTGTGAAATACATTCTATGAGCATGGAGTTTTTTACTTATCCGTGGATGGAACTATTTTTTGAAGATGTGAAGAAATATAAGTTTGGTCATTTAACCGAAGCTTTTTTGTTTATTCCTTATGGTGTTGTTGTAGATGAATTTCAACATTATGTATATGAACATCCAAATGCAACACCGAAGGAAAGGAAAAATATGTGGAGAGCAATAGAGAAAAAATATCTTCCTCATAGGGACTATGATGGAAATGAATTTTTAGAAAATGGGGGGTATTGGTACCAACAGGGACATATATTTAAAAATCCATTTTATTATATTGATTATGTATTAGCAGAAATCTGTGCATTCCAATTTTTAAAAAAATCAAGAGATGATTTTGATAGAGCATGGAAAGATTATCTAAAGCTTTGTAGGGCTGGAGGAAGTAAATCCTTTTTAGAATTAGTAGACCTTGCCAATTTAGATTCTCCTTTTAAAGATGAAAGTATAAAGTCAGTTGCTGAAGAAATAGAAAAATATTTAAAAAACACTATGTAGTTGTAAATACATAGTGTTTTTTGATTTACTTAATTGTCTGCTCTGCTTCAAAATCAAATCCATTTACTTTAAAAATTTCAGTAATGAACTGCCAAAGCTCTTCTTTTCCTTCTCTAGTATCTGAAGAAACAGGCAATAATATATCTTCACTTTCCATGCAAAGCTCTTTTCGTATAATATTTAGCTGCTTTTGTCTTTGGCCTCTTTTTATTTTATCCAATTTTGTAGCAATAACAATACCATTAAAGCCAAAATGCTTAATCCAGCTATACATATGCTTATCTTGTTGTGTAGGAGCATGACGAATATCTACAAGCTGAAAAACATCTATCAGATTTTTTCTATTATTTAAGTATGTATCCATCATTTTTCCCCATTGTTTTTTGCTAGCTTTAGCTACTTTAGCATAACCATATCCTGGCAAATCTACAAATCGAAACTGTTTATTTATCTCATAAAAGTTAATAGTTTGAGTTTTTCCAGGGCTAGAGCTAGTTCTAGCTAGTTTTCTTCTATTTACTAAAAGATTGATAAGAGATGATTTTCCTACATTTGACCTGCCAGCTAAAGCAATTTCTGGTAGATCATCTTGAGGATATTGTTCTTCTTTTACTGCACTTATAATAATTTCTGCACTTTTAATCTTCATCATTTTCTTCCTTCCGAACTAATGCATGTTCTAAAACTTGATCCATATTTTCTACAAGTACAAATGTTAATTTCTTTCTTACATTTTCTGGGATATCTTCTATATCCTTTTCATTATCAATAGGTAATAATATTTTTGTAATACCTGCTCTATTTGCAGCTAATACTTTTTCTTTAATTCCACCTACAGGTAAGACTCTACCTCTTAGTGTAATCTCTCCTGTCATTGCTACATTTTTGTTAATAGGTATTTTAGTAAGCTCTGATATAACTGCGGTCGCCATAGTAATTCCTGCAGAAGGTCCATCCTTTGGTATAGCTCCTTCTGGTATATGTATATGAATATCAAGCTTTTGATAAAAATCTTCTGGTATCTTTAATGATTCAATCTTAGAGCGAATATAACTAATTCCAGCTCTTGCAGATTCTTTCATTACATCTCCGAGCTGACCTGTTAGTACAAGCTTGCCATTTCCTTTCATAGTTGTTACTTCTATGGATAAAGTATCTCCACCGACCCTTGTCCAAGCAAGACCTGTTACAACACCGATCTCATGATTTTCTTTAATCTTTTCATATCTATATTTTTTTCTTCCAAGATAATTAATTAGATTACTGGTATTTATTCGAACAATTTTTATCTTCTTCTCAACTATTTTCTTTGCAGCTTTTCTACATAATGTGGCAATTTGTCTTTCTAAATTTCTAACACCAGATTCCCTTGTATAGTAGTTAATTACATCTCGAAGTGTTTGTTCTGATATTTGAAGATTATTTTCTTCAAGCCCATGCTCTTTTTTTTGCTTAGGAAGTAGGTATTTTTTTGCAATTTTTAATTTCTCTTCTTCTGTATATCCAGATACCTCTATAACTTCCATTCTATCAAGTAGAGGTCTTGGAATAGTTCCTAAACTATTTGCTGTTGTAATAAACATTACTTTAGATAAATCAAATGGAACTTCTAAATAATGATCTGTAAATTCTTTATTTTGTTCAGGATCTAGTACTTCTAATAATGCAGATGCTGGGTCCCCTCTAAAATCATGACTCAATTTATCAATTTCATCGAATAGAAATACAGGGTTTTTAGAACCACATTCTTTGATTGAAGCCATTATTCTTCCCGGTATAGCTCCTACATAAGTTCGGCGATGACCTCTAATCTCTGCTTCATCTCGAACACCTCCAAGAGACATTCTTACAAACTTTCGATTTAAACTTCTCGCAATAGATTTTGCAATAGAAGTCTTTCCTACTCCAGGAGGGCCTACCAAGCAAAGAATAGGTCCTTTCATACTTTTAGACAGCTGTCTTATTGCTAGATATTCTAAAATTCTTTCTTTAACATCCTTTAGTCCATAATGATCTTCATCTAATATGACTTTTGCTTTTTTAATATCAATTCGGTCTTTGCTTTCCTTTGCCCACGGAAGCTCTAAAATCCAATCTACATAATTTCTGATTACACCACTTTCAGCGGAGCTTGGAGATAATTTAAAAAGCCTATTAAGCTCCTTATTTACCTTCTTTTTAACTTCTTTAGGAAGCTTTGCTTTTTTGATTCTTTCTTTGTATTCCTCTGTTTCTTCGTAAAAATCTCCTTCTTCTCCTAATTCCTCTTGAATTGCTTTTAATTGTTCCTTTAAATAGTATTCCTTTTGAACTTTATTGATTTGCTTTTTTACGCGAACATTAATATCTCTTTCAATCTCTAATACTTCTATTTCTCTTAAAAGTATTTTATAAAGTACTTCTAAACGCTCTTTAGGATCAAAGGCTTCTAATATTTCTTGCTTTTGCTCTATTTTTAGAATCATATGAGAAGCCATAACATCTGCAAGCCTTCCGGGTTCTTCAATAGTAGTAACATTCATAAATACTTCAGGAGAAATACGATTACTAACGCTTATGTAATCCTCAAAGGTATTTGTTACTGTTCTCATTAATGCTTCAAGCTCTTTATCGATATCTATTTCACCTTCGTATATTATTTCTTCTACTTCACATTCAAAATAAGGGTCTTCTTGCAAAAATTTTGTAATTTTTGCTCTAGAAATACCTTCTACTAACACTCTGATTGCATCTTCAGGAAGCTTTAGCATTTGTTTTATTTTGCAAACCGTTCCTACCTGATAAAAATCTTCTGGTGTTGGTAAATCTGTTTCCGCTTCTTTTTGTGTTGTCAAAAATACTAATTGATTATTTACCATAGCTTCTTCTAATGCATTGATTGATTTTTCTCTTCCTACATCAAAATGCAGTACCATATATGGAAAAATCGAAAGTCCTCTGAGTGGAATCAGTGGTAATTCACGTTTTTTCAATTTTTTACCTCCCACGATTATCAACTCCTTGTTTTGTACAATAACAACATTATTTTTTGTAATTAAAAGGAATTTATTCTCTTAACTATGTTACATACTTGATATCAAAGTCTTTGTTTGTTATGTATAATTTTTTAAAAAATACTTTTTTCGTCAATGTAAGACTTTACAATACACTATTATATATAAAGCATAGTTATTTTTCAATATATTCCGTTATTGCTATATAAAGCAGCATATCGTATACTATAAAAGATTTTTCAACATTCAAAGCTATCCTTGAGAGATATTTGTTAATGAAAAGTGAAAAATGGAAGGTAGTATTTTCTTATCTTTTTACACTTCATTATTTAATTTTGACGTTGTTCATCTATAGGTAAACAACATCAACATAAAAAAAAAGAAATATATAAAGATAAGTGAATGACTTCGATAACTTTTGTAAAAAAACTTACTGAAATTACATAAAAAATACGTTAAGAACCTTCATTGTTTGAACGAAGTGAGTTTTGAAGGTTTAGTATTTTTTCATGGAATGAAGTTTTGTTTTTTCAAAAGTTATCTGGAATGAACTATCTTTTATATTTCATTTTAAAGTTGTTTACTTATACATGTATTTTTTTGATTTTAAAAAAGGAATTTTTATTTCAAGCTCGGCTAAAAGCATAGAAGAAACAATCAAGAAACCACCAATAAAGCCTCGAACACTCAATATTTCTCCACATATGAAATATCCAAATATAGCTGCAAATACAGGTTCACCTGTAAAAATTAGTGCTGCATGGGTGGCTGAAGTATGCTTTTGTGCAGTATTTTGGATAATAAATGCACCTGAAGTACAAAAAAAGCTTAAAAATAAAATATCGACCCATACCTTTTTATTACTAGGAAGAGTAGGAGCTTCAAATAAAAGGCTTACAATAATACTTAATAATCCTACAACAATAATTTGTATAATAGCAAGATTTATTGTATCTACCTTTACTGAATACTTTGAGATTGCTAAAATTTGAAAAGCAAAGCAAAAGGCACATAAAAGGCTTAAAAGGTCTCCGAGGTTTAAACTAAGACTGCCATTGAGCGTTAATAGTCCTAATCCTATTGTAGAAAGTATAACACCAAAAATAGCAGCAGGCTTTGGTCTTTTTTTCAGCAAAAGTGATGAAAATATAGGAACTAAAACAACACATAAACTGCTTATAAAAGCAGATTTAGATGCTGTAGTGTAGTTAAGTCCTACAGTTTGAAAAGCATAGCCTGAAAACATAATTACACCAATCAATATTCCATATTTTAAAGTTGATTTATTTAATTTTAAAACTCTTTTATAAAAAATTACAGCAGCAGATATTGCGGCGATGAAAAATCGAATTGCTAAAAAATTAAAAGTAGATAATGCATCTAATGAATTTTTTGTAAGGATAAAAGAAAGTCCCCATGCTAAGGTAACAAAAAGTAATGCCAAATCTGCCTTATATTTCTTGTTCATAAAGTGTTCCTCCTGTGATATACTAGTAATTCCCCCCAATAATTTTAACATAAACTATCAAAAGCTTCCATGAATATTATATGGAAGCTTTTGATACATCTATTTCTATATAATGAATTTCAATGATCATAAGGTTTATGTATAAATTGACAGGAATGAATAAATTATATAAACTTTTTAGTAAAGTTAACTTTTGTAAAAATTTATATAATAAATGTATGGAGAGGAAAAAGAGAATGAATCAACTGCTCAGAATGTTTTTTATTTTTATGAAGATAGGCACCTTTACTTTGGGTGGAGGATACGCAATGATTCCTTTGATTCAAGATGAAATAGTAGAAAAAAACAAGTGGATTGATGAAGATGAATTTATTGATATTATAGCTTTAGCACAGACTATACCGGGGGCGTTGGCCATAAATACTTCTACCTATATTGGCTATAGACTTTTCGGTTTTAAGGGCGCTTTGCTTGGCTGTATAGGAACGATGCTTCCTTCTGTTGTTATTATTTTGATCGTTGCAGCTTTTTTTCTACAATTTCAAAACAATGTATGGGTTGAAGCCATTTTTAGAGGCATTCGACCAGCTGTAGTAGCTCTTATTTTAGCAGCTGTTATTAAGCTTGGAAAGACATTGCCAAAAAGTATTTTAAATATAGGCTGGGTTATTGGGAGTGTATTGTGTATTACATTATTTCATATACATCCAATACTTGTAATTATTTTTTCAGGAATATTAGGATATATGCTTTTTAAAGGAGAAAATTCTGATGAAGATAATTGTTGAAATATTTATTATATTTATGAAAATAGGTGCTTTTAGTTTTGGTGGAGGATTAGCAATGCTTCCTTTTATTGAAAAGGAGATAGTAGATAAACATCATTGGATTACATCTAATGAGTTTATAGATATTATTGCTATTGCACAGATGACGCCAGGTCCTATCGCTATAAATTCTTCAACATTTGCAGGATATAAGGTTGCAGGAATTTTAGGTGGTCTTTCAGGAAGCTTTGGAATTGTTATGGTATCCTTTATATTGATTACTATTTTAGCAAAATACTTTATTAAGATTAAGGATGCTAAGGAAACAAAGGCTGTATTTAAAGGGATAAGACCTGCTGTATTAGGACTTGTATTGAGTGCGGCAGTAACAGTTGGAAAAACAGCTCTGATAGATATAAAAAGTGTATGTATTGCGATTATTATATTTTTAGGTTTAAATAAATTAAAGCTTCATCCTATATTAGGGATTGTTTTGGCTGGGATAATGGGAATACTTTTGTATTAATTGAAAGGGGGATAAAATGAAAAATAAAAATATTATTGTAGTACTGATGATAACCTTTATGACTTTAGGGGCGATGCTTGGTATTTTAGAATGGAAAAAGGAAAATTCTATTTTAGATAAGAAAATTAGCTTGATAATTGAAGATCAAAAAATAAATGATGCAAAAGAGCCTTATTTAGATCATACGGGTATATATATTCCTTATGATGTTGTAAAGGATTATTTATATGAAGATATTTATTTGGATAAAAATAACAAAAGAGTTTTTGTTGACTTGAAAAATAGAGATATTGTATTAGAAGATGATAGTTTATCAGATTTTATAAAGGATAACGAAATTTGTATAAATGTGCCTACGAAAAAAATAAAAGATGTTGTTTATGTACAAGCTGATTTATTGAGCAAAATATTTGAGATAGATATTCAGTATATAGAAGATACAAAAACAGTTATTATTGATTATTTTGCGCAAAAAACAATACTTGGAGAATTGATAGAGGAAGCTAAAATAAAAACAGATGATGTTTTCGGCTTTAAAAAGCTAGAGAAAGGTGATGTTGTAAAAATCTTTGGAGAAGAGGAAAATTTCTACAAAGTAAGAAGTGATAAAGGGGTAGTAGGATTTGTTGAAAAAGAAAATATTAGGGCTTTTGAAGAAGAAAGCTTTATTGATAAAAAGTTGAATAAAAAGAGGGAAGAGTTTAATAAGAATGGTCAGAAAATAAATATTGTATGGGAATATGTTCACGAAAAATCTAAAGATTTATCAAAGGAAAGTAAAATAGCAGCTTTAGATGTAATTGTACCTACTTGGTTTAGTATTGTAAACGATGAAGGAAAAGTCATAAACAATGCAGATAAAGCTTATGTAAAAGAAGCTCATGAAAAGGGTTATAAGGTATGGGGGCTTGTGAATAACAGCTTTGATCCAAAATTGACTTCGGTCATATTAAATAATGATAAGTTAAGAAAGAAGGTTATAGGACAGCTACTTCTTTATGCTAGTCTTTATGATTTGGATGGTATTAATATTGATTTTGAAAATATATATTATAAAGATAAGGCAAAGCTTGTGCAGTTTGTTGAAGAATTAAAAGATTATACAAAGAAGCAAAACATTGTTCTTTCTATGGATATAACGGTTCCATCTACAAGTAAAAGATGGTCTAAGGTTTATGATAGGGAGGCTTTAGGAAGAATTGTAGATTATATGGCGATAATGACATATGATGAACACTGGGCATCTAGTCCTGTGAGCGGTTCTGTAGCATCTATAGGATGGGTTGAAAAAGGGGTTGTAAATAGTTTAAAATCTATTCCACAAGAAAAGATTTTATTAGGTTTGCCTTTTTATACAAGAAGGTGGAAAGAATATAAGGATGAGTTTGGAAAGATAAAGGTAGAATCAAAAGCCATTTCTATGACATATGCAAAAAAAATAATTGATGAAAAAAATGCTACAATTATATGGAATGAAGAAGCAGGCCAGTATTATGCCCAATATAATGAAGATGGAGCAGTATATAAGATATGGCTTGAAGATCCTCGTTCTATTGCATTAAAGCTGAGCTTAGTAGAAAAATATGATCTTGCAGGGACTGCTGCGTGGAGAAGAGGATATGAAGATGCAAAGGTTTGGGCTGTTTTACAAGAGATAATAAAAAAAGGAAAAACTTATGTAGAATTAGGGTTTAATGAATAGAGCAAAGCTCCCTTGATGAGATGTAAGAGATTTTGATATTGAAAGGATAGCGAAATACTTTGAATAATATTTGAATTGGAGTGTTAGAATGAGTAAAGCACTATTTATAACGGAAAAACCAAGTGTAGCAATAGAATTTGCAAAAGTGTTGAATATAAAAGGAAGAAAAGGCGATGGCTTTATAGAATCAGATGATGCAGTTATTACATGGTGCGTTGGACATTTAGTAAATATGAGCTATCCTGAAAAGTATGATCCTAAATTTAAAAAATGGTCATTACAAGATCTTCCTTTCTTACCAAAGGAATATAAATATGAAGTCATAAAAAGTGTAAAAAAGCAATTTGATATTGTAAAAAAACAAATGAAACGAAAAGATATAGCTACGATATATGTATGTACTGACTCTGGACGAGAAGGAGAATATATTTATAGGTTAGTAGATAAAATGGTTCATGTGGAGGATAAAGATAAAAAAAGAGTATGGATTGATTCTCAAACAGAAGAAGAAATTAGAAAAGGTATAAAAAATGCAAAGTCATTATCAGAATATGATAAGCTATCAGATGCAGCTTATTTAAGAGCGAAGGAAGATTATTTAATCGGCATCAATTTTTCAAGATTATTAACTTTAATCTATAGTAGAAGGATTAGTAATGAATTAGGGAAAAAATATGTAGTTATTGCAGTAGGAAGAGTAATGACCTGTGTACTTGGCATGATCGTTCAAAGGGAGAGGGAAATTAGATCGTTTGTAAAAACACCTTTTTATAAGATTATCTCTACATTTGAGTTTAAAGATTCTCTTGTGTATGATGGGGAATGGAAAGCGGTAGAGGGTTCAAATTACCATCTATCAAATTTATTGTTTAAAGATATTGGATTTAAAGAAAAAGAAAAAGCTGAAAAATTCATTGAAGAGTTAAAAGATCAAGGTGAAAGTACAGCGATTATAGAAGAAGTGAAAAGAAAGAAGGAGAAAAAAAATCCACCATTATTATACAATTTAGCTGAACTACAAAATGAATGTGCAAAAAAGCTAAAGCTAAGTCCAGATGAAACATTAGAGATTGTTCAAGGGTTATATGAAAAGAAAATGTTGACTTATCCGAGGACAGATGCAAGGGTTTTATCAAAGGCGGTAGCAAAAGAAATCGATAAAAATATCAAAGGGCTTTTAAATATGAGCAAGGTTTGCAATTTAGATAATGAAGATAAAAAAGTGAATGGCTTTATAAAGAAAATAGCAGATGAAAAGCTTTATAAGGGCTTGGAAAGAACAAAATATGTGAATGACAAAGCTATTACAGATCACTATGCTATGATTCCTACAGGACAAGGCCTTTCTAATTTTAATAAATTATCTGATCTGGCTAAAAAGATATTTATACTTATTGTGCGTCGCTTTTTAGCAATTTTTTATCCTCAAGCAGTGTTTAGTAAATTATCTATTATTACCAAAGTACAATCAGAACGTTTTTTTACATCTTCAAAAGTATGTATTGAGGAAGGATATTTAGAAATAATAAATGCTGGTAAAAAGGAAAAAGATAATAAGCTTAAAAGTGTAGAAGCACTTAAAAAATTAAAGAAGGGACAATATGTTAAAATCCAGAATCTTACAATAAAAGAAGGGGAAACAGCTCCACCAAAAAGATATAATTCTGGTTCTATGATTTTGGCAATGGAGAATGCAGGAAAACTTATTGAAGATGAAGAGCTAAGAGAGCAAATTAAGGGAAGTGGTATAGGAACTAGTGCTACAAGAGCTGAGATACTAAAAAAACTACAAAAGATTGGATATATTAAGTTAAATAAAAAAACACAAATATTAACGCCTACACAAATGGGAGAAATGATTTATGATGTGGTGAATAGCTCTATTTCATCTCTTCTTAATCCGGCACTCACTGCAAGCTGGGAAAAAGGATTAATGATGGTTGCGAATGGAGAAATTATGCCTGATGAGTATATGGAAAAATTGGAAAACTATATAAGAAAAAATACACAAAAGGTATTGAAATTGAGTTATTACAGGAATAATTCAAGTACTTTTTCTAAGATGATTAGCAGTGGAAAAATAGAGTCTAAACCAAAAATAAACAAAGCATTAGGTTCTTGTATTGCATGTGAGGATGGACAAATATTAGAAAACAGGAAAGCATTCTATTGTAGTAATTGGAGGGAAGGGTGCAAGTTTACTGTCTGGAAGGATAGTCTTAAGATGTATGGACAGCAGTTGACACCTGAAATAATAAAGGAACTATTAGAGAAAGGAATTATAAAGGATATAGATATTGTTCTACCACAGACTCATGAAAAATGTAAAGCGTCTCTTGAATTTAGAGAAGATAAGACTGGTAGATTAGAACTGAAGAATGTAACACGTATAAATAAAAATGATTAAAAGCTTATTTTTGCTTTTAATCATTTTTATTTATATAGGGATCCAACTTCAAAATGAAATATAAAAGATAGTTCATTCCAGATAACTTTTGAAAAAACAAAACTTCATTCCATGAAAAAATACTAAACCTTCAAAACTCACTTCGTTCAAACAATGAAGGTTCTTAACGTATTTTTTATGAAATTTCAGTAAGTTTTTTTACAAAAGTTATCGAAGTCATTCACTTATCTTTATATATTTCTTTTTTTATGTTGATGTTTTTTACCTATATCAGGAGTAGAGACTTATATTAACACTTTAATTTAATAAAGAAGAGATTGTTTGAATGAGAGAGAAATATTAAGAAAGCGTTAGAAAAAACAATATAATACAAATATATAGAAAAATCCGAAAATTGTAACATAATATTCTTTATAATATAATACACATAATTATATACATTTTCATGGTAACAATGCTTTTTGCAAAGGAAAGGAGGGACAGAAGCTTTATTTTTAATAAAAAGAAAAGGGGGCAAAACATGACTAATTTGAACAAAGAACAAGATAGGGGTCAATGGGGATCTAAGTTGGGATTTATTTTAGCTGCAGCAGGTTCAGCGGTAGGACTAGGAAACCTATGGAAATTCCCTTATGTTGCTGGAAAAAATGGTGGTGGTGCATTTGTACTTGTATATATTATTATATTATTTTTAGTAGGATTTACTTTAATGCTTGCGGAAATCACTTTAGGAAGGCATACGCAAGTAAGTGCAATTGGTGCATATAGGAAAATTCGAAAGAAATGGGCATGGGTAGGTGCACTAGGAGTTTTAGCAGGATTTTTAATTCTTTCATTTTATAGTGTTGTAGGAGGATGGGTTCTTAGTTATCTATTTAAAGCATTAACAGGTGCTTTGCATGTAACAGATGCTGAAGTTTTAGGAAATATGTTTGGAGGGTTAATTTCTAGTACTGGAACACCAATTATTTTTCATGCAATATTCATGGTGCTAAACTTAATTATTGTATTTGGTGGTATTAGTGGAGGTATTGAAAAAGCTAGTAAAATTATGATGCCTGCTTTGTTTGTTATGATTATATTACTTGCTTTACGTTCTGTAACTTTGCCAGGTGCTAGTGAAGGATTAAAATTCCTTTTTGTACCAGATTTTTCAGTTATTACGCCTACGGTTATACTTGATGCATTAGGCCAGGTATTCTTTTCATTGAGTTTAGGTATGGGTTGTATGATCACTTATGGTAGTTATTTAAGCAAGGATACAGATATTATTCAAAGTGCAATAGCTATTCCTGTGCTTGATACAGCAGTTGCTTTACTTGCAGGAATTGCTACGTTGCCAGCAGTATTTGCTTTTGGTTTTGAGCCAGCAGCAGGACCTGGACTTATGTTTGTAACACTACCAGCAGTATTTTCACAAATGCCCTTAGGTGGATTGTTTGCGGTGATATTTTTCTTATTAGTATTGTTTGCAGCATTAACATCTTCTATTTCATTATTAGAAGTATGTGTTGCATATGTTGTTGATGAATGGAAGTGGAAGCGAGCAAAAGCTACTATTACTATGACAATCATAATATTTTTAGTAGGAATACCAGCTTCATTGTCTTTTGGAGTATGGGAACATATTAAAATAATTGGAGAAAGAGGTTTCTTTGATACGTATGATTTTATTGCAAGTAACGTATTACTACCATTAGGAGGACTTTTATTATGTATATTTGTAGGCTGGATATGGGGAACAGATCGTGCAGTCAAAGAAGCTACAAACGATGGTCAGAGAGAATTTAGCTTAGCTTCAGTTTGGGTTTTCTTAATTAAATATTTAGGACCATTAGCTATAGGAGCTGTATTTATACGTTCAATTATGGCAGCCTTTTAATAAATAATATTTTATTGAAATAGGTTGTTGACAATTTAGTATAAAAATGTTAGTATTTTACTGTAAATGAATATGAAGCTTTAGGTACCATTTAGGTTTAATAGGGAAGTACGGTGAAAATCCGTCACAGCCCCCGCTACTGTAAGTGATGACGAAGCCTCATTATTGCCACTGTGAAAACGGGAAGGCAGAGGTAGTAGGTTGATTCATAAGTCAGGAGACCTGCCTATAGTTTAAGTTACTACCTTCGGTGGGAAGGGGAGGAATTAGTTAGGATTGTATGATCTATATTAAGCTAATAAACCCTGTCTTCCGACAGGGTTTTATTATATTTCTTAAAGAAAATCTATCTGCTATCTTTTTAAAAAGGTCTAGTTAGATTTTTCAAAAATTTTTCCTCTAATTTTTAAGATCTCTCAATCATGGGAGATTATTTTTTTTATCTTTGTATAAACATTTGTGTATAGATTTTTCCATATTTTCCCCCGTTTTTTATACCAATACCAATATGAGTAAAGTTAGGGTTTAAAATATTTCTTCGATGTCCTTCTGAATTCATAAGAGAAGTATGTGCATTTTTTACAGAAGGATTTCCAGCAATATTTTCACCTGCAGAAAGGTATTTAATGCCGAATTGCTTTAGCATATCAAAAGGACTGCCATAAGTAGGAGAATTATGGCTAAAATAATTATTGTCTATCATATCCTGAGATTTTAATCTGGCTACATTTGTTACTGATATATCAAGTGTTAATGGTTTTAATCCTTTTTTTGTGCGTTCCTTATTGATAAGGTTAAACATTTGCTGCTCATCATCAGTAAGTCTTGAAATATTTTCCTTTTGCTGATCTTTACTAGTTAGGTTAGGCTGAGCAGATGGAGTGGTTGTTTTAGGACTTTCTACCTCTGGTTTTGCATCAGAAGGATTGACGCAGCCGACTTTTCCATCTTCCGTTTGTACTACATACCAGTCTCCAAGCTGACCGACAACGTTATAGATGTTTCCCTTAGGAAGCTTTTTTATTGAAGGATAGCTATTGCCTTGTCCTAAACGGCAAGATGCATTGTCTTTTGTAATCTTAATTTTTTCTACTTTGCCTTTTTCAAAAATAGATGAAGTTTTAGGCATTTCATTTGGTTTTTGCTGTGGAGTAGTACAACCAGAGAATAATAAGACACATAAAATTAGTATTGATAATATTTTTTTCATATTTATCACCTCAATAATAGTATTTACTGTATGGATAAAAACATTTATGTTATAAAATTACAAAATATAGTTTTATTGAAAAATTAAGAAAAATATATCAAAAAAATAATTCAAATAGGTATAAATAGAATAGATTTGGAAAAAATATAAACGAAAACAAATCCATTTCATTTAAAAGTCATATGACTTTTAAATACACCTTATTCCCACCCACAACTCATTATAAGAAAAGAGCAGCATGATGCTGCTCTTTTCTTTGCATTTAAGTAAGCTTTTTCAAAAGTTATCTGGAATGAACTGTTCTTTATATTTCATTTTGAAGTTGGATCCCTATATAATTAAAAATGCGAACATTCAATATTTTGCTTCAAATAATAATTGTGAAGTTACGAATTATATGGTACAATTTGATAAAAATGCACATTTTATGGAGGTGTTTTTATGAAAACGGATATACAAATAGCTCAAGAAGCAAAAATGCTTCCTATATTAGAGATAGGAAAGCAACTAGGTCTTACAGGAGATGATTTAGAATTATATGGTAAATATAAAGCGAAAATTTCTTTAGATGTATATGAAAGATTAAAAGATAAGCCAGATGGAAAGCTTGTATTGGTTACAGCTATAAATCCAACAGCAGCAGGGGAAGGAAAAACAACAACGAATATAGGACTTAGCATGGCACTAAATAAGCTTGGTAAAAAAACTATTACAGCACTTAGAGAACCATCATTAGGTCCTTCTTTTGGGGTGAAAGGAGGAGCTGCAGGTGGTGGATATGCACAGGTAGTACCTATGGATGATATTAATCTTCATTTTACAGGAGATATTCATGCTATTACAACAGCAAACAATTTACTTGCAGCTCTTTTAGATAATCATCTACAGCAAGGGAATTCATTAAATATTGATCCTAGAAGAATTACATGGAAAAGATGCTTAGATATGAATGATAGAGCATTAAGAAATATTGTAGTGGGTCTTGGTGGAAGAACAAATGGCGTTCCAAGAGAAGATGGATTTGATATTTCTGTAGCTTCAGAGATTATGGCAATACTTTGTTTAGCTAATGATCTAGATGATTTGAAGAAAAGATTAGCTAGAATGATTGTAGGATATACATATGACAACGAGCCTGTAACAGCAGATGATTTAAATGCAACAGGGGCTTTAACATTATTATTAAAGGATGCAATTAAGCCAAATCTAGTACAAACCTTAGAAAATACACCTAGCATTATTCATGGAGGACCATTTGCAAATATTGCACATGGATGCAATAGTGTTATGGCTACAAAGATTGGTCTTAAGCTTTCGGATTATGTTGTAACAGAGGCTGGATTTGGTGCAGATTTAGGAGCGGAAAAATTCTTTAATATTAAATGTAGATTTGCAGGACTAAGTCCTGATGCTACTGTAATAGTTGCAACAGCTAGAGCTCTTAAAAATCATGGTGGTGTTCCTAAGAGTGAGCTAAATCATGAAAATTTAAAAGCATTAGAAAAAGGGTTTGGAAATTTAGAAAAGCAAATTGAAAATGTAAGAAAATTTGGTGTTCCTGTAGTGGTTGCTATTAATAAATTCCCTACAGATACAGAAAGAGAAATGAATCTTATTGAAGAAAAATGTGCAGAGTTAGGAGTAGAAGTCGTCTTATCGGATGTTTGGGCAAAAGGAGGAGATGGTGGTATAGAGCTTGCTAAGAAGGTTGTAGCTTTATGTGAATCAAAAAAGGCAAAATTTAAACCTCTTTATGATGTAAGTCTTCCTATTAAAGAAAAGATCGAAATCATTGCAAAAGAAATATATGGTGCAGATGGAGTTGATTTTACTTCTAAAGCAGAGAAGGAAATTGAAAAGTATGAAAAGCTAGGCTTAGATAAAATGCCTGTGTGCATAGCAAAAACACAGTATTCTCTATCAGATGACCCAAAACTACTTGGAAAACCAACAGGATTTAAAATTACTGTAAAAAATGTTAGAATATCATCAGGTGCAGGATTTTTATTAGCATTAACAGGAGATATTATGACTATGCCGGGCTTACCAAAGATACCTGCTGCTAATAATATGGATATTTTAGAAGATGGTAAAATAATAGGATTATTCTAAAGTGTTAACAGAGCTGTTTTAAGCCTTTAGGAATTAGGAGGAGAAAAGATGTTTGTTGTTGAAACTGTGAAAGAAATAAGAGAGATAATTAAAAAAGAAAAAAGAGAAGGGAAAAAAATTGGATTAGTTCCTACAATGGGATATCTTCATGAAGGGCATTTATCATTGATTCGAAAAGCAAAAGAGGAAAATGATTTTGTAGTAGTGAGTGTATTTGTTAATCCAACTCAATTTGGTGAAGGTGAAGATTATGAAAGCTATCCTCGTGAATTAGAAAGAGATAGTAAGCTTTCTCAAAGTGCTGGAGCGGATATACTATTTCATCCTTCTGTAGCTGAGATGTATCCAAAAGGTTATAATACGTATGTAGAGACTTATAAAATAACTGATAAATTATGCGGTGTATCAAGACCGGGACATTTTAAAGGGGTTACCACAGTAGTTTGTAAATTATTTAATATAGTAGCACCTCATCGAGCTTATTTTGGACAAAAGGATGCACAGCAAGTAGTTGTTATCAAGCAAATGGTAAGAGACTTAAATATGGATATAGAAATTATTCCTTGTCCTATAGTACGAGAAGAAGATGGATTGGCATTAAGTTCAAGAAATACATATTTGAGTCAAGAAGAAAGAAGGTCAGCTTTAATTTTATCTAAGTCTTTATTTAAAGCAAAGGATATGATTGAAAATGGAGAGAGAGATGCTTTAAAAATAAAGGAATTTATTGTTAATAATATTAAAACAGAGCCTTTAGCCAATATTGACTATGTAGAGGTTGTAGATGCTGAAAACCTAGAAGATATAAAAATTCTAAATGGAGAGGTATTGATTGCACTTGCTGTAAAATTTGGAAATACAAGATTGATTGATAATATATGTATAAAAATATCTTAAGTCAAATCATATAGCTTAAATTATGTATGTTAAAGCTGCTATATTTTTACGATAATATAATGAAAAAAATGACGTATTATGATAGACTATGTACATAGGAATGCAAGAAAAGATACAAGAGGTGAGATTGTGGATAGTAAAAATGTAGCAGTAGGTGTTTTGATCTTTTTCACTTTTACTATGTTAGGGGGATTATTGGGTATATTTGTGGGAGATTCTTTGTGTGATAGAGCACAGGTCCAGAGCTATGCAGCATATTCCCAGCAAGAAACTGATGAGGATACGGAAGAAGCATTAGAAGAAGTAGAGGAATTACCACCTATAGAGATAGCAAATCTTAATGACCTCAATCATGTTTTAGATTTATGGAAGGAAATCGTGTTGAGAACCTCTCAAGGAAATCTTGAACGAAGGGAAGCATCAAGAATTATTTATACTATGTCAAGCGAAATATATAAAAGAAATATACCAGAAGAATTTTGCTTATATAGGTTAAAAAATATTATTGTAGATAATGGACAGGGACAATTAAAAGAATTGACATATTCTAATATTACATATGATGGTGAAGAAATTGCTTATGTAGATGTTACAGAAAACTATGAGAATATAACTTATGCATATAAGCTAAAATTTGTAAAAGAAAATAATAATTGGTGTTTTGCAGCACAATTAGAAGGTTAAGAGCTCAATGAAAGGGCTCTTTTCCTATAAAGAAAAGAGGAGCATTTATGAGAAATTTATGTATATTATTGAGTATTTGGATGATTTTAAATTTAACTGTTTACGCTGATGGATTAGGAGAAAGAGCAGATACTATTTATTTTATATCTGATGCATCAGTTCAGCTGTCAGAAAAAGCCAATATAGAGCTTCCTGCTGAAATCATACAAAAAAGAGGTTTTTCTTATAGGCGTTTTATATTATTCAATACAGGAATTTTTATACTGCTTTGGGTCGTGTATTGGAATATAAAAAAGCGATTATAGAATAAAATGGCTATCTCATTATTTTGAGATAGCCATTTTGATAATTTTTATAATACGATTTGTGCAAGGAATCCTGCTGTTAGGAAGGAAATGATAAAGCTACCTATCCATATAAGAGCAGATTCCTGCCAGCTTCTTTCTTTAAAGATAACCATGATAGCTGCAATACAAGGTACAAATAAAGTAATAGCAACTAATGATATAACTACTTGTAATGGATTTAAAAGACCTTGCTGAACTAAGGTACTAAGACCTGCTGCACCAAAATCACGTCTGATAATTCCCATAATAAAGGTTTGAGCAGTTTCTTTAGGAAGCTTTAAGAAACCAACTGTGATAGGTGCTAAAGCATCTGAAATTAAGTTTAATACACCAGTATGCTCCATGACGGTAATAATCACAGCACCTAAAACAAACAATGGACCAGCTTCTAATATAAACATTTTTGATTTTAAATATGTCTTTTTAATTACATTTTTTAAAATAGGTACCCGAATAGGGGGAAGATCTATTAATAGATCCGTAGATTCACCAGGCATAATCTTGTTTAAAATTGTTCCAGTTAGAACAAATACGATAAAAATAGTGCTAGCATATAGTAAAAACATTTTTGCACCAAGAGGAGCGATGAGGCCTGCAATAACACCAAGCTGTGCAGAACATGGAATAGCCAATCCTAAAAGCATGGTTGCAATAAAACGCTCTCTCCTTGAACCTAATAGGCGGGTTGTAATCGTTGCCATTGTTACACAGCCAAATCCAAGAATAATTGGAATAATAGCTCTTCCGTTAAGACCGAAGAATGTAAGGAGTCTATCTACCAAAGCAGCAATTCTAGGGAGATATCCAGAATCCTCCATTATGGAAAGGATAAAATAAAACCCTGCTACTAAAGGAAGTAATAGACCAAATAAATAAATAGGAGCCATTGTAAGGATTCCAAACTCTCCGATAAGGAGTTTTCCTATAAAACTAGATTCGCTTACAAAGCTTGTCATGATATCCATAATAAAATTATAATAATACTTACCCATAATCACTTCTTCTGTGATTCCTACTACTGTTTGTGCAACAAATACCCCAATTAATTTATAAGTGATAAAAAGTGCTAAGAACAATATAGGTATACCTGTTATAGGACTTAACATCCATCTTCCAAGCTTTGTTTTAAAAGAAGCTCCTTTGTTTGTTTCAGATATGACAGCTTCTACTATTTTGTCTACACGATCTCTTCTCAGTTTATAAATATATTCTCTTTCTCCATAATTATTTTCAAGATCATGTCTTTTTAATACATTTTCATCTTCTTCTACAACAAGAAGTGCTTCTGCTTGTACGTCCACATAATCAATTACTTTATCCATTAAGTCTTTTACTTTAGGAATATGATTTCCAGGCTTTGCTCTATTCAAAGCAGCTTTTATCTCTTCGATTCCTTCTTTTTTTACTGCTGTTGTAGGAATAACTTCAACACCTAATTCTTCAGAAAGCTTTTTTATATCGATTTTAAGACCATTTCTTTTTACTTCATCCATCATATTTAAAGCGATTACCATTGGAATTCCCATATCTATAATTTGTTGCGTTAAAAACAAGTCTCTTTCTAGATGAACTGCATCTACAACGTTTAATATGACATCTGCAAATAAAATAACATCTCTTGCAACTCTTTCTTCATCATTAAAAGAGGATACGCCATATACCCCTGGAGTATCCATGACAACTGCATCTTTATATTTTCCCATGCTTATATCAACGGTTGTGCCGGGAAAGTTTGAAACATCAACATACATACCAGTTAATGCATTAAAGAAAACAGATTTTCCAACATTAGGATTACCAGCTAATACGATTTTTTTTGTATCTTTTGGTATGGACATATTTTCTATTGGATTGTGATAACTCATTGAAAAACCTCCTCAGGGCAATTAAGCGATAGATTTAACAGCTATTTTTTTTGCTAAATTTCTTCCGATTGCGATTTCTTGCATTCTATTTTGAAGGATTACAGGACCTGCTGGTAGTTTTTCTGAGCATACTAGCTTTGCTCCTTCATAAATGCCTAAACGTATAGCTTGTGCACGAATAGATGAATCTGGAATATGAACGATTTCTAATTTTTGACCTTTTGCAATTAAATCAAGTGTCATAGGGATACCTCCTATATATAGTAATAATAATTAATACAAATACAAAATGAAAATCATTATCATGAAAACAATACGATAACTACTTTTATTGATTATAATTATACAAGAAATGAGAATGATTGTCAATATATTTCATGCTGTGTTCATTTATTCATACAAAAAAAATATAAAGTTGTGATATAATAGGTGTGTTAATGAGTATTCTTGGAGTGTTGAGGAGGAAAGGCCAATGAAAGTAAAGGACTATACAATATATTGTACACTATCTATTAAAGAAGACAGCAAAGCGGAAGATGTTATTCTTTTATTAAAAGATCATTTTTTAGAATTTATTCCTATTGTAGACGAAAATTATCATGTTAAAAATATTGTTTCTAAAAATAATTTATACAATCTGATATTAGATCACGAACTTTCATTTGGCAGCATTGATGAACTAATAAAGGATAAATTTGTAGCAATCAAGGAAAATGATAATATCGAAGCAGTTTTTCCAATTATTGATCAACATATTGTTGTAGTAGATGATCAAGAAAGATTTAAAGGATTTATTCAAAAGGATAAGATTATAAAAGATTATTTTCATAGTCAGCAGTATCTAGCAAATGAGTTTAATGCAATACTAGATTCTACATACAATGGAATTATTGCAATTAATAAGAATGAAGATATTATTGTATATAATCATTCAGCAGAAAGAATATTAGGACCTAAGGCAGAAAATGCTGTAGGGAATTCTGTACGCCAGATATTAGACAATACTAGACTTCCAGAGGTATTAAAAACTGGACAAAGAGAGTTAGGAAAAAGAGAAGTTTTCAACAATAGAACATTGATAATCAATAGAACACCTATTATTAAAGATAATGAAATTGTAGGAGCTGTAGCGATATTTCAAGATATTACTGATTTAAAAAGAGTGACAGAGGAGTTAGAGCATGAGAAAAATGCTTCTGAAATTTTAAGAACTATTATTGATAATGCTTATGAGGGGATTATTGTTGTAAATGAAAAAGGATATATTACAATGATTAATGAACCTTATGCTAAATTTTTAGGAGTAAATAAAAGAGATATTATAGGAAGACATGCTACGGAGATAATAGATACAACAAGACTTCATATTGTTGTAAAGACAGGAAAAGAAGAAATTGGGGAACTGCAAAAGGTAAGAGGAAAAAATATTGTTGTAATGAGAACACCAATATACAAAGAAGGTAAAGTAGTAGGGGCTATTGGAAAGATTATGTTTAAGGATGTACAGGAAGTAAATGTTTTGGCTTCTAAGATTAATCAAATAAAGCATGAACTTGAATATTATAAAGATGCACTAAAGGAAGTTAGTGGAACAAAATATAGCTTTGAGAATATTATTGGGGTAAGTGATAAATTAAAAGAGACAAAATATTTAGCTGAAAAAGCTACTCATACAAATTCTAATGTATTGATTCGCGGTGAGAGTGGAACAGGGAAGGAATTATTTGCTCATGCAATTCATGCTGCTAGCAATCGAGCGATGGGGCCTTTTATAAAGGTAAATTGTGCAGCAATACCAGCTGAGCTTTTAGAATCTGAGCTGTTTGGATATGAAGAAGGTGCTTTTACAGGTGCAAAACGAGGAGGAAAAATAGGAAAATTTGAATTAGCAAATGGGGGAAGTATTTTTCTTGATGAGATTGGTGATATGCCTCAAAATATGCAGGCTAAATTATTGAGAGTCCTACAAGAAAAAGAAGTTGAAAGAGTAGGAGGAACAAAGAATATTCCTTTAGATGTAAGAATTATTGCTGCAACGAATAGAAACCTTGAGGAAATGGTAGAAAAAGGAGAATTTCGAGAAGATTTATATTATCGATTAAATGTGATGAGCATTTATATACCAGCCCTTCGAGAGCGCATTGATGATTTGGAGCCATTGATAAAATATTTGCTTAAAAAAATATCTCAACAAGTTGGAAATTATGTAACGAAGATTTCTACAGAGGCAGTAAATTACTTGAAAAATTATGATTGGCCAGGAAATGTGAGAGAGCTAGAAAACGTTTTAGAAAGAGCGATAAATTTAGTTGATTATGGAAAAGAAATACAAGTAAATCATTTACCAATGCATATAAGAAAAATAGAGGTAAGTATGAAGACAAGAGGGGATAAAGATTTAAAAAGTATACTAGAAGAAGTGGAGAAGGAAGCAATACTAGATTGTTTAAAAAGAGTCAATGGAAATAGAACAAAGGCTGCACAAATTCTTAATATTAGTAGATCAAGTCTTTACGAGAAGATGTGGAAATATGGTATTGAATAGATTGTTAGACATTTATAAAATTTTAAAAATGAAGAAGGAGAAATAAAACAATTGTAGAATGAATATACATTAAGAATAACTCTTTTCTTTCAGGTTCAAAAATTGCTATGGAAATGGGCACTAAAGGGTGCCCAAATTTTTTTTTTGAAAAATCATTTATTTAATAAATCTCAATATCTGCATTTAGCTTGTATATTACATCCTTTCTTTCTACAATAATCTGGATCTTATTTTTTATTTCTTCATTGGCTTTGATATTTTGTAAAAGCTCTTTTGTAGGATTGATAGCAATAGGATAACCTACCATTTGAAACATTGAAAAATCTCCATTTGTATCTCCATATGCGTAACTATGTTCCATATCAATGTTATATTTTTTCTTAAAGGAAAGCATTGCCTTTTGCTTATTTTCTGAGTCCCACATTTGTATAATTTCACCTGTATAATTATC
Source organism: Crassaminicella indica (assembly GCF_019203185.1). Taxonomy (NCBI): domain Bacteria; kingdom Bacillati; phylum Bacillota; class Clostridia; order Eubacteriales; family Clostridiaceae; genus Crassaminicella; species Crassaminicella indica. Next base: position 214,555 of record NZ_CP078093.1, on the reverse strand, counting down.
ATTTTCATCTGTAAGATATTCTGTTCCTTTAAAATCTATGACATTGTATTTGTTTGCCATTTTTTCTACTAAGTACGATGGACTGCCAGAAATAAATATTACTTTATGACCTTGTTCTTTATGCCAGTGAATGCGTTGGCGTGTATATCGGTATACACGATCTCCTTTGAGCTGAATTACTTGATTAGCAATGAAATCCATTTGCTTTTGATTTAAGCCTTTCATAGAATCAATATAAATTTGAGCGATTTCTAAAAGATAATCATCATAATTTCCTTGTCTTTTATCCCAATTATTATAGGTTTTTTTTGCATGGCTATGCCATAAAGCTGGATCGAGCACTTCATATTTTACAAGCTTTTTAAAATGTTCAATCATTAAAGAATTTCGATATAAGGTACCATCGATGTCAAAAAAAGCAGCAATAGTCATTATTATTACCTCCTTTATAATATTATAGATAAACAAATTCAAAGCGAAATACAAAATATAGTTCATTCCAAATAACTTTTGAAAAAACTAAACTTCATTACATGAAAAAATACTAAACCTTCAAAATTTATATATTTCTTTTTTATGTTGATGTTGTTTATATATATTATATTCGTAAAAATATTTTAGCGTATGTATATATTATGGTATAATATAAGCTCAAAGTATAATTTTATTTTTATAATATAAAAATGATTTTAGAGGTATTATATGTTAAAAACTAAATTTAATCAACTATAAAATAAGGAGGTATGTATTATGCTTACAACAGAACAAAAACTATTATGTGGTGCAGCGCATTTAGGTTGGATAGTAGGATTTCCAATTATTGCTCCATTAATAATTATGTTATTAACTGCTGATATGTTTGTTAAAAATCAAGCGAAAGAAGCATTAGCATTTCAAATTGGAATGATGATTTTAGGTGCTATTTTTGGATTTTTAAGTATTATATTGATTGGAATACCTTTTTTGCTTGTTGTTTGGTTTGCAGCATTTATTCTTCCTGTTATTGCAACCATAAGATCATGTAAGGGAATAGATTATTCTTATCCTATCACAGGAAGTTTTATTAGGAAGAATTTGTAGAACAAAAACCATAAAATATATTGTTTGAGATTTATATTGCAGAAAAAATAAGCGAGAATTCTTTTTGATAAAAAGAATTCTCGTTAAAAATAAAAGCAAAGGTGGAAACAACATGGTAAGTATCGGTAAGTTTCAACAACTAAAAATTGTAAAAAAGGTACCTATGGGAGTTTATTTAGATGGAGGTACAAATGATCCAAAGGATTATATTCTTCTACCGAATAATCAGCTTCCTTCAGATGTAAAGGAAGGGGAGCTTTTGGAAGTATTTATTTATAGAGATTCAAAGGATCGTTTGATTGCAACAAGAAAAAAACCATTAGCTGAGGTAGGTCAATTAGCTTATTTGAAGGTGGTTCAAACTACAAAAATTGGAGCTTTTTTAGATTGGGGATTGGAAAAGGATTTGTTTTTACCTTTTAAGGAACAAAAATATAAGGTGCAGACAGGTAGAAGATATTTGGTTTTTGTTTATGTAGATAAAAGTGGAAGAATCTGTGCTACTACAGATATTGAGAAATATTTAAAAACACATGGACCTTATCAGAAGGGGAATCGTGTAAAAGGAATTGTGTATTTGATCAAAAGGGATATAGGAGCCTTTGTAGCAGTAGATTGTCAATACATAGGTCTTATTCCTAGAAACGAAATTTTTTATGATATAAGAAATGGCGATGAAATAGAAGCAAGAATCACTGAAATTAGGGAAGATGGAAAGCTCAATTTATCTACAAGAAAGATTGCATATAAGCAGATGCATATAGATTCTGAAATGATTTTAGAAGAGATAAAAGAAAGAGGAGGATTGCTTCCTTTAAATGATAAAAGCAGTCCTGAACAAATAAAGTATCATCTCAAAATGAGTAAATCTGCTTTTAAACGTGCAGTGGGAAGACTATTAAAGGAAAAAAAGATCGAACAGACTAAAGAGGGCTTGCGATTAAAATAGGTTAGTAAATAAAAGCAAAAGATCATCTAAGAGATGATCAGGTTGCTGACAAACCATTGAAAAATTTCAGTGGTTTGTCTTTTTTAAATATAAAATAAGCGTAGCTTAATATTTTATGAGAATAATCATTCAAAAAAGAATTAAAAGATAGAGATGATAGTATCATCGCTATCTTTTTCATATTTTGTACTGCTGCTGTCATAAGACATTGTTCTTTGACTTTCTCAATTCCGCGAAAGCGGGCATAGCGAAGCCCATGCAGTTGTTTAGCATCTGCAAAGCTTCGCTCAACGGTTTCTTTTCTTCTCTTGTAAATCCGCTTCCCTAACTGATCGTACATAGTAAACCTTTTAACTTTATCTTTATATTTTTCCCATACATGGAGTCTAATTGTTCTAGTTTCATTACCATCATATAAGCATTTTTCTTTATATGGACACTCAGAGCAATTATTTTTATCACTGATATATTCCCTATAACCCTGACGGGTAGTAGTTTTATAATGCATTGGATAAAGATTTGGGCACATTATAACATCCCATTCATCAACATATTGAAATCTATTTTTTGTAAACTTTCCTTTTTTATGTGGTCCAAGTCTGTAACCTATAGCACCCTGTATATTTCTATCATTTAAACCTTTACAAATTGGAGCAGTAAAATATCCAGCATCAAGTCCTACAAATTTCACCTCAAAACCATATTTTTCAATTTGTTCATCTAATATTTGAAGATAAGGTGTTGCATCATTAATATTACCAGGAGTAACATTAACACCTGTAATAATGTTATTCTCTGCATCCACCGTTCTGTGTTCTAGATAGAAGAAACCTTTGGGTTTTCTATCTCTATGCATAAAACCACTGTCAGGATCTGTAATGCTAGATTTAATTCTCTTTATTTCTGGCTCATGTTCTTTTTTTTTAGAGGTTTTTTACCATGATTTATTCTATCTTCATTAATTGCATTTTCTAAATCATCAACATATTCTTTTACTTCAACTTTAATATATTTTTCTTCATACTTATTTTTATTAGCATTAGCTTTAAGATGAGTAGAATCAGTGTATAGTATTTTACCCAATACCAAATTATTATCTATTGCTTGTTTCACTATATTTGAAAAAATTTTTTCAAATATATCAGTACCTGTAAATCTACGTCTTCTATTTTGACTAATAGTAGAATGATGAGGAATCTCATCAGTAATTCCATAACCTAAAAACCATCTATAAGCAATATTATATTTGATTTCTTCCATTAATCTCCTTTCGGAGCGAATACCATAAAGATATCCAATAAACATCATCTTAAATAAAACAACTGGATCAATAGATGGTCTTCCATTATCTAAACAATACTTATCTTCTACTAAATCATATATAAATGAAAAGTTAATATATTTATTGATTTTTCTAAGCAAATGATCTTCAGAAACTAGGTTCTCAATCATAACAGTTTCAATTCTATTTTGGTATCCATTATTCTTAGTTAACAATACAATCAGTCCCTTCGGGAAATTATTCTATATATATTTATTCTACATAAAAAGCGAAAATCCTTTTTGAAAAAAAAGAATTCTCGCTTTTTTATACTTTGTCAACAGTCTGATCATCTAAGAGATGATTTTTTGCTTTTTATAATATCAACAAAATTTTTAATAATTCTTGCTGTCATACCCCATATGACATATTCTTTATATTTATAAAATAGAACGGGATATTTTCCTGTTCTCCAATTATAATTTTTCCCACTTGGAATCATATGAAATGGAAAAGTTTCAGGAATATGTGCGTTAAGGTATATAAAGTGTTTTTGGGGTTCATTTTCCATAAAAAAATCTATTGGAACGGTAAAAACTTCTGATACTTCGTCTTTATTAAATTGAATTTTTTTAGGATCTATTGATGAGATACTTCCTAAAAAAGGATATAGTATTATATTATAAGGTAAGACTAAAAAATCTAAAGAACCAAAGATTTTTATATGATCTGATGAAATATTTAATTCTTCACAAGTTTCTCTGATAGCGCACATTTTTTCAGATTCGTTTTTTTCTATTTTTCCTCCAGGAAAACATATTTCTTTTGGCTGTACCTTTAAATGATCTGAACGAATTTCAAATAAAAGTTCAAGTTGATCTTTAACTTTAACTATAGGTACTAAAACAGAAAATCTTTCATAATTTCCTTCAGGCTTAGCTTGTCTATTTTGAAAAAATTCTTGAATTGCAGGAAAATTCATTATAATCACCTATCCTATTATGAAGTTTATGTTAGAGTTTAACAATAGCAATCTAGCTTGAAAAAATGTAAACTCATTATAATAATAGTATACGATAATTTACGCAAATTAAAAACTACTTTAATAGGTATATAATTTTATGATCTTGTCTAAAATACTTAAAGAAAAATGATAGGAGGGGTAAATATGGATCATTTAAGTGTTATGAGTATACGAGTAGATCATAGAAAAGATTCTGCTCCTCGTATGCAGGAGATTCTAACAAAAAATGGAGATATTATTGTAGGAAGATTTGGTATACATGATCCAGAGGAAGTGAATAATGGCTTGATTACATTAAATTTAAGAGCTGATATGGGCAGAATACAGAATATGATGGATCAATTAAATGGACTCGAAGGCGTAAAAGTAAATCATATGCAGGCATAATAAAAGGCAAATTTTGATATTTCCCATTCTTCCCGAAATTCAGTATACTTATATATAAGGAGGGATGAGGATATGAAAAAATTTCTAACTGGTATGGCTATAGGTTTGCTACTATTTACAGGAGCAGGTTCGTTAAATGCTCAAGCTGTAAGTAAAGTGCATACAGTTTTACCAGGAGATACTCTTTGGAAAATAGCACAAAGGTATGAGGTTGGATTTTCAGAATTGATTTATGAAAATAAGCAGTTAAAGAATCCAAATATTATTTATCCAGGAATAAAGATAAATATTCCGGATGTAGAAGCAGAGAGAACTTTTGAAAAGGAAGTTATAAGATTAGTCAATGCAGAAAGAGAAAAAATGGGATTAAAACCATTAAAAGAAAATTGGGAGTTATCAAGGATTGCGAGGTATAAGTCTAGAGATATGAAAGAGCAGGGATATTTTTCACATACTTCGCCAATTTATGGAACACCTTTTGAAATGATTAAAAATTTTGGCCTTAGTTATTCTTATGCAGGAGAAAATATTGCAAAGGGACAAAAAACTCCAAAAGAAGTAATGATGGCTTGGATGAATTCGCCAGGACACAGAAAAAATATTTTAAGTCCAAATTATACAGAAATCGGTATTGGTTATGCAAAAGATGAAAAGGGAACTAGCTATTGGACTCAAATGTTTATAAAATCTAGAAATTATTAAAAATATTAAGCATGCTAAGGCATGCTTAATATTTTTAGCTTTATTATAAATTGTGCAATTCAGTTTAACCTTTGTTTATTTGTTTGATTTTAGATCCACTATGCTTTGAACCGTAACATTCTAATACTGGTAAGACGAACATAAATCCTACACCGGGCTTGTTGATATGATTTAATTCTTCATTAATTAGATCGATTGTTTTCCTAAGCTTATCTTCTTCTCTAATAACACTTATAATAGTTTTATTATATGGTTTATTTCCTTCTACAAGTTTTCGAATACTTGAAAATATGGGTACATCTATGTGATGCTCTAATAGAACCTTTCCCATACCTACACTATCAATGGTGGTTGCACCTACACCTACCTCATAAAATATATTGTGAATTTGATCTAATTTTTCTGTTTCGTTTAATATAAGAAATAGGGCATACATGGCATTTCCCTCCTTAAAATTATAAATGAGCTTCTTTTGCTTTTATTATAGCACTTTTTGTAGCTAATGGACCAACTATTTCTGTAATAATTGTTGTTGCTAAAAGAATAGTTATGACTAAAGAACCTAGCTCTGAGTTTGAAAACTCTCGATTTACAACAATCGCAAGTCCTACAGCCACACCGACTTGAGACAATAAGCCAAAGCCAATATATTTTTTTACTACTTTAGGAGAATCAGCAATTATTCCTCCAATAGAAGCACCTAATACTTTTCCTATGATTCTAAATATCAAATAGCAAACACCAATAATTCCTATATGAGGAAGTAAAGATATGTCAAGTCTTGAACCTGCTAACGTAAAAAAGGCTGCAATAATTGGTGATGAAAAGCTTTCAACGCTTGAGAAAGCTCTTCTATTGTTAGAAGATATATTTGCAATAACTATTCCTAAAGCCATTGCACAAAGCAGTGGAGATAAATGAAATTTAGTAGCTATTCCAACAAGAAGTATAATCATTCCTGTAATAAAGGGAAGTAGTTCTCCTTCTTTTTTTGAAATCTTTACTAGATATGTTAATATAATACCAAGTACTAAACCAACTAGAATAGATGATACAATTTCCATAATAGGATGTATTAATATTTTATAAAGAGTGACAGTTTCATGCTTGATGAACACCTTTGCTACTGAAGAAGCGATAGCATAAATCATTAAACAAATAGCATCGTCTATTGCTACAACACCAAGTAAAGTACTTGTTAGGGGACCTTTTGCATTGTATTCCTTTAAAACCATTACAGTTGCTGCTGGAGCAGTAGCAGAAGATACAGCTCCTAAAATTAAAGCAGTAGATATATTTTTAGTTAGTAAATAGGTAATAGCAGTTACAAATAAAAATGCTGATAAAGCTTCACAGGTTGCAATGACAAATATAGATTTGCCTAATTTTTTAATAACTGATATTTGAAGTTCACTACCTATGTTAAAAGCAATTATTCCTAAAGCAAAGTCGCTTAGAAAAGATAATTTTTCTATCATCTCGCTGTTAACGATATTAAAGCCAGAGGTTCCCAAAATAAGACCTGCTATGATATATCCAGCAACAGCTGGAACTTTGAATCTGTTCATAAGCTTTCCAAACAAAATACCTACAATAAGTGCAATACCTAAACTGATAAATGGATTCATAAGTTAACACCTCACTTGTTTTATTTTTACAGCAGTATATAGTATAAATAATACTATAAGTTTTTACGCCTAACTTATATATTATTCCTAATAATCTAATAAGTAAAATTCTATTTATGTGAAGAATACTTTATTTTTTGTCAAATTTTATGGTTATTTAAGTTTTTGTATGCTGTATATAGTAACACGATAAATTCCTTCATCTTTCATCAGTAAAAAGTTTTTTAATGAATAATATAAAAAAGTACCCTGGATTGGGTACTTTTCTTATGCTGTTTCTTTTATAGTTTTCTTATTATGTTTTTTTAGTTTTACTTGTGGTTCAGATGGTAGTCCGAATAGAGGTATAAATCTATCTAGACCAGTTAATGTTAGAAGTAAGATAGATCCTACAGCAACCATAGCCATTACATTGTGTTTGATAATTTCTATTGCAACAAATTCATGTAGTGGATATACTGCTGAAGCAATAGCTACATAGAATCCCATATACACGTGCCATGGAATAAGCTGCGAACCAAATACACCTAGTGCATCTCCGAAAGTTGCATTTCTTAGACGAAGCTTGTACATATCTTCTTCGCTAGCCTCTACATTCTCATCTGTTAAAGATTTGATGATTGGTCCGATTGTAACGATTTGAGCCATTTCATCAGATAAAGCTGCATTTCCAAGAATAGAAAGTAAACCATTTGCAAACATAAGTTGTCTTACATTTGAAACGATGCTTGAGATTAAGTTAGAGATTGGAGCAAATGCTTTGATTCTTCCCATGATTCCACCAAAAGCAGCAACCCACATCATCATAACGATAACCCATGATCCAGCACCTTCAAAACCAGTATATACTAAATCTAAGAAGCTACTAACATTTTCAACAGTACCTGCAACAAGACCTAATACTAAGGATGAAATAATACCTAATCCTAAACAAGCAAGAGTTGGCAAGCCTTTAACAGCTACAACTAATACGATTAATAATGGAATAATCATATAATATGGTACGCCTTCTTTTACTTGGTTCAATAGAGTAACAGCTGCTGGTTTCTTATTAGCTAAATAGTCCATAACATCAGGAGAAATTTGGCTGATTGCATCAGAAGCGTTTGCAGTTGTATTAGGTAATCCCATACTTAAACCAAATATAATTGCTGCAGTGATTACAAGACATAATATAGACCAAACACCTTGATGTCTGATTCTATGAATAACTTCAACCTTTTGAATACCAGAACTAACTACCGTAGTATCTGAAATAAGTCCGATATTGTCTCCAAAACAAGCTCCACCAGCGATTGCAGCAGTTGTAAGTAATATATGTCCACCAACGATATGATTTAACCATAAAAAGATTGGCGCACATGCTGCAAATGTTCCCCAGGAAGTACCTGTAGCAACAGATAAAATAGCAGTAACTATAAAGCCTGTAACAGCTACTGTTTTTGCAGTCATACCTAGACTAAGTGCCATGTTGATAATAGATGCACCTACACCAGTAGCCATGAAAGCTTCAGCCATAGCATAAGCTAACATAAGAATAAAGAATACAAGCTGCATCTCTTTAACATTTTCAACAGCACAATCAACAATTTCATTGAATTTAAGCTTTTCGGTGATAACTGCAATGATTGCTGCATATACGGTAGCTAATGGTGCTGCTAATAATGCATCCATACCAGAAATCATAAGTCCTGCCATTACAAAAACAGGTGAAAGTTTTGCAAATCCCATTAAAAATCCCATTAAAAATCCTCCTCTAAGTTTATATTTTGCTTTTTAAAGGATGAAACTACAATTACAATTTAGATTTCCTTGATTGCAAGGCCCCCTTCCTATTAAATAGGTAATGTGAAAGGTTTGTGTATGATAAGCTTTTAACAATATTAGTATAACATCTATTTGAAAATATCTGTTAAAAACAGACTATTCAGAAAATTTTAATGAATCTTCCAAATTTAATGCTTATAAGCCTTGCAATTACTTTATTTATACTAAAATAAAAGCTAATAAAAATAGGAAAAGGTTTGCAAATGTTAATAAAATTTAATAAAACTTAATATTTTAAAAATTAAAAACAATGAAATAAATAAACAAAATTCTATGGTTTTCATATTATATATAACGAATTTTTTAAAAAATATTTAGGAGCAATACTAGAAAGACATATAAAACAGGGGAAGTAGCACTTTGATTGTTTTTTGGATATTGTTGTGCTATTCTAAACGTGAAATCATACAGTATATTGTTCCCTGAAAATGATTTTTAGTTAGATTAATGAATCAGTAATTTTATGAATAAAGATTGTTTAAGAGGGGTAGATAAAAATGATAATTAAGAAAAATATAATAGATGATTATTATAAATATATAGAAAATAAATACTGTGCTAAAACATTAGATGAATTATTAGGCAAAAAATATTTTATTAAAGACCAATTGGGAGAAGGAAGTTTTTTTAGAGTAAAAATAGAGAAGGGATTAGAAATATCAGGATTTAATATCTCAAAAATGGAAATGGATTTTGATAGAGTGCCCCATGAGGACATTTTAGAAGTAGGATATTGTTATAGTGGAGATACAAAAATTTTATCCTTACCGGATTATAAAAAATATGCATTTAAAGAGGGAGATATTTTTATTTATAAAGCATTGAATGAATTGGAGCGTTTTAAATTTGAATATAGAAATTGTAAAACTATATCTATTCATATGAATTTTAATATTATCAAAAATGCTGTAAATTCTATTTGGGAAGACAGGATTATAAGAGACTGGCAAGAAAATATCAATAATATATTTAATGAAAATATATTAATTGTTGAAAAAGCTAGCTATGATTTAAGAAAAATAGCACAAGAGATAGATGAAATTTCTAGTAATAATATGATGGGATATATAAAATTAAAATTAAAAGCTATTGAGTTTTTATCTACTTTTCTTGAAGAAAAATCAAAGAAAAATTTAAAAAATATTAAAAATAAAGAAATACAAAGAATCACTAAGGCGAAAGAAATCATCAATGAAAATATTCAAAATACACCTTCTGTTAAAGAATTAGCAATCAAATTAAATACAAGTATTTACAAATTACAAAAATGGTTTAAAGATATTACAGGAGATACGGTCTATGGATATATAAAAAAAGCAAAAATACGAAAAGCAAAATATTTATTAAAAAATACTAATCTATCAATTTTAGAGATTGCTAATGAAATAGGCTATGAAAATCCAAGTAAATTTGCAAATGTATTTAAAAGATATAATGGGATAACACCTTTAAAATACAGAAAATCAAAATAATCAGATTGGATTATATTTTAAAAATTGAATAAGGATATGAGAAATGCTCTAAATAAAAATAGATTTTTATTTTTGGAGCATTTTTTATTTGCTTTGGAGTAGAAAATGATAATCGTTATCAACTATAATCTTTATAGGAAATCATTTGATAAAAATAATACAAAAGAAAGGAGAAATTCATCGATGGAAATATAAAGATATATAAAAAAGTAGGGATTGTATAGAGAGGAGGATAAATATGAAAAAAAAATCTAATTTAAGTTTTCTTTTAGAGGTATCGGGTAAGGAAAAAATCAAATTATATATAGCAGCTATATTTAGTGTAATAAGCTCACTACTTGGCATAGCGCCATATATTTTTATGTACAATATTATATTAGAGATTTTTAAGACTTCTGTAGATTATGAAAAAATCAAGTCAATGGCTATTATTGTAGGGGTGATTGTAGTAGCTAGAATGGTAATATTTTTGGCATCAGGAGTATTTTCACATGTTGCGGCATATACAATACTTTATGAGCTTAGAATGAAAGCAATAAATCATATTTCAAAGTTGAATATGGGATTTTTTACAGGACATACAATTGGAGAAATTAAAAAAACAATTAATGAAGATGTAGAAAAATTGGAAAATTTTATAGCACATCAGATTCCAGATCTAGCTTCAGCAGTAATAACTCCTATTGTAGTTATTACTTATCTTTTATATTTAAATTGGAAGTTAGCTTTAGTTTTATGTATTCCAATTGTTTTAGGCTTCATACTTCAAATGTCAATGTTTAGAGGTATGGAAGGAATGTCAAATCAGTATCATGCTTTGCTTAAAAAGCTGAATGCTACTATTATCCAATATATAAATGGTATGAATGTAATGAAGGCCTTTAATTTATCAGCAAAATCCTTTAAAAATTATAAAGATACTACAAAAGAATATGCAGATTACTGGATTGAAATGACAATGGCGTATTCTCCAAAGTATGCTATATTCTTAGTGCTTATAGATTCTGGACTTTTATTTATGATTCCTATTGGAGGGATTATGCTGTTAAATCAAACTATAAATGTTTCTACTTATATCATATTTTTAATTTTAAGTTCAAATTTCCTTATTTCTTTTAAACAATTATTAGAATTTGGAGCACAATTTTCATTATTGTTAGAAGGAGCTGGTAAAGTAAGAGAAATTCTAAAAAAAGAGCAACAAGTAAAAGGAAATAGAAGGTTAAATGAAAAAATTAAAGGGAAAATAGAATTTAATAATATTACATTTAAATATGATAAGGAAGAAGTTATAAAAAATTTATCTTTAACTATAGAGCCTAATAGTATAGTAGCATTAGTAGGACCTTCGGGTTCAGGAAAGACTACTTTAGGTCAGCTAGTAGGAAGATTTTGGGATGTGAAAGAAGGTAGTATTACTATTGACGGTATCAATATAAAGGAAATTAAAATGGAAGATTTAATGGATAATGTATCATTTGTATTTCAAAATGTTTTTATGCTACATGATACAATAGCAGAAAATATAAAAATGGGTTCAAATAAAAGTACGGAAGAAATCATTGAAGCTAGTAAAAAAGCACAAATCCATGATTTTATCATGAGTCTACCTAATGGATATGATACATTACTTGGAGAAGAGGGAATAAAACTTAGTGGAGGAGAAAAGCAAAGAATATCTATTGCAAGAGCAATACTTAAAGATAGTCCTATTATAATTTTAGATGAAGTAACTTCCTATTCAGATGTAGAAAATGAAAGTAAAATACAGCAAGCACTTAGGACTTTGTTAAGGGGTAAAACAGCTATAATCATAGCCCATAGACTATACACAATAAAAAATGCAGATAAAATCGTAGTATTAAATGAAGGAGAAATTGTAGAACAGGGAACCCATGATTTTCTTATGAATAAAAAAGGACTCTATAGACATCTTTGGGATTTATATGATTATGAAGTCTTAGAAGTAGAAAGGGGGGCATAAGATGCTTTCTGATATAAAAAAATTATTGGGGGAAGACAGTAAAAAACTTAGAAAGCCTATTATTTTATTAACAATAGATACTATATTTCACATGTTTTTTTATGCAATGTTGTATTTTGTATTGTTAGATTTAATTAATGATACATTAAGTTTTTCGAAAATAAAAATATATTCAAGCATTATGATTGCTGCTTTTATTGCTAGAGCGTTAGTGAATGCAAAAGGATATACAGAAATACAAGCTAGAGGGGCTAGAGCTATTGAAAAAATGCGTATTTCACTAGGAGATCATATTAGAAATATAAATTTAGGATTTTTCAACAAAAATAGCATAGGAAGTCTATCTAATATTATGACGAATGATTTACAGGACTTTGAAAAAATAATCACGCATAATACTAGTGATTTAATAAAAACAGTTTTTCTTAGTATTTATCTTCTTGCATTAACCTTTGTCATTGATATACAGCTAGGAATGATTCAACTAGTATTTGTACTAATTGCAATTCCTATCATATATATGGGAGGTGAGAGGGTTAGTGCTATAGGAAAGTATAAAAAACATGTAATGAATCAAGTGATTTCAAGAATGGTTGAGTATCTAAATGGTATACAGGAATTTAGAGCACATAATTTAACAGGAGAAAAATTTGAAAGATTAGAAAATTCCTTTAGAGATTTAAGAAGAGAAAGCATAAGAACAGAAGTGGCTATTGTACCTTTTGTGCTTATATTTCAAATAATAGTCGATATAAGCTTTCCAGTATTACTCTTAATCGCTATAACAAAATTTGGAGTAGGAAGTATAGGGAAAAAAGAATTATTAACTTTTATTATCATAAATATAGCACTTACAAATGTATTAAGAGCATTTGGTGCTCAATATGGAATATTTAGATATCTAAAATTGGCATCACAAAAGTTAATACAAACATATAATACTCCAGAAATGAGCTATAAATATGAAGAAGTAGATTTTGATAATTATAGTATTGAGTTTAAAAATGTAAGCTTTGAATATGAAAAAGGAGAAAATATTATTAATAATTTAAGCTTTGAAGCTAAGGAAGGAACTATGACAGCACTTATAGGGCCTTCTGGTTCAGGAAAAACTACTATTATGAGTTTAATTGCTAGATTTTGGGATATAAACAATGGAACTATCAAAATAGGTGGAAAAGATATAAGAGATATTCATCCTGATGCACTATTAAAGCATATTAGTATGGTATTTCAAGATGTATACCTTTTAAATGATACAATATATAACAATATAAAATTGGGAAATTTAAAGGCAACTGAGGAAGAAGTTATAAGAGCAGCAAAGCTTGCTAATTGCGATGAGTTTATAGAAAAGCTAGAAAATAAATATGAAACAATAGTTGGCGAAGGAGGATCTACTTTATCTGGAGGAGAAAAGCAAAGAATATCTATAGCAAGAGCAATACTTAAAGATGCTCCTATCATATTATTAGATGAAGCTACTGCATCTTTAGATGCAGATAATGAGCTAGAAATTAGAAAATCTATTAAAAAACTTACAGCTAATAAAACGGTAATCGTTATAGCCCATAGATTAAATACAATAAAAGATGCAGATCAAATTATTGTTTTAAACGAAGGAAGGATAGAAGAACGAGGAAAACACAACCAGTTAATTAAGAATAGGAAAAGATATTACAATATGTATAATGAAATGGAAAAAGCTAAACAATGGGAAATATAGAGAATAAATAAGGAAAATTAAGAAGGATGAAAAAATAAAATTTATTTTTTTCTTTATCGACAAAAATTTTGAAATTAGACCTTTACTTTAATAGTATTTTTGTTTGTTAAAATAAAGGTCTTTTTTATTGTATAAATTTATATGAAGCTATATCAATCCTATAATTCTAGCTCCTTGTGTTATAATAAAACATGTAATTATTGCAATAATTGTAGGCATAATGGCTGCAAAAAGTGTCCATTTTAAGCTGTTACATTCTTTTTTGATAGTCCAAAGTGTAGTGGCACAAGGGAAATGCAGGAGTGAAAAGATCATAACATTTAAAGCAGTCAACCAATTCCAACCATTTTCAATAAATAAATTTCCCATTGCATTTAGACTGTCTAATTCAAGTATACTTCCCTTTGCCATATAACTCATAATCAAAATAGGTAGAACGATTTCATTTGCTGGTAAACCAAGAATAAAAGCTATTAATATAAAGCCATCCATACCAATAAGACGACCAAAGGGCTGTAAAATGGCTGCTAAATGTGCTAATATACTTTGATTTCCTATAAATACATTGGCTAAAATCCATGTAATAAGACCGGCAGGAGCAGCTACTAAAGCAGCACGACCTAATACAAATATGGTTCGGTCGATTATGGATCGATAGATAATTTTTCCAAATTGAGGGCGTCTATAAGGGGGAAGTTCCAGTGTAAATGAAGATGGTACTCCTTTTAATATAGTTTTTGAAAGTCCCCATGAAACCAATAATGTTATAGAAATTCCAAACAATACAAGTATACAAACAAAGAAGGTTGCTGCAATACTACGATATTTGCTTGCTACAGCGCTGCCTATAAAAATAGAAGATATGGCAATAAGTGTAGGAAAACGACCGTTGCAAGGAACAAAATTATTTGTAAGCATTGCAATGAGTCTTTCTCTTGGAGAATCAATAATCCTACAAGCAATAATTCCTGCAGCGTTGCATCCAAATCCCATGCTCATTGTAAGGGACTGTTTTCCATGAGCACCTGCTTTTTTAAACAAGCGATCAAGATTAAAGGCTATACGAGGAAGATAACCTAAATCTTCTAGTAGTGTAAAACATGGGAAGAATATAGCCATAGGCGGAAGCATAACGGAAATAACCCACGCTAATGTTCGATACATACCTAATATAAGAATACCGTGAAGCCAAGCTGGAGCATTTGCTTTTATGAAAAAAGTTGTAAGCTGTGCTTCTATGCCAAATAAGAAATCTGCTAAAAGTGCTGATGGTACATTAGCACCTGTTATGGTAATGAAAAAAACTAAGCCTAATAATAAAAACATAATAGGATATCCTGTTATTCTAGAGGTAAGGATGTCATCTAATTTTTTATCCCAATCAATTTTTTTCTTATTGCTTTTGGTAACAACATTATTTGCAATTTCTTCTGCTTGGGAATAAATACTGCTTACCATCATATCCCTAAAATGATTATGTTTTTCTTTAGTAATTTTATTTTGCATAGAAACTAACACATCGTATGGTTGAGTTTTACTATTCATAGACACATGCCACCTCACTTTGGTGCTTGAAACAGTTTTCGGTATATAAAAATTGCTGTATGGAATCTAATAGGGTTTTATCCCCTTCTAATATTTTTAAAGCTACCCATCTAGGATTTAATTGATCTCCTAATAATCCTTTTATATGAGGGATGAGTTTTTTTATTTCTTCCTCAATTTCTTTAGGATATACAATTCTTTTAGGAGAGCTTTTTTCAAGTCCTATGCTAATATTATGAATTTTATCCATAAGTTCAATTAATCCTTCACCACTTCTAGCAGAGGTACCTACTACAGGAATACCTAGAGCTTTTGCTAAAGCTTTTGTATCTATAAATATTCCTTTTCTTTTAGCTTCATCCATTAAATTGACGCAAAGGATAACATGATCAGTAAGCTCCATAACCTGTAGAACTAAGTTTAGGTTTCTTTCAAGACAGGTTGCATCTGTAACTACAACAGTAGCATCCGGTTTTCCAAAGCAAATGAAATCTCTTGCTACTTGTTCTTCAACTGAATTAGCTAAAAGGGAGTATGTTCCAGGCAAATCTACAAGTACGAATTTTTTGTTTTTGTATTTATAACTACCTCGAGTGTTTGAAACAGTTTTTCCGGGCCAATTCCCTGTATGCTGTTTAAGTCCTGTCAAAGCATTAAATACAGTACTTTTTCCTACATTTGGGTTACCCGCTAAAGCAATTACTAATCTATCATTATTCCCTACTCGTATATTGAATTTTTCTTTTAATAGAGCTTTACCACATGATTGACAGGTAAGTCCCATTCCTTTTCCTCCCTTCTATAGAGTTAAATTGGCTTTACTAAAATAAGAGATGCTTCTTCGCCTCTTAAAGCAATTATGGCACCTCTTATGTTATATGCAACAGGATCTCCTAATGGACTTTTTCTGATTACACTGACAACTGTTCCGGGAACAAGACCCAAATCTAACATTCTTCTTCTTGATAAGCCTGTTGTTATCAAATCTGAGACGCGGCCAGCAGTTCCTACAGAAAGAGTAGAAAGTGGAATAAGCTTTTCCATTTTTGACCTCCTATTTTTATTAGCTAATGATTATTCTAAGAAAAATTTTAAAAAATTATCTTTAGCTAATAAATTTTTGTTTACATTTACATATTATGTAATGAGGAAAAAAAGGTTACAAAATAAAATAAATAAGAACAAATATAAAATTGTCCTTATTTATCTTCATGCAAAAAAAATTTTGGGTATGCAATACGGATATTATTTTCTTTGAAGGTTTTTAGAATGTGTTCATAAATACGATTTCTTAGAAACCATTGAAAATGAGGATTTACTATACCGATAATAATATATTTTGCTCCTCCTAATTTCCCGTCTAATGATACAACTCCTAATAAACTGAACTCTGAATAATTAGAATTTCCGATTTTATATAACTTATCATCGTACTTACTATTGATGTATTCACAGACTTGATTTAAAGTTTGTTCTACTAATGGATGATTTTCTTCAAAAGGAACGACAACCTCTATAATTACTCTTGCCTTTTCTTTATAATAATTTTTCAAAGTCTTGATTTCTCCGTTAGGTATGTAGACTTTTCTCATAGTCCATTCTCGTATAGCTGTTGAGCGAAGACCGATTTCTTCGACAGTCCCGTAATATGCTTCATTAATACTGACATAATCTCCAACCTTCATTTGTCTTTCAAATAAAATGAAAAAACCGTTGATAATATCTTTTATAAGGTTTTGTGCACCAAGTCCTGCAATTAATGTAATAATACCAGCACCTGTTATGATAGTAGATTTTTTTATGAGTCCAAATTCACTTAAAATATTTAATATAGCAAGTGTAAGAATAAAGTAAGCAAATAGGGAATCTACAATGCTTTTTATAGTCATTTCACGCTGTTCATTGAATTTTGTAATTTGAATAATCTTAGCTGTAAGAAACATGACAAATCGAATCAAACAAAACGATATGAAAAGAATAAGGAGTGAAGTGAAAAATGGTTTAATATGATTAGGAAAATGAATATTTTTTATAAAGGATAAATCCATAATTTTAACCTCCGAAATAAGGGTGTAAATTACATTTAATATTCTCTACAATGATGGTATTTACTATACCTTGTTTTTAAATTTATTGAATTATAGTAACGTATTTTCATGTGATTTCAGTAAGCTTTTTTACAATGAAAAAACCTCTATGGATTTTATAGAGGTTTTTATAATTCAAATAAGTTTCTTTTATAAATTGTGTATAATTCATTTAATGTATTCATTTTATTGTTCATTTCTAATTGAAGCTTTGATACAGTTTCATAATCCTCTTTATCAATAGCTTCTCTTATTTTTGTAAATAGTGATTTTTTATTTAAGCTATCTTTCATTAAATAATATCTTAAATGATTGATTTTTTCCCAAGTTACTACATCTAAATCTGTTACATAATCGTTTTTATGAAGCTTTTTATAGCTTCTTACAATATTCATATTTTCTGGAATGATTCGGTTGTATAATTCTGTTGTCCATTGAGTTAAAGTAGCAGTTTTATAGGAATTAATAATTGATTCATTGAAAACATTTCCTTTTAGTAAAACAGATTTTTTCTCTGGATACTTTTCAAAATTCACCAGATTGTCCCAAACAGTAGCAGGAGGCTTACCGAATAAAGCAACTCTTTCTTTTTCTGTATAATCTTCAAATACATCTTCTTCACTTCTGTAGGCTCTTTCCTTTTCAAGATAAAAGGAAGCTTCTCCAGCTTTTTTAGATAGAGTTTCTTCGAGTTCATAAGAAGCTTTATTATTTTGTAAGGCAGCTTGTATACCATCAAGCATTGCTTGATAAACAGAAGCAAGAACTAAATATGTATTACTTGTAGGATTTGGAGATCTTAATTCAAACCTTGTAGCCATTGGATTTTTCATATCACGAATAAGACCAACTAAAACGGTTCTGTTGCGTGAAGGAGATTCAGCAGAATGTCCAATAGAACAAACTGTACATACAGGAGCTTCAAAGCCAGGCTTTAAACGATTGAAAGCATCATTAGTAGCAGTAACGAATGGATTTACTACTTCATAATTTTTGAGTAGTCCCATAATAGCACCAAACCCAATAGGGTTCATGTAATCTTTTTTCATATCAATAGGAGCGAAAAGATTTTTCATTTTTCCGTTTTTAAGCTTTAGTGCTACACCAACATGATGATGTTCACCGTTTCCTGCAACTCCTTCAATTGGTTTTGCCATGAAAGTAACTTCTAAACCATTTGCCATGAAAGTGTCTTTTACTACATCACGTGCAATTAATTCATTATCAGCACATTGTAGTGCAGTACAGTATTTCCAATCTATTTCTAATTGCTCCATAATATGATCAAAGCTTCCGTTTTCTGTAAGCTTTGCTTTTACTCCACCAACCTCTTTATGTCCCATCTCTGCTTCTAATCCATAATTATTTAATGCTAAAAGTGACTGTTCCATTGCTGTACGAACTGGACCAATAGTTCTTTTCCAATATTGCTCCTTTAATACTTGAGAAGTAGAGAGCTGTTCTATATCTGCTTTATCATCAGGTGTTTTTACCCAAAATTCAAGCTCTGTTGCAGCAGTTAAAACAACTTCTTCAATATCATCTGTTGAGTTTATACCTAAAGCTTCTAGTACATATGGATATTCTTTTAGGAGCTTTAAGATTTGATTTTTAAAATGTCCTACAGCATTGAATAAGATGGAACGAGAGTCGACTTTTACGTTGTTATGAATGAGAAAAGAAGGAATTCTAAGTGTTCCTACTGGAAGATTTGTTTGTGCATCGTAGTGATCAAAATTGTAGTCAACGAACCAGTTAACAGATTTGTCAGGAATCAAATCAACTTTTGCATTATTCAAGGTAGCAATTTCAGGAAGAATTACACTAGAGCCATCTGTTTGAACACCACAAGTTAAAAAGTGATCAATGTCATTTAGAAAAAGATTTACAGGGATTTTTTCATCTGTATCATTTCCCCCTAAATCTACTCCTACTAGTGAAACAAATTTAATTTCAGGATGCTTTTTTAATATGGAAGTGATTTCTTCGGGAGAATGGTGTGATGCAGGAAGAAGAAACAATAGATGATCCATTTTAGAATATAAAGTATCTTTTATCATATTTTCACCCCTTGTCCTAAATTATTACTATATCGGATAATTATAACATAAATGCAATTTTTGTAAAGAAAAAATTATTCTTTCCATTTAGGTAAAATATTAACCTTTTGTAGTGCCATGAAGAAGATTAAGGAAACAGGACCGATGATTAGTCCAAAAATACCAAATATTTTTAATCCTATATACATAGATATAAGGGTTGCTAGAGGATAAAGACCTATTTGACTTCCTAAAATTTTTGGTTCGAGTAATTGCCTTATTAGTATAATTATGATGTATAGTAGAATTAGTCCAACTGCATCATCATATGAATTTGTGAATATTTTCCATATTATAAGAGGTATATATATGCAGCCAGTACCGAGGATTGGAAGAGCGTCTATGATGCTAGCAAAAAATGCAATGATTAAAGAATACTGAATGCCTATAATGCTTAGTCCTATAGCACTTTCTATAAAGGTGATAAACATTAAAATGATTTGTGCTTTTATATAACCTGTTAATGCGAGGAGCAGATCTTTCTTTAAAACGATGCTTTTTGAAAGAGCATATGTAGGTATTTGGGTTTTAATAAATTTCTTGATCTTATTTTTATCTCTAGCCATAAAAAACGTAGATAAAATAGTTACTAGTAAAAATGTAAAGAAACTTGGAATAGCTGAAATAAAAGTTAATAAAGATGCAATAAATTTCCCTACGAAGGATGTTAAATTTTGAAATATGCTATTAATAGCATTACTAATAGATGCTGCAAGATCAGGAGGTAATTGTATATATAAAGCTTGCATTTTTTTTACTAAGTCGCTGCTGTGAAGATATAGCTTTTTTGGATATTGAGAAAGCTCTAAAGATAAATTTGTTAATTGTATAATGATCATACCTCCAATAAGTGCTATGATGAAACCAATGAATATGACAAAAAAACATATTGTTATTAATGTGCAGGTGCTTCGAGAAAGCTTTAAAACCTTATTTAAAAAGTGAATGATAGGTTCAAGGATCGTTGCTATTATCCAGCTGAGGATAAAGGGCAAAACATAAAAAATAAGAGTTGTAGATATAAAATATATACTTAAAACAATAAAAGCTATAATGAAAATCCTAGTTATTATGGGAAGGTATTTTTCAAAGGGATGATTCATAGGAACACCTCTAAATCAGTTGATATATAATTATATGCAAAAAAAATAGCCATATAACAAATGACAAACTATATTTTATTACATAAATAAAAGAGGTGCTAAAAATTACACCTCTTCATCTTTTATTATATTATTTTTCTTGAAAAGCAGATTTTTTACTTTATCTCTAAATAAAATCATGCAGTCATCTAAATCAGAGTAGCCTAAAACAATATCTTCTGCAAGAGCTCTACATGAAGGTGATCCACAAGCACCGCAGTCTAAATCAGGTAATAGCTCATATATTTGATCGATTTTTTCCATTTTTTTCATAGCTTCCATAATATTATCATCTAATTTGCGAACATTTTTTGGATGAATTTTTTCTTTTAACATGAAATCCTTGAGTGTTTTATTTAATTGAATTTCTTTGTTTTTCATATATTGCTGTGAAAGCTTTCTAATTCTGTTTCTAGCGATAAATGGATTTTCTACAGTTAAAGAACCTCCTACACAACCGTTAATGCAAGCTAGACATTCTACAAATTCGATTCCTTCTAATTGTCCATTTTCAATTTCATCTAGTATTTTTATAACATTTTCTATACCATCCACACACAAGTAGTTTTCTATATCTAAAGAATATGTTTCACCGCCAGCTCTTGCCCAACCTATAGCTTTTCCAGAATCATAAAATTCAGATGATTCATCTTTAATATTCTTTTTTAGATTTTTTTGAACGTATGGATATACAGATTTTATAGAAATAACACCATCTACATGGGAATGATTATTTCCTAATGGGTTTTTAACGCTACTAATTTTTGCAGGACACGGACTAATAAAGAAAATACCGATATCAGAAGGTGAGAGACCTGTTTTTTGAATAGATTTTTCCCTTGCAAGCATAGCAGCTACTTCCATAGGAGATTCGATAGGAACAATATTGTCAATAAGACTTGGAAATCTAATTTGTATAAGTCTTACGATAACTGGGCAAGATGATGAAATAAGGGGTAGCTTAGAGGTGATTTTTAATAGCTCTCTTGTATAATTTGATACAATATCAGCTCCTCTAGATACTTCGTATACATCATCAAAACCGAGTGCTTTTAGTGCAGATAAAATCTTTATGGGTTTTGTATTTATATCAAATTGACCTAATAAAGTAGGTGCAGGGAGTGCGACTTTATATTTAAAATTATGGATGCTTTCTAAGGAGTCAGAAATACTGTTTTTTGCATGCTGTGGGCAGATGCGAATACATTCGCCACAATCAATACATCTTTCTTTTATGATTTTAGCTTTTCCTCTTTTTACTCTTATGGCTTCTGTAGGGCATCTTTTAATACAATTTGTACAACCGATACATTTATCTTCTTCTAATATGACAGAATGGAAATGTTCAGTCATATCATCACCCCTTAATCATGTAAACCGTGACTGTATAGTAAGCCACAGCATTTATATAACTTATATTTTGTACCCAATAATATAATGTCATGAGCTGATGCAAGTTCAATCATCTCTTTAGATGGTTTTTTACCTCTAACAAATACAATCCCTTTAACGTCCATCATTTCAGCAGTTCTTATGACTTGCAAATTGATGAGTCCTGTAAGAAAAATACAGTTGTGTGTAGGGTTTCTCAAAACATCATCTCTTAAAACATCACTTAATAAATCAGAAGCTCTTCCATAGTCAAAAGAAATATCAAAATCTATATTTTTCGTATAAATTTCTGCAGAAAGAATATCTATTATTTCAGATAATTTCAAGCAAACACCTCCAATAAAGATATTATACTATAGGTTGATAACTTATAAAACGGTTTGGAAAAAAGTTTATTATTTAACAATAATTATGATATTATTAAGTATAATATAGGATAAATAATCCAATCCTTTAAATAGAGCTATAAAAATGAAAGGAGGATGTGGTTTTTCCACAAAATATTATGAATAAATCAAAACAAATTCCAAAAAGAAAAGATATACCTCAAAAGTATAAATGGAAGCTAGAGCAGATGTATGAAAATGATGAGCTTTGGGAAAAAGACATATTAGACATAAAACAAAAGGTAGGAGAGGCTGCAAAATATATTGGCAAGCTAGGTAAATCATCAGAATCTTTGCTTGAAGCACTTAAGCTTCAGGATGAAATTTCTTTAAAGCTTGAGAATGTGTTTGTATATGCAAGAATGAGAAAGGATGAAGATAATACAGTAACAAAATATCAGGCTATGACAGATAAAGCACAGGGATTAGCTGTAGAAGTACAAAGCACTCTATCTTTTATGGTACCAGAGATTACAGCTATTCCCGAGGACAGAATAAGATTATTTTTAAATGAAAATGAAGGATTAAAATTATATGCTTTTTATTTAGAAGAAATTCTTAGACAGAAAGAACATATTTTATCAAAAGAGGAAGAACAAATTTTAGCCCAAATGGGTGAATTAGCAGCTGCACCTAAAAATATATTTGGCATGATCAACAATGCAGATATAAAATTTCCAACCATTATAGATGAAAATGGTGAAGAGGTTGAGGTAACAAAAGGCAGATATATAAAATTTTTAGAAAGCAGTGATCGAAGGGTACGAAAAGATGCTTTTAAAGCACTATATAGTTCCTACGAAAAACAAAAAAATACTATTGCTTCTACTTTAAATTATAGTGTTAAGAAGGATGCTTTTTATGCTAGAGTAAGAAAATATCCTTCATCACTTCATGCAGCATTAGATGGAGATAATATTCCTGTAGCTGTTTATACGAATTTGATTGATGCAGTAGAAAAACATCTAGATGCTATGTATCGATATGTAAGACTTCGTAAAAAAGCATTAGGTGTAGAAAAGCTTCATATGTATGATTTATACACTCCTATTATAAAAGAAGTGAATATAAAAGTACCTTATGAAGAAGCAAAAGAAAAGGTAAAAGAAGGATTAAAGCCTTTAGGAAAAGAGTACATAGAAATTCTTGAAAAAGGATTCAATGAAGGCTGGATTGATGTATATGAAAATGAAGGAAAAACTAGTGGTGCTTATTCTTTTGGAAGCTATACGAGTCCTCCTTATGTATTGTTGAATTATCAAGATACTATACATGATATATTTACGATTGCCCATGAAATGGGACATTCGCTCCATTCATATTATTCTCATAAAAATCAACCATATATTTATGGTGGATATACTATATTTGTTGCAGAGGTTGCATCAACTGTGAATGAAGCTTTGCTGATGGAGCATTTACTTAAAAATAGCAAGGATATAAATACGAAGATGTATTTGATGAATCATTATTTAGAACAATTTAGAGGAACTGTTTTCAGACAAACCATGTTTGCAAAATTTGAAAAAATTATCCATGAAAAGGCTGAAAAAGGTGAGGCGTTAACACCAGAAACACTTTGTGAAATTTATATAGACTTAAATAAAAAATATTATGGACAAGATTTAGTGATTGATGATGAAATCAAAATGGAGTGGGCAAGAATTCCTCATTTTTACAATGCATATTATGTTTACAAATATGCTACTGGATATGCTGCAGCTATTTCTTTATCTCAAAAGATATTAAAAGAAGGAGATGTAGCAGTAGAAAGATATTTAAGCTTCTTAAAGGGAGGAGGATCAGATTATCCTATTAATCTCCTTAAGGGAGCAGGTGTAGATATGACTACAACAGAGCCTATACATAATGCATTAAAAGTGTTTGAAAAGTTAGTAGATGAAATGGAAAAAATGCTTAAGTAGAGAAAAGCTATAACTGTATGTGTATACAGTTGTAGCTTTTACAATATCAAAGCTCACTTATCTTTATATATTTCTTTTTTATGTTAATGTTGTTTATCTATAACATTTAATATTTTTATATGCTATTATTTTGTATAATGGTAGTAGAATAGATGAAAATTGGCAGGTGATGGCATGTTTAATTTATTGTCTTTAATATTTCGATATATTTTTATTTTTATTATCTATATGTTTATTTTAGGGATTATTCGACTAATTTACTTAGATATAAAAAGCATGAGCGATGGAATAGATCATTATCCATATTTAAAATTAATAAATAGAAAGGATCAGTTGCCCTTTAAGATCAAGGAAGTATATACATTAGATGCTACGATGACTATTGGTAGGAAAAAGGAAAATGATGTAGTCATAAATGATCCATATATTTCTAATCAACATTTAAAAATCATTTTAGATGAAGGCGAATATTTTGTTGAAGATTTAGATAGTGCTAACGGGACATATCTAAATGGAGATAGGATTATAGATGCTGTCAAATTAAAAAATGGAGATCGTATTAAATTTGGGCAAGTAGAATTTTTGTATGTAAGCAATGATTAAAGAGGTGTATTATGATGAAGAAGTTTTTTACTTATAGGATGCCACAAAATTTAATATTTTTAATGGATATTTTAGCTATTTTCCTTCTTTATTTTTATAAAGATGGGTTTGATAAGTTTATTTTAGTCACTGGGATACTTTTGACCTTTATTATCTATATATCGAACTTTATTCTTATTAAAACTTCTTCAGGGGATCATTACATATTTTTGATCATGACTATGCTTGTAAGTATTGGAATTATCATGATTTATAGAATTAATCCAGCGTTTGGCTTTAAGCAGATTTATTGGTTTGGGTTAGGCATTGCAACATTCTTTTTATTTTATACATTGACAAAAAATATAAAAGGATGGGAAAAATGGATAAATTTTTATGTAGGTTTATCCTTGATTTTGTTTTTGTCAACTTTAATCTTTGGTACAAGAATAAAAGGTGCGACAAATTGGATTAAAATAGGAGGATTTAGCTTTCAGCCTGCAGAAATTATAAAGATACTATTTATATTTTTTTTAGGAGCTTATTATAGCAATAAAGAGAAAATATGGAATTTATATATTTTTTTAGCGATTGTATATGCTTATATAGGTTTTTTGTTTATTCAAAGAGATTTGGGAACAGCAATGATTTTTTATTTTGTTTTTATAACTATATTCTATATATTTGAAGAAGATAGAAGGTGGATATATTACAATTTAGCAGGAGCTGTAATAATTGGAATGATCAGTTATTTTTTGGTGAATCATGTGAGAGTTAGAGTGATCACATGGATTGATCCGTGGAGTTATATAGATAACAAAGGCTATCAAATTACTCAATCTTTATTTGCTATAGCATCAGGAGGATTTTTTGGTACAGGTATAGGTCTTGGTCATCCTGAATTTATACCTGAGGTGCATACAGATTTTATCTTCTCTGCTATTTGTGAAGAAATGGGTATATTTGGTGGAATAGGAATAATAATGATATTTTTGATTTTAGTCTATAGAGGATTTAAGATTGCTTTAAGACAGCATAATAGATTTTTAAAAATTATTGCTCTAGGAATGACAACGATGCTTGGATTTCAAGCATTTATTATTATAGGAGGCGTGATAAAAATGATTCCTCTAACAGGTGTTACATTACCCTTTGTTAGTTATGGAGGAAGTTCGTTGGTATCGAGCTTTGCAGCATTAGGAATTTTACAGGTAGCGTCTGAAGAGGAGGAATAAGATGGATAAAAATTCTAAGAGAATTATCAAGGTTCTTATTGCATTATGTACCCTCTTTATCAGTTTAGTGGTATACTTAAGTTACTTTGAAGTTTTTCAGGCATCAAAAATTGTTAGTAACAATTATAATAAAAGACAGTGGATAAATGAAGAGTATGTGCTTAGAGGTGTTATTGCTGATAGAAATGGTAAAACACTTGCATATAGCGAAAAAAAGGAGAACAATCAAATTCGCAAATATCCATATGGAAGAGTTTATAGTCATATAATAGGATATAGCTTTAAAGAGTATGGAAAAGCAGGATTGGAATCTTCTTATAATAATGAGCTATTAAACATTAAAGAAAATCCTATACAAGAAATTACAGAAAAGATTATTGGAACAAATGAAAAAGGAAATAATTTAATTTTAACTATTGATCATGAGCTTCAAAGTTATGCAGAAAGGAAGCTTCGAGGAAAAAAGGGAGCAATTGTTTTGATGAATCCTAAAACTGGAGAAATCTATGCAATGGTAAGCAAGCCAGATTTTGATCCATCTATAATAAAAAATCAATGGAATGAAATTATAGAAGATAAAAACAGTCCTCTTCTTAATCGAGCAACTATGGGACTTTATACACCAGGATCTATATTCAAAACTATAACTGCCACAGCAGCTTTAGAAAATAAAAATGTAGAAAAAACTTTTGATTGTAAGGGTTCTATTAATATTGATGGATATATATTAAAAGATTATAAAGGTATAGCTCATGGAAGATTAGATATGAAAAGGGCTTTAGAGGTTTCCTGCAATGTGTTCTTCAGTCAAGCTGGACTTCAATTAGGGGAAGAAAAACTAAGAAATGTAGCAGAAAAGTATATGTTCAATAAGTATATTCCATTCGATTTAAAAGTAAAAAAATCAAGATTTCCAAAGGGAAGTATGACGCGTCCTGAACTTGGGGCATCTGCTATTGGTCAAGGGAAAATACTTGTTACTCCGCTGAATATGGCAATGGTAGCAGGGGCTATTGCCAATGATGGAGAAATGATGAAGCCTATTTTAGTAAAGGAGGTGATTGACCCTAAGGGAAGGACTGTGAAAATAAATTATCCTCAAGTTTTATCAAGGACAAGCAGCAAAGCAGTAGCACAAGATTTGAAGACAATGATGATTAGTGTTGTAGAAGAAGGATCAGGTAAGAATGCAAGAATTAAAAATATAAAGGTAGCTGGTAAAACAGGAACAGCACAAAATGAGACAAAAAAAGGACATGGATGGTTTATAGGTTTTGCACCAGCTAATGATCCTAAGGTGGCTATTGCTGTAGTATTAGAGAATATTGGAATAACTGGAGGGAAAAGTGCAGCTCCTATTGCAGGAGATGTTATGGCGACTGCTCTAGATAGATTGAGATAAGGAGATGACAATATGAGTACTTTATTAAAGGATAAAAATATTTTGATTATGGGTGTGGCAAATAAATGGAGTATTGCCTGGGCAATTGCAAAGGTTTTTCATAAAGCAGGAGCAAAATTAGCATTTACATATTTAGGAGAAAAAACAAAAAAAAGTATCGAAAAGCTTATTGAACAAGAGGGCATGAAGGATGTACTTTTGCTTTCTTGTGATGTGACAAAAGATACAGAAATAGAAAATACATTTGATATATTAAGAGGTGAATTTGAAACACTTCATGGGGTTGTACACAGCATTGCTCATGCAAAAAAGGAAGAGCTTGAAGGAAGCTATGTAGATACATCAAGAGATGGATATATGATGGCACAAGAGGTTAGTGCGTATTCTTTAGTATCAGTTGCTAAATATGCAAAGCCTCTTATGCTTAATGGAGGAAGTATAGTGGCATTGACATATTTAGGGGGAGAGAGAGTAGTTAAAAACTATAATGTAATGGGTGTAGCAAAAGCAGCATTAGAAGCTAGTGTAAAGTATTTAGCTCATGATTTAGGTGAAGAAAATATAAGAGTAAATGCAATTTCTGCTGGTCCTATAAAAACATTAGCAGCAAAAGGAATTAAAGATTTTAATACGATGTTAAAAGCATTTGAAGAAAAAACTCCTATGAAGAGGCTTATAAATACAGAAGAGATAGGAAATACAGCGCTTTTTTTATGTAGTGATTTAAGCAGCGGTGTAACAGGTGAAAATATTCATGTAGATGGTGGCTATCATATATTAGGATATTAATGGATTTTTTACGTTGATTTGTATATAAAATGGCCCGTAAAACCTCTGTTGTTTATATAGAAGGTTTTACGGGCTTAAAATATTTGGCTAATCTTTTAAAGATACTTACTTATTGTGGTAGTTTTCTTTGTTAATTAATATAGTTGAAAAATATGATATTTGATCCTCTCTAATATTTTCCAAATCATGATAAACTATTTCACGGTCTTGAGAAGAATTGCTTACTAGGATTGCATATTTGATTAAATCGTATTTTTTAAGCTTTTTAATTATTTCCTTGAAATTTTTATATACTTTCATTAGTACAATAGAGTTATAATTTTTTAACGTAAAATCAATTTTTTCTTCATCAGCGGTACATGGTAGTATTACCAAAGCTTCTCGGTCCATGACAAGAGGAAAGTTTTGACTTGAAGCAATATTTGAAAAAGCACTGATTCCCGGGATTGTTTCTATTTCTACTTTTCCTCTTAAAAGTTCTAAAATATAAACATAAGTACTGTAAAGCATTGGATCTCCTAAAGTAATAAAGCCCACATTTTTTCCACTTTTTACTTCATTTTCTATTGATTTTGCAATTTTATTCCAAGCATTTATTCTTTCTTCATCATTGAAATTCATTGGAAAGTGTCTTTGCTTTATTTCTGTTTTAGGTAAAATATATTCCTTGACAATAGATAAAGCTAAGCTTTCTCCCCCTTCCTTTGGTTGAGGAGCAAAAAGAACATCTAATTTTTTAAGTGTGTTTACTGCTTTTACTGTAACCAAAGAGCTGTCTCCAGGGCCAGTACCAATTCCATAAAATTTTGACATAAGCTTTAAACGAATACGAGTGTATTCGTTTTCCTCCTTTCTAAAAATGGTTTTATATTTCTCTATAGCTTGCATATACACCTAAGGCATAAAGGATTAAAAAGTATGTAAGTAATATAAATATTGAAAAATAATTAGTAATTCCTTTGAGTGCGATATTTCTTAGCCCCATTATAGCATGGGTAAGAGGAAGTATCTCTATGATTCTTTTTATAATATATGGCATTTTTTCTAATGAAAAAAATGTTCCACATAAGAAGGTCATAGGTGTAATGACAAAGCTTGTGAAGCGATTCATGTCATAATGAGTATTTATGACCATTGCTGCAAAATATCCAAAAGCAGCAAAGAGAAGACTGTTCAAAAAGCATATTAGCAAAAAAGAAAATGTAATATTGATATAAGCACCAAATAGATAAGAGACTATTAAAATGATACATCCCGCATAAAAACCACGTAATGCTCCAGCTATGACGTAGCCTAGTGTTAATAAATACATATTTACAGGTGCTGTTAGATAGTATTCAAAGCTTTTTTCGTGAAGTCTTGCTACAGAAATTCTAATGGCTACAGCATTAAAGCTTGTATGCATTGTAGACATAGCAATTATTCCAGGAATAATATAATGTAGATAACTATATCCTTCTATGGAAACATCTGCTCCTAGTCCCCATCCAAATGCTAATAAATATAAAAGAGGAGTGATGACTGCAGAAGAAGTAATTTTGAAAGCTCTTTTTTTGAAAAAAGCAAATTCTCGCCAAAGTATTGTGAAAACTTCCATTTATTGTACCTTCCTATTCGTAAAATTATAAAAAACATCTTCTAGATTTGTATTTCTCAAAATATAATGTGTATCAAGTGAATGAGCATATTCTTTTGCTTCTTCTATAGATTGAAAATACTTATATTCTGTTATTTTTTCTGTATTAAAATATTCGACAGTAAATTTACCAAGATTGTTTTTTAAAGCATCGCTTGTATTACAATAAAATATTTTTCCTTGATCCATAAGACCTATTTGATTGCAAAGATATTCAGCTTCTTCAATATAGTGAGTTGTAAGAATGATTGTTTTTCCCATAGCCTTCATTCCTTTTAGCATATCCCATATTTTCCTTCTATGATTTACATCAATTCCTACAGTAGGTTCATCCAAAAAAAGAATATCAGGATCATTAACCAATGCTTTAGTAATCATTAATTTTCTTTGCATACCACCAGATAATTTTTTGCTAAGTCTATTTTCTATAGACTTTAGATCTGAAAAAGCTAATAATTTTTCAATCTTTTGATGAAGTTGATTTCCTTTTATTTTATAAAGCTTTGCAGAAAAAATAAGATTTTCTCTTACAGAAAGTTCTTTATCGAGGTTGATATGCTGAGGAACAATGCCAATTTTACTTTTGATGAAAGTATTGTCACGATTCATTTTTTGGTTTTCAATAAGGATAGTTCCCTTAGTTGGCTTTAATAGCCCTACAAGCATTTTAATAAGTGTAGTTTTTCCTGCACCATTAGGACCTAAGAGGCCAAAAAAGCTTCCCTTTTGAATCTTTAAGCTTAAATTATCTACAGCTGTAAAATCTCCATATTTTTTTGTTACTTTTTTGATCTCAATTATATGCTTCATTTATTCATTGCTGCCTCCTGTTTTTAAATTCAATTATAACTCTAACAGAATCAATCTAATTAATCAATATAAGCTTTTAAAACCGAAAATATATAAAATTAAGTAGTCTGTTTTGTTTTTGTATACTCAAAACTAAAAATAATCTTATTATTGACATGCTTTTTATGATTATATATAATTAAAGGTGTTATTGACAAATTCATACAGAATATTAGGTTTCTTTAAGAATTAAAAGGGAAAGTGGTAAAAGCCACTGCAGCCCCCGCTACTGTGAGGTGGATGAAACTTTAAAACCACTGAAGCTGTTTGCTTTGGGAAGGTTAAGGAGTAAAATGAAGCCAAGCCAGGAGACCTGCCTAATTGTTAATATTCATTCTTTCGGAGGGAAAGTAGAATAGACTAGTAAAAAATGGAGATTTTGATATGTTAAAACCATTTTACTGTGTATATAGAGCTTTCCGAGAAGCTCTTTTTTTATTATGTATTTTGTGAAACTTTACCACTGGAGGAATTATGGAGAATAATTTGGCTTTGACTATACAGCAAAAACGGTATAAAGAGAAAATCATTGGTATTTGTTTTTTAGTTTTATTGATTATCACTTTTTTTTCATCAGTTCATTTAGGGAGAGCAAATATTCGTGCTTATGATGTTGTAAAAATTATATTTGGAAAAATTACAGGAAATGAGTCTGTGTATAGTTATATAAAAGCTTCTTATGTGGCTATTGTTTGGAATGTAAGGCTTCCAAGAATTTTTACAGCAATGATAGTAGGAAGTGGTTTGGCAGTTTCAGGGGCTGTTTTTCAGTCGTTGCTTATGAATCCATTGGCAGATTCTTATACTATGGGTGTTTCATCTGGAGCAGCCTTTGGAGCAGCACTAGCACTTTTTATAAATATGTTTTTGATGGATAATTTTCAAGTTCCTATAACAGCGTGTGCTTTTATTGGTGCATTTATAACATTAGGTATTGTGATTTCTATTGCTAAGGTTAAAGGAGTTTTAAGCTCTTCAAATTTGATTATTGCTGGAATTATAGTGACATCTATTCTTTCAGCTGGTATTAAGTTTTTAAAAAATCTAGCAGGAGAAAACGTTGCACCTATTGTGAATTGGTTAATGGGAAGCTTATCAGCAAGAAGCTGGGAACATGTTTTGATGAGTTTTCCGATGATAATATTATGTATAATTATTTGTATATATTTTTCAGAGGATTTGAATCTTCTTTGCTTGGGAGAGAAAGAAGCAAAATTGTTAGGTATTGATACACAAAGTGTAAGAAGGATTTTTTTAATATGTGGTTCATTCATTACGGCTGTATGCGTATCTGTAAGTGGGATTATCAGCTTTATAGGTCTTATTGTGCCACATATGCTTAGATTTTGTATTGGGTCTGATAACCGTACTTTGATTCCTCTTTCAGCATTACTTGGTGCAGAATTATTATTGGTAGCAGATACAGGTGCAAGAGTATTGATGAATATAGAAATTCCTGTAGGTGTGCTTACAACATTGCTTGGAGGACCATTCTTCATATATATTTTTATGACGAGAAATAAATCGCTGCACTAAAGTAAAGGGGGCTAATATGTATAAAGTAAAAAATTTATTTTTTTCATACGATGATAAAGAAATTTTACATGATATTAGTTTTTTTATTGAACAAGGAAAATTTACAACGATTATTGGGCCAAATGGTTCAGGAAAGACTACCCTACTTAGCTTGATTACAGGACAATTTCATAAATATAGTGGAAATATTTATTTTCAAAATAAATGCTTGAAAGACTATAGTATAAAAGATTTAAGTAAAAGAATAGCTTTTGTGTCTCAAAATGTAGATATTAGATTCCCTTTTACATGCTTAGAAGTTGTGATGATGGGAAGAAATCCATTTAAGAGTCGTATGAAGAATTTAACCCCAAAAGACATGAAGATAGTACGAGAATGCATGGAGATGACAGATACGCTAAAATTTTCTGATATTCCTATTACTGAATTGAGTGGGGGAGAAAAACAAAGAGTTATGCTAGCAAAGGCTCTAGCCCAAACGCCAAAGGTATTATTTTTAGATGAAGCCTTTTCAAATATGGATATTCAGTATACTATTTATTTTTTAAATTTATTAAAGGATTGTATTGAGAAAGAGCATCTTACTGTTATAGCTATTATGCATGATTTGAATTTAACACATATGTTTAGTGATAGAATATTGGCATTAAAAGATGGGAAAATTTCGAAATATGGAAAAACAGAGGATGTGATGACAAAAGAGTTGATCAAGGAATTGTTTGGTGTAGCTATAAGAAAGACTGAAGAGAAAGGTTTGGTTATTCTACCAAGCTTATAAAAATGTTTTTTACAGTTTTAACTTTTTGTTAAAGCTGATATAAAAATATAAGGGGTGGTATTATGAAAAAGATTAGAATTTTAAGTTTTATTTTAGCGTTGATGTTGGTAGTAGCTGGTTTTGCAGGTTGTGCAAAAAAAGAAACATCTGCAGAACAAGATCAAGCAAAAGAGGAGAGTAAGGAAGTGAAAAAAGCAATATTAGTTGCAAGCTTTGGAACAAGCTATGCAGACACAAGAAAGGTTACAATTGATGCGGTTGAAGAAAAAATACAAAAAGCATTCCCAGAATATGAAGTGAGAAGGGCATTTACTTCTGATATTATTATCAAAAAGTTAAAGGACAGAGATAATATAGAAGTGGATACAGTTGCTAAGGCAATGGATAAATTAAAAGCAGAAGGCTTTAAGGAAGTAATTGTTCAACCATTACATATTATGCCTGGTGCTGAGTACAGTGATATCAAAGAAGAACTTAGAAAATATAATGATGGAACTTTTGAAAAGTTTGTATTAGGAAGACCTATCCTAACTCATCAGGAAGATTATCAAGTGGCTGTTGATGCATTAAAATCACAATTACCAGAGCTTAAAGAAGGACAAGCTGTTGTAGTGATGGGACATGGAACAGAACATCCTGCAAATGCATGTTATGCTGATTTACAATATGTAATCGATGACAATAATTTAAGTGTTTATGTTGGTACAGTAGAAGGATATCCAGCATTAGACGATGTTATTAAAAGGTTAAAGAAAGATAATATTAAAGAAGTGACATTAATGCCATATATGGTAGTTGCAGGAGACCATGCAAATAACGATATGGCAGGAGATGAAGAGGATTCATGGAAGACAATCCTTAAAAGCGAAGGATTTACTGTAAATACTTATCTTCATGGTTTGGGTGAAAATGAAAAATATCAAGAGATTTATGTAAATCATGTAAAGGATTCTATTGAGGGAAAAGGAGAAGAAATCCCTGCTCCAGTTAAATGTGTTGAAAAAGGAAATTGGCAAGAAGGTAAAAAAGGAATGCTTGTAGTGAGCTTTGGAACAAGCTATGCAGATACAAGAAAGGTTACGATTGATGCAGTTGAAGAAAAAATACAAAAAGCATTTCCAGAATATGAAGTAAGAAGAGCTTTTACTTCTGATATTATTATCAAAAAGTTAAAGGACAGAGATAATATTTTAGTAGACACACCAGAGAAAGCTTTAAACAAAATGAAGGAAGAAGGTTTTGAAGAAGTTATTGTTCAGCCACTTCATGTTATAGCAGGTGCTGAATATAATGATTTATTAGAAGTAGTAAAGAAATATGAAAATACATTTAAAAAAATAGCAGTAGGTACACCAATTTTAAATACTCCAGATGATTATAAGGTAGCAGTAGAAGCATTAAAATCACAATTACCAGAGCTTAAAGAAGGACAAGCTGTTGTAGTAATGGGACACGGAACACATCATCCTGCAAATGCAAGCTATGCGTGCTTACAAAGTGTACTTGATGATGAGGGGTTAAATGTATTTGTAGGAACGGTAGAAGGATATCCTGCTTTAGAGGATGTTATAGAGAAATTAAAAGCTAAAAACATTAAAGAAGTAACATTAATGCCATATATGCTTGTTGCAGGAGATCATGCAAATAACGATATGGCAGGAGATGAAGAGGATTCATGGAAGACAATCCTTAAGAGCAAAGGATTTACTGTAAATACTTATCTTCATGGTTTAGGTGAAAATGAAAAATATCAAGATATTTATATAGAGCATGCAAGAAAAGCTATTGAAGGGGAAGAAAAATAAAATTATAACAAGTAAATGAGAGCATCTCATTTACTTGTTATTTTATATAGGAAATGTTGCTAAAATTTAGATATAATTATGTAATGCTTGCTAATAATTGGAGGGGGAAAAATGAAAAGAAAAATATCTATATTATTAATTTTAATACTCGTTATGAGTATTTTAGGAGCTTGTTCTAAAAATGAAAGTGAAAATGAAGATGTAGTAAAAGGTGACAACAATTTTAGTAAGATTGAATTTAAGGATGATTCTGGAAAAATTGTTCGAATGGACGAACCAGCAAAGAAAATAATCTCTTTATATTCAGCTCATACAGAAAATTTGTTTGCTTTAGGATTAGATAATGAGATAATTGGAATTGGTAAAAGTGATGCTTATCCTGCAGCAGTAATGAATAAGAAGCGTTTTGATTATCGAGCTGATCCAGAAAAGGTTATTGCAGTAGAGCCTGATTTGGTACTTATTCGTCCATTTATTAAAAAAAGTAAACCTGAATTTGTAGAAGCACTAGAAAATACAGGAATTAATGTGGTTTCTTTATATCCTGATAAGTTTGAAGAGTTTCCTAATTATATTAAGAAGCTGGCTATTTTAACAGGAAAAGAAGCTGTAGCAGAAAAGTTGTTAACAAAATTTAATAATGATTTAAAAGAATTGGAAAGTATTACAAAAAACATAAAACCAAAAGTAAATGTTTTCTTTGAATCTACAGAAACTGAATATCGTACAATAACAAATGATTCAATGGCTGCAATGGCAATTAAACTTGCAGGAGGAAATAATATTGCAGTTGATGCAAAGCCGATTCGAAAAGGAACAAGTATTGCAAGCTTTGGAGCAGAAAGAATACTTGAAAAAGCAGATGAAATAGATGTTTATGTTTCTCAAAGAGGTGCTATGAATGCAGGAGGAAATTTACATTCTATTTCTATTCGTCCTGGCTTTGATACGATAAAAGCTGTTAAAGAAGGAAGAGTATATACAATTAATGAAAAATTAGTTTCAAGTCCAACCTTTAGATTTTCTAAAGGTGTATTGGAGCTTAGTCGTATGTTTTATCCTGAATTAATAGATAGCTTAGATGAGTTTAAAAAAGATGAACCATTAACAAGAAAGAGCTTGGCAGAGATGACTGTAAAGTTTAAGCATAAAGGAATATTTGCACCTACATCAAAGTACTATAAAAAAGAACATAAGGGACATATATATGGGACATTCAAGGATGTTACAGTAGACGATCCTAATTTTGACTATATTGAAACAGCAGTATTATCAGGTTATGTAAAAGCAGAAAAAGATTATTTTTATCCAGACGAAAAGGTGACAAGAGAAGAATTTGCTCAAACGCTTTATATGCTTAAAGATTTAAAGGACAAAGAAGGAATGGTGAATATAAAAGATATAGACGAGGTTAAAAATAATAGAATTGTTGAAATTATTGTGGAAAATGGATTAATGGCACTAAAGGACGGGAAATTTTATCCTAATGAGATGATAACAGAAAAAGAAGCAGTAGAAAGCTTGGAAAAAATAAAGAGTTTAAAATAGAAAGGCTATAATAGAATATTTTTAAAAACTTTAATATTTATAGCGATTAATAGCTTTAGATAAGCTATTAATCGCTTATAATATACAAAAATATTTAAGGAAATATATTTGTTAAATTTATAGAGCTTTGAATTTTTGAAATTTTTTTGATACCATTAAAATCAATAAAAAAGTTTGAAAATTTTAAGAAGTGTGGTATAATTAAAATATAAATTGGAAACGTTTCCAGTAACGTTTCCGGAAACGATACCAAAAGAGAGGTTTGGGTATGAAGAATTTTAGCATAAAAGATATCGCAAAAATTGCAGGAGTTGGAGTAAGTACGGTATCTCGTGTTTTAAATAATCATCCAGATGTTAAAGATGAAACAAGAAAGAAAGTATTAAAGGTTATAGAAGAATGTAATTATATTCCTAATAATAGTGCAAGAAATTTGAAGAGAAACAGTTCTAAAAATATTGGTGTATTAGTAAAAGGGATTTATAATCCATTTTTTTCAAAGATGATTCGGTCAATTGAAGAAAAAATAGATGAAGAAGGCTATTCTATGATTCTTCATTATAATGATGATAACACTAATGATATTGAAGCTGCTATCGAGCTTATAAAAGAGAAGAAGTTAAAAGGCTTGATTTGTCTGGGAGGTGATTTTGATAATTTAGAAGAAGAGCAATTAATG
Organism: Crassaminicella indica; assembly: GCF_019203185.1. Classification (NCBI taxonomy): domain Bacteria; kingdom Bacillati; phylum Bacillota; class Clostridia; order Eubacteriales; family Clostridiaceae; genus Crassaminicella; species Crassaminicella indica. Next base: position 177,100 of record NZ_CP078093.1, on the reverse strand, counting down.
AATCTGAAAACACCAATAGTGCTTACATCTATAAATATTACTGATAAAGTAAATAAAAATATTTTTTCTAGTGTTGCGATTGAAAATGAGAAAGCAGCATATAAAGCAGTAGATTATTTATGCAGATTAGGGCATAAAAAAATTGCAATCATTACTACTGGGGAAGGAGATAAAAATGTTGGAAAGCTGAGATTTGAAGGTTATAAAAAAGCATTAGCTGAAAATAAAATAAATTATAACGAACAATTTTTAGAATTTGGACACTATACCTTTGAATCTGCATTTGATGCTATGAATAAGCTATTAGATAAGGATTTAGGATTGACAGCAGTATTTGTTACTTCTGATATTATGGCTATAGGTGCTGCAAAGGCAATTTTAAGCAGAGGATTAAAAATTCCTGAAGATATTTCTGTAGTTGGATTTGATGGGATTGAATATTCAAAGTATTTTCATCCGTCTATTACAACAGTTAAGCAGCCTGTAGAAGAGATGGGGCAAAAAAGTATAGAGATTTTATTTGATTTGATGAATAATAGTAAAGAACATGAGCATATAGTTTTTGATATAGAATTACTGATTAGGGAATCTTGCAAAAAATTGTTTTAGGAGGAGGACAATGTCTAAAGTAGTTTTAAAAGGAGTCGAAAAAATTTATCCAAATGGTTTTAAGGCTGTTCATGGAATTGACTTAGAAATAAAGGATGGAGAATTTATGGTTTTTGTTGGTCCATCGGGATGTGCTAAATCAACTACGTTGAGAATGATTGCAGGTCTTGAAGAAATAAGTGGAGGAACTATTTTTATAGGAGAAAGCATTGTAAATAATATTGCACCTAAGGATAGAGGAATAGCTATGGTTTTTCAAAACTATGCATTATACCCTCATATGACAGTTTATGATAATATGGCTTTTTCATTAAAAATGAGGAAAACTCCAAAAAGTATTATTGAGAAAAAGGTAAGAGAAGCAGCAAAAATTTTAGATATAGAAAATTTATTGGATAGAAAACCTAAGCAGTTATCAGGAGGGCAAAGGCAAAGGGTTGCTGTAGGAAGAGCTATTGTAAGAGATCCAGAGGTTTTCTTGTTTGATGAGCCTTTATCTAATTTAGATGCAAAGCTAAGGGTTCATATGAGGGTTCAGCTATCACAGCTTCATAAAAAGCTAAAAACAACTATGATTTATGTAACACATGACCAAGTAGAAGCAATGACAATGGGAGATAGGATATGTGTAATGAATTTAGGAAAAATCATGCAGGTTGATACGCCACTAAATCTGTATCATTATCCAGCTAATAAGTTTGTGGCAGGTTTTATAGGTTCTCCAGCTATGAATCTTGTAGAGGGAGAGTTAATTGAAAAGAATAACAATATTGCTGTAAAAATAGGGGGGATGGCATTAGATTTACCATTGAGTAAATGTAAAAAAGTAAAGAGCCATATTGGCAAAAAAGTATGGTTTGGTATTAGACCAGAGTATATAGGCATTAGAAACCATGAATCTAAAGAAGCTATCAAGGGTAAAATTGATGTACTAGAGCATATGGGAAATGAAACCTTCATATATTTTAGTATTGGAAATTTACAAATGACGGCTAGAATAGATTCTTTAGATGCCAGGGACTTAAAGGTTGGTACTGAGCAAAAGTTTATTATCAATATGGAGAGCTGTCATATATTTGATTATGATAGTGAAAAAAATATAAGCTTGTAAAAGGGGGAGATAATTATGTTCAAATCTAAAAAAATATTAGCTTTAATTATGACTGTGTTTATGAGTATGATGTTGTTTGCTGGATGTGGATCACAAGAGAAAAAGGAAGTCAGTGAAGAAAAAGATAAGGTAGAGGTTAACGTTTTCCAGTTCAAGGTTGAAATTGCCAAAGAATTAGAAGAAGCTGTACTTGCTTATGAAAAAGAGCATCCAAATGTAAAGATTAATATTCAAACAGTTGGTGGTGGAGATGATTATGGTGCAGCATTAAAAGCAAAATTCCAATCTGGAAGCGAGCCAGACATTTTTAATGTAGGTGGTCCTCAAGATATAAAAGATTGGATGAATAAGTTAGAAGATTTATCTGATCAACCGTGGGTAGATTTGGCTCTTCCTGGAATATTAGAAGGAGCTACTGTAGATGGAAAAGTATTTGCATTACCTTTCAATATTGAAGGATATGGATTTGTATATAATAAAGGTATTTTTGAAGCAGCTGGAATTGATCCTGCTAAAATTGTAGATTACAAAAGCTTAGAAGAAGCTGTAAAAGCTTTAGATGAGAAGATTAAGAGTGGTGCATTAAAGGAAAAATATCCTCTTTTAGAAGCGGTATTTGAATATCCTGCAAAAGAAACTTGGGTAACAGGTCTTCATACTTCAAATGCTGCTTTAGGTCAAGAGTTTAGTAATTCTATCGAAGCATTTAATGCAGAGAAGGTTTCTTTCAAATATGGAGATGGATTAAAAAAATTAATTGATTTACAAGCAAATTATTCATCTAATAAAGATCAAAAACAAAAGTTAAATGCTGTTGATTATACAAGACAAGCTGAAGAAGGCTTAGCTATAGAGCGTGTTGCAATAATTCAGCAAGGAAACTGGGTATATGGAAAAATCAAAGGGGTAGATGAAAAGGTTGCAAACAATCTAGATATTCTCCCAATGCCAATTGAAGGAGCTAAGGAAGATTCAATTCCAGTTGGTGTACCAATGCATTGGGCAGTAAATAAAGATAGTAAAGATGAAGTAAAGGCTGCTGCTAAGGATTTCTTAAATTGGTTATACACATCTGATACAGGAAAAGATTATATTGTGAACAAATTCTATTTTATACCTCCACTAAAAGGATTTGATAATCTTGAACCTAAAGATCCATTAGGAAAAGCTGTTAAGAGATATGCAGAAGATGGAAAGACTATACCATGGGTATTTATGGGATATCCAACAGGATGGGGAATGGAAATTTTAGGAAATGACATTCAAAAATATTTAGCTGGAGAATATACTTGGGAAGAATTGATTTCTGATGCAAAGGCTCAGTGGGAGAAAATGAGATAAGGTATATTATATGGGGGATATATACCAAAGGTATATAACCCCCATAAAGCTATAAAGGAGGACAATATGAAGAATTCAAAATTTTGGTTTAGTTTTTTCGTAGGACCCATTTTGTTTGCATTCATTGTTGTAGTTATTTTACCTATGTTTATGGGAATTTATTATTCATTTACAGATTGGAATGGCATAGGAAATACTGCTAATTGGGTTGGATTTAAAAATTATATAGATGTATTTAAGGATAAGGAATTTTTAAGTGCTTTTATCTTTACTGCTAAATTTGCTTTTGTATCTGTTATTACTATAAATTTAATGGGATTTGGCTTAGCACTCCTTGTAACAAGAGGACTAAAAATAAGTAATTTTTTAAGAAGTGCATTTTTTATGCCTAATCTAATTGGAGGATTGATTTTAGGATTTGTATGGCAGTTTATTTTTACAAAGGCTTTTGATTCGTTGGGAAGAATATTAGGATTAAGTTTTTTGGAAGGCTGGTTGGCTGATCCAACTACAGGCTTTTGGGGGCTTGTAATACTTATGTCGTGGCAAATGGCAGGGTATATGATGGTTATTTATATTGCATCTTTAGAAAGTATACCAGACTCTTTAATTGAAGCGGCAGAAATAGATGGGGCAAATGCTTGGGAAAGGCTTATTCATATAACTATACCTTTGGTGGCACCTGCTTTTACAGTTGGATTGTTTTTAACTTTATCCAATTCCTTTAAGCTATATGATCAAAATTTGTCATTAACAGGAGGAGGACCATACAATTCTACACAAATGTTAGCTATGAATATTTACAATACGGCTTTTAAGTTTAATGAATTTGGTTTAGCACAAGGAAAGGCGGTTATATTTTTAATTACGGTAGCTGCTATTTCATTAACACAAATTTATTATAGTAAGAAAAGGGAGGTAGAAATGTAATGAAAAGTAAAAGAAGAAATAAAACATTTGTGATGGCTGTTAGCATTTTACTTGGTGTTTTGTTTTTATCACCCTTTTATATTATATTGAGCAATTCTTTTAAAACTCAGAAAGGGATTTTTTTAAATGTAATGAGCCTCCCATTTGGTCAATTTTTTAGTTTAAATAATTATGTGGAAGCCTTTAAGGAGCTTGATTTTATCCATTCGTTTTTCAATTCATTATTTATTACAGTATCTAGCACAATAATCATTGTTATATTTGCTTCTATGGCAGCTTGGATGCTTGTTAGAACTAAAACAAAATTCAGTTCATTTTTATTCTTTTTATTTGCGGCTGCAATGCTTATTCCTTTTCAATCAGTAATGCTACCGCTTATAAATATCATGGGGAAATTAGGTCTTTTAAATCCTGTTGGTCTTGTATTTATGTATCTTGGATTTGGATCTAGTTTGTCTATTATATTGTACCACGGGTTTATTAAGAATATTCCAAAGGAATTGGAAGAGGCAGCAGTTATTGATGGATGTAATAAATTTCAAGTGTTTTGGTATATTATATTTCCTCTGCTAAAGCCTATAACAGTTACTGTAGGTATATTAAATACTATGTGGATATGGAATGACTTTTTACTTCCTCAATTGGTAATAAATAAACCTCAGTGGCATACGATTCCACTAAAGATGTTTTACTTTTTCGGACAGCATTCAAAACAATGGCATTTAGCATTAGCAGGACTTGTAATTGCTATGATTCCTATCATTATATTCTATTTTGCAGCGCAAAAACACATCATTAAAGGGGTTACACAGGGTTCTATAAAATAGGATAAGGAGAGATAACGTGATCACATATGCAATAAATGAAAAGGTAATAAAGTATAGATTTGGACATCCTATTTGTACAGATGCAGTTGTAAAGGCAGGTATTGAAATAAAGAAAAAAGGAATAGAGTTCTTTCAATTAGAGGAAGGGAAAACGATTAAGCTTAGTTATAAGATGGGTGATGATGATATTGTATTAGGACTTGGAGAAAATCAAAGGGGAATGAACAAAAGAGGAGGCATTTATGAATCATTTTGTTCAGATGACCCACTTCATACCTCTGATAAAAAATCCTTATATGGTGCACATAATTTTTTGATCATAGATGGGGTAGATAAATTCGGGGTTTTTATTGATTACCCTGGTAAAGTAATCTTTGATATTGGATTTACCTATAAGGATTATTTAGAAATTTTTATAGGTGATAATGATTTAGATATTTATATCATAAAGGGAAATAGCCTAAAAGAAATTGTAAAAAACTTTTTGAATATTATAGGAGATGGGTATGTACCGCCAAAATGGGCTTTTGGCTATCAGCAGTGTAGATGGAGTTATCAAAGTGCTATAGAGGTAGAAAAAATAGCAGATTCCTTTTTGAAATATGACATTCCATGTGATGCTATTTATTTAGATATTGATTATATGGAAGACTTCAAAGATTTTACTATTAGTGAAGAGAGATTTCCAAATTTCAAGGATTTTGTAAAAAAGATGAAGAAAAAAGGTTTTAGATTAATTCCGATCATTGATGCAGGTGTGAAAATTGAAAAAGATTATGATGTGTATGAAGAGGGTGTAAAAAATAATTACTTTTGTTTAGATGAAAATGAAAAGCCTTTTGTGGCTGCGGTGTGGCCAGGAAGAGTACATTTTCCTGACTTTTTAAATCCTAATGCAAGACGTTGGTTTGGTTTAAAGTATAAGCTTTTAATAGACTGCGGTATAGAAGGCTTTTGGAATGATATGAATGAACCAGCAATTTTTTATACAGATCGAGGCTTAAAAAAAGCAATAGCACATGCAAAGGAATTAGAAAATGAAAATTTAGATATATATACGTTTTTTTCTCTTAAGGATTCTTTTATTAAGCTATCTAATAACATTGATGATTATAAAAGCTTTTATCATACGATTGATGGAGAAATTGTAAATCATTATAAGGTGCATAATTTATATGGTTATAACATGACAAGGGCTGCTTCAGAAGGCTTTAAGAAAATTGCTCCTAATAAGAGATTTTTATTATTCTCAAGAGCATCATATATAGGTATGCACCGTTATTCAGGGGTATGGACTGGAGACAATCATTCTTGGTGGGAGCATATACTTCTTAACATAAAGATGATGCCTTCTTTGAATATATGTGGATTTTTATATAGCGGTGCAGATACAGGTGGATTTAATGAAGATGCAAATGCACAATTAGTGATAAGATGGAGTCAATTTAGTTTGTTTACGCCGCTTTTTAGAAATCATTCAGCAATGGGAACAAGGAATCAAGAGCCATTTTCATTTGATGAGGAGAGTAAAAATATTATAAAAAATACAATAAAACTAAGATATGCACTTCTTCCATATATTTATTCTGAATATATGAAGGCTATTATTAATAAGGATATTTATTTTTCGCCATTATCTTTCGAGTATGATGATGAAATGTCCAAAAGAGTAGAGAATCAACTTTTAGTTGGAGATTCTTTAATGATTAGTCCTGTTTATGAAGAAAATGCTAAAGGTCGATATGTTTATCTTCCAGAGGATATGCTTTTATGGAAGGTAGAGGATTATAATGATAGAAGCTACCAAGTAGTAAAAGCAGGTCATAGGTATTTAGAGGTTGATTTTAGTGAGATACCAATATTTATAAGAAAAAATAAGATGCTTGTTTTAGGAAAGTCTGCTAAAAATGTTGAAAGTATTGATAATGGTGAATTGCATGTGATTGCTTTTGTTACAGATAAAGCAAAATATATTTATTATGATGATGATGGAAAAAGCTATGATTATAAAAGGGGAATATACACTCAAATAGTTATTGAGATTTATAAGCAGCATGAGGATTATTATATAAATGTTGATTCGACAGGAAATGATCAGATTGAAAAATTGCATTTTGATATTGTAGATATAAATGGAAAAATTGTAAAGAAAACAGTAAATATATAATGAAATATAATTCAGAAGGAGAATGAATATGATTACAAGAAGCAGTGGTATATTAATGCATATTACATCTTTACCTAGTCCATATGGAATTGGGACATTTGGAAAAGAGGCATATGCATTTATAGATTTTTTAGTGAAGGCTGGACAAAAATATTGGCAGTTATTACCGTTAGGTTCTACTGGATATGGTGATTCTCCATATCAATCATTTTCAGCTTTTGCAGGGAATCCATATTTTATAGATCTTGAATTTTTAGAAGAGGATGGATTAATTAAAAAAGAGGATTATAGTCATTTAGATTTTGGGAGCGATAGAGAAAAGGTAGATTATGAGAAAATATTTAATGAAAAAATGCCTGTTTTAAGAAAAGCTTTTGAAAATGGAAAACAAAAATATAATGAAGAAGTGAAAAACTTCAGAGAGGAAAATAAAGATTGGATTGATGATTATGCATTATATATGGCTGTAAAAGCTGAATTTAATTTAAAGCCGTGGCAAGAGTGGGATGAAGATATTAAGTTAAGAAAAGAAGAAGCTTTAGAGCATTATAAAGAAATATTAAAAGATGAAATAGATTATTGGGTGTTTTTGCAGTTTTTATTTTTTAAACAGTGGATTGACTTAAAGCAGTATGCAAATAAAAAAGGGATAAATATTATAGGAGATATACCTATTTATGTAGCGGAGGACAGCGCAGATACATGGGCAAATAGTGAAATATTTTTATTAGATGAAGAAAAGAAAGCTATTAAGGTTGCAGGATGTCCTCCAGATGCTTTTTCTGAAATTGGACAACTATGGGGAAATCCAATATATAGGTGGGATTATTTAGAAGAAACAGGCTATAAGTGGTGGATTAATAGGATAAGAGGAAGTATGAAATTATATGATGTTTTAAGAATAGATCATTTTAGAGGCTTTGAATCTTTTTGGGAGGTTGATTATGGAGAGAAAACAGCTGTGAATGGGAAATGGGTAAAAGGGCCAGGAATTAAGCTTTTTAATGCAATTAAAGAAGCATTAGGAGATATTGATATTATTGCAGAAGACTTAGGATTTTTAACAAAAGATGTGGTAGATTTTAGAGAAGCAACTGGATATCCTGGTATGAAGGTGCTGCAATTTGCATTTGATACGAGGGAAGAGAGTGACTATTTGCCTCATAATTATGATAAAAATTGTGTAGTATATACGGGAACTCATGATAATGATACAGTTTGTGGTTGGTTTGAAAATACGAAAAAAAGTGATGTGGATTTTGCAATTAAATATTTAAATTTAAATGAAGAAGAAGGCTATAACTGGGGATTTATAAGGGGGGCATGGAGTTCTGTAGGGATTTTGGCAGTAGCACAGCTGCAGGATTTTTTAGGTTTAGGCAGTGAAGCAAGAATGAACATTCCATCAACAATAGGTGGCAATTGGCAGTGGCGAGTGAAAAAAGAACTTTTAACAGATGAACTGGCTAGAAAGATTTATGATATTACAAAGCTATATGGAAGGTAGGGAAACAAATGTTTGATAGAAAAAAGTTTAAAGAAAGCATAGAAAGAATTCTTAAAATAGATTTTGGAAAATTATTAGATCAAGCTAAGGACTATGAAAAGTATTATGCAGTTTCAAAAGCTATCATGGAATTCATTGTTGATGATTGGAGTATGACAGAAAAAGCATATGAAAATGGAAAGCAAGCATATTATTTGTCAGCAGAATTTTTAATGGGAAGGGCATTGGGAAATAATTTAATAAATTTAGGTGTCTATGAAGATGTAAAAGAAATCCTAAATGAAATGAAGATAGATATAAATCGAATTGAAGAAATAGAAGAAGATGCAGGACTTGGAAATGGAGGACTTGGAAGACTGGCTGCATGCTTTATGGACTCCTGTGCAACTATGAATTTACCTGTAACTGGTTACGGAATAAGATATAGTCATGGAATTTTTAAACAAAAGTTTGTTAATGGATTTCAAGTTGAAGAAGGAGATAATTGGTTAAAATATGGAGACCCGTGGTCTTTAAGACGATATGATGAGGCAGTAGTAGTTGAATTTGCTGATTGTTCTGTTAGAGCTGTTCCTTATGATACGCCAATTATAGGATATGGTACAAAAAATATCAATAAGCTTCGACTATGGAAAGCTGAACCTATAAAAGATTTTGATTTTGATTTGTTTAATGATCAGGAATACGATGAAGCTGTAAAGGAAAAGAATCGAGCAGAGGATATATCAAGAGTCCTTTATCCTAATGATTCTAAAAATGAAGGGAAAATATTAAGATTAAAGCAGCAGTATTTCTTTGTTTCAGCATCATTAAAAGATATGATTAGAAGCTTTAAAGAGAAATTTGAAAATGATTTTGAAAAATTTCATGAGTATCATGCTATACAATTAAATGATACACATCCTGTTGTAGCTATTCCAGAGCTTATGAGAATATTAATAGATGAAGAAGGATTAAGCTGGGAAAAAGCTTGGAATATTACAGTAAATACTTTTTCATATACAAATCACACCATATTAGCAGAAGCTTTAGAGCAGTGGTGGAGTGGGTTTTATAAAGAAATTTTACCAAGAATTTATGAAATCATTGAAGAAATTGATAGAAGATTTGTGATAGAGCTAAAGGAAAAAGGATATACAGATGAAAAAATAAATCGTGTGAGAATTATTGATGATGAAATGATAAAAATGGCTCATTTAGCAATACACGGAAGCCATACGACGAATGGGGTTGCAAAGCTTCACACAGAAATATTAATAAATCAGGAATTAAAAGACTTCTATGAGCTTTATCCAAACAGATTTCAAAATAAGACGAATGGTATTACACCAAGAAGATGGTTAAAGCTTTGCAATAAAGAACTATCATCAATGATTACAGAACTGCTTGGTATAGATGAATGGGTTACAAAGCTAACTATGCTAAAGGAGCTTGAAAAGTATTTAGATGATGAAGTGGTTTTAAAAAGGCTTTTAGAGATAAAACAGAAAAAGAAAGAAGCATTAGCAGAATATATTCAGAAATATGAAGGGATTGCTATAAATCCAGATTCAATATTTGACATTCAAATCAAAAGACTTCATGAATATAAGAGACAATTATTGAATGCTTTTCATATATTAGATTTATATTATAGATTAAAAGAAAATCCAAAGATGGATATAGTTCCTAGAACTTTTATCTTTGGAGCTAAGGCAGCACCAGGTTATTTTAGAGCAAAGGGGATTATAAAGTTTATAAATGAAATAGCAAAGCTTGTGAACAATGACTCTGAAATAAACCATAAAATAAAGGTTGTATTTGTACAGAATTATAGAGTATCTTATGCAGAAAAATTATTTCCTGCAGCTGATATTTCTGAGCAAATATCTACAGCAGGAAAGGAAGCATCAGGGACAGGAAATATGAAATTTATGCTTAATGGAACACCTACACTAGGTACCTTTGATGGAGCAAATGTGGAAATCGTTGCTGAAGCAGGAGAAGAGAATAATTTTATATTTGGTGCGAGGGTAGAAGAAATAGAAAAAATTAAGGAAACTTATGATCCAAAAGAATACTATGAAAAAGTATCAGGACTAAAAAGAGTGGTAGATACGTTGATAGATGGAACCTTTGATGATGGTAGAACGGGTATGTTTGAGGAAATTTATAATTCATTGCTTATGGGAGCAAGCTGGCATAGACCAGATAATTACTTTTTATTAAGAGATTTTGATGATTATAGAGAAGCACATAAAAGAGTTGATAAAGCTTATAGAGATAGATTAGGATGGGCGAAAAAAGCTTTGATGAATATAGCGAATGCAGGAAAATTTAGTAGTGATCGAACTATTGAAGAATATGCAAAAGAAATTTGGAATATAGCTCCTAAAAGGATATAAAAAACTTTTAACATATAATAAAAGCACTATGAAAAGATAAAATTCATAGTGCTTATTTTTAAGTTTGTTTAATCATGATTCATAAATTGTGATGAAAGATGCTAGAAATTATAAGATGAATTCTATATAATTTTTTATATAGATAAATAATTCCTTTTTTAATGTTGATGTTGTTTATCTTATAGAATAGATGTAATAATTAGGAAAGGTGATGATTAAAATGACTATTAAAATAATTACTGATAGTACATCTTATATTCCAGAAAATTTAAAAAAGGAATATGATATTTCGACAGTTTCATTGAGTATTATTTTTGAAGATGAGGTATTTAAAGAAGTGAATATTAGTAATGATAGATTTTATGAAAAATTAGAAAAAAGTAAAAAAATACCAACTTCATCTCAGCCTACTGTAGATGAATTTTATAAAGTATTTGAAAAAAATGTAAAAGAAAATAATGATATTGTGGGAATATTCATTTCTTCTGATATGAGTGGTACTTATTCCACTGCTGGACTAGCAAAGAATATGATTCTTGAGAAATATCCTAAAGCAAAAATTGAAATTATAGATTCTAGATCAAATAGTATGCAGCTTGGATATGCTGTGCTTGCAGCAGCAAAGGCAGCAAAAGAAGGTAAGTCTCTTCAAGAGGTTGTAGAAGCAGTGAAGAAAAATATAAAAAGAAGTAGATTTATTTTTATACCAGATACGTTGGAGTATTTAAAAAAAGGTGGCAGGATAGGGACTGCCAAAGCGCTAATAGGATCTATTTTTCAAATTAAGCCTATTCTTACTGTAACAGATGGGAAAACTAATGTTTTTAGTAAAGTGAGGACAAAAAAACGCGCATTAGAAAAAATGATAGATATATTTTTAGAAAATATTAAAAGCTGTGGATTAGGTGATGTAATTGTCCATCATATTAATTGTGAGGAAGAAGCAAAAAAATTTGCTAAAAAGATCGAAGAAAAAATTGGAAAAGCTGTGTTTATATGTTCTATTGGACCTGTGATAGGTACACATGTTGGACCGGGTTCAATAGGAATAGTATATTATACAAAAGAAGAATTATAAGGAAAAGAAAATGATATTCTTGTTTTGATAGATAGTATGATATATAATTATGTAAACGAAATAATGGATTTACAATAAAAATGTTTATTTAAAAGGATGATGTGATCTTGTCAAATGAAATGGCTAGGTTAATTGAAAGACGTAATAGAACAAAAAAGACTAAGAAAACTCAAATTTTTCTTGGAATATTTTTTCTATTTTGTGCAATAATTCTATGTGCAGAATTGTGGCAAAAGGAGTACAGATTAGCTGTATGTTGGATTTTTGGAATTGGCATCGGAGTTGTTCTTCGATATTCTCGATTTTGTTTTGCATCAGCATTTCGAGATCCATTTCTTACAGGCAATACAAGATTATTAAGAGGCATGCTGCTAGCAATGATGGTGAGTACTATTGGCTTTGCTGTAATTCAGTACAACTATATTCAAAAAAACACTATTGAGTATGATCTCATTCCAGGAGCTGTTAGTTCTGTAGGAATTCATGTGATTATAGGTGCTTTTTTATTTGGAGTGGGAATGGTCATTGCAGGGGGATGTAGTTCAGGTGTATTGATGCGAATTGGTGAAGGACATGCACTACAATGGATTGTTCTTTTTGGTTTTTTGATTGGAACTGTTTTAGGAGCAAAGCATTATGACTTTTGGTATCAGCACATCATTTATAATGCAAAGACTATTTATTTCCTTGAATATTTTGATTTTAAAATTGTTGTGCTTGTACAACTAATGGTATTATTTGGCTTGTACGTACTGGCAATTTGGTATGAAAATAAATATAGAAAAGATATATAATGGAGGCAATGTATGGCAGTAAGAGAAATTGATTGTTTATGTGAACTATGTCCTGTTCCTTTGCTGAAAGCCATGAAGGAGTTAAAAACAATGGAGCCGGGAGATGTTGTGATTATACGTTCTGATCATAGCTGCGTTGGAATTAATATAAAGGAATGGGCAGTAAAGAATCAATATCCAGTAGAAATAGTTGAAGCAGAAGATGGAGAATGGGAAATTTATATTGAAAAGATAAAAGAAAAATAGGAGGAGATTTGATGAAGCCCATTGTGACATGGCTAAAAAAGCCTTGGCCTTATTGGGTAGGAGGAATTTTATTAGGATTTATAAATGTTATGCTGTTGGCTGTAAGTGGGATAAGCTGGCAGATTACTAGTGGTTTTTTACTGTGGGGTGTTGGGATTTTGGAGTGGTTTGGATTAGAACCACTGCGTTGGGAGTATTTTGATCATTTTAAATATTATTATGCTCCTGTGATTTCAAATGATCATGTATTTATTAATCAATACACAATTTTAAATATGGGTGTGATAGTAGGTTCTTTAATTGCAACGTTGTTAGCATCTCAATTTAAATGGAAAAAAATAAAGAATAAAAGACAATTTATCTTTGCTCTTTTTGGTGGAATCATAATGGGGTATGGTACAAGACTTGCGTTTGGGTGCAATATAGGTGCCTTTTTTAGTGGTATTCCATCTTTTTCTTTACATGCTTGGTTTTTTGGAATTTTTGCTATATTTGGGGCATGGATAGGAAGTAAAATTTTGATTAGATTTTTGCTATAAAAAAAGGAGGACGGTTGTCTTCCTTTTTTTAGCAAAATCCTCTTTTGTGAGATATAATAAAATCTACAAACATTTGCTCGTATTTTGTGAATTTGTATTTTTTTCTTGAAGCGATGTAGTAATCAAAATGAATAGTTAGATCCTCTACTAAAACTGGTTTGATGCTAGAGTCTTTCAGTTCTTGCTGGATAATTAACTTTGGTAAAAAAGAAAATCCTTTCCCTGCAAGAATAGAAGATTTTATAGCTTCTAAAGAATTTAGATTATAAATGACATTCAGATCTTTCAAGTCAATTCCTTTTTTTTCTAAGGCTTCTTCTACTAAGTATCTTGTTCCAGAATTCTTTTCACGTAAAATCAAAGGGATTTCTTTTAGTTCTTCTAAAGAAATCTGTTTTGGAGAATCATGACAATTTCCTACTAAAAGCAATTCGTCAGAAACTATAGTTTGTGTAATAATATCATTTGCTTTTGGATTATGTTGAATGATTCCAATATTAATAGTATGCTGACGAAGATTTTCAATAACTTCAGCAGAGCTAGTTACCTCTAGATTGATATCTACTTCTTTATGAAGCTGTTTAAAGGTGTAAATACTACAAGGAAGTGCATAGTCTCCTACGCTTTTACACGAACCAATCATTAGCTGTGGCTGATCCTGCTGTAAATTTTTTAAATCCCTCTCTATATTTCCTTGAATGGATAGTAAGGTATCTGCATAATTGAATACTACTTTTCCCTCTTCTGTTAATTCTACTCCTTTATTACTTCGTATTAAAAGATTAGCGCCGAGTTCTTTTTCTAGATTTTGAAGTTGTAGACTTAATCCTGGTTGGGTAAGATGAAGAGTTTTTGCAGCTTTTGATATGCTGTTGCATTTTACCGTCATATAAAATGAACGTAGATATTGAAGATTCATGTGTTCACATCCTCAAAGCTATAAAAATTGTTAAAGATATAGCTATTATATCACTATGATACCCAAAAATAAACACATTTAAACAAAAGAGATTCATATAAGAAAGTGTTATAGTATATAACATTTGGTTATTATAAAAAAAGCAGAGGATATATTATAATCTAATTGATAGAAAATTAACAAACGAAATACTATAGTTTTTATTTATATAAGGATCCAACTTCAACATAAAAAAAGAAATATATAAAGATAAGTGAATGACTTCGATAACTTTTGTAAAAAAACTTACTGAAATTTCATAAAAAATACGTTAATAACCTTCATTGTTTGAACGAAGTGAGTTTTGAAGGTTTAGTATTTTTTCATGGAATGAAGTTTTGTTTTTTCAAAAGTTATCTGGAATGAAGTATCTTTTATATTTCATTTTGAAGCATGAAATTTAAAGTTGACTGGAGGAGGTGATTGTATAGTAAAGGAATTCGGTCAAATAATTAACAAATTAAATGGTTGTTTGTGGAACGTATTTTTGCCACTTCTTATAATTGCAGGGGGATTTGTAACTTATAGAATGATAAAATTTCTGACAGTTATAAGTGAAAAGGATAAAGCTGAGTGGGAATTTTCAAAAATGAAAAGCGCTCTTTCTATATCTTTATCATCTAAAATTGGAACAGGTGCTATTATTGGTGTCTTAACAGCCATGTGGAAAACATCGAATAATGGTATTGGAGGAGAGAGCATTGTTTTATGGGTTATTATAGGAATGCTTTTATTAGTTCCATTAACATATTCAGAGGTATTATTTTCTCAAGTAACCAAAAAGACGCCTAGAGATTTTATAGATTATAATTTGAATAAAAAAGCAGGAACTGTGTATACTATATGTTTAGTTACACTATATTCCTTTGGTTTTGTAGGATTTCAATTAACTGGAATACAGAGTGTGATCAAGATATTTTTTAAGGAAAATTTCAAATATGAATTTACTCAGATTGGATTGTTGCTTTATATCATATTGCCATTGATCACAGCTATGTCTATTATAGTCATAACAAAAAGCCATAAACTTTTTATCAATACTTTAGGATCTATGATATCTTTAATCATTTTATTTTATACTATGTTTTTTGTTGTATTTTTATTTTCAACAGTAGAATTTGTTCCTGAGTATCTATCCTTGATTTGGAAAGACTTTCTAAAGTTTAGATCAGCCTCTATTGGCATACCAATAGGTCTTATCACAGGATTTCAAAGAATTATACAAATAAGTGAAACGGGCTTAGGGACTAGTGCATTAGCAAGTGCAGATGCTAAAAATTCTCCAAGAAGAGAAGCTTTGCTTCAAACTATATCAACGATTATTACAACATTTATAGCTGTTATCATAACATCATATGTATTTATGTATGGACGATATAACTTGGAGAATATAAAGCTAACGAAATATGGCTTTGAAAGAATTTCAGGTTATTTTACAAGTGTAGCTTCTGTAACAGGATATTTAGGGAGTGCAATTGTGATAATTTTCTTTATTTTATCTGGCTTAACAACAGTATTAGGAGCATTTCACTTTCTTAATAAAACTATGTATATAAGCCAAAATAAAAGAATTTTATTTTATATAACATTAATAACTTTATCTGGAATACTTAGTATTTCGAACTTTGATGTGATTTTTGATGCAGCAGATTTGTTGATGTTTATAGTAGCTTCTTTAAATGTTATAGCAATGCTTATTTTTGTTATGAAATATATAAAAAAATTTAAGATTATGGAGGAGTAAATATGAGTAGAAAATTTTTAATAGTTGGTGGAGTAGCTGGTGGTGCATCTACAGCAGCTAGATTAAGAAGACTTAGCGAAGAGGACAAAATAATTATGTTTGAAAAAGGACCTCACGTATCCTTCTCAAACTGTTGTTTGCCTTATCATTTAAGTGGAACAGTAGCAGATAGTGATGACTTAGTGCTTATGCAGCCAGAGAAATTCTTAAAACAATACAGAATAGAGGCTAGAGTAAATAATGAAGTAATAGCTATTGACAGAGAAAAGAAAGAAGTAACAGTTAAAAATGTATTAACTGGAGAAGAGTACCGTGAATCATACGATAAATTAATATTATCTCCAGGAGCAAGACCTATTGTTCCACCAATTCCAGGAATTGAAAATGCTAATATATTCACAGTAAGAAATGTTGTAGATATTGAAAAATTAAATAAATTTGTAAAAAATATGGAAACTAAAAATGTATCCGTAATAGGTGGAGGATTCATTGGAGTTGAAGTTGCTGAAAATTTAAAGGAAGCAGGATATAATGTAACTCTAATTGAAGCTATGCCTCAAATAATGAAACCATTTGATTATGATATGGTGCAGATTCTACACAAAGAGCTATATGATCATGGTATCAATCTAATTGTAGGAGATAAAGTAAGCTCTTTTGAAAAAAATACAGTTGTTTTAGAATCTGGAAAGAAAATAGATGCTGAAGCAGTAGTTATGGCAATTGGTGTAACTCCAGAAACTGATTTAGCTGTAGCAGCAGGGCTAGAACTAGGACAAACAGGTGCTATTAAAGTAGACCAAAATTATAGAACAAATGATAAAGACATTTATGCAGTAGGAGATGCTATTGAAGTATACCATGCATTAACAAACTCTATGACAAAATTGCCATTGGCAGGACCTGCTCAAAAGCAAGCTAGAGCAGTAGCAGATCATATTCATGGAAGACCAATAGCTAATACAGGATTTATTGGATCATCTGTTATTAAGGTATTTGATTATAATGGAGCTGCTACAGGCTTAAACGAAGGGTTGATTAAAGCTCTTAACTTAAATATTCAATATGATGTAGTGAAGGTAATTCCAGGGGATAAAGTGGGATTAATGCCTGAATGTGAACAAGTTCACTTTAAATTAATATATGAAATACCAACAGGAAAAATATTAGGTGCGCAAGCGATTGGTAAAGGAAATGTAGATAAGAGAATAGATGTTATTGCCACAGCTATTAAATTTGGAGCAACTGTAAACCATTTAAGAGATTTAGAATTATGTTATGCGCCACCATTTGGAACAGCTAAAGATGTGGTGAATTTTGCAGGATATGTAGCTTCTAATTTATTGCATGGAGACTTTAGACAAGTACGTGAAGCAGATGTAAGAGGTTTAGTTGAAAGTGGTGCTTATATTATAGATGTAAGAGAGAAAGATGAATATGATGAGAGTCATATTATAGGAGCTAAAAACTTGCCTCTTAGTGAAATCAGAGATCGATTAGATGAAATTCCAAAGGATGAGCCAATCTACTTACATTGCAGAAGTGGACAAAGAAGCTATAATGCAGTATTAGCACTTCAAAATTTAGGATTTGAAAATGTTTATAATATATCAGGTGGATTCTTAGGATTATCTTTCTATGAGTATTTCAATGATAAAACAACTGACAGAAAAATGATTGTTACAGATTACAATTTTGAATAAAAGCTTAGGGGCTTAATGCCCCTAATAATTAGATGATGTTTTATAATACTAAATAAATTTTAAGGGGGAAAAGAAATTGAAGAAGAACCAAGTATTTATTGGATTTGGAATTTTAATAGCAATGATCATATTTGCGACAATCCAATATGCAAAAGATTACAGATTAGCACTGCATCTAGTTATTGGACTAGCTATTGGATATATTATGCAAAGATCAAGATTTGGATTTGCAGGCGGGATCAGAAAGATATATTTAACTGGAGATAGCAGTTTGACAAAAGCACTCATGTTTTTATTTTCTATTACATTATTAGCAACAGCAGCAATACATTATGGATCATATATTAACGGAGGAGATGTATTTTATAGAGCAATTAAATCAGGAGCACCTGTAATTCCGGGTTCTGATTATGTTGAACCAGCTAATTTAGCTACTATATTAGGTGGAATATTATTTGGTATTGGTATGATGTTAGGTGGAGGCTGTGCTTCAGGAACATTAACAGATGCGGGTGAAGGAGAAGGAAGAGGATTAATTGTATTATTCTTTTTCTCAACAGGAGCATTATGGGGAGCACATGATATGCCATGGTGGAAGCAAAGTATATTCTTTGATATACACAAAAGACTTTATTTGCCAGATGCTTTCGGGTTTATGGGAACAATTATACTTTCATTGTTAGGATATTTATTTATTTATATTATTGCTAAGAAATATGAAGATAAGAGAAGAAAAGAAAATACTTTAAAATTAGAAACATATGCTGATTGGGAAAAGGAATTGCCTGAGCCAAAAGAGTACAAATTCTTCAGCAAAGAAACATACCATAAATTTTTTGTTAAGAGATGGTCTTATTATACTGGAGCGGTATTATTGATGATTATGTTTATAACTATATTAGTTACAACAGGAACAAGCTGGGGAGTAACAGCAATATTTGCACAATGGGCAGCTTGGTTCTATCAAGGATTAGGATTAATAGATGTTTCTGATTGGGGATGGTTCTCTGGAAGAATGGCAACTATGGAAGCAGGATTTTTTAATGACCCAGGTTCAATGAGAAATATGGGAATAATAGTAGGAGCATTGATAGCACCTTTATTAGCAGGACATTTTTCATTTAAAAAAGATTTTAGATTAAAGGATATTTTATTTTATGCAATTGGTGGATTGCTGATGGGATATGGTGCTAGAATTGCTTTAGGATGTAATGTGGGAGCGTTGTATTCAGGATTATCGAATATGTCATTATCTGGATGGGTATTCCTTCCTTCATTAACAATAGGGGGGATATTGGGCGTAAAATTAACACAAAAGCTTAAAATTAAGATCTAATGTTATTAAAGCTCAATAAAAAATATATAAAATACTACTCTTAAATGAATAGGAGTAGTATTTTTATGTATAAAATTAATTTTTTATTTTAATGAATCTCCTCTGCTAATAGATACTTTTCTACCTAGCATTTTTATATAATCTTCTATTTCTTTCCGTTCTTCTTCTATACTTTTCTCTTGAATAGATGGATTTGGATATATTTCATATAGTTTTCTATATTTATATGGGTGAACTTTGCGCATTATTACATTGGCACCAGTATAAAAAGCATTTTTTCTATCTTTTATATTGATTACTTCTAATGATGTAGTCGTAGGTAAATGAGGCGTTTTTAATAAAATTCTTGTAATTGCAAGGGCTTTTAAAGTTAGAAGGCTACTTCCTGTAGAGGAGCTTTTGAGCTTTGTTTTAGGATGAGGAATAAAAGGACCAATTCCAGCCATATCTACATCTAACTCTTTTAGAAGAAGTATATCCTCTGCAATAGTATATAATGTTTGACCAGGAAGGCCGATCATAAAGCCACTGCCTATTTGGTAGCCTAGTTCCTTGAGCCATTTTAATGACTTTATTCTATTTTTAAATGATGAATGGGGATGAAGGGAATTATATAAAGCTTCATCAGCTGTTTCATGCTTTATAAGGAATCTATCTGCACCATCTAGCCTCCACTGTTTGTAAGTATCATAATCTCTTTCTCCAATACTCAAGGTGATCGCAATATCGCCAAGCTTTTTAATAGCTTTAATGATAGAAGTTATTTTTTCTTTAGTGTACCACATGTCTTCACCAGACTGAAGAACTATGGTTTTATAGCCTGCTGTATAGGCTTTTTTTACATACTCAATTATTTCAGCTGGTTCCATTCTATATCTATATAAAGTGGTGTTTTGCTTATTGATTCCACAATAAGAGCAGTCGCAACGGCAGTGATTCGAAAATTCAATGATAGCTCTTAAGTGGATTTCATCACCACAGTATTTTTTTCTTATTTGATCTGCTTGATCAAATAAATAATCATCACAATGAGAATGCAATATATTTACGATTTCCTCAACACTTGCATTAGAAGTTGCTACGATTTTATCAATAATTTTTTTTGTATCCATATAATCCTCCTAATCAATTTTACTGAAAAAAATCAGTTTTTTTAATTGTTCTATATATCATATTATGATATGATTTTGTTAAATTATATGACAGATTAGCGAATTATTCAATAAATTGAAGGAGGATATAAATGGAAATAAAATGGTCAAAAGGAAAAGAAGATTTTAAAGATGCAAGTCATGTTCGCTACGAAGTATTTGTAAAGGAACAAAATGTTCCTATAGAACTAGAATTAGATGAATTTGATGATCAAGCTTATCATATAGTAGGATACGAGAATGATGAAGCGATTGCTGTTGGGAGAATATTAGAAAAGGAATCTTATTATTTAGTAGGAAGAGTAGCTGTTTTAAAAGAGCATAGAGGAAAAGATTATGGAAAAGTGATAATGGAAAATATTATAAAAAAGGTAGAGGAGCTAGGTGGAAAAGAAATTCGATTACATGCACAGATGTCAGCTAAGGGCTTTTATGAGCAATTAGGGTTTGAAGCTTATGGAGATATTTTTGATGAAGCTGGTATAGAACATATTTGTATGAAAAAATGTTTATAAAAAATTCATAAAAATGCAGTCGAATAGGAGTATTCTTTTATAAAAGAATACTCTTATTCGATGTTTGGATATTTTCAAAGCAAGTATTTAGAAAAAGAATAATAAAAAAAGGGTTGGGTATATTTTTGTTAAGAGTAATTTTTTTATACATGTACTTGTTGTTGTCATCATCATATGATATTATTCTGTTTTGAACAAGGAGGAGATGTAGCTATGAAATTTGTATTAGATACCCATTGTCATACAATAGCTAGTGGACATGCCTACAGTACTGTACATGATTTGGTAAGAGAAGCTAAAAATGTAGGAATTAAAATGTTTGCCCTTACAGATCACGGACCAGCAATGCCTGGAGGACCACATATATATCATATAAAGAATCAAAAGGTTATACCAAGAGTTATGGATGATGTATTTGTACTTAGGGGAGTAGAAGCAAATATTATTAATGAGCATGGGGAACTTGATATAAAAGATGATGTTTTAAAAGATTTAGATATTGTGATTGCAAGTCTTCATAATGTTTGTGTAGAGGCAAAGGGCAAAGAAGAAAATACAAACACCTTGATACAAGCTATGGAGAATAAATATATAGATATAATTGCACATCCGGGAAATCCTATATTTCCTATAGATGAAGAAAGGGTACTAAAAGCTGCTAAAAAAAATAATATATTGATAGAAATTAATAATAGTTCTTTTGGAAAAAGTAGACCGGGGAGTAAAGATATTTGCATGAGAATTGCTAAGCTAGCTAAAAAATTAGATGTAAGAGTAGCAGTTGGTACGGATACACATATTGCAACTCAATTAGGAAGATTTGATTATGTGGAAGAAATGTTTGAAGAGATTGATATGCCAGAGGAGTTAGTAATTAATACATCTGTGAATAAATTAATAAATTATTTAGAGGAAAAGGGTAAAAAAAATATTCAAGATTTTAAAAGGCTAATAGAGGCTGAAAAATAATTATAAATAAAGTGAGCGTGATCCTTGACATGAAGGTATCATGCTTATTTTTATAAAAAGAATAATAAAAAAAGAGTAGGGTATATTTTTGTTAAGAGTAATTTTTATATATGTACTTGTTGTTGTCATTATTATATGATATTATTCTGTTTTGAGCAAGGAGGGAGATGTGGCTATGAAAAATTATGTTATTCGGGCAGTAGCTGCGAATAAAAATTTAAGAGTTTTTTTAGCAGTGACAACAGATTTAGTTGAACAAGCAAGAAAAATACATGATACAACACCTGTTGCAACTGCAGCATTAGGAAGAACTCTTACAGCAACAGCTATGATGGGACTGATGCTTAAGGGTCAAAGGGATAAGCTATCTGTTCAGATAAAGGGAGAAGGTCCTATAAAGCAAATTTTAGCAGTAGCAGATGCAAGTGGAAACGTAAAAGGTTATGTGTCAAATCCTCATATAGAATTACCTTTAAGAGAAGATGGAAAACTAGATGTTGGTGGTGCGGTAGGAAGAAAAGGAAAGATGGTAGTTATTAAGGATTTGGGTTTGAAAGAGCCTTATATTGGACAATCTGATCTAGTATCTGGAGAGATTGCAGAAGATTTTACTGCTTATTTTGCTTATTCAGAACAACAGCCTTCTGCTGTAGCTTTAGGTGTTTTAGTTGATAGAGATTATACTGTAAAACATGCAGGTGGATGGATCATTCAAGTTTTACCAGATGCAGGGGAAGAAATCATTGTAAAGCTTGAAGAAAAGTTAAAGGATATTCCAGCTGTTACAAAGCTAATGGAAACAGTATCTGATGGAGAAGAAATTTTAAAAATGCTTTTAGAAGGCTTTGATGTTGAAATACTAGATAAAACAGAAGTTAGACTAGCTTGTGATTGTTCTGTTGAAAAGCTTGAGAAGGCACTTATTAGTGTTGGAGAAAAAGCTCTAAAAGAAATGATTGAAGAAGATGGACAAGCAGAGCTTACTTGTCATTTTTGTAATAAGAAGTATCATTTTGATAAAGAGCATTTATTAAGATTATATGAGCAAGCAGTATAATTGGTAGAAATTGCATTTTGCTACTTCTACCAATTATATAAAATATTTCTTGACAGTTTTTTGGTTTATGGTATAATATTCTTTGTCAGTAAGCATAAGTGCTTATTATGGTGTAAATCTTAATTTGTTTTGGCCCGGTAGTTCAGTTGGTTAGAATGCCAGCCTGTCACGCTGGAGGTCGAGGGTTCGAGCCCCTTCCGGGTCGCCAATTTGCCCAGATAGCTCAGTCGGTAGAGCAGGGGACTGAAAATCCCCGTGTCGGTGGTTCGATTCCGCCTCTGGGCACCAAAATTTCATATTGCGGAAGTGGCTCAGTGGTAGAGCATCGCCTTGCCAAGGCGAGGGTCGCGGGTTCGAATCCCGTCTTCCGCTCCAATAATGGCGGCATAGCCAAGTGGTAAGGCAGAGGTCTGCAAAACCTTTATTCCCCAGTTCAAATCTGGGTGCCGCCTCCAAGAGAAACTGGAATCCTAGTGTTTACTAGGATTTTTTTGATTTTCATGTGATATAATGGTAATAATGAGAAAACGGGGAGGTGTTTTGTTGAAGGTTAAAGATTTGATGACAAAAGATCCTATTGTGGTAACGATCAATGATACATTAAATCATGTTGTAAAGATTTTTATTAAAAATCATATTGATGGTGCTCCTGTAATCAATGAAAATAGAAAATTAATAAGTATCATTACAAAAACAGATGTAATGAAAGCTTTTGCGAATAAAGTTTCTCCTCTCACTTCTATAGACAAGATTTCTCCCAAAAGGGTTATTACTATAAATGAAAATTCGGATATAAAAGATGCTTGGAATATGAATGTAGGAAGACTGCCTGTTTTAGATGCAAAAGGAAATTTAGTAGGAATTCTTACTCGTACGGATTTGTCGAAGAAGCTTTTAGAAAAAGAAATTCAGGAGTCTAAAGAGATTAAGGCGATATTACATTCTACGAATAATGGTGTTATTATTATTAATAATCATGGTGTTATTACGCGATGTAACCCTTCTGCTGTTAGGATATTGAATTTAAATAATAATATTATAGGATTAAAAATAGAAAATATTTTACCAGAATTAAAGCTTCATGAAACGATTAAGACAGGAAAAACTATATATACAGAAAAGATTCGATTTAAGAATAAGGAGCTAATATGTGATCGTATTCCTTTGTTTAAAGATGAAGAGGTTGCTGCTGGGGTGATTGTTTTTAAAGATAGAGCTGATTTACAAAGTATAATAGATGAATTAAATACTGTACAGCAGATATCCAAAAAATTAGATGCAATCATTGAATCTTCATACGATGGTATTTATATTACAGATGGAAAAGCAAATACGATGAAAATAAATAAAGCTTATGAGAGAATTACTGGCGTAAAAAGAGAAGAAATGTTAGGAAATAATATGATAGAACTAGAAAAATCAGGATGCATTTCTGAATCTGCAACTTTAAGAGTGCTGAAGACTAAAAAAACCACTACTATCCATCAAAAATTTCGTACAGGGAAAAATGCATTAGTTACCAGTACGCCTATTTTTGATGGTGATGGCAAAATTACGATGGTTGTAACAAACGTTAGAGATATTACAGAACTGGCAAAGCTTAAAAAGCAGCTTGAAAAAAACAAAGAACTAGCTCAAAAATATTATTCTGAAATTAAAGAAATGCGATTGCAGCTTTTAAATACATTACATATTGTTGCAGAAGATGAAAAAATGCTTGAGACTATGCGTATTGCAAAAAGAGTTGCAAAGGTAGATACAACGGTATTATTATTAGGAGAAACGGGGGTAGGAAAAGAGGAAGCAGCAAAATTTATTCATAAGAATAGCAATAGAAGGAAAAAGCAATTTATAAAAATAAACTGTGGTGCAATTCCTATAAATTTAATTGAGTCTGAATTGTTCGGATATGAAAAAGGAGCTTTTACTGGAGCTAATAGAGAAGGAAAGCTAGGGATATTTGAGGTTGCGAATGGAGGAACTTTATTTTTGGATGAAGTGGGAGAGCTGCCTTTAGATATGCAAGTAAAACTTCTTCGTGCACTGCAAGAGAGAGAAATTAAGCGTGTTGGAGGAACGGTTCCTATTAAAATAGATGTACGTATTTTGGCTGCAACAAATCGTAACCTTGAAGAAATGGTAAAGCAAAAGCAATTTAGAGAAGATCTTTACTATAGATTAAATGTTGTGCCGATTTATATTCCTCCTCTAAGGGAAAGGAGAGGGGATATTATTCCTCTTGCGCGTTATTTTCTTTCTGAGCTTAATGAGAAATATAATTGGAGCAAGGAATTGAGTAAAGATGCATTAGAGGTATTTTACGAATATGATTGGCCAGGAAACGTTAGAGAATTAAAAAATATTGTAGAGAGAGTATTTATTATGAGTAGTGGAGATAAAATTATATCTGAGGATTTACCTAAAAATATGGTTTGTAGGAATAGAGATAAAAAAATAACTTTAAGAGATGAGATTGTGCCGTTAAAGGATGCTGTTGCTAAGGTAGAGATGGAACTGATTGATAAGGCATTTAAAAAGTATGGAAATGTAAGGAGTGCGGCAAAAGCATTAGGGATAGATGCTTCTACATTTGTTAGAAAAAGGAAAAAATATAAAAAAATACATTAGTTGCAAAAATACAAAAACAAGTTGCGTTTTTGCAATAAATGTGTAAATGAAGGAAGTTAGTATAAAAAGTCAAAAAAATAAAAGAAATCCATAAAGAAATTTCAAAAATTCGTTGCAGTATTGCAACGAATTTTTGTTTCTGTATAAAAAAGAAAAAAATAACTATATGAATAAATATTCTAAATTACACATATTGTAAAAAATTCAAGAAATTTATTATTAATATAAAAAATGGCACAAGCTTTGCTTTGTTAAAAACATATCAAAAAAAATAAAAAGGGAGATGGTTTAAAATGGCATTAATGACAAAAGAGCAGTATCTTGAAAGCTTAAGAAAATTAGACATAAAGGTGTACATGTTTGGAGAATTGGTTGAAAATTTTGTAGATCATCCAATCATCAGACCATCTATCAATTCAGTTGCAATGACTTATGAATTAGCACAGGACCCACAATATGAGGATTTGATGACAGCAACATCTAATTTAACAGGAGAAAAAATAAATCGTTTTACGCATTTACATCAAAGCACTGATGATTTAAGAAAGAAAGTAAAGATGTTAAGATTACTCGGGCAAAAAACAGGAGCATGCTTTCAACGCTGTGTAGGTATGGATGCTTTTAATGCAGTATATAGCACTACCTATGAAGTAGATAAAGCACATGGAACAAATTACCATGAAAATTTCAAAAAATATTTAGAGTATGTACAAAAAAATGACTTAGTAGTAGATGGAGCTATGACAGACCCTAAAGGAAATAGAGGGTTATCACCAAGCAAGCAAGAAGATCCTGATCTTTTCTTACGTGTTGTAGAAAAGAGAGAAGATGGTATTGTTGTAAGAGGAGCAAAAGCTCATCAAACAGGAGCAGTAAACTCTCATGAGCATTTAATCATGCCAACAATTGCTATGAGAGAAGGAGATGAAGCTTATGCTGTATCCTTTGCAGTACCATCAGATGCAGAAGGGCTTTATATGATCTATGGAAGACAAAGCTGCGATACAAGGAAGCTAGAGGATGGTGCAGATATAGATGTAGGAAACAAAAAATTTGGTGGACAAGAAGCATTAGTAGTATTTGATGATGTATTTGTTCCAAATGATAGAATATTCTTAAATGGAGAAATAGAATTTGCAGGAATGCTAGTAGAAAGATTTGCAGGATATCATCGTCAAAGCTATGGTGGATGTAAAGTAGGTGTAGGGGATGTACTTATAGGAGCAGCAGCACTAGCAGCGGAATTCAATGGAGCAGCAAAAGCTTCACATATAAAAGATAAATTGATTGAAATGACTCACTTAAATGAAACATTATACTGCTGTGGTATAGCTTGTTCAGCAGAAGGATACAAGACAGAAGCAGGAAATTATCAAATCGATTTATTACTTGCAAATGTCTGTAAGCAAAATGTAACAAGATTCCCATATGAAATCACAAGACTTGCGGAAGATATAGCAGGTGGACTTATGGTAACAATGCCATCAGAAAAAGATTTTAAGCATCCAGTAATCGGACCAGTTTGTGAAAAATACTTTAAAGGCGTAAATTCTGTGCCAACAGAGCATAGAATGAGAGTATTAAGACTTATTGAAAATATGACATTAGGTACAGCAGCAGTAGGATACAGAACAGAGTCAATGCATGGAGCAGGTTCACCACAAGCACAAAGAATTATGATTGCAAGACAAGGAAATCTTGAGCATAAGAAAGAATTAGCAAGAAGGATTGCAAGAATAGATGAGGCATCTGTAGCAGAAAGAGAGGCAGCGGCTGCGAAGTAAATAAAAGGGGAATATTTTCCCCTTTTTAAATAAATATTTAAGCAAAAGAAAACGTTTTGTTGTTATATATAAATTATAAAGGAGGAAATACTATGGCGATGAAAAGAGAGCTAGGAAAAGAACAGCCATTTATTCCAGCAGGGCCGTTTAAAATCCGTATTCCTTTTATTCATTACAGATTTGAATGGGCAGATTATATTCAAGGACTATTAATGTGTGCTGTTTGTCTTGGAGCAGTCCCAATGCTTCAAGAATATTTAGGAATGCCATTTGAAGTAGCTATGGCAGTAGTGGTACTTAATGGAATATTATATTGTGCACACGTATTTTTAGGAGATCCAGTAGTACCTGGATGGGTAACACCAGCTATTCCACTTTTGATGATTCATGTTAGTCAATATGAAATAGGTCCTGAGAGAATGCAGGCTTTGATTGCATTTGAAATGACATTGGGTATTTTAGCAATTATTTTAGGTATTACAGGTCTTGGGAAAAAAATTGTTTCTATTGTTCCAAATGCAATGCAGTCAGGGATTATAATGGGAGCAGGCTTTGCTGCTGTAATCCTTATATTTAAGAAGGGTGCTAAATTTGATAATTTTCCAATATCTATTGTTATTTGTGTAGGATTAGGCTTTTATCTTTTATTTTCAAATCATTTTAAAAGTATTAGAGAAAAACATGCAATATTAAAGATTATTGGAAACTTAGGGATTTTACCTGTTATTGCTCTTGCTATTATAGTAGGTCCTATGCTAGGAGAGACACCGTGGCCACAAATTGAGTGGGGGATTACAAAGCCAGCATTTAGTACATTATGGAGAGAATGGACATTTTTAGGAGTTGGTTTCCCTTCGTTAAATATGTTTATTGAAAGCTTACCTATAGTTATTTCTGCATATATTGTATTATTTGGAGATATGATTCAATCACAAGCATTACTAGAAGATGCAGGAAAGGTTCGTACAGACGAACAAATTGACTACAATCCTAATAGATCTCATTTAGTATTTGGTTTAAGAAACCTTATTATGTCTATTATTGGACCAGATTTAACTATGTGTGGACCTCTTTGGGCAGCAATGCAGGTTGTTATATGCGAACGTTATAAGCATGGAAGAAAAGCGATGGATTCAATTAATGGTGGAGCAGGTTCTTTTAGATTTGGTACCCTTACAGGTTATCTGATTTTACCAATTGTTACTCTTTGCAAACCAATATTAGGAATTGCTTTAGCATCTACTATGTTGATTCAAGGATATGTTTCTGTACGTGTTGGAGTGATGAAATCTCGTACATTCAATGATTTAGGTATTGCTGGTGTTATGGGAGCTATTCTTTGCACTCGTGGAGCTGCATGGGGATTAGCAGCAGGAATTGTTCTTTGTTTGCTTGTTAACTTAGGAAATAAGCCAGAATATGATGTGTATTTATTTGAAGAAAAAGAAAAAGCAGCTTAATTTTATAGGCTATTGTTAATATTTAAAATAAGACCCACGCTAAGGAATTTTATTATAATTTAGAAATTTCTAAGCGTGGATTTTATTATTATATAAATATTGATGCAATTATTTTTAAATTTTAATAAAACTAATTGATTTGGGAAAACTATGATTTGATAAAATTAGTTGACAGTTAACTATTCTTTGGAGGAAAAGATGTTGAACAAAGAGGTTCTTTCTGATAAACAAGGTATATCCATTATAAGTTTATTCATAATAGGAAGTTCAATAGTATTGGCTACAGCAGGGGAAGCAAAAAAAGATTTATGGATTGCAATCATTTTATCAATTATTAGTGCCATACCTATAGTATTAGTACATTCTAGTCTTTTGGTGCTTTTTCCTGGTAAAGATTTGTATGATATCCTTGAGATCGTTTTTGGAAAATTTGTAGGTAAAGGGATTTCGATATTATTTATTTGGTTTACATTTTTCTTAGGAGGATTAGTATTGAGACTTTTTGGTGATTTTATTTTTATAGTTTCTTTACAAAATACTCCTAAAATTATATCAATGTTGTTTATTGGTGTTTTATGCATTTGGGCAGTAAAGGAAGGAGTTGAAACAATAGGTAGATGGGGAGAATTTTTTCTAATAGTGACTATTGTTTTGATACTAATATTTATTTTGCTGTTAATTAATAAAATGAATATAAATAATATTAGACCTATGTTAGCTGAAGGTATAAAACCAATTATTGAAGGTACTTTTCATACGTTTATATTTCCATTTACTCAAACGATTGTATTTACAACTTTTTTTTCTTCAATAAAGGTAAAAAAAGTTCATAAAGTTTATATATTGGGTTTGTTAATAGGAGGAATAATATTATATGTATCTTCTATTGCTGACCTTTTGGTATTAGGGGCTGGTACTGTTGAAAATATGTATTTTCCAACATATGCAACTGCTACTAGGTTAAATATTGGAAATTTTGGTGAACGATTGGAAGTTGTGATCGCTGTTACATTATTAATAGGAGGTTTTATCAAAGTATGTATATGTTTATTAGGTACTTGTACTGGAGTTGCTAAAATATTTGGCTTTAAGGATTATAAGTTCATAGCAACACCAATAGGATTATTGATAATTAATTTATCATATTTTATTCATAATAGTGTAATGGAAAAGGCGGAATTTGCTTCGGATATATATCCTGGTTATGCTTTTTTATTTCAAGTAATTTTACCTATCATCATATTTATTGGTGCTAAAATAAAAAAGAAACAGTTGCATTGAAATACTTTTACAAAAGTGTTGCGAAAATGCAAATGTGATGCAGTTTTGCAACATAGGTAAATAAGTAGATAAAGACTAGTACATAATAAAAATTGATTATCATTTAACAGAAACGAGTGAAAAATGTTGCTGTTTTGCAACAAAAGATAATGATGTTTTTTTAAAGAGTAAAATAATATATGTATAAGTGAATATATAAAAGATAGTAAGCCAGTAAATTCAAATGATTAGCTGGCTTTTTTTTAGATTTTAAAAAATATCTTATATATTAAATAATGGCATAGGTTTTGCTTGATATTTATGAGTGTAAAAAGAGAGGTAAAAATTTTAAAAACGTATGTACAAAAATAAAATATTTTGTTAAAATAATAACAAATCAAAAGGGAGCTGATTAAAAATGGCATTAATGACAAAAGAGCAGTATCTTGAAAGCTTAAGAAAATTAGACATAAAGGTGTACATGTTTGGAGAATTGGTTGAAAATTTTGTAGATCATCCAATCATCAGACCATCTATCAATTCAGTTGCAATGACTTATGAATTAGCACAGGATCCACAATATGAGGATTTGATGACAGCAACATCTAATTTAACAGGAGAAAAAATAAATCGTTTTACGCATTTACATCAAAGCACTGACGATTTAAGAAAGAAAGTAAAGATGTTAAGATTACTTGGACAAAAAACAGGTTCATGTTTCCAACGCTGTGTAGGTATGGATGCTTTTAATGCAGTATATAGCACTACTTATGAAGTAGATAAAGCACATGGAACAAACTACCATGAAAACTTTAAAAAGTTTTTAGAGTATGTACAAAAAAATGATTTAGTAGTAGATGGAGCTATGACAGACCCTAAAGGAAATAGAGGGTTATCACCAAGCAAGCAAGAAGATCCTGATCTTTTCTTACGTGTTGTAGAAAAGAGAGAAGATGGTATTGTTGTAAGAGGAGCAAAAGCTCATCAAACAGGAGCAGTAAACTCTCATGAGCATTTAATCATGCCAACAATTGCTATGAGAGAAGGAGATGAAGCTTATGCTGTATCCTTTGCAGTACCATCAGATGCAGAAGGACTTTATATGATCTATGGAAGACAAAGCTGCGACACAAGAAAGCTAGAAGAGGGAGCAGATGTAGATCTAGGAAACAAAGAATTTGGTGGACAAGAAGCATTAGTAGTATTTGATGATGTATTTGTTCCAAATGATAGAATATTCTTAAATGGAGAAGTAGAATTTGCAGGAATGCTAGTAGAAAGATTTGCAGGATATCATCGTCAAAGCTATGGTGGATGTAAAGTAGGTGTAGGCGATGTACTTATAGGAGCAGCAGCATTAGCAGCGGAATTCAATGGAGCAGCAAAAGCTTCACATATAAAAGATAAATTGATTGAAATGACTCACTTAAATGAAACATTATACTGCTGTGGTATAGCTTGTTCAGCAGAAGGATATCCAACAGAAGCAGGAAATTATCAAATCGATTTATTACTTGCAAATGTCTGTAAGCAAAATGTAACAAGATTCCCATATGAAATTACAAGACTTGCGGAAGATATAGCAGGTGGACTTATGGTAACAATGCCATCAGAAAAAGATTTTAAGCATCCAGTGCTTGGACCAATTTGTGAAAAATACTTTAAAGGCGTAGATTCTGTGCCAACAGAGCATAGAATGAGAGTATTAAGACTTATTGAAAATATGACATTAGGAGCAGCAGCAGTAGGATACAGAACAGAGTCAATGCATGGAGCAGGTTCACCACAAGCACAAAGAATTATGATTGCAAGACAAGGAAATCTTGAGCATAAGAAAGAATTAGCAAGAAAGATTGCAAGAATAGATGAAGAATCTGTAGCAGCAAGAAATGCAGCAGCTACAAAGTAAGAATTGAATGTTAATTTTATAAATGGGGTGGAAAATTCCACCCCAACATTATAATGGAGTGATTGTATGTTTGATAAAGTGAATGCAGTAATTAATCAAATAATAAGACCAAAGCTGAAAGAGCATTATGGGGATATCGAGCTTGTAAAAGTTAAAGAGGGTGTTGTAGAAGTAAAGCTTTTAGGAGCATGTAGCGGTTGTCCATCTGCGAAGTTTACCCTTGAGGATATTGTACTTCATGACTTACAGAAAGAAATTCCTGAAGTTAAGGAAGTTGTGTTGGTTACAGAAGTTAGTCAAGACCTTATTGATATGGCAAAGAAAATATTAAATAAAGAAAAGTAGGGAGAATTGCTTTGAAAATAGGGATAAAATACTGCGGTGGATGCAATCCTCGGTACGATCGAAAAAAATTTATAAATCAAGTGGAAAAAGAAATAGGAGAAAATTTTATATTTGAAATTGCGAGAGAAGGAAATGAGTATGATTTTCTTTTGGTAGTAGGCGGATGTACAAATTGCTGCGCAAATTTTGAAGATATTCACACCAAAGCAGGTGTGTTTTGTATAAAAAGTCATAATGACTATGAAAAAGTGATTCAAGCAATTAAAAAAATGCATGCGTAAGAGAAAGGATGGATAAGATGCGTTGGCAAGATATTTATAAGTCAAAACTTACAACTGCACAAGAGGCTGTAAAGCATATTCAATCAGGAAATAGAGTGGTTATCGGTCATGCATGTAGTGAACCTTTAGTATTAGTAGATGCAATGGTTGCAAATAAAGATCAATATAAAGATGTTGAAATTGTTCACATGGTAGCAATGGGAAAAAGTGAATATGCAAAGCCAGAAATGGCGCCTCACTTCAGACATAATGCATTGTTTGTAGGAGGTTCTACAAGAAAAGCAGTGAATGAAGCGAGAGCAGATTATACGCCTTGTTTTTTCACAGAGATTCCAAGACTTTTTAAAGATGGATATTTACCAGTAGATGTGGCATTGATCCAAGTAAGTCGTCCAGATGAGCATGGATATTGTAGCTTTGGTCTTTCTGTTGATTATACAAAACCAGCAGCAGAATGTGCAAAGCTAGTAATTGCAGAAGTAAATGATCAAATGCCAAGAACTATGGGAGACTCTTTTATACATATTTCTGAAATAGATCATATTGTTGAAACCTCTTATCCTATTATAGAGCTTCAACCTCCTAAGATTGGCGAAGTTGAAAAGGCAATTGGTGAAAACTGTGCAAAATTAGTTGAAGATGGTGCTACACTTCAATTAGGAATTGGAGCTATTCCAGATGCGGTACTTTTATTTTTAAAAGACAAAAAAGATTTAGGAATTCATTCAGAAATGTTTTCAGACGGTGTTGTTGAGTTAATAGAGGCAGGAGTTATTAATAATAAGAAAAAAACACTACATAAAGGAAAAATGGTAGTAACATTCTTAATGGGTACAAAAAGACTTTATGATTTTGTTGATAATAACCCATCAGTAGAGTTATATCCAGTAGATTATGTAAATAATCCTGTTGTGATTATGCAAAATGAAAATATTGTTTCTATAAATTCTTGTATTCAAGTTGATTTAATGGGTCAGGTTGTGTCAGAAAGTATAGGATTAAAGCAATTTAGTGGTGTAGGTGGACAGGTTGACTATATTCGTGGAGCGAGCATGGCAAGAAAAGGAAAATCTATTATTGCTATTCCATCAACAGCATCAAAAGGAAAGGTATCTCGTATTGTACCATTTATTGATGAAGGGTCAGCTGTTACAACTACACGTAATGATGTTCATTATGTAGTTACAGAATATGGTATTGCGGAGTTGAGAGGCAAAAGCTTAAAAGAAAGAGGAAGAGCTCTTATCAATATTGCGCATCCAGATTTTAGACCAATGCTGATTGAAGAGTGGGAAAAAAGATTTAATTGTAAATTTGAATAAAGAATGGAAAGGGGATTATTATGAAATTTTTTAAATTACCAACACAAATCCATAAATTTGATGATTTTAAAAGCTTTGCAGAAGAATTTAAAATTGGAGAAAATGATTTAGTACTTACGCATCAATTCCTTTATGATCCTTTTATGAAGGAATTAGACTTGAAAGCAGATTTTATTATGCAAGAAAAGTATGGTGTAGGTGAGCCATCTGATGAAATGATTGATAAAATTTTAGCAGAGGTAATAGATAAGCCATACAAAAGGATTATTGCAATAGGTGGAGGAAGTGTAATCGATATTGCAAAATTATTAATATTTAAAGATGGTAAAAATGCATTAGATATGTTTGAAAAGAAAATTGATTTTATAAAAGATAAGGAACTTATTATTGTACCAACAACTTGTGGAACAGGAAGCGAAGTAACAAATATTTCTATAGCAGAAATTAAATCAAAGCATACTAAAATGGGACTTGCAATTGATGAATTATATGCTGATTATGCAGTGCTTATTCCAGAGCTTATAAAGGGGCTTCCATACAAATTCTTTGTATTTAGTTCTATAGATGCATTAATTCATGCCATAGAATCTTATGTATCACCAAATTCTAACGATTTTACACAAATGATCAGTGTAAAAGCAATTGAAATGATTTTAAAAGGATATATAGAAATTATTGAAAAAGGTGAAGATTATAGACAAGAATTATTAGAAGATTTTGCAGTTGCAAGTAACTATGCAGGAATTGCATTTGGAAATACAGGAGTTGGAGCAGTACATGCTTTATCTTATCCATTAGGAGGTACATATCATGTGCCACATGGAGAGGCAAATTATCAGTTCTTTACAGAAGTATTTAAAACTTATAATAGATTAAATCCAGAAGGAAAAATTAAAGCATTAAATACTTTCTTAGCTGATTTACTAAATGTAGAGGAGACACAAGTATATGATGCTATTGAAAAGGTACTTGATAAGCTTTTAAGTAAAAAACCTTTAAGAGAATATGGTATGAAGCAAGAAGAAATTGAAAGCTTTACAGATAGTGTACTTGAAAAGCAACAAAGACTTCTTGCAAATAATTATGTGCCATTATCAAGAGAAGAGATACTAAATATATATAAAAATTTATACTAAGATTAAAAAACGACCACAGGGTTATTCCCTGTGGTTTTATTTATGTACCAACATTGTTAAAAGTTTAAGGAAAAGAAAACAGTAGTTATGCATTTTAAAATTTTTGAAATGATTGAAATTTTTTAAATATAATTACAATAAATATTGAAAAGTTTGATTTTTTAAAATATAATTATAGTAGAGATTAACATTTTTTGTATTTAAAGACATAATTATACTTATACTGTAAAAAATACAATAAGAAAGGAGGTTAACTAAAATATAGCTTTAGCATTTTTATTTAGTTGAGAAAATATCAGATCAGGAGGCGAAATTATGAGCGAAGTTGCAGTAAAAAATAAAAGACCTTTTGGTTTTTACGTTTGCTGTATAGCATTTATGCTAGAAAGAATGGCGTATTATTCTGCTAAGTATTTAATTTTTGCTTTTGTTCCTGCTGCTGTGATAGTAGGTGGGTTAGGCCTTACAAAGGTTGAAGCTGCATTGATTCAATCAAACCTTGTTGCATTTACATATCTTGCTCCTCTTATTGGTGGATATCTTACTGATAGATATATAGGAGCTAGATACTGTATCCCAGTTGGATTAGCTTTGATGGCTGTTGGATATTTTTTTGGTGGAATAGCAACAGATGCTACAGCTATGAATATAATGGTTGCTCTTGTAGCAATTGGTACAGGTCTTTTTAAAGGTAATAATTCTGCAATTAGTGGATCTTTGTTTGCTGATAGTAAACAGCTAGATTCAGCATTTTCAGTTCAGTATTCATTTGTAAATATTGGAGCTTTTATTGGGACTACATCAGTTGGTATTCTTGTAGCAACTACCTTTGCACATGGGCAAGTTCAGGGCTTTAGAGCTGCCTTTAAGCTATGTAGTATTATTTGTGCTATTGATGCTATATGGTTTTTATTTGGAATGAGATTTCTTAAAGAAGCAGGGAAAAAGCCGTTTAAAGCTGGTAAGTATACTGAAAAGAAGATTGAAACAGAAGTTAAACCATTAACAAAAACAGAAAAAAGAAAAGTTTTTGCTATTGTACTTATATCAATGTTCTCAGTAGTATTTTGGGTATTTTGGTATTTGACTTATCTTGCTGCTTATGATTATGGTGGTCAATTCGTAGATATGAATGTAAATGGATTTAAAGTACCGCTTTCATGGTTTGATTCATTAAATTCATTTGTATGTATTTCTATGGGACCGATATTGGGTGCACTTTGGTTTAAATTATCAAAACGTCCTCAAGGAGATTTGAGCTTGTTTAAAAAATTAAGCATGGGTCTTGCTTTGTTGGGTATGGCTTTTTTAATGCTTGTATTTGCAGAAATTACAAGAGGTGTAGGTGCAGATGCTACATCAAAGGCAAGTATAATTTGGCTTATTGTATTTGGTGTGTTATTAAGTATAGGAGAAATGCTGTTTTCACCACTTGGTAACTCATTTGTAACTAAATATGCACCTAATAAGATTTTCTCTATATTGATGGGCGTTTGGATTTTTGCTACGTTTATAGCAGGTAAATCATATGGCTATTTATATGCTATTGCTTCAAAATATACTATTATGCAGTCATATGTTGTCATACCAATAATTCTGTTTATATGTGCAACGATACTTTTCTTATCTGATAAAAAGCTTGTAAAGCTACTTGAAGATGAAGATCCTGAAGAAAAGATTAATGCATATTAAAAAAGTAAAAGCCAAAGCTTTAAGTAGTTTTTTTAAAAGAAAGAAGATGGCTACTTTTTTAGGGAGACATCTTTTTTCTTCACTTTTGTAAATAAAAAACGACTTACGAATAAAATATTCGCTTTGCCGTTTTTAAAATCAAAATATTGAAGGGGTTAGTACTGAGAGAACCTTTACTGGTGTATCAAGAGGATTTGTCCATTGGTGAGTTATTGTAGATGGATAGTGTATTGAATCTCCTTTTTTTACTAGATATTCATTGTTATCTATTTTTACTATGAGGGCTCCCTCTATTATGTATACGAACTCTTCTCCAGGATGGCTGTAGGTGTGTCCGTGGTCTTGACCACCCTGTATTATGACTATCATAGCTTCAAGCATTCTGTCTGCAAAGTCTCCGCTTAGTCTTATAAATTCAGAGTTTGAACCTTCTATTTTAAAAGGCTCCTGCTCTTGAACTTTGACATGGAAGTTATGAATTTCCATGCCCTTGAAGAAATATGTCATTGGAACTCCAAAGGCATCGGCTATTTTTTTAAGAGAGGTTATTGCAAGGGAAGAAGATACATTTTCTACTTGAGAAAGAAAACTGACTGAGAGCCCTGTTTTTTCGCTCAAATCCTTTAGTGTAAAATTTGCATTTTTTCTTAGTGTCTTTATTTTTTCTGCTATTTCATTAAGCATTTGCATATGTTCACCTCTATCAAAATGTATTTGATTATTTTTAATATTGCTCTACATTTATGATAACATAATGACAAAATTCTGTGAACACTGAATATTTCGATGTTTACATAAAAAATTTGGCTCAAAATAAAATTAAAAATAAAAAATTAAGGAGGGAATAAATTTGAAAATTAATAGATTAGAAAAGATACTTGATTCAATGAGGAAATCAAACATACCTCAGCTTATAATTTCAGATCCAGCTTCAATATTTTATCTAACAGGGAAGTGGATTCATCCAGGAGAAAGGATGCTAGCTCTTTATATAAGTATTGAAGGAAAGTATAAGCTTTTTATAAACGAGCTTTTTCCTGTAAGTGAGGATTTAGGAGTTGAAAAGATATGGTTTAGTGATACTGATGATTGTGTAAAGATACTTTCTGAAAGCATATCTAGGAATAAGCCTATTGGAATAGACAAAAACTGGCCTGCTAGATTTTTGATAGAGCTTATGAAAAAAGACGTAGCAAGCTCGTATGTTAATGGATCATTTGTTGTTGATAAGGCAAGGATGATAAAGGATAAAGAAGAAATAGAGCTTATGAAAAATGCTTCAAGGCTTAATGATATGGCTATGGAAAAGCTGCTAGATTTAGTAGTAGATGCTCATAGTGAGAAAAAGCTAGGTGAACTACTTCTTTCAATATATGAAGAACTTGGGGCACATGGCTTTTCGTTTGAGCCTATTATAGGATATGGGAAAAATGCAGCAAATCCACATCACTCATCAGGAGATGCGACTCCAAAAGAAGGAGATAGTATAATACTTGATATAGGATGTGTAAAGGATTCGTACTGCTCAGATATGACTAGAACTGTATTTTTTAGGAGTGTTAAAGAAAAGTCAAAAGAGATTTACAAAATAGTACTTGAGGCTAACAAAAGGGCAATAGAAACTGTTAAGCCAGGAGTAAGATTTTGTGATATAGATTTTGCTGCAAGAGATTTTATAGAGTCAAAGGGTTATGGCAAATACTTTACTCATAGAACAGGTCACTCTATAGGAATAGAGGTTCATGACTTTGGCGATGTATCTTCAATAAATACTGATATAGTAAAGCCTGGAATGATATTCTCAATAGAGCCAGGTATATATCTTCCTGGAGATGTTGGAGTGAGAATAGAAGATCTTGTGCTAGTGACAAAAGATGGTTGCGAGGTTCTTAATAAGGTTGATAAGGATTTAAAAGTAATAATATAATAAATTCATCTCTCATCCTTTAGATGGGAGATGAATTTATTATTTTTTTGTTAAAATATAAATAGTATTAAAATGATATTATACAGATAATTACTAATAATAAAAAAGGTGATAAAAATGAAATGTAAATTATTAAATATACCGTTTTTACCTAAAAATAAAGTAAAAGCAGTAATTGTAGATGGTCGAGTATCGGATAATTTTATAAACAACTTAAAATATATGGATATAAATATGATAAAAACACCTTATTGTAAAGAGCTATATAGTGCAATCTCTTATCATCCAGATATCCTATTACATCCTATAAATGGAAAAGACGTGGTTGTAGCTCCAAATGTTTATGACGATTTAGAAAAACCTCTTAAAAAATATGGATTGAATGTAATCAAAGGAGAAACAGTTTTAAGGAGGAACTATCCAGATAATATTGCATATAATATAGGGAGAGTTTCTAATTTTGCTATACATAATTTAAAATATACAGATAAAGTTACCTTAAAATTACTTGAAAAAAGTGGTGTAGAGTTGATTCATGTAAAACAAGGATATTCAAAATGTTCAATCTGTATTGTGAATGAAAGAGCCATTATTACGTCGGACAGAGGAATTGCAAAAACTATCGAAAAATATGGAATAGATACTTTGGTAATATCTCCTGGATATATAGATCTTACTGGACTTGATTATGGGTTTATTGGAGGTGCTTCAGGACTTATTGCTAAAAATAAAATAGCATTTTCAGGGTTTTTATCACACCATCCTGATTATGATAGAATTTTAGAATTTTTAGCGAATTATAGTGTGGAACCAGTCTTTTTAGAAAATGATAAGCTCAAGGATATTGGCTCGATTATACCTATTTTAGAAATGGCATATTAAGAAATAAATGTAATCTGGTATTTTGAATATCACTTCTTATTACACATATACTACTAGTACAGTAGAAGAAGGAGTGAAAAAAATGACTTTGTTGACATTGATACTTAATGCAGGTTGGGAGGATATTTGCAATCGATTGAATCGTGAAACTGATTTTTTTTTAAAAGATGGAATTGTAATAGATAGAAATATTGAAAAGGTCGGAAAAGAAATATATATCACCTATTCTGTAAAAGAATTGAATACAAAGAAATATACAGCAGATGATTTTAAATATATCTTTAAATACTATATGGCAAATATTTTTTCAGAGATAATTATTAATAATATTGAGGAAAGATTAGCTTATAAGATTTTATCTAGCCAGTATTTTTATTTTGGATTACAGGAAAGGAAGGCTATACTCAAACATTTTAATAATATACAAAAAGATGAAATGTATCAATATGAAGAGGGCGTGCTCTGTACGATAAGTAAAAAGGCAAAAATAGTGCAGCAAATGATGAATTATTTTATGGAAAACGATGCAATCCATATGGAAGGCTTTATTCGGTTTAGATTAAGAAGCTATACAGAGGAATTGGAAAACAATATAGATAGAGCAGTGGAAGATTTTATCATGGAAAAGGAATATAATGAATTTATAAGACTATTAAGATATTTTGTAGATATTCAAGAAGCTAAAATAGATACTGTACATGTACTTATGTCCGAAAATGGAAATTATCATCTTTATGATAGTAAAAATAGAATGATCAATAATGAATATCTTGAAGATTTAGCACTGGAGATGGCAGATAAAGATATAAGCTGTGATGATTTATTGATTAGCTCATTAATTACATTAGCACCTAAAAAAGTTGGTATTCATTTTTCTGCAAATGGACCTAGAAAGGAAATTGTAGAAACTATCCAAAAGGTTTTTTCAGATAGAGTATATATTTGTAGTGGTTGTAATTTATGTGGGTCTGTAAAAAATATTAAACAAGAGTAGACATAGGGCTACTCTTGTTTAATGTGAGAGTTATGCTATTGTATTGCAATAATAACTATGCTATACTGAATACGAAAAAAGGTCATATTATAACAATAAATTTATAAATATAGTAATTTTTTACAAAAGATAATGTAGTAGAGGTGAAACATATTGTTTTGGATGAAATTATTTGTTCTAGCGGTAGTTGGTGCAATTATTGGATGGATTACAAATGTGTTAGCGATCAAATTTATTTTTAGACCTTTAAAGCCTATCAATATTCCTGTACTTAATATGAAAATACAGGGACTTATACCAAAAAGAAAAGCAGAGCTTGCTAAAAGTGTAGGAGAAATAGTAGAAACAGAGCTTATATCTATGGAAGAGATTATTGATAAGTTTATTGAAGATGAAAATAAAAGTGAGATTATTTTTAATATTAAAAGAAAAATAAAAAAAATTATAGATGAGAAGCTTCCAGGGTTTATTCCAAGTGCTTTTAAGGGAATGATTGAAAGTTATATTGATGAGATGATAGATAAAGAAGCAGATAAAGCGATTACTGAATTGACAGAAAAGCTCATTCATAAGGCTACAGAAAAAGTAAAAATTTCTAAAATTATTGAAGAGAAAATCAATGATTTTGAATTAGAAAAATTAGAAGAAATCGTACTTTGCATTGCAAAAAAAGAATTAAAGCACATAGAAATTTTAGGAGCTATCATTGGATGTGTAATAGGCTTTATTCAAGGAATTATCATATTTATGTTTTAAATTGCATGATTATAGGCAAACAACTTCAAAATGAAATATAAAGAATAGTTCATTCCAGATAACTTTTGAAAAAACAAAACTTCATTCCATGAAAAAATACTAAACCTTCAAAACTCACTTCGTTCAAACAATGAAGGTTCTTAACGTATTTTTTATGAAATTTCAGTAAGTTTTTTTACAAAAGTTATCGAAGTCATTCACTTATTTTTATATATTTCTTTTTTATGTTGAAGTTGTTCACTTATAATGTATAAAAAAGGAAAATTTGAACAAACTTATTGACAAATAGTAAAAATATTTTTATAATGAAACAAAGTTAGAAAAGATAAAAAATAGAAAGCGATGATAAGGAAGAGTACTATAGACCCAATCAAAAGAGATAGGATGTCCTAGGCTGTGAGCATCCTTTGATATGACTATAGGAAAACTACCTTTAAGCTGTGCCTGAGTAGCCAAAAGGTAAAAGGGATATCGGTGTGGCAGCCTTAATGCCTGAAAGTGGATGAAATCAATCTGGGTGGAACCGCGGGAGATTCCTCTCGTCCCAAAGAATTACTTTGGGATGAGAGGTTTTTATATTTGTAAGAAGATTAAAGGAGGTAATACAATTGGAACAAATAAAAATAACTTTAAAAGATGGTTCAGAAAAAGTATGTAAAAAAGGAATAACAGTTATTGAAATTGCAAAAGAAATTAGTGGAAGACTTGCGAAAGAAGCAGTAGCAGGAGAGGTAGATGG
Source organism: Crassaminicella indica (assembly GCF_019203185.1). NCBI lineage: Bacteria > Bacillati > Bacillota > Clostridia > Eubacteriales > Clostridiaceae > Crassaminicella > Crassaminicella indica. The sequence goes on along the minus strand of NZ_CP078093.1, from coordinate 135,019 downwards.
TAAAACTGTAGATTTAACATATTCTATTATGAAAGATAGTCAAGTAAATATTTTAAAATTTGATGATGAAAAAGGAAAAGAGGTTTTTAGACATACAAGCTCTCATATTTTAGCACAGGCAGTAAAAAGATTATTTCCTAATACAAAGCTTGCAATAGGACCTGCTATTGAAAATGGGTTTTATTATGATTTCGATTCAGACCATAGATTTACAGAAAGCGATCTAGAAAAAATAGAAAAGGAAATGAAAAAAATAGTTAGTGAAAATTTAGAATTAGAAAGATTTGAATTACCTCGTGATGAAGCTATAAAATACATGAAAGAAAGAGAAGAAAATTATAAAGTAGAATTGATTGAAGATTTACCAGAGGATGCAGTAATTTCTTTTTATAAGCAAGGAGACTTTGTAGACCTTTGTGCAGGACCTCATCTAATTAGTACAAAACCAGTAAAAGCAATAAAATTATTAAGTGTTGCTGGTGCGTATTGGCGTGGAGATGAAAAAAGAGAAATGCTTCAAAGAATTTATGGGACATCTTTCCCAAAACAAAAATTATTAGAAGAATATATTCATAGATTGGAAGAAGCAAAGAAAAGAGATCATAGAAAAATAGGAAAAGAATTAAAATTGTTTACAATTCTTGAAGAAGGACCAGGTTTTCCATTTTTCTTACCAAAGGGAACACAGCTTAAAAATACTTTGATGGAATATTGGAGAGAAGTTCATAGAAAATGGGGATATGTTGAAGTAGAAACACCAATTATATTAAATAGAAAGTTGTGGGAGACTTCTGGACATTGGTACCATTATAAGGAAAATATGTATACAGTAAAAATTGATGAAGAAGATTATGCAATAAAGCCTATGAATTGTCCAGGAGGAATGCTTGTATATAAAACAGATATGCACTCTTATAGAGATTTTCCTATTAGAATGGGTGAAGTAGGAAGAGTTCATAGACATGAATTATCTGGTGCACTTCATGGTTTAATGAGGGTTAGAGCTTTTACACAAGATGATGCGCATATTTTTATGCTTCCAGAACAGATTAAAGATGAAATCAAAGGAGTAGCAAAATTAATAGATGAAGTTTACACTAGATTTGGATTTAAATATAAAGTAGAGTTATCTACAAGACCAGAAGATTCAATGGGTTCTGATGAAGAATGGGAAATGGCAGAATCTGCATTAAAGGCTGCATTAGAAGAATTAGGATTAGAATATAAGTTAAATGAAGGAGATGGTGCATTTTATGGACCAAAGATAGATTTTCACCTAGAGGATTGCATTGGTAGAACATGGCAGTGCGGTACTATTCAGCTTGATTTCCAATTGCCGCAAAGATTTGATTTAACTTATATTGGGAAAGATGGAGAAAAACATAGACCTGTAGTGATTCATAGAGTTGCTTTTGGTAGCATTGAAAGATTTATAGGGATATTAATAGAGCATTTTGCTGGAAAATTTCCAACATGGTTAGCACCAGTACAAGTAAAGGTACTTCCTATTGCTGATAAATTTATGGATTATGCACAAAAGATTGTAGAGATGATGAAGGAAAAGGGTATACGTGTTGAAATAGATGATAGAAATGAGAAAATTGGATATAAAATTCGCGAAGCTCAATTAGAAAAAGTTCCATATATGATTATTATTGGAGAAAAAGAACAAACATCAAATACTATATCTGTTCGTTCAAGAGATGAAGGAGAACTTGGTAGTCAAGAAATTCAAAGCTTTATTAAAAGAGTTGAAGATGAAATTAAAAACAGAAAATTATAATAAAAGAGAGTCATATGACTCTCTTTTATTATATGGATAGGCTGTATTTTTGTTCATTAAGCTTTAAAATATTTTCTAATTCTTGTCCAGTAAGTGTTTCTTTTTTGTATAGTTCAGTAGCTATTGCTGATAATAAATGGCTATGCTTTTCTAATGTTTGAAATGCATCTTCATAGCATTCATCTATGATCTTTTTTATTTCTTTATCAATTAAAGGGTAACAATTTCTTATTAGAGTTGGTTCGAATACACGATTTTTTAAATTACTCATCCCATATTCACAAACCATTTGATAGGCAATTGTATTTGCTTTTTTTAAATCATCCTTTGCACCTGTTGAAACTTCTCCAAAAATAAGTTGTTCTGCACATCTGCCTCCTAGTAAAACTTTTATTTTATTTTTAAGCTCATTGGTTGTAGTTAAGTATCGATCTTCTTCAGGAGCATACATAACATATCCTAAAGCTTCACCACGAGGGACAATAGATACCTTTGAGACCAAATCGCAGTTTAGTATTTTTCCCATTAAAGCATGACCGGCTTCATGGAAGGATACTTTTCGCTTTTCTTTATCTAGGATAACAGCATTTTTTCTTTGAAGTCCTGCAATAACCTTTTCAATGGCTTCGTTGAATTCGTCTATACCAATGGCTGATTTGTTGTTTCTTACAGCGAGTATTGCAGCTTCATTGGCGATATTAGAAAGATGGGCACCTGACAGTCCATGGGTTCTTTGGGCTAATTCCTTTATGTTTACACTTGGGTCAATAGGTTTATTTTTTGTATGCACCATAAGGATTTCTTCTCTTGCACGAAGGTCAGGATTTCCTATAAATATGTGTCTATCAAACCTACCAGGTCTTAAAAGAGCTTCGTCTAAAAGATCCAATCGGTTGGTTGCACCAATCACAATAATGGTCTGTTCTGAATGAAAACCATCCATTTCTATTAGAAGTTGGTTTAAGGTTTGATCCTTTTCATTGTTGCTTTCTGAGGTTCTCTTAGCACCAATTGCATCTATTTCGTCAATAAATATTATACTTGGAGAAGTTTTTTTTGCTTTTTCAAAAAGAGACCTTACTCTTTTAGCTCCTACACCAACATATTTTTCAACGAATTCAGAACCACTAGCAGGAAAGAAGCTAGAATCTGTTTCTCCTGCAAGAGCTTGTGCCAGTAATGTTTTTCCTGTTCCAGGAGGGCCATAAAATAAAATTCCTTTAGGAATTTTAGCACCCATTTTGTGATATTTAGTGGGATGCTTAATGAAGTCAATTATTTCAAATAATTCTTCTTTTACTTCATCAAGACCAGCAACATCATTGAAACGAATAGAAGGTTTGTTGATATTTTTGTTTTGTTTATCATCTCGATCCATTTTTATGTGCACAGGTTCGAGTTGAGCAGATTTGTCTAATCTTACATAGCCAATCAATAAGCTTAAACAGAATAAAATTAAAACAAATCTATATGCACTAGGTATGTGCACATAATGGCTATTTCCATTGAAAAAGATCATTATTATAATGATGCTGATCAATAGAATAGAACTAAAAATAATCAAAAAGCTTTTCTTGTTTGAGATAGTTCATCACCTTCTTTCTAAATTCTTTATCATTAGTTTTCCCAATGAAGTAGAAAAAATATTAATAGAAAAAAGAATAAATAAATTTTTATTAAACCATAAAATATCAGAAAATAAAAAAAATTACATATTATAAAGAGGAAATTTCAAACAAATATAGAATATAACTACTTACAAGTTAAAAATGAGAAAATTCAAAATAAAAAGAAAATAGAATAAAATGGGACATTGCTTGCATAGAAATAAATAAGTATTTTATAGAAAAGAGAAAAGAATTGTGTTGCTCTTTTCTAAAAAAATAAAAAATGGGAGGAATTTCAATGTTAAAAAGAAGCATATCAATTTTAATGGTTTTATTGATGTTAGTAGGTCTTGCAGCTTGCGGTCAGGAACCAGTATCAGAAGAACCAGTATCAGCATCTGATGAAAATTGGAAAATTGGGATTATGACAGGTACTGTTTCTCAAAACGAAGAAGAGTATAGAGCTGCTCAAGAAGTAGTTAAAAAATATGGAGAAGAGCATGTGATTTTAATGACTTATCCAGATAAATTTATGGATGAGCAAGAAACAACAATCGCAAATGTTGAAAGTATGGCTTCAGATCCAGCTGTTAAGGCTATAATTATTGTGCAAGCTGTTCCTGGAACTTCAGCAGCTATTGATAAAGCAAAAGAAATAAGAGATGATATATTGTTTATATGTGGTGTTCCAGGAGAGGATCCAAAGATGATTGCATCTAAAGCAGATGTTGTATTTGCAATGGATGAGTTATCTATGGGAAGTACCCTACCTGAGCAGGCTAAAAAACAAGGGGCTACTAAATTTGTTCATTATTCATTCCCAAGACATATGTCTTATGCACTTCTTTCTGCTAGACGAGATTTATTAAAAGAAAATTGTGAGAAGCTTGGTCTTGAGTTTATAGATGCAACTGCTCCAGATCCAACAGGTGATGCAGGTGTATCAGGGGCTCAGCAATTTATCTTAGAAGATGTTCCAAGAAAAGTTGAACAATATGGAAAAGATACAGCATTTTTCAGTACAAACTGTTCTATGCAAGTACCTCTTATTAAAGCTTGTTTAGATGAAGGAGCGATTTATCCTCAACCTTGTTGTCCTTCTCCATATCACGGATTCCCTTCTGCATTGGGAATTGAAATTCCTGAAGATAAAAAAGGTGATATTGATTTTGTAGTAAGTCAAATCAAAGAAAAAATAGCAGAAAAGGGTGGTACAGGAAGATTTTCTACTTGGCGAGTACCTTGTGCTATGATGTTTGTTGAAGCAGGAGCTGAATATGCAAAAGCTTATATTGATGGAGAAACAAATGGAAAATTAGATGTGGAAAAAATTAATGAAAAGTTCAAAGAATATGCAAAAACAGATGTACATTTAACACCACTAAAAGAGGGTGGAAAGACTTATGATAACTATTTAATGGTACTGATGGATTTCCTAAACTTTTAATGAATTGATATTTGTAGAAGATATAGATTTAAATATAAGGTTGCCCTATTGGCAGCCTTACATTTTATAAGTAGATAGTTAATAACTTAAATATAGGAGAGCATAGTGAAATTCTTAAGGGGTGAGAATATGACAGATCAGTATGTACTTGAGATGAAAAATATAGAAAAATCATACTTTGGCAATAAAGTTCTAAAAGGGGTTAGCCTCTCTGTAAAACATGGGGAAATCCATGCATTATTAGGAGAGAATGGTGCAGGAAAATCAACTCTTATGAATGTATTATTTGGTATGCCAATTATACATTCGACAGGTGGTTTTAATGGAGAGGTTATTATTAATGGGGAAAAAGTAAATATAAAATCTCCTAAGGAAGCTATGAAAATTGGAATCGGTATGGTTCATCAAGAGTTTATGTTGCTTGCGGGCTTTACTTTGACAGAAAATATAAAGCTAAATAGAGAAATAACGAAGGATAATCCTCTTAGTAAAATATTTGGAGAGAGTTTGAAAATTTTGGATTTTAAAAAAATGAATGAAGATGCAAGAAAAGCATTAGATACTCTTGGAATGGATATAGAGGAATGGGCAAAGGTAGAAGGATTACCTGTTGGATATATGCAGTTTATTGAAATTGCAAGAGAAATTGATAAAAGCAATGTAAAACTTTTAGTTTTTGATGAACCTACTGCTGTTTTGACAGAAAGTGAAGCTGACAATTTAATGGATGCTATGAAAAAAATAGCAGCTTCAGGGATTGCTATTCTATTTATTACACACAGATTAGATGAAGTAATGGAGGTAGCAGACAATATAACTATTTTAAGAGACGGAGAGTTAGTTGCATTAAGGAGGAAAGAAGAAACAAGTGTAGAAGAACTTGCTGAACTTATGGTTGGAAGAAAGATTGAAGTTACTACTAAATCAGAAGGTGATGGTAAAAAAATTGAAAATAGAGATATAATTCTTTCGATGAAAAATTTCAAAGTAGATATGCCAGGAGAAGTAGTAAAAGGAATAGATCTAGAAATTAAAAATGGAGAAATACTAGGAATAGGAGGGTTAGCGGGTCAAGGAAAAATTGGAATTGCTAATGGGATTATGGGGCTTTATCCGTCAAGTGGAGAAGTATATATAAAAGGAGAAAGACTAAAGCTTAATAATCCAAGTTATGCTCTTAAAAGTGGATTAGCTTTTGTTTCAGAAGATAGAAGGGGTGTAGGTCTTTTGTTAGATGCTTCTATTGAACACAATATAGCAATAACAACAATGCAAGTAAGGAATAAGTTTTTAAAGAAAATTGCTTTTTTTGATCAATTAGATACTAAAAAAATTAGACAACATGCTTTAAAAATGATAAAGGATTTAGATATAAGATGTACAGGGCCTATGCAGATTACTAGAAGATTAAGTGGTGGTAATCAGCAAAAGGTTTGTATTGCAAGAGCATTAACATTAGAACCAGATATTTTGTTTGTTTCAGAACCTACTAGAGGAATAGATATTGGAGCAAAAAAGTTAGTATTAGAAGTGTTGGTAAAATTAAATAGAGAACTTGGAATGACTATTGTGATGACATCTAGTGAACTAGCAGAGCTTAGAGCCATTTGTGATAGGATTGTTATTATTTCTGAAGGAGAGGTTGAAGGGATTATTAGTCCGTTTGCAAGTGACAGAGATTTTGGTTTAATGATGGCGGGTGAATATCGTAAAATGCATAGAAAGGGGGCTTTATAGATGACAGAGACGATTAGAAGATTTTCAAATAAAGTAGGTCTTCCAAGAATAATTATTAGTGCATTTTTTCTATTTCTTTTCATCTTAGCATTATTATTTAAGCTGCCGATTAATACTTTAATATCTGATAGTATACGAAGGTTTGGTATGTATGGGATATTGGTATTAGCGATGGTACCAGCCATACAATCCGGTATTGGTCCAAATTTTGCACTGCCATTAGGCATTGTTTGTGGCCTTTTAGGAGGTCTTATGAGTATTGAATTTGGATTAAAAGGAACTCAAAGCTTTATTGGAGCACTATTGATTTCTTTACCCTTTGCAATCCTTGTGGGATGGATTTATGGAATTCTTCTTAATAAGATAAAGGGATCTGAAATGCTTGTTGCAACATATACAGGTTTTTCAATGGTATCTTTTATGAGTATTATGTGGATATTACTCCCCTTTGATCATCCTGAGATGGTTTGGCCGATTGGAAATGGGCTTAGGGTAACTATTGCTCTTGATACAACCTTTGGACAAATATTGAATAATTTAGGGGCATTTCCTATATTAGGAATAAATATTCCTACAGGTCTATTGTTATTTTTCTTTGGATGTTGTTTGTGTGTTTGGTTATTTTCAAGAAGTAAGATGGGAACTGCAATGAAAGCAGCAGGAGATAATCCTAAATTTGCAGTAGCATCAGGAATTAATGTTGACCGATGCAGAATTATTGGTACAGTTTTATCTACAGTGCTTGGAGCTGTTGGTATATTGGTTTATGCTCAAAGCTATGGTTTTATTCAATTGTATCAAGCACCGCTTATGATGGCGTTTCCAGCAGTAGCATCTATATTAATTGGTGGTGCTTCAGCTACTCGTGCAAAAATATCTCATGTTATTTTAGGGGCTTTCTTATTTCAAGGTCTTTTAACGGTTGCTCTCCCTGTTGCAAATGAGATTGTAAGTGAAGGGAATTTATCTGAAGTACTTAGAATGATTGTACAAAATGGTATTATTCTTTATGCATTAACAAAAGTAGGGGGGGGAAATTAATATGGCACATATGAGTAATACAAAAACGTTTAACAATAATTTAGAAAACAAAAATACATCGTTGAATATAAAAAGTATTTTTATTAACCACAGTGTAACAATATTATTTGTTATTATATGTATTATAGGCATTAAGCTTTCTAAATTACCATTATTCTTTATTGCAAATGAATTGCTTACAAGGATTACAAGAAATTCATTTTTGGTATTGTCACTAATTATTCCCGTATTAGCAGGAATGGGGCTTAACTTTGGTATAACTATTGGGGCGATGGCAGGACAAATTGCTATTATTGCAGTAACACATTTGGGGGTAACTGGAATCAAAGGGTTTTTATTGTGTGCTTTGTTAGCAGTGCCTTTAGCAATGCTATTTGGTTATTTGACAGGTAAATTATTAAATAAAACAAAGGGGCAAGAAATGATTGCAAGTATGATTGCAGGTTTTTTTGCCAATGGGATATATCAATTTATATTCTTATTTTCTATTGGTACTATAATACCTATGAAAGATCCAGTAATGATGTTAAGCAGTGGCGTAGGTATAAGAAATACTATTGATTTATCAAGAAATGTTGGGATTAAATATGCTTTGGATAATCTTCTGAAATTACCTGTTTTTAAAGTGTGTTTAGTAGTAGCTCTTTTTACGATAATTATATATACTTTGTTTAGAATATATAAAGTGAAGTATAAAGATTATAAAAAAGAAAAATTTTTCTCAGCTAAATATATAACAACTATTACAATTTGTTTAGTGATAATTATCATTAGCTGTATATTTGCTTTTAATAGCAACCATCTTCCAAGCCAACTAAAGATGTTTAAGAATATAAAGCTGCCTGTCATTACATGTATAGTAATTTTAGTCCTTTGCCTTTTTAATATATTGATTGTAAAAACAAAATTAGGTCAAGATTTTAGAACGGTTGGACAGAATAAACATATTGCAAAGGTTTCAGGGATTGATGTAAATAAGGTTAGGATTATTGCAATTACTATTTCTACATTATTAGCTGCTTGGGGACAATTGATTTTCCTTCAAAATATAGGGACACTCAATACCTATGGAAGTCATGTGCAAATAGCTACTTTTTCAATAGCTGCCCTCCTTATTGGTGGAGCATCTGTATCAAGAGCAACTATTGGGCAAGCACTTTTGGGAACTATATTGTTTCATACTTTGTTTATAGTTTCTCCAAAGGCTGGGAAAAACTTGTTTGGAGATGCACAAATAGGAGAATTTTTTAGAGCATTTGTTGCTTATGGTGTTATTGGTCTATCTTTAGGACTTCATGCTTGGAAAAAAAGAATACAATTTAAAAAAGTAGGATAAAATAAAAAAATAGTTGACAATGTTAATACTTAGTGATAATCTATATAAGTAATATCAAGTAGAAGGTTTCCGCTTCTCACCTTGCAACATGGGTTCGTAAGGTTTATAGCTTAGTACTTGCTACATAGTTGTGCAAGCATTTTGTTGGTTGATGAAGCGGATGTTATATGCATTCGCTTTTTATTGTTATATATTTTATCCCATTAGGGAGCATTAATTTTAGGAGGTGTCCAATCATTAAAGAATTAGAAATTAATGAAGAGATTAGGGACCGAGAAGTTAGACTTATTGACATGGATGGTACGCAATTAGGTGTTATTTCAGGAAAAAAGGCACTAGAGATAGCTATGCAAAAAAGATTAGATTTAGTAAAAATAGCGCCTCAAGCAAAGCCACCTGTTTGTAAAATCATGGATTATGGAAAATACAAATTTGAACAATCAAAAAAAGAAAAAGAAGCAAAGAAAAAACAAAAAGTGATTAATGTAAAAGAAGTTCGATTGAGTTTGAATATTGAACAACATGATTTAGGCGTAAAAGCAAATAATGCTATTAAGTTTTTATCAAAGGGTGATAAAGTAAAAGTTACTTTAAGATTTAAAGGTAGAGAAATGGGTTATTCTAAGTTAGGATATGATGTAATGGATAAATTCGCTCAGCTCATTTCAGAGGTTGGTACTGTAGAGAAAAAGCCAAATTTGGAAGGTAGGAACATGACTATGTTCTTAGCACCAAAGAATGCTTAGATGATAGAGGGGAGGAAGCAAACATGCCAAAAATGAAGACACATAGAGGAGCAGCAAAAAGATTCAAGGTTACAAAAAGTGGAAAAGTTAAAAGAGCAAAAGCTTATAAAAGCCATATTTTAACTAAAAAGAGTCCTAAAAGAAAAAGAAATCTAAGAAAAGCTGCTATGATGCCAAAAGCTGAAGAAAGAAGAATCAGAAAAGTATTACCATACGCATAAAAATAGGAAGGTAAAGGAGGTAGAAAAACATGGCAAGAGTAAAAAAAGCAGTAAATGCTAAAAAGAAACATAAAAAAATATTAAAGCTTGCAAAAGGATTTTATGGAGCTAAAAGTAAGATTTTCAGAGCTGCAAATCCAGCAGTAATGAGATCTTTAAGATCTGCATATATAGGAAGAAAATTAAAGAAAAGAGACTTTAGAAAGCTTTGGATTGCAAGAATTAACGCAGCAGCAAGAATGAACAATATTTCATATAGTAGATTCATTAATGGATTAAAGCTAGCAGGTGTTCAAATCAATAGAAAGATGTTAGCTGAAATGGCAATTAATGATGAGAAAGGTTTTGCACAATTAGTAGAAGTTGCAAAACAAAAATTGAATGCATAAAAATAGACTCTATTCATGAGTCTATTTTTTTCATAGTTGATTCATATACTTTGAAGGATTTGTTTAAAATAATAGATGGAAATGAATAGAACTTTTCTTTTAAAAAAGACTTGTTAGTGCTATAATAAATGCATAATAAAGTTAGGAAGAATTTGGACAGGGGTGATTGTTATAGATATTAACAAAAGAATTGACAAGTATAAATTAAACCCTGCACAGATACTCGTTTTAGGATTTGCTAGTGTTATTTTAATGGGAGGGATACTTTTAAGTCTTCCTATTGCATCAAAGTCTGGGCATAGTGTGGGATTTATTAATGCAATTTTCACAGCAACTTCTGCGGTCTGTGTAACAGGATTAGTTGTTGTAGATACAGCTACCCACTGGACTGTATTTGGGCAGACTGTTATTATTCTGCTTATTCAGATAGGTGGATTAGGATTTATGAGTATGGCTACTTTTTTTGCATTAATTTTTGGTAAAAGAATTACTTTGCGAGAACGTTTAGTCATGCAGGAAGCACTCAATCAATTTAATATAGCTGGAATTGTACGACTTACAAAATATATATTGATTACAACCTTTACAATAGAAGGAATTGGTGCAGTGCTGTTATCCTTTAAATTTATTCCTATATATGGTGTATCAAAGGGTATAGGACTAAGTATATTTCATGCAATTTCTGCATTTTGCAACGCTGGTTTTGATTTAATAGGAAATTTTAGAAGCTTAACACCTTTTGCAGATGATTTTTTAATAAACATGGTTATTTCTTTTTTGATTATCACAGGTGGATTAGGTTTTACAGTAATCGTTGAAGTACTGCAAAAAAGAAAGTTTTCAAAGTTTAGTTTACATACTAAGCTGGTACTTTATATTACAGGAATTTTGCTATTGGTAGGATTTATAGCTGTTTTTATATTAGAGTATAATAATCCTGAAACCTTAGGGAAATTAACTCTTAAAGGAAAAATATTAGGAGCGTTTTTTCACTCTGTTACACCTAGAACAGCAGGATTCAATACACTACCAACAGATAAGCTGACAACTGCTACAATATTTATGACAATGGTTTTTATGTTTATAGGAGGTTCTTCTGGATCTACTGCTGGAGGAGTAAAAACTACAACAGCTGGAGTAATTATTTTTACAATTATAAATATTATAAAAGGGAAAGAGGACACAGAAGTTTTTAATAGAAGAATACCTAGAGAGATTATTAATAGATCTTTGGCAGTAATAGGTATAGCTATGGTTCTTGTTATAATTGTAACTATGATTTTATCAATAACAGAAGCAGGACATAGTTTTATGGAGATTTTCTTTGAAGTTACTTCTGCTTTTGGAACAGTAGGATTATCTTTGGGGATGACACCAAGTCTTAGTATTATAGGAAAAATTGTTATTTCTCTTACTATGTTTGCAGGTAGAGTAGGACCTATGACTATTGCACTAGCTTTAGCAAAAAAACAGCAAAAAAATAAGGGATTGATTAAATATCCTGAGGAAAGAGTAATTGTAGGATAGGGGTGTTACGATGAAACAATTTGTAGTAATAGGCTGTGGAAGGTTTGGTTCAAGTGTAGCTAAAACCCTTTATGGATTAGGGTTTGATGTATTAGCAATTGATGCTAATGAAGATGTCATACAAGGAATAGCTGATTCTGTTACCCATGCAGTACAAGCAGATGCAACAGAGGAGGCATCTATTAAATCTCTTGGAATGAGCAACTTTGATGTTGCAGTGATAACGATAGGCTCTAATATACAAGCTTCTATTATGGCTACCCTAATTGTAAAAGAGCTGGGAGTAAAGCATGTAGTAGCTAAGGCACAAAATGAGCAGCATGCAAAGGTACTTTATAAAATAGGAGCAGATAGGATTGTGTTCCCTGAAAGAGATATGGGTGTTAGAGTTGCACATAATCTTGTATCTTCTAATTTCTTAGATATTATAGAACTTGCTCCTGATTATAGTATTGTAGAGATATCTGCTCTTAAAGAATGGGAAGGACAAAATTTAAGAGATTTAAATATGAGAGCAAAATATGGTATCAATGTGATGGCTATTAAGCATGGTGTAGAAATTAATATATCTCCGAGGGCAACGGATATTGTTAAGAAAGACGATGTATTAGTAGTTATTGGGCATAATGATGATTTACAAAAGATAGAAAAGAAGGTATAAAATAAGAGGTGAAATTGTTGATCTTAAAGATTTATTCTAGTGACAATGGAGCTATTAAACATGTAAAAGAATTAAAAAAAAGGAAATATAGACAAAAATATAGTGAATACATAGTTGAAGGTATAAGGATTATAAAAGATGCCTTAGAAAATAATCAAGAAATTAAGTATATATTATTTTCAGAATCATTATATAATGTATCTGGAGGACAAGAATTATTTAATATTTTGATAAAAAGGAATATTAAAATATATGAAATTCCAAAAAAAATTTATACTGAGCTTTCCGATACTAAAAGTCCACAAGGTATTATGGCGATCCTTTCAATAAAGCAATATGATTTAGATGAGGTATTATGTGCTTCAAATAATTTATTTGTAGTGCTTGACCGCATACAAGATCCAGGAAATTTGGGAACAATTATAAGAACAGCAGATGCTGCGGGCTTTGCTGGTGTTATATTGACAAAGGGATGTGTCGACTTATATAATCTAAAAACAATAAGAGCAACAATGGGTTCTATATTTCATTTTCCTATTATTCATGGAGAAGAAACAATAAAAGTTATCAAGCATTTAAAATTAAAAAATATTAAAATTGTTAGTACAAGTTTAAAAACAGATAAATATTATGATGAAGTTGATTATAATGAAAGAACAGCATTGATAATAGGAAATGAAGCTAATGGTGTACTGGAAGAAGTGCTAGAAAATTCAGATGAATTAGTTAAAATACCAATGCTTGGGAAGGCTGAATCTTTGAATGCTTCTATTGCAGCATCTATTATAATGTATGAAGCTGTAAGGCAAAAAAGGAATCAGAAAATTTCAAAAATGACATAAATAGGACATTTCTTTTCTTGTAAACCTCTTTTTGCTGTGCTATAATGAAGAAAAAGTGGCTATAAAAGGGGTGTGGGCATTATGGTTAGTACTGCTGAATGGTTTTGGAAGATTTTTATGTTAACGGGAAACATTAATGCCTATTTGGGTTACAGGGAATTAGTTGCAGATTATTAATATGGATATTGGTAATGATAGAGAAAAGTAGGTTATGGATTGCTTTACAGAGAGGAAATGCCACAGGCTGAGAGCGTTTCTAAATAACAACCTAACTGAAGTTCCCTCTTGAACTATAGGGCTGAAAAAATAGTAGGTTCTATCGGTCGACGCCGTTAAGTCAAATGAGTGGTTAAAGTAATTTAACTATTAGGGTGGTACCGCGGAAAATCTTCGTCCCTTGTGGATTGAAGGTTTTTTTATTTGGGAATAATTTTTATAAATTAAGATAATTAGAAGGAGGATATAAATGAAAGAGCAACTAAAAAATATACAAAGTGTTGCAGAAGGTGCTATAAAAGAGGCACAGTCAATGCAGGAATTAGAACAAATTAGAATAAAATATTTAGGAAAAAAAGGAGAACTTACAGTATTATTAAGAGGAATGAAGGATTTATCTCATGAAGAAAGACCTGTAGTTGGCAAGATTGCTAATGAAATTAGAGCTGCTATTGAAGGGGCTCTTGATGAAGCTAAAAATGAAATAAAACAAAAAGAGAAAAATTTAAGACTAATGAATGAAACTATTGATGTAACAATGCCGGGTAAAGCAAAAAACTTAGGGCACAAACATCCTCTTACAATGGTTTTAGATGAGATAAAAGATATATTTATTGGTATGGGATTTAAAATTGCAGAAGGACCTGAGATAGATACAGTGTACCATAATTTTGATGCACTAAATGCACCAAAGAACCATCCATCTAGAGACCTGACAGATACCTTTTATATTACAGATGATATTTTACTTAGAACACAAACATCAACAGTACAAATAAGAACAATGAAAAAAGCTAGGCCTCCTATTAAGATTATTTCTCCAGGAAGATGCTTCAGATCTGATGAATTAGATGCTACCCATTCGCCAATGTTTCATCAAATAGAAGGCTTGGTAGTAGATAAGGGAATTACTATGGCAGATTTAAAAGGAACACTAGATTTGTTTGCAAAGCAGTTGTTTGGAATTGGGACAAAGACAAAATTTAGACCTCACCACTTCCCATTTACAGAACCAAGTGCAGAAGTAGATGTTACTTGTTTTAAATGTAATGGAAAAGGATGTCGCGTATGTAAAGGAAGTGGATGGATAGAAATTTTAGGTTGTGGTATGGTTCATCCAAATGTCTTAAAGGAATGCGGCATTGATCCAGAAGAGTATAGTGGATTTGCATTTGGAATGGGACTTGATCGAATCACAATGCTAAAATATGGGATTGAAGACATAAGATTATTTTTTGAAAATGATATGCGTTTCATAGAGCAGTTCTAAAGAAAAGATAGGAGGAAGAGATATGTTTGTACCAGTAGAATGGTTAAAGCAATATGTAGATATTGAAAATATAGATATTAAAGACTTAAGAGATGGACTTGTTATGTCTGGTTCTAATGTGGAAACAGTGGAATATTTAGGAGAAAGAATAAACAAAATCGTTGTAGGAAAAATTTTAGAAATCAAAAAACATCCAAATGCTGAAAAATTAGTAGTAACACAGGTAGATGTGGGAGATGAAGTTATTCAAATTGTTACGGGAGCAACTAATGTAGAGGAAGGTCAATATATTCCAGTTATATTAAATGGAGGAAGACTTCCAGATGGTACGAAAATAAAAAGAGGGAAGCTTCGAGGTGTGATATCTAATGGCATGATGTGTTCAGGAGAAGAATTAGGCATTGAAGATAAAGCATTACCAATGCATCAAGCAAAGGATGGCATTTATATATTAGATGAAGATTACCCATTAGGAATGGATATAAAAGATGTATTAGGATTTGATGATCATATTATAGAATTTGAGATCACACCAAATCGACCAGATTGTCTGAGCATGTTGGGAATGGCAAGAGAAGCGTCAGCAACTTTTAATGTTCCTTTAAAAGAGCTAAAAATCAATATAAAGGAAGAAGTAGATAATATAGAAAATTATGCGTCTGTTGAGGTGTTAGATAGTGAGCTTTGCAACCGATATGTAGCAAGAGTGATCAAGGATGTAAAAATAAAGCCATCACCACAGTGGATGCAAAATAGATTGATGAAAGCAGGGATAAGACCAATCAATAATATAGTAGATATCACAAATTATGTTATGCTAGAATTAGGTCAGCCTCTTCATGCTTTTGATTTAGATACTTTAGCTGGAAAAAAAATAATAGTAAAAAGAGCAAAAGAAGGAGAAAGCTTTGTAACCTTAGATGGAGCAGAAAGAAAATTAGATAACAGTATTTTGATGATTGCAGATAGTGAAAAATCTGTAGCATTAGCAGGGATTATGGGAGGACTTAATTCAGAAGTAACTGATAATACTAAAACAATTCTTCTTGAATCTGCAAATTTTAGTGCTAATGCTGTAAGAAGTATTTCTAAAAAATTAGGATTGAGAACAGAGGCATCTGCAAGATTTGAAAAAGGGATCGATCCAAATACTGCAATTATTGCTGCAAATAGAGTATGTGAATTAGTGGAAGAATTAAAGATTGGTAAAGTAGTAAAAGGCGTTATTGATATTTATCCAAATAGATTAGAAGAAAAAGTAATAGAGATTAGACCAAAGAGAATGAATGATTTATTAGGTACAGATTTATCTAATGAAGAAATGATTGATATATTAGAAAGATTAGGAATGAAAGTCGAGACAAAGCAAGAAAAATTTTCAGTTACAGTACCAAGCTTTAGATTGGATATTACCCAGGAAATAGATTTTGTAGAAGAAATAGCAAGAATTTATGGTTTTAATAATTTGGGCATGACTCTTCCAAAAGGGAATACACAAGGAGCTAAGACAAATGGTCAAATAATTGAAGCATTAGCTAAAAATACTTTAAATGCAGTAGGATTAAATGAGATTCAAACTTATTCATTTATAAGTCCTAAAACGTTTGATTTATTATGTATCCCAGAGGAAAGCTTCATGAGAAGAGTTGTAAAATTAATCAATCCTCTTGGAGAAGAAACTAGTGTTATGAGAACTACTTTAATGGGGAATATGCTAGAGGTGCTATCTCGTAACTACAACCGCAATGTAGAAAAAGCTCAGGCGTTTGAATTAGGAAATACCTTTATTCCAAAGAGTATTCCTGTTGAAACACTACCAATAGAGAAAAAAGTATTAACATTAGGTATGTATGGGAAAGAAGTAGATTTTTATAGTCTAAAAGGTGTTATAGAAAGACTATTTGAAAGACTTGGAATAAAAGATTTTGAATATATTCCAGAGAAAAATCATAAAACATTCCATCCAGGAAGATGTGCAAATATTATTTATGGCAATCATATATTAGGGGTTATGGGTGAAATCCATCCAGATGTAATGGAAAATTACGATATGGATATAAGAGTATATGTATCAGAAATAGATTTTAATATTATTTATCAAATTGCAAGCTTAGATAGATTATATCAAGAGCTTCCGAAGTATCCTGCTGTTACAAGGGATATGGCTATAGTTGTAAAAGATGATATCTATGTAAAACAAATAGAAGCTATTGTAAAAGAAAATGGTGGAAAAATATTAGAAAGCATAAAATTATTTGATGTGTATAAAGGAAAGCAGATTGAAGAAGGCTATAAGAGTGTAGCTTATTCCTTAACTTATAGAGCTAAGGATAGAACGCTTACAGATGAAGAAGTAACAAAGGTGCATGAAAAAATTGTAAAAGAGTTAGAAGAAAAATTAGGTGCAACTTTAAGGTAATTAATGATTATAAGGTAGAATCGTTTATATAAATGATTCTACCTTGCTATATTTATTTATAAATTATATTTTGAAAATATGCCCAAAAAAAGTCTAATTCATCTAATTGAAATAATTCATCCTTTAGACCAAAAACTTCATGGCTGTTTGGTAAAGCTGAATATAATGTATTTAGGTATTTATGCCAATGAGCGTAGTGATCATTATAAATTATTTTTGATATAAAATCTCCTCTTTTTTTGCGTAATGCTTTATTATCAATAAGATTTTGAATTTTTTTCTTGTATAATTCTATATTTTTGACATGGGTATCCGCTTTGTCAAGGGATATGTCGTAGTTTGTTAATATGGGACGATGAGGGTTTTTAAAACCAACAATAGGCAATCCATAAAAGCCTGCTTCTAGTGTAGAGGTTAGAGAACCGATGCTAAAGGAATCCAAATATATATCTGCACAAGCATAAAATAAATTTAGATCAGATTGTATGCCAAAGGATAATATAGCTTTATTGGTATCTAGTTTAGCTTGGTGCCATCTTCCATGATCTTTAGGGCCTACAACAAGGAGCATGACATTTTCATTATGGGTAACAATATCCTTGACAATTTCTAAAAAGTCATATCCTAAACAAGGGGTATACTTATATTCAGAGGCTATACTAAGAAGGACTATTGCATCTTTAGGAATATTCAATTTTTTTCTAGCTTCAGCTTTTGACAATGGAAGTATATTTTTTTCAATAGGGATTGGAAGTAAAAGAGATTTCATTATCCCTTTTTTACCCAAAGTAATTATTTGCCCAGCAGGGCGAATATCTGCTACCAGATCAACTGCACCAAGTCCTAATGAAAAAGTATGATCAGCATGGTTTAAAAATATAACAGGAGGACCCCCAGCTATACCAAAAGCAGCTGTTGGTATAGGATCGAAGGGATGTGTATTTAATATGACAATATCAGCCCAATTGTAAGCAATATGTCGTAACAAATTTGCTTTTTCAAATAAACTAGAAGAAAATTGATCAAGACAACAATAAAAGCCGTCTGAAATTTTTACTGAATCGATTAACCAGTTAGGTGTAGTTTTATGATTGAGCGTTATAATGACTGCATGTTCATTTTCTTTAGAATCAGCCTGAATCCATCGTTTGATAAATCGAGTATGCCCACCAATGTTGTAGGCTTCGCTAAAGACATGTAAAATTTTCTTTTTTGAAGATTTTTTTTCAGGAATTTTAAAATCGATATTTATTTTAGTTGGTGTTATATTTTTAGCACATTCAATTAAAATATTTTCTAATTCCTTTGAAGCGAATATACCACAGTGATGAAAAGTTGCGAATTTTCCTGCATGCATAGCCCATAGCATTGCATTCTCAAAGTCTTTTGATAAAGCGGATATTTTGGCATGAGATATGAAGTCATTCATGATACTGCTAGATTTTTCTATTAGTTTACGTCCTAGATTATAAAATTCATTATATTTAGATTTTTTATTTTTATAAGAAGGAAATAATTCTTTAGCATATTCATCTAAAAATATTTTTCTATATTTCTCGTATCCGTTATTAACATTGACAATTCCACAATCATGGATACACCACGGCTTTGATTGCTTTGGAATTGCTACTTTATAACCAGCTTTTATAAATTCAATACTTTGGGAAGCATCATAAAAATGCCATCCATCTAATAAGTCTTCACGCCAGGGAATATCATATTGAGTAATCATAATCAGACCATCAATAGCTTTTACACTTTCATATTTATTTGCTACTGTGTTAAATTGTAAAAGTTCTAATCTTCCTGTGTGGCTATCATAAACTTTTCCGTATGTCTGTTGAGCTTCCCACCATATTCCACTTGATGGTATAGTTTTTGAACCTGCTACGCCAAGCATTCCTATATTTTTGTCTTGCTCAAAAATATTTATAAAATCACTTATAAATTTTTTATTTATAATAAATACATCTTGATGTATATAAACTTTATATTTAGCGTTTGAAAATTTCATCCCTTGATTATAGCCTTTTGTTATGCTTTTAGCATTTTTTATACATAAAGTTTCTATTGTATAATTTTCTGGGATTTGAAGATTTTTAATATATAATAATGCTTCTTCATACATTTTTTCATCATTTACACAGGTGATAAAACATATTTTTTTAGGGTCTAACATATCTGTTCACCTTCTATGCTTTTTAAAAGTTTTTGTGTTTTGATATTTTGAGGATTTATTTCATATGCTCTAGATAATAAGACTTTTG
Source organism: Crassaminicella indica (assembly GCF_019203185.1). Classification (NCBI taxonomy): domain Bacteria; kingdom Bacillati; phylum Bacillota; class Clostridia; order Eubacteriales; family Clostridiaceae; genus Crassaminicella; species Crassaminicella indica. The sequence goes on along the minus strand of NZ_CP078093.1, from coordinate 115,510 downwards.
CATACTCATACATATTTTTTTCACATAATTTATATGCTAATTGATTGAGTACTTTATCTTTTTTTATGATATTCATGTCGATGATATTCATAAGCGTATTTAAATTCAATTTAGAATTATAAATCATTTCTACTAAAAATTTCGTATTTTTTTCAATAGATATATTATTTTCAATTCTTCTCAATAAGAATTTAAATTCTGTATTTTCATCTGTATTATTCCTTGCTTTTATAAAATATTCTTGAAATTTATATTGCTTTGTCATATTTTTTTCTACCATATGATTTAATGAATCAATAAATTTTTTATCGTCCTCGCTGGGGGTTGTAGATCTTCCAGTTATTGTTTCGATTTTATAATCTGCATCCATGAAAATATTATTGATTGTATTTAATGTAAAAAATCGAATAGGTGCTTGTTCATCATATATCAAATTTCCTTTTACTAAATTTCTAATATTGATATAATGTATGATATTAGGAATGCTTGATAAAATTTTTCCGCTATTTTTCATATATTTTTTTATACATTTTAATACCTTTAACGGATTATACAAATATTCGAGTACATTTCCAAATATAATATAATCAAAATACTTTTCTTTATATGGGAGCTTTTCATTTTCTATATCTATACATTGAACATCAGCAAAAGTACAAGCAATTTTTAAAGCTTCTTGATTTTGCTCTATTCCATATAAATTAGCGTTTTTATAAATATTTTTAATATAAAGCAAAGTAGCACCGCAGCCACAATTTATTTCTAATACATTGATTTTTTCAAAATGAAAATGATCAATCAAATGAATTAAAGCATTTTGAATCTGTAAATCCTTCCACGGATCAAAGCCCCACTTTTCTTTGAAAAAATTTCTATTAATAGTAAGGATATTACTAAATTCATTACTATTTTTATTAAAAGAAGCATGACCAAAATGATGGATAAATACATCCTTGCAAAGCATCAATTTATATCCTGCTTTTATGATTCTAAAGGAGTAATCATCATCTTCAAAATTTCCCGGTGAGAATCTTTCATCTAATAGACCTATTTTTTGAATCACTTCTCTTTTAATAAGCATACAAAATCCTATCAATTTTAATCGTTTTTCCCATTTTGTACTGCTAGAAATGTTATTTTTTTGTGAAAAGGCGATCATTTCTTCTATATTTTTATAGTTAACAGATATGCTTTGATAATAAGAACAATTATTTGTAACAGCACCTACAGCACCTATATCGTCAGCACTATATAAACATGCATTTAAATTTGCAAGCCAATTTGGTGTTACGACTACATCATTATTTAAAAGGAGTATGCTATTGCCTTTTGCTATTTTTATTCCTTGATTACAGCCTTTAGGAAATCCTAAATTTTCTTCATTAAAGATGCATTTTATGTCTTTTTGAGCCTTTAACCATTGGACTGTTCCATCTGTAGAATGATTATCTACTACAATTATTTCATAGGTATTTTTATCTGTATATTTCCTAATACTATCTATACAAAGCTTAGTATAATGCAATTGATTAAAAGTTAACAGTATAATACTTGTTTTCATAGATAGTCATTCCTTCTATTGTATGCTTTGAAGCTTGACCAATGCTGATCTTTATCAGATAATATAACTGTATCAACAGCATCTAAAGGCCAGGCAATGTTTATGTCTGGATCATTCCAAATAATTCCACATTCATCCTCAGGATGATAAAAGGAACTACATTTATATATCAATTCTACTTCAGAGGAAAGGACTAAAAAACCATGAGCAAAGCTCTCTGGGACATAAAGCTGTCTCTTGTTTTCATCGTTTAAAATACATCCATACCAATTTCCATAAGTGTTAGAATCTTTTCTTAGATCTACTACTACATCAAAAATTTCTCCCTTTATGACTCTTACTAATTTTCCCTGAGGGTGTTTTTTTTGAAAATGAAGTCCTCTGAGAACACCTTTTTTCGATTTTGATTGATTGTCTTGAACAAATACCATATCGAGTCCTGCTTTTTTAAAAGCTTTATAATTGTAAGTTTCCATAAAGTATCCTCGTTTGTCATTAAATATCTTTTGCTCTATAAGGTATAATCCTGCTATAGGTGTGTGAATAAATTGAAACTTATTCATTTTTACCTCCTGATATTATATATTTTTTCATAATAATCATGATATGCTCCAGTAGTAACATGTTCAAGCCAAGCTTTATTTTCTAAATACCATCTAATAGTTTGATGAATGCCTATCTCAAAATTTGTTTGAGCCTTCCAACCTAATTCATTTTGAATTTTTGTAGGATCTATTGCATACCTTCTATCATGACCTTTTCTGTCTGCAATGTATTTTATAAGATTTTCTGTTACGGATGGATCAATATTTTTGTGGATATATTCAATGATTGTTTTTACTACATGTATATTAGTTCTTTCATTATGCCCACCAATATTATAGACATGACCGAATTTTCCTTTTTCAATCACTAGCTCTATAGCTGTACAATGATCTTTTACATAAATCCAGTCCCTAACGTTTAATCCATCACCATAAATAGGTAAGCTTTTTTTGCTTAAGCAATTATGAATCATAAGCGGGATTAGTTTTTCTGGAAATTGATAGGGACCGTAATTATTTGAGCATCTAGTAATATTGATAGGCATTTTATAGGTATCATAATATGATTTAACCATTAGGTCTGCGGATGCTTTACTTGAAGCATAAGGACTATGTGGATCTAAGGGTGAAGCTTCTGTAAAAGATCCAGTACTTTTTAATGAGCCATATACTTCATCTGTAGAGATTTGTAAAAATTTTTTTCCATTTAGAAAACCATTTTGTGTTTCCCATGAAGCTTTTGCACAATTTAAGAGATTTATTGTTCCTAATATATTTGTTTTAATAAAGATATTGGGATTTTGAATACTTCGATCTACATGGGTTTCGGCGGCAAAGTTTACTACATAATCGATATTATTTTCTTTGAAAATATTTTTAATTGATTTTTCATCACAAATATCAGTTTTTATAAATTTATAATTAGGATTATTTTCTATTTCCTTTAGATTTTCAAGATTTCCAGCATAAGTCAATTTATCTACATTTATGATTTGAATATCTTTATATTTTTTTAGCATATATTTTATAAAATTGGAACCAATAAAACCTGCCCCACCAGTAACTAAATAAGTTTTCATAAAAAAACATTCCTTTCGTATAGGTATAAGGTACAAAAGATTATGAAAAATATTTAAAATCCTTTTTATAAAGATAAATGATGAATAAAATCTTTTAGAGCAACCTTCCAATTTCTCATGTTATCTCCGATGCTGTATTTTAGAATAATATTATCTAGTGCTGAGTAAGCTGGTCTTTTGGCAATACTTTTATAATTACAAGAATGGATTGGATGAATCATGCAGTTTATATTTGCATATTTAGTGATTTCTTTTGCAAAATCATACCAACTACATTCTCCATTGCCTGTACAGTGATATATGCCATATGCATCTGTCAGTGCTAATTTTAGAATATGATAGGCTAGATCTTCTGCATTTGTTGGATTTCCTGTTTGATCATCTATAACTTCAAGATATTTTTTTTCTTTTGCAGTTTTTATGATTGTTTTTACAAAATTTTTTTTATGATATCCATAAAGCCATCCTGTTCGAATAATAAAATACCTAGAACAAAATTGTTTAACGTATTCTTCTCCTAAATATTTAGATTTTCCGTAAATATTTATAGGATTAGGAAAATCAAATTCCTTATAAGGAACTTTACTTTTTCCATCAAATATATAATCTGTAGAGAGATGAATGAGCTTTGCTTTTATTGCTTCACAGGCAATAGCTAAGTTTTTAGCTCCTAAAGCATTGACTTGATAGGCTAAAGCTATATTAGATTCACATCCATCCACATATGTGTAAGCTGCTGTATTTATTACTATATGAGGTTTTAAGCTTGTAAAACATCTTTTAATATTTTCAAAACAAGTTATATCCAATGAGCTTTTATCTGTGCTGATCATTTTTGTATGATAATATATTTTATCAAGCTTACCTAATGCACATTCCTTTGCGGTAAATATATCCATAATGCAACGAGCTAGCTGTCCATTTCCTCCAGTAATAAGTATATTCATAGAAATTTCACCTGCTTTTTTTATAATTTCTGCTTAATATATGATCTAAATGAATATCTTTAGCAAATATATTTGCATTTAATAAAGAATGAAAGGTTCCTGCATCAGACCACCAGCCCTTTAAAATATCATAAGTAAGAGAGTGGTTTTTTATATACCAATTGTTCACATCTGTAATTTCTAGTTCACCTCTGCTAGAGGGCTTTAAGGTTTTAATAATATCAAATACTTTATGGTCATACATATAGATTCCTGTAACACAATAATTACTTTTAGGATTTTTTGGCTTTTCTTCGATATTTATGATTTTATGATCTTTAAGCTCTGCAATGCCATATCTAGTAGGATCTTTTACTTGTTTAATTAATATTTTTGCTCCTTTATCTTGTTTTTCAAAATTTTTAACATATTGGTAAATAGAATCTTCGAAGATATTATCAGCAAGCATAACGATGCATTTATCTTTTTTTACAAATTCTTTACATAAACCTAAAGCTTGAGCAATTCCACCAGGTTGGTCTTGTATGCGAAAGGTAAAGCTTACGCCATATTCATAGCCACTACCTAGTAAGTTTACTAATGCTCCGATATGCTCTTTTCCAGAGATAATCATAATATCTGTTATATCTGCTTCCTTCATCTTAGCAATTAAATATAAAATCATAGGATATTTTCCTACTGGAAGTAAATGTTTATTTGTAACTTTGGTTAAGGGATAAAGTCTTGATCCACTTCCTCCTGCCAAAATTATACCTTTCATTATAATCACTCCTTAAAATAGATACAGACTAAAAAATTTCATTTATTTGATCTTCTAATACAGTATATTTTAGGTATTTTGATTTGTCACACTTGCAATAAATTTACATAATATAAACTAGGATTAAGGAGACAACTCCTAAGCTTAAATAAAAGCAAAGGAAGGAGGAGTTTTATGCCTAATAATATTGTATTTAATAATGTTGCTAGCCAGATGAAAACACAGATATATGGAACAGATAGTGGTACTACTAGAGCAATTGCAGTAGACGCCAATGGGAAATTACTTATTGGTGAGATTTCTACGATAGGTACAATAAGTGAAGTATTAAATGTGCAATCAGTAGATACAGTAGATACTGTACAACAAGTATTAAATGTGCAATCAGTAGATACAGTAGATACTGTACAGCAAGTATTAAATGTGCAATCAGTAGATACAGTAGATACTGTACAGCAAGTATTAAATGTACAATCAGTAGATACAGTAGATAATATAAGTTCAGTAGATACAGTGGATACAGTAACTTATGTAGCAGAAGTGAAATCTATTACAGATACTGTAAATGTTGATAAAGTTGGTAATGGTTTTGCTGAGTCTGTTTATACAGTAAGTAATCTTGCTGCTGGTGCTACAGCTACAGTTTTAACAATGGATACGTCAGAAAAGAATATGTATTCCTTCTATGTGAAGAATATCTCTGATTCAGTAACTATTGATGCAAAAATACAAGTAGCTCCAGTTAATTTAGAAGCTTATTATATAGATGATGCAGCTAGCGTAGTAGGTCTTGAAGCAGGAGAGAAAGAGATATTAATTACACAAAAATATCTCAAGTATACAAGATTAATCCTAGAAAATAATTCTACAGTTGCAGGCTCTGTAGTAGCTTGGTATCAAGGTCATAACTAATCCTATAGCTATCGGATTTATTCCGATAGCTACAAATTATTAAGGGGGAATAAACTTGTTGTTGAGTTTATGTGTAATTGCAAAAAATGAAGAAAAAAATCTTTCAAGGTGTCTTGAAAGTGCAAAGAATATAGTAGATGAAATAATCGTTGTGGATACAGGTTCTACTGACAGTACTGTAAAAATAGCAAAAAGCTATGGGGCAAAAGTATTTTACTATGAATGGAATGACAATTTTAGTGAAGCAAAAAATTTTGCATTTGATCAGGCAAAAGGGGATTGGATTTTAACAATGGATGCTGATGAAGAGTTAAATAGTTTAGATCAAAATAAAGTTCTTCCATTGCTAGATAATGATGATATAGATATATATATATTTCAAACATTAAGCTATATTGGTAATAAACCAGGACTAGAAACAGCTAGTAATTTAAACATTCGTCTTATTAGAAATAATAAGGGATATTATTATAAAGGTGCAATTCATGAGCAAATATGCAATAAAAATAATCCTATAATTGAAAATAGCAAAGTAAAAATAGAAAAAATAATTGTTTATCACTATGGATATTTAAAAACTGTTGCAAAAGAGAAAAAAAAATCAGATAGAAATATGCAGCTTTTAAAAAAAATTTTAAAGGAGGATCCTAATAATCATTTTCATTTATTTAATATTGGCAATGAGTATTTAAGATTAGAACAGTTTGAAAAAGCTTTAGAGTATTATTATAAAGTATATAAAAAATTTACACCTAAATCTGCTGTAACTCCAAAGCTTTTATTAAGAATGATTTTGTCTTTAGATGCACTCCATAAATACGATGAAGAAATGGAAGTAATTAACAAAGGACTTTGCTACTATGATAAATTTACAGATTTAGTATATCTAAAAGCTTGTTTATATCATAAGCAAAAGAAATATTCATTAGCTATTAAAGAGTTCAAAAAGTGTTTAATTATGGGAGAAGCACCTATTGATTTATGTAATATGAATGATGTAGGAGGATACAAAGCAAGTTATGCATTAGGAGAAATTTACTTAGAATTAGGAGATTATGATGAAGCTTATAATTATTATATAAAAACAATAAAGGCAAAGCCTAGCTTTCATATACCACTTTATAGAATTGCTGAAATACTGATGAAAAAGGAAAAAAAGATCGATATAGTGAAGCTTCAGTTAGAAAGATTTTTTGAAATTCCTCTTAATGTAGAGGCATATACAAAACTAGGAGATATATTCTTTGAAAAGGAGGAATATGATGTAGCTCTTGAATATTTTCTAAAGGCAAAAGATATTTTAAAGGAGGATACTAGATTAAATTATTATGTAGGTATGAGTTATTTATTTATGAAGGATTATAAAGAAGCTTATAGCTATTTTGAAAAAATAAAAGGAGGAGATTACTATAAACAGGCTGTATATAAAATGATTCTTTGCGAAATTCTTTCTAACAACATAGAGAATACAAAAAGATTATTTTGTACTGCAAAGACATTCAAAGATCCGTATATGTATTTAATTTATAAATCTTTTAAAAATTTGGTAGAAGAGAAAGTGTGTTCAGTAATTAGTGAAGATAAAGAGGAGTCTAAAATATTTTCAGATAGAATATTTATGCTTTTAAATGTGCTTATAAAAATAGCAACACCTGAAATATTTGAGAAATCATTACAGCTATTAAATCTTATTGATAATGATGAAGTTTTACTAAGGCTTGCAAAGCTTTATTATAGCAATAGATATTATCAGTTAGCCTATCAAGAGTTTATAAGGTCTATAAAAATATTTGGCAGAATCGATCGAGAAGGTTTAGAAATGATGAAAAATGCATTAGATCAGTCTAGTTTATTCACAACATAAAAATTTATTTCGTATAATATAGGGAAACAATTCACCGTGGTTATAGTATAAAAATATAAAGTGAGTGAATAAATATGATAGAAATAATAGAACAGAAGCCTTTTAAAGATGCAGCCATAAATAGTGCTATGCCTTATGAAAATTATGGAGATTATTACGCGCTGTTTGTTGGAAAATATATGAATCATTCTGTTTATAGAAGTTTAATTCATTTTGATCTGCCAGCTTTAGAAGGAACAGGAAGAATCAAAAAAGTAGAATTGTTTTTGTATGTTGTTAGAAATGATCATCCATCATATAAAAAAGAGTTTCAAGTGTATAGAATTAAAGAAAAATTTGAAGAAAATACTGTAAATTATAGCAATCAACCTGCTATAGATGATGGGCTTTATGAAACTTTGATCATCAATGAGGAAATTAATACGTATGTAAAAATAGACATAACAAAATTTTTTAATGACTGGTATTGTGAAAAATATTCTAATTATGGATTAATGATAAAAGCTTTAGATGAAAAAAAGAATTCTTTGGTAGCTTTTTATAGTAAAGACAATGATGAGTATGTACCAAAATTACAAATAGATTTTGAAAAATTAGAGCAAAAAAATGATACTGCTGGAAGAAAAAATATAAAGATTAAAAATATTAATCCTAAAACTGCTTATCAGCTGGGAAATCAGTATTTTGATGATCAAGATTATAAAAAAGCGTATGCATATTATAAAGAAGCTTTTGAAAAATTTATACAGAAAGAAAAATACGGACCAAAATTATTATTTAGAATGATAAGGTCTTTAGATGAACTACAGATGTATGATGAAGGATTAGAAGTTATTTATGAAGGGCTTAAATATTATTCTGATTTTACAGATTTACTTTACATGAGAGCTAAAATATATTATAAGCAAAATAAAATTTCTTTAGCTATCAAGGAGTTGAATAGATGCTTAAAAGAAGGAGAGCCGCCTATACATCTGAATTTTATTGAAGGAGTAGGGAGCTTTAAAGCATATTATGCTTTAGCGCAGATATATTATGAATTAGAAGATTATGATGAAGCTTATGCTTGTTGTAAAAGAGCATTTTTAAAAAATCCTAAATGGATTGATCCTCTCTGTACAATAGCAAAAATATTATTGCAACAGAAAAGAGACATTCAGGAGGTAAAGGAAAGATTAGAAGTTTTTTTGGGAACAGATTTAGATGGAAAAGAATATGATATCCTCTTTAATATATATTTTAAGCTAAGAAAGTATGAAATTGCCTATGGATATATTGAAAAAGCTGAAGAAATAATACAGATTTCATGGAAGCAGATTTACAAAAAAGGGATGTGTTTGCTTTTTTTAAAAAATTATAAAGAAGCCTACAAAAGCTTTGAAGGGATAAAAAAGGGAGAGCTTTATGAAAAAGCTATTTTTAATATGGTACTGTGTGAAATACTCAGCGGAAATATGTATGAAGCAGTGAAACTATTAAATAGAGTAAGAGATCCTGAAAACACTAATAAAAGAAAGATATATTATGCTTTAAAGAATATATTGGAAGAAAAAAACAGTGATCCTATTAGTAGTGATCAAGAAGAATCTAAACAATTTTTAGATATTATTTTTGAGTTGTTAAATATGCTTATTGAAGCAGCATCTCCAGAAAAATTTGAAAAATCATTGCAGCTGCTAAATCTCATTGAGAATGATGAAGTATTATTAAGACTTGCAAAGCTTTATTATCATCATCATTTTTATCGCATGGCTTATGATGAGTTTATGAGAAGTATAAAGCTTTTCAATAAAATAGATTTTGAAGGATTAAATATGATGAAAAAAATTTTATTAAAAAGAAAATAAACAAACTACTGTAAAGCTGCAGTGGTTTGTTTATTTATTCTTGTGCTTCATACCAAATTCTAATCCTTGATGTTTCACCAGGATGAATATTTTTTGCGGCAATACGTCCATATTTAGCGAATGAGTAAGGGGTAGTCCAAATAAGCTCGTGAGGCTTTATTATTCTTGTTTCTGGACAATCATCAACAAAACTAATACCATTTGGACTAGTTTGGAACTTTATTTCTACAGGGGTACTTCCTAAATTTTCAACGTGATAGGTAATTGTTTTAGTAAGAGATATATTTACTATAGATGAAAACCTATAAAGCTCATCTGTATCTATTTCTTCGGTTTTTGAAACATAGCGTGTAGGAATAATATTTATTTTAGAGTTTTGCGTATAGGTTATTTCTATAATAGGTGCTAAATTAGAGTTGGTAACAGTATTTACTTGCTTATAGGTTCCGTTTTTTAATTCTTCATCTTCTTTTAATATAAGACCATAATTTATGATTTCATTTTTATACCACTTTATAACTATATTTGTAATATTAAAGTGATAAAAACCTGTTCTTTTTATACATATTGTTTCGCCTGATATATTAGGATCAAAGAGTGGTTGTTGTTTCCACGTAATGGTTTGTATATTCCAATCCTTTTTTAGTGCATAGGGGGTGAATGAACTAGGAATGAGCATTCCAGCAAACTTAACATAGATTTTAAGTATAGCTTTTAAAATTATACATTCATCAGGAATCGATGTAATGGGAAATTTAAAGAGCATTCGAAATATGTTGTTGGTAGCTTTTCTTCCTAAGTACATACTTTTACATAGACCAAATACTTTATTTGGTTCATAAGAACTGATTTGTGCTGTTTCTATTTGTGGAAATATTTTTATAAAACTCATAAATATCCTCCTTAAAATTTTAGTATCAGATAACTTTTAGTCATTTCTATAATATTCTAATATATAGAAGAAAGTTCAAGAAATTCAAGGACATATACCTAAGTATGCAAATGAAGAATATTCAAAAAATAAATGATATTTACTTCTACTATAGTATTTATTTAATGGCTACTGTATAATATAATAGATTATATAGAAGGAAATTTCTTATATTTAAAGAATTCATATATAGGACTCCAATTATTTGAGGGAGAGATATTGATGAACAATAAAAACAAAGTGGTTGTTAGAATATATGGACAAGAATATACAATGGTTGGTAGCGAATCTAAGGAATATATGCAGAGGGTTGCTAATTTTGTTGATGAAAAAATGATTGACATTGCGAGAAATAGTAGAAAATTAAGTACGTCAATGGTTGCAGTTTTAACTTGTCTAAATATTGCAGATGAGTATTTTAAAGTTAATAAAGAGATGGAAAGTATAAAAGAGGAGGCAGTAAAGCCCCTTCAGGAGCTAGAAGAAACACGCAGTCAATTAGCAGCAGTATTAGCAGATTTTGAAGCAAAAGAGATAGAATATAATAAAATCATTGAACAATTAACAGAAGAGAAAAAAAATAATTTAAAAAAAGATGAATGTGAAATGCTAAAGAAGGAAATAGAAGCATTAAAAGAGAAGCTTAATCTAAAAGAAAATGAAATACAAAAGGTAAGGAATGAAAATGAGGAGTTGCAAAATAAGGTTTTTGATAGTCAAATTAAGTATGTACAAGCTAGAAAGGAGTTAGATGCATTTATTGAGAATTTTGATGAAAAAAGTAGAAAATAAAATATGATTAATGATATGATGAGAGTAGTGATATACTAATATTACTACTTTTTTATTGGATTGATAGATGTTTTTACAGGAGATGATGAAATGGATATAGAATTATTAGCACCTGTTGGAAGCTGGGAGGCGTTAGTTGCTGCTATACAAAGTGGAGCAGATGCAGTATATTTAGGAGGAAAGCTATTTAGTGCAAGACAATATGCAACAAATTTTGATGAAGAAGAATTAAAAAGAGCAGTGGAGTATAGTCATATAAGAGGTGTAAAAGTATTTGTTACTGTAAATACTTTGGTATCTAATGAGGAACTAAATCAATTAGGAAAATATATAGCCTTTTTATATAACATAGATGTTGATGCAATTATTGTTCAAGATTTAGGTGTAGCAAAGCTTGTGAGAGATTTATTTTCAGATTTTGAACTTCATGCAAGTACGCAAATGTCTGTTCATAACCTTGAAGGAGCAAAGCTTTTAGAAGAAATGGGATTTAAAAGGGTAGTTCTTGCTCGTGAAATGTCAAAAGAAGAAATTGCACTAGTGAAAAAAAATACAAAAATAGATCTAGAAGTGTTTGTACATGGTGCCTTATGTATTAGTTATTCAGGGCAGTGTCTTATGAGCAGTATGATTGGAGGAAGAAGTGGAAACAGAGGAAGATGTGCTCAACCTTGCAGAAAATCTTATGATTTAATAGATATGACTACAGGGAAAAAAATAACACATAATTTTGGGGATTACCTACTTAGTCCTAGGGATTTAAATACATTAGAGGATATTCATAAGATTTTAGATACAGGGGTAAAATCTCTTAAGATTGAAGGAAGAATGAAAAGACCAGAATATGTTGCTGCTGTTGTGGGTGCTTATCGAAAAGCTATTGATCAGTATATTTCAAATAAAAAGAAACCCAAAATAGATGAAAAGACACTAAAAGAAGTAAAGCAGATGTTTAATAGAAGATTTACAAAAGGATATATATTAGGAGAAAAAGGGAGAAATCTTATGAGCTTTTCAAAACCTAGTAATAGAGGTATAAAACTTGGAAAGGTTCTTGATTATGACAAAAGAAAAAGGAGGGTAAAGATAAAATTAGAAGAGGAACTATCAAAGGGTGATGGACTTGAGATATGGGCTAAAAAGGGAGATAATCCAGGAACTATTGTAGAGTATATTTTAAAAGGCGGTATAAAGACAGATATAGGGAGAGCGGGCGATATTGTTGAAATAAATTTTAAGCATGTAGTATCGAAGGATTGTCTAGTATATAAAACCTCTGATATGAGGCTTTTAAAAAAGCTACGCGAAACATATGAAAGAAAAGATAAAAATATACCTATTTATGGAGAGTTTAAATGTCTGTTAGATAAAAAAATAGAATTATCATTATGGGATGATATAGGAAATGTTGTTTGTGAAAAAGGAGAAGCTAAGGCCGAAAAAGCACTCAAAAGACCTCTTACTAAAGAGCGGATTTATGAACAAATTTCAAAGCTTGGAAATACTCCTTATGAATTAAAGAAATTAGATATTCAGTTAGATGAAGAAGTAGTAATTCCTATTGGAGAAATGAACGGGTTAAGAAGAAAAGCCATCGAAAAGATGAATGCTTTAAGGAAAAATCATAATCATAGAAAAAATATAAATTCAGAAAACTTTTATGGAGGAATGGAAAGCTGGCTTGAAGATAAAGAGAAAGAAAATAAAAAACAAGTGAGGCTTTCTGTAAGCGTGAATAATATTAATCAGTTGAAGGCTGTATTAGGGCTTAATATAGGTAGAATTTACTACAATGATTTTGATACAATAGAAAAAGCTTTAAGCTTGGTAGAGGATTATAGCATACCGCTATTTCCATCTTTTTCAAGAATTACAGAGGATAAAGAATTGAAGATTATTAAGGAAAAATTTAAAAGCTTAAGAGTACAAGGAGTGCTGGTTTCAAATTTAGGTGTATTAAATATAATGAAAAAATTGGAAGATATTTATATGATTACAGATTTTTCATTTAATGTATTTAATAATGGAGCAGTGAAATATTTAAAAGAAATTAACGTAAAAGAAGTTACTTTGTCTATAGAGCTTACATTAAAGGAAATAAAAGAAATCATAGAAAAATCTTATATTCCTTGTGAAGTGATTATTCATGGAAATTTACCTCTTATGATTAGTAAATATTGTCCTGTGTCTACAGTATTGAAAAATGATAAAAATTCTTGCGGGGCTTGTGAAAGAAACAAATTTGGACTAAAAGATCCATTAGGGGTAGTTTTTCCAATGATGAGAGATAATAATTGTAAAGTTCAAATATTAAATGCTCAAAAATTATGCTTGATTGAGCATATGAAAGAATTGATGGATTTAGGTTTAAGTAGCTTTAGAATAAATTTTACAGATGAAGGTTCAAAGGAGATTGAAGATACAATAAATGCTTATATAGAAGAGATGCAAAATATTATTGAAGGAAATAAAAGAAGCAAAGATTTAAAAAGCTTTATAAAGAAGATGAAAGAAAAAGGTCTGACAAAAGGACACTTTTTTAGAGGTGTTATGTAAAGGGGAGTTATCATGAACGAAAGAACTTTAAGAGTTTTAGAATTTGAAAAAATAAAAAATATGTTAATAGATTATGCAGAATCAACATTAGGAAAGAAGCTAGCAGAAAAAACAGAACCTTCAACGGAATATGAAAAGGTTGTAACATGGCAGAAAGAAACACATGAAGCAACAAGTATTCTACTTCAAAGAGGGAATGTACCGTTAGGAGGCATTCATGATTTATCATATCATTTAAAAAGAGCTGAAATTGGCTCATTTCTTTATCCAGGACAGCTTTTAGAGGTTTCAGATACCTTAAGAGCAGCAAGAAAACTAAAAAGCTTCATGAAAGAGGCAAAAGAAGGAGAAAGCAAGTTTTTAGTTATTGAAGGATATATAAGTAGCTTGTTTACTTTTAAAAGCATTGAAGATAGGATCAATGAGTGTATTGTTGGAGAAGATGAAATATCTGATAATGCTAGCCCTGCATTAAGAAATATCAGAAGGACTATTGAATCCAAAAATGCGGCAATACGCAATAGATTAAATAGTATGATCTCTTCAAGTCAACATCAAAAGTATCTACAGGATGCGATCATTACTATTAGACAGGACCGCTATGTGGTGCCTGTAAAGCAAGAATATAGAGCGAACGTACCAGGGCTTGTGCATGATCAATCCTCTAGTGGGGCTACCCTTTTTATCGAACCTATGGCTATTGTTCAACTTAATAATGAATTGAAGGAATTGAAACTAAAAGAAAAGGTAGAAATAGAAAGAATACTCAGTGAGCTAACAGCTTTAGTAGGAGAAAAGGCTGAGGAGATCAAATCTAATCAAAAGGTACTTTCTATATTAGATTATATATTTGCAAAGGGAAAACTGGCTATAAGCATGAAGGCTGTAGAGCCACAGATGAATAATAATGGGTATATTCGTATAAAAAATGGAAGGCATCCTTTGTTAGATCAAAAAACTGTTGTACCAACAAATATATGGATTGGTGATACATTCAATACATTAGTTATAACAGGACCTAATACAGGAGGAAAAACGGTAACCTTAAAAACTGTAGGACTTCTTACTATTATGGCTCAAAGTGGCCTTCATGTTCCTGCTGATTATGGTACAAAGCTTTCTGTATTTGATAAGGTTTTTGCAGATATTGGAGATGAGCAGAGTATAGAGCAAAGTCTTAGTACATTTTCTTCTCATATGACCAATATTGTTGAAATATTAAATAATGTAAGTAGCAATTCTTTAGTATTACTAGATGAGCTTGGAGCAGGAACAGATCCTACAGAAGGAGCAGCCCTTGCTATTGCGATTTTAGACCACCTTTATACGATGGGGGTAAGAACTATTGCAACAACCCATTATACGGAGTTAAAGGAGTTTGCACTAACAACAAAAGGAGTAGAGAATGGTTCTGTAGAGTTTAATGTAGAAACTTTAAGTCCTACCTATAGACTTTTAATTGGTGTTCCGGGAAAATCAAATGCTTTTGAAATATCAAAAAGACTTGGTCTTAGTGAGTATATTATAGAGAAGTCTAAGGGGCTTATTTCTAGAGAGGATATTGCTTTTGAAGATTTATTAGCATCAATTGAAAAGGATAAAAGAATGGCTGAAGAGGAAAGAGACGAAGCTGTAAGATTAAAGTTAATGTTGCAAAAGCAAAAAAGTGAATATGAAAAAAAACACGAAAAATTAGCAATACAAAGAGAGAAAATATTGAAAGAAGCACGAGAAGAAGCTAGAAAATTTCTTAAGGATGCTAAGGCTGAGGCAGATCGTATTATAAAAGAGCTAAGAGAGATGGAAAAGGTTCAAGAAGAAAAGGAAAGAAATCGAAAAATTGAAGCAGCAAGAAAAAATTTAAGAGAAAAAATTGGTAGAATTGAAGAGAGTCTAGGGGTAGGTGTGAATGTAGGGATAAATACCAAACCTCCAAAGAACTTAAAGGTTGGAGATACAGTGCGAATTCTTAATTTGAATCAAAAAGGAACTGTTGCTACAAAGCCAGACCAAAATGGAGATTTAACTGTGCAAGTTGGAATTATGAAAATTAATGTGAATATTAAGAATTTAAGAATTGATAAAGAAGAAAAGGAAAGCATCAAAAAAAGTGGAGTTGGAAAAATTGCAAAACGTAAGGCGCAAAGCGTTCAGACATCTATAGATCTTAGAGGACAAACATTAGAGGAAGCTATGATGAATACAGATAAATATTTAGATGATGCATATATTGCAGGTTTAAATGAGGTAACGATTATTCACGGTAAGGGTACAGGTGTATTACGTGAAGGCATTAAAAATATGTTAAAAAGACATAAGCATGTAAAAAGTGCGAGAGATGGAGCTTATGGCGAAGGTGGAACAGGGGTTACTATCGTAGAGTTAAAATAGAATAGGTGTGATGGAATTGATATTGATAAGTGCGTGTCTTGCAGGGGTTGATTGTAAGTATAATGGAAAGAATAATGAAGTTGAAGAAATAATAAATCTTGTGAAGGAGAAAAAAGCTATTTTAGTATGTCCAGAACAATTAGGAGGATTATCTACCCCTAGAGTTCCTTGTGAAATTGTTGGTGGAGATGGAGAAGATGTATTGAATAATCAAGCAAAAGTTATAAATAAAAATGGAGAAGATCAAACTGCGTATTTTTTAAAGGGCGCGCAGGAAGCATTAAAAATTGTAAAATTATATGATATTAAAACGGCTATATTAAAAGCAAAAAGTCCATCGTGTGGAAGTGGAATAATATATGACGGAGGATTTTCAGGTAAAAAGAAAAATGGATATGGGGTTACAGCAGCTTTATTTAAAAAAGAAGGAATAAAATTATTTGATGAAGAAAGCTTTAAAAATCAAATAAAATAGTGTTTTAAAAAATGGTGAAAAGCCTCTCAAAAACGAGAGGTTTTTATTTTGTTTCGAATGCTACTTTGTGATAAGATAAGGTTTTTTATGAACAAGAGATTACATAAAAATGGAATGAAACATATAAATATAGTATAAATTCAAAAAAATATAAGGGGATGTGTTCATTTGAAACCATTGATTATTATTGATCCTGGACATGGAGGAAGAGATCCTGGAGGAGGTAGTAATGAATATTGGTTGGAAAAGGATATGGTATTAAAAATTTCAAAATATCAGTATGAAAGATTGAAAGCATTAGGGATTCCTGTTCAATTAACTAGAAATGATGATGTATATTTGTCTTCTTCTCAAAGAGCAAAAATAGTGAGAGATTCAGAAGCAAAATACTGTATTTCTAATCATATTAATGCAGGAGGTGGTGAAGGGGCAGAAACTATTCATAGCATTTATAGCGATGCTAAACTAGCAACGAAAATTTTAGATCAAATAAGACAAGCAGGACAAAAGACAAGGAGAGTATTTTATAGAACATTATCCAATAGCCCTCATTTGGATTATTACTTTATGCATCGTGAAACAGGAAATGTAGAAACAGTTATTGTTGAATATGGATTTGCCGATCAAAAAGAGGATACAGATAGGCTATTAAATCATTGGAAAGATTATGCAGAGGCTGTTATAAAAGCTATTTGTGAGCATATAGGACATAATTATCAAAAAAGTTTTAATATAGATAAAGATAGCTGGAAACATGAAGGAGTTGAATATTTGTATAAAGAAGGAATTTTGAATGATTTACAGGGTTGGAAACAAAAAATCAATGAACCTATGCCTGTATGGGCAGTAACTTTGTTATTGAAGAAAATATGTGAAAAGCTTAAGGAAGAGTCATAAAAACTGTCTAAATTTTAGACAGTTTTTATGTTGAAGAATGACTTTTAATTAATGATTTTTTACCAGCAAAATGAATAGCACGAATGGCAATGATTTCTAATGGATTAACATAATTTCCTTCCATTTTAAATATTTCATATCCAACGGAAAGCTCTGTACATCCTAATATAAAAACTTTTGCACCTAAAGCTTTTAATTCTTCTAAGCTTTTGTTAAATCCATCTAAAGTAATATTTTTTCCTGCTTTTATACTGTAAATAAAATTTGTTATATGTTGCTGAGTCTTGATAGGCTTTACTAATTCCATTCCATATTTTTTAATCGCTTTATCATATATATGTGTTTTGCAGGTTCCTTCTGTTGATAAAAGACCTATTTTTACACCTGTATATTTTTCAGAAATAAATTTTGCTGTTTCTTCGATCATATTGAGGAATGGAATTTTGATTTCTTTTACAATATCTTCATAAAAATTATGAGCTGTATTACAAGGCATGATTAAAAAATCTGCTCCCATTGCTTCTAATCTTTTAGCAGAGGTAATCAGCTGTTCTCTAGGGTCTTGTCCATTTGCTATAAGATAAGCAGTTCTATCTGGGATAGAAGTATTATTATCTATAAGTATGTGTATATGCTCTTGGTCACACTTAGCGTCTGTTAATAGTATGATTTTTCGAAAGAGATCAGCTGTTGCTAAAGGACCCATTCCGCCTAAAATGCCTAATTTTTTATGCATATTCTTTATCCTCCAATTTTATCTATAATATTTTTATTATATTATAAAACAGCTTGGATATCCAAGCTGTATGATTTATGCAGAAATTTTTTCATCTGGATAATGAAGTTCTCCTTCAGTAGCGGCTATGACTGCTGCTGCTGAAGTATCTCCAATTACGTTTACACAAGTTCTTGCCATATCTAAGACTCTATCGATTCCACCAATTAAGGCAACACCTTCAAGTGGCAAACCTACAGATTTAACTACCATTGTAAGCATGATAAAACCTGCTCCAGGGACTCCAGCAGTACCAATAGATGCTAAAGTTGCTGTAAGGATAATAGTCAATTGTTGAGACATACTTAAATCTAAACCGTATACTTGTGCTACAAACAATGCACATACTCCTTGATAAAGAGCAGTTCCATCCATGTTGATTGTAGCACCAAGAGGAAGAACGAAGCTTGATACACCTTCAGATACGCCTAAATTTTCTCTTACACATTTGATTGATACAGGTAATGTTCCAGAACTGCTTGTTGTACTAAATGCTGTAAGAGCTGCAGGCATGATGCCTTTGAAGAATTTTATAGGACTGATTTTTGCAAATGCTTTTACAGCACTAGAATATACAAGTACTGCATGAAGGATACATCCAATGTAAACAGCTATAATTACTTTTAAAAGTGGCAGTAATACAGCAGGTCCATTTGTTGCAACAACTGGAGCAATTAATGCAAATACGCCATATGGTGCTAAACTCATTATAAATGCTGTGATTTTATACATAATTTCAGCTAAGCTATCAAAAAAATCAATAAATGGCTTTCCTTTTTCTTCAGGTAAGGATGTTGCACCTATTCCGAGGAATAATGCAAAACATATAATTTGAAGCATATTCCCTTCCACTAATCCTTTTAATGGATTTTTAGGAAAAATATTTAGCAGTGTATCTACAAGAGCTGGCGCTTCTTTTGTTGCGATTTCAGCGGTTACAGGAATAGTCATGCCAGCCCCTGGCTCAAAAACATTACCTAATATAAGTCCGATAGTCACAGCAATTGCTGTTGTGCATAAATAATACCCTACTGTTTTTCCTCCAATTCTACCAAGCTTTTTTACATCTCCAACACTTGCAGCACCAACAATTAATGATGAAAAAACTAGAGGAACAATAATCATTTTAATTAAATTAAGAAATAATGTTCCGAAAGGCTTAATGTATGTAGTAGCAATGTCAGGTGAACCTGTTAATATAAGACCTACTAAAATACCTAAGCCTAGTCCAAGAAGAATTTTGGTTGTTAGTTGCATTTTCTTCATTAAATAACCTCCTTTTTAAATGATTTTACAGAATTGTTGAATGATTCTGTAGCGTGTTTATTTTACAATTAAAAAGACATCCTGTCAAATAGTATAGCATATTTGGTAAATGATGTACATAAATAATAAAAATAATATATCATAAAAGAGTGATGATTAATGATTTATAGGAAGTATAATTTTACAGAGTGAGTAAAAAATAAAAGCGTGAAACCTCTTGATTTGAATAGAAAGTTATGATAAATTATTATTTAAAATGAACATTTTATCGATGAAAAGGAGAGTAAATTTTAGGATGTATCAAAGCGAGTCGGAGTTGGTGAGAGTCCGATATACTACTAAGATTGAAGCGTACCTTTGAGATTTTTGCTGAAATGAGTAGGCAAAACGGATTCCTACCGTTATAGAGGAGTAGAGTGGATACATTTTGTATCAATAAGAGTGGTAACACGGGAAATAACTCTCGTCTCTTGACTTAAGAGATGGAGAGTTTTTATTTTTTATAAATGAAAAAGAGGAGGATATAGTAATGATTGATTTCAAAAGAGAAATTGCGAATATCTTATCAGAGAAAATTGAAGAATTAACAGTAGAGGAAATTCTTGAAATGATGGAGATCCCACCAAATTCGCAGATGGGAGATTATGCTTTTCCTTGCTTTAAGCTAGCAAAAATATTTAGAAAAGCACCTAATATGATTGCAGAGCAAATCGTAGAATCAATTGGGGAGAATCCTTTGTTTGAAAAGGTTGAAAATGCTCAAGCCTATGTAAACTTTTTTATTGATAAAGCTACCTTTGCAAAATCTGTAGTAGAGGAAGTTTTAGAAAAAAAAGATGCCTTTGGTTCTTCTAATTTAGGAGAAGGAAAAAAGGTAATTGTAGAGTTTTCTTCTCCTAATATAGCAAAGCCTTTTCATATCGGACATATTAGAAGTACAGTGATTGGAAATGCTATTTATAAATTATATGATTTTTTAGGATATGATACAGTTACAATTAATCATTTAGGAGACTATGGAACTCAATTTGGAAAGTTAATTGTAGCTTATAAAAAGTGGGGAAATGAAAAGGAAGTTGAAGAAAATCCTATTCCTACATTATTAAAGCTTTATATTAAATTCCATGAAGAAGCAGAAAAACATCCAGAATTAGAAGATGAAGGAAGATTGTGGTTTAAAAAACTAGAGGATGGAGATGAAGAAGCAAAAAGACTTTGGCAGTGGTTTAGAGATGTAAGTTTAAAAGAATTTAATCGAGTTTATGGAATGCTTAATATTTCATTTGATTCTTATGCGGGAGAAAGCTTTTATTCAGATAAAATGCCGAGGGTTTTAAAAATGATGGAAGAAAAGAATATGCTAAAAGAGTCAAAGGGAGCAGATATAGTAGATTTAGAAGAATATGGTATGCCTCCAGCTTTAATTCGAAAAAGTGATGGGTCTACTCTTTATATTACAAGAGATATTGCTGCTGCTATTTATAGAAAAGAGCATTATGATTTTTATAAGAATATCTATGTAGTAGCATCTCAACAAAATCTTCACTTCCAGCAATGGTTTAAAGTTATAGAACTAATGGGATATGATTGGGCAAAGGATTGTATTCATGTTCCATTTGGTCTAGTAAGTCTTGAAGAAGGAACTATGTCTACAAGAAAGGGTAGAGTAGTATTTTTGGAGGATGTGCTTAAAAAAGCTGTTGAAAAAACAAAAGAAATCATCAAAGAAAAGAATACAAATCTTTCAAATATTGATGAGGTAGCAAGACAAGTAGGTATTGGAGCAGTAGTTTTCCAAGAATTATCTAATAATAGAATAAAGGATTATACTTTTTCGTGGGATAGAACCTTAAACTTTGATGGTGAAACGGGTCCATATGTCCAGTATACCCATGCAAGAGCATGTAGCGTGTTAAGAAAAGCAGAAGTTACAATAGATGAAAATATAGATTATAGTTTATTATCTAATGAAGATGAAATGGATTTAGTAAGGGTGCTTCAAAAGTTTCCAAATATCATAAAAGAAGCAGCAAGAAAATATGAGCCATCTATTGTGACAAGATATATTGTGGATGTAGCTCAAGCCTTTAATAGATTTTATCATCATTGTCCAATTATAGTAGAAGACAAAGAAATGCAAAAAGCAAGACTTGCCCTTGTAGCTGCTGCAAGACAAACTATCAAAAATGGATTAACAATACTTGGTGTTTCGTCACCTGAAAGAATGTAGTGGAGGGATATGATGAGATATGAAGGAAGTGTTTATAGACCACCTAGTGAAGCATATAGTTTAATCATTCAAGCTACAATAGGTTGTTCTCATAATAAATGTACATTTTGCAGTA
Source organism: Crassaminicella indica (assembly GCF_019203185.1). Classification (NCBI taxonomy): domain Bacteria; kingdom Bacillati; phylum Bacillota; class Clostridia; order Eubacteriales; family Clostridiaceae; genus Crassaminicella; species Crassaminicella indica. The sequence continues at coordinate 93,567 of NZ_CP078093.1, read as the reverse complement.
TGTATAAAGATAAAAATTTTAGAATGAGAAAAATGGAAGAGATTATAGAAGACCTAGAAATGGCAAGGGATTATTATAAGTATGTAAAAAGAATATTTTTAGCTGATGGAAATGCACTTTCCTTAAAGACTGAATATTTAAAGATGATATTGTTAAAAATTAAAGAGCTTTTTCCTGAATGTGAGCGAGTTGGTATATATAGTGCGCCAAAGGATATTTTAAGAAAGACGATAGACGAGCTAAAAGCTTTAAAAGAATTAGGATTAGGGATTGCTTATTTAGGAGTTGAATCAGGAAGTGATAAAATTTTAAAGCATATAAATAAAGGGGTTACTTCTGAAGAGATGATTAAGGCAGGACAAAAAATGGTTCAAGCTGGTATTCCTTTATCTGTTACCCTTATATCAGGATTAGGTGGAAAAGAAAAATGGCTTGAGCATGCTATTGAATCTGCAAGGGTGATTAATGCAATAAATCCTCAATATTTAGGATTGCTTACATTGCTTGTTCAATCAGGGACAAAGATGTATGATGAAGTGCAAAAGGGAGAATTTAAGCTTCTTAATCCAAAGGAAGTAATTCTTGAAACAAAAGAATTGATTAATAACCTAAATGTGAAGGATTGCATTTTCAGAAGCAATCATGCGTCTAATTATGTAGCATTAGCAGGTACATTACCACGAGATAAAATGAATTTGCTAAAACAATTAGACTTGATGATGGAAAATAGTTATGGAATGAAAGATGAAATGTTTAGGAGATTATAAAAATCACAGCCCTGTCGCTGTGATTTTTATTTTTCCAAATAACAAAGAAATTCTTCTTCGCTTGTTTCTGCTAACATACATAACTGCTGAAGGATATGCTCCTTTAGAGAAATAAAAGCATCAATTTTTGTATTTTCACCTGTATATTCAAGGGCTTGTAAGATCATTAACATATCTCTTTTAGAAATTTCCTGTATTGATATTTTGTCAAAATCCTCCATAGTAATCTCCTTTCTACATTATGGTATATCCTATTATATAATTCGATAAAAACTTCATAAAACCTTCAAAATAAGATAAATTTAATGGTGCTTTTAGACATAAAAAAAAGGAAATGTTATACATTCCCTTTTATTGAAAACTTTTTGGTTCTGTTTTGTGATATACTCTTTCACTACGATCTTTCACTTCTAGTATTGCTTTAGCCATATTTTGCACTTCATTTTTTAAAAGCTCAATGTCGTCTTTGTTAATATTGTAATATAGATATAGATCCTCAAAGTATCTTACAATTTTTGTTAAATCCTTATCGATTTTTACGAAATCATCAAAATTTTTACTTTGTCTTGCATTTTTGAATTGATCAATATCATTTTTTATAGCTGTAATAACACTTTCTTCTGATGGATGTTCGCTAAGGAGTAAAGCATAAGGCTTTATACGTTCAAGAAGATATGTATTATCTGGATTTATACGGTAAAGATATTGGATATTTAAATTATTTTTATGATATTTTACAATAAACATAATACCTTCAATTTCCATAACTTCTGCACCAATTTTTCTTAATTCTTCCATGCAAAACTTATGTTTCAATAGTCTAGCGGAGAAAATAGTCATAAAAAACCCCTCCTATATGCAATTTATTATATTATATCATACTAACTATTAAAATAATCAGATAATTATAAAATGAATAAATTTATTGGCAAATGCTATTTTGTTTTTACATAAGATATAAAGAGATAGGATTTAGGAGGGGAATAATGGAAGGTAAAATTTATGAGTATAATAGGGAGAAGGCTGTAGCTTATGCTATAAAATGGGCTAAAAGTAGAAATCCAATATATGCAGATTTTGAGGAAATGGGAGGAGATTGTACAAATTTTGCATCACAGGTAATTCATGCTGGGGGATGCCCTATGAATTATAACCAATATGGATGGTATTATAAAAATTTAAGAAATCGTGCACCGGCTTGGACAGGAGTAGAATATTTTTATCAATTTATTATTAATAATCAATCTACAGGTCCGATTGGAGAGGCAATAGATATACAGGATATAGAAATTGGCGATGTGGTGCAAATAAATTTTCGGCAGGATCATATTTATGATCATACGCCTGTAGTTGTAAAAATAAAGCCTGGAATTAAAACTTTAGATAAAATCTTAGTGGCTGCTCATACTATTGATAGAATTTATTATCCATTATCTAATTATGATTTTAAAAAGCTTCGATTTATTCATATAAAAGGATATAAAAGATAGGTTGAATAGGAATGTGGTATAATGGATTGGATAATAATGAAAAAACATAAGACAGATAGAAAGGAATATACTAATGAAAATTTTACTAACTACTTTAAATTCTAAATATATTCATACGGGACTTGCTTTACGTTATTTATATAGCTATTGCAAAGAAGATTTTCATATGACTATTGAGGAATATACTATAAACCATCATATGGACTATATATTAGGAGAAATTTATAAAGGTGGATTTGATATTGTATGCTTTTCTTGTTATATATGGAATAAGTCTAATACATTAAAGATTGTAAGAAATTTAAAAAAGGTATGTCCAAATTTAAAAATTATATTAGGTGGACCAGAGGTAAGTTTTGATGCGGTTGATTTAATGGAGAAGGAAAACGCGATTGATTATATTATTGTGGGTGAGGGAGAAGAAACATTTAAAGAATTAATGAATTTTTTAGTTAATAAAAAAGGAGAAATAGAAAGTATAAAAGGAATTGCTTATCGAAAGGGGAATGGAATTTTTAAAACTCCCGATAGAGAATTAATAAAAGATTTAGGGAGTATTCCTTTTCCATATGATATAGATGAATTAGATGAATATAAAAATAAAATTATTTATTATGAAAGCTCTCGAGGTTGTCCTTATAATTGCAGATATTGTTTGTCATCAACTATAAAGGGAGTAAGGTTTTTTCCATTAGATAGAGTAAAGTGTGATTTAGGTTTGTTTTTAGAAAAAAAAGTCAAGCAAGTAAAGTTTGTAGATAGAACATTTAATGTGAAGAAAAGTCATAGTCTTGAAATTATGAAATATATCGTAGAGAATGATAATGGATATACTAATTTTCATTTTGAAATCACAGCAGATTTATTAGATGATGAGATGTTAACATTTCTTTCAAATGTAAGGGAAGGATTATTTCAATTTGAAATTGGAGTGCAGACTACCTGTGACCGAACAATGAAGAGTATAGATCGTAAGGTGGATTTTCATATGCTCAGCAAGGTAGTAAGAAGAATATCTTCCTTTAGGAATATTCATCTACATTTAGATTTGATAGCAGGTTTGCCATATGAAGATTTTAATCGATTTAAAAAATCATTTGATGATGTATATGTGCTAAAGCCTGAAAAGCTTCAATTAGGATTTTTAAAACTATTAAAAGGTTCAGGAATTAGAAAAGATAAAGATATACACGGATATATTTTTAAAGATGAGCCACCTTATGAAGTGTTAGAAAATAAGTATATAAGCTATAAAGATATTTTGAAGCTTAAAATGATAGAAGAGATGGTGGAAATCTTTTATAATGGGAATGGATTTCAAAATGGAATTATGTATATCCTAGAGAATTTTTATGACAAGCCTTCTGATTTTTATCATCAATTGGCAGATTTTTGGGAAGAAAAAGGATACCATCATATTGCTCATGGCAAAAATAAATATTATGAAGTGCTATTAGAATTTTATCAAAAAAATAAATGGGAAAATGAAGAAGTATTTAATGAAATTTTAAAATTTGATTATTTGATGCAGGGAAAAACTTCATTGCCTAAGTTTTTTTCAGATATTAAAGAAAAGGATTTTCAAAAAAGGATACATGAGTTTTTACACAAAGAGGAAAATGTGGAAGAATACTTATCAAAGTATAAGACAATGCCAGTAAAACAGATTATCAAAAAAGTATATTTTGAGAAATTTCAATATGATATTCTAGAAATAATAAAAAATCCAAATCGAAAGCCAGTAAAAAATGAGATTACGGTTTTGTTTGATTATGATTTAGATCGAAAGATCTTTGCTAAGGCAAAATATTATAAAGTAAATATTTAGGGATTTAAATATACTAAGAAGATAAATGCTACAATGAATAGGAAGGTTAAGGAGGCTTATTATGTTTGAAAGAATTGATCAGTACATAAAGGATGGATTAGACAGAGTCGTATTTATTGAATTAAAAAAGGATGCCCATATCGATTATAAGTTTGAAATATTAAAGGGAATTCCTATTCCAATAAATATAACTGAACTTACTAAACCTATAAAAGAAGGAAAAATGGATTATGATATATCTTTGGCAAGTATGGCAAGAGGTATGATTACCTTGATAGGCTTAGATAATGATTTTAAGTATATAGATGTTTATAAAGAATTCTTAAATATATTTGATGAAAAAATTTTGGAATATATTGCATATGAAGGTGTAAAATTAGCTGAAGAAAAAAATTTTCATGATGCATTAATCTATTTTAAAGCTCTTATTACATTAGATGAAGATAATTTAAATGGACTATATAATTATGCTAGATGTTGTCAGGATATTGCATTATTAGCAGAAGATAAAGATAAGAAAAAGGAATTTAAAAGAGAAGCGATTGAAGCTTTAGAAATTATTACAGAAAAGCACTCTGATTTTTCATTGGCATACTATCATTTAGGATTCCATTATGCAAATCAAAGCTTATTTAAAAAGGCACAGATTACATGGGAAAAATGTATAGATCTTGGCATAGATGAAGAAAAGAAAAAGGAAATATTATTTCGGATTGAGGAATTGAGGGATCAGATACAATATGAAGAAGGATATACTTGTATTTTAAATAATCAATTAGATTTAGGGCTAAAAAAGCTCTTGCCTCTTGCAGAAAAATATTCTGACTGGTGGAATTTATTGTTTTTTATAGGGCTTGGACATAGACAATTAGGAAATACAAAAGAAGCAATAAAAACTTTTAAAAAAATATTAACTATAAAACCAACACAAGTAGATACACTCAATGAATTGGGATTATGTTATGCTGCTTTAAATGACTTTCAACATGCAGAAAAATATTTTAAGAAAGCTTTGCAGTTTAAAAAAGAGGATAGCGAAATATTATGTAATTTAGGAATGGTATATATGGAAATGGGAAAATTTGATGAATCAAAAGAAGTTTTGGAAAAGTCTATCAAGATTAATCCTAATGATGAAATTACTATGCAATGTATCAAAAAGTTAAATCAAATGCAAGAACATCGATAAAAGATGTTCTTTTTTATATGTTCATAAATTATTTTTTAAAAGTATAATAAAAAACAAGCTATTTGAAATCATATTTCAAAGTACTAGAAAAATTCAGTAAATTATAGTATAGTAAATTATATAGATGATTGTAAATTCGCAATTGATAAAAAAATAAAAAATTTATACACCTATTATTAAAAAATTTTAATTCAAAATAAAATTTATATGGAGTGGTGATATGATTAAAAACTTTGAAGAGCTGATAAAGGCTGCGAAGGAACAGAAAAAAATGAGACTAGCTGTAGCAGCTGCACAAGATGAGGAAGTATTAGTTGCAGTTTGTAATGCAGCAGAGATAGGTATTATTGAACCTGTTTTGATTGGGGATAAAGAAAAAATAGAAAGGATTGCAAGTGAAAACAGTTTAAGAATCCATAGTTATGAAATTATTGAAAAAAAAGAAGTAGATGAAGCTGCAAAAGCTGCTGTAAGTTTAGTTAGTTCAGGGAAGGCAGATTTTGTTATGAAGGGACTTTTAGATACTTCTATTTTGTTAAAGGCAGTCCTTGATAAAGAAATTGGTCTTAGAACAGATAGTCAATTAAGCCATGTGATGGTTTATCATATTCCCAATTATCATAAATTATTATTTTTAACGGATGGAGGAATGAACATAGCACCTACTTTAGAGGAAAAAGTAAAAATCACTAAAAATGCTATAGCAGTTGCAAAAGCCATGGGAATAAAAGCTGTTAAGATTGCAGCTTTAGCAGCAAAAGAAAAGGTGAATCCTAAAATGCAAGCAACTGTTGATGCTGATGTATTAAAAAAAATGGGGCAAAATGGTGAATTTGGAGAAGGTGTTATTTTAGATGGTCCTTTGGCTTTAGACTTAGCTATATCAAAAGAGGCTGCAAAAACTAAAAAATTTGAAAGTGAAGTAGCTGGAGATGCAGATATTTTATTGGTGCCAACTATTGAAGTGGGAAATGGCATAGGAAAAGCTTTAACTTATTTTGCAGAGGCGAAATCAGCAGGAATTATTATGGGTACAAAAGCTCCTGTAATTTTAGTTTCAAGAGCTGATAGCCATGAATCAAAATTGAATTCAATTGCTTTAGGGAGTATTATTGCAGCTAATTAATAAATGATAAATTAAAGGAGAGTGACGAGATGAAGAAGTTTCTAACAGGAAATGAAGCTGTAGCACGCGGTGCATATGAGGCAGGTGTAACTTTTGCTTCAGCATATCCTGGAACACCTAGTACTGAAATTTTGGAAAATATTGCTCCATATAAAGAATATATGTATTCAGAGTGGGCACCAAATGAGAAAGTTGCTTTAGAAACTGCAATAGGTGCTTCTATTGCTGGAGCAAGAGCTTTAGCAGCTATGAAGCATGTTGGGGTAAATGTTGCAGCAGATCCATTATTTACTTATTCTTATACAGGCGTAAATGGAGGACTTGTTTTAGTATCAGCAGATGATCCAGGCATGCATAGTTCACAAAATGAGCAAGATAATAGGTATTATGCTAAGTTTTCAAAGGTTGCTATGGTAGAGCCAAGTGACAGTCAAGAGGCGAAGGATTTTGTAAAAACTGCTTTAGAAATTAGTGAAAAATATGATACACCTGTATTACTAAGGTTGACTACTAGGATTTGTCACAGCAAAACTCTTGTTGAACTGGGAGAAAGAGAAGAAGTTGGTATAAAAACTTATAAAAAGAATATACCAAAATATGTAGCAACACCAGCAAATGCTAGAGTACTTCATATAAAGGTTGAAGAGAGATTAAAACAATTAGAAAAGTTCAGTAATGAAACGGATTTGAATAAAATAGAGTGGAATGATTCTAAAATAGGAATTGTTACTTCTGGTATTGCTTATCAATATGCTAAAGAAGTATTTGGTGATGATGCATCTTATCTTAAATTAGGCTTTACTCATCCACTGCCTATGAAAAAGATTAAAGAATTTGCTGATAAAGTTGAAATTCTATATGTAATAGAAGAATTAGAACCATATATGGAAGAACAAATGAAAGCTGCAGGAATCAAATGTATAGGTAAAGAATCGATTCCAAGAATAGGAGAGTTAAATCCAGATATTATAGCGAAAGCTATTTTAAATGAAGAAAGACCGATAATAGAATATAGTGAAGATGAAATTGTGGGACGCCCACCTACATTATGTGCAGGATGCCCACATAGAGGCTTCTTTTATATGTTATCTAAAAAGAAAAATGTTATGATTACAGGAGATATAGGTTGCTATACGTTAGGCTCAGCACAACCTTTATCTTCTATGGATACATGTATTTGTATGGGAGCTAGTGTGAGTGCAGGTCATGGTGCACAAAAGGCATTTGAATTTAATAAAGTTGATAAGAAGGTTATAGGTGTAATAGGAGACTCTACCTTCTTCCACTCTGGAATTACAGGGCTTATGGATATTGTTTATAATAAAGGAAATGCAGTAACTGTAATATTAGATAATAGAATTACTGGAATGACAGGACATCAAGAAAATCCTGGTACTGGTTATACCCTTCAAGGAGAGAAAACACATGCAATTAATATTCCAATGCTTTGTGAAGCTATAGGTGTTAAAAATGAAAATATATTTGTCATTAATCCATTAAACTTAGATGCTTGTAATAAAGCAATTGATGATGCATTAAGTAGAGAAGAGCCTGCTGTCATTATTACAGAGTGGCCTTGTGTGCTGAAAAAATTATCAACAGAAGATATAGAGAAATTTGGAAAAGGCAAAAGGATGATTTGCAAGGTAGATGAAGAAAAATGTAAAGCTTGTAGAATTTGTACAAAAACAGGATGTCCAGCCATATCATTTGATAAAAAAGCAAAAATTAATGAAGATATGTGTGTAGGATGTGATGTCTGTCTTCAAGCATGTCCTTTTGATGCAATTATAAAGGTGGGTGAATAATATGAAAGAAGTAAAAAATATTTTATTAGTTGGCGTAGGGGGTCAAGGAATAATTCTTGCAAGTAAAATATTATCTCAGGGACTTATTAGTGCAGGATATGATGTTAAAATGTCTGAAGTTCATGGCATGGCTCAACGTGGAGGAAGTGTTACAACGCAAGTTAGATTTGGCAAAAAAGTATATTCTCCGATCATTGGAAAAGGGCAAGCGGATATCGTGGTATCGTTTGAAAAAATGGAGACTTTAAGGTGGTTAGATCATTTAAAGAAAAATGGCAAAATAGTAGTAAATGATTATGAAATACCATCTGCCCCTATTTTAGTAGGAGATGCAAAATATCCTCAAAATCTCATTGATATATTAAAAGAAAAAGCAGATACAACTGTTTTTAAAGCTGCAGAAATAGCAAAAGAATTAGGGAATATAAAAACAATGAATGTTGTTATGCTTGGTGCATTGACAAAAGCAATGGGATTAACAGATGTAGATTGGGAAACAATTGTGCGAAGTAATGTAAAGGAAAAATTTGTTGATATGAATATAAATGCTTTAAGAAAAGGAATGGAGCAAGTTAAATAATAAGAGAAAAAGTCCATTTGATTTAGAATGGGCTTTTTCTAAAATCTAAAAAAATTATTTTAAATATATTGACTTTAATATATATTTATGATATATTATCAAATGTTCCTTTCAAATGGAAGTTGCTTAGTGATAGAAAAAAGTACTAGTTGACTTTGATGAGGAAATTTGGTATCATGGATTTTGTCGCCTCTAGAAACAACTTATGAAAGTGTCGAAAAAGTTGTTGACAGATTCGACAAAAAGTGCTAATATGATTAAGTCGCTAAACGGCGACCAAATAAAAAGTTGATCTTTGAAAACTATACAGTGTAAGAAATTAAGCCAGATACTCGTTATAAACGAGAAACGTTCAATTCGAATTCTTTTATTTGAGAGTTTGATCCTGGCTCAGGATGAACGCTGGCGGCGTGCCTAACACATGCAAGTCGAGCGAGAAGCTGTCAATGATCCTTCGGGAGATTTGATTAGTGGAAAGCGGCGGACGGGTGAGTAACGCGTGGGCAACCTGCCCTATACACAGGGATAGCCTCGGGAAACCGGGATTAATACCTGATGAAGCTCTAGTATCGCATGGTACATGAGTCAAAGCTTTAGCGGTATAGGATGGGCCCGCGTCTGATTAGCTAGTTGGTGAGGTAACGGCTCACCAAGGCAACGATCAGTAGCCGACCTGAGAGGGTGATCGGCCACACTGGAACTGAGACACGGTCCAGACTCCTACGGGAGGCAGCAGTGGGGAATATTGCACAATGGGCGAAAGCCTGATGCAGCAACGCCGCGTGAGTGATGAAGGCCTTCGGGTCGTAAAACTCTGTCCTAAGGGAAGAAAACTGACGGTACCTTAGGAGGAAGCCCCGGCTAACTACGTGCCAGCAGCCGCGGTAATACGTAGGGGGCGAGCGTTATCCGGAATCACTGGGCGTAAAGGGTGCGTAGGCGGCCGATAAAGTCTGGGGTGAAAGGCTACGGCTCAACCGTAGTAAGCCTTGGAAACTTATTGGCTTGAGTGCAGGAGAGGAGAGTGGAATTCCTAGTGTAGCGGTGAAATGCGTAGATATTAGGAGGAACACCAGTGGCGAAGGCGACTCTCTGGACTGTAACTGACGCTGAGGCACGAAAGCGTGGGGAGCGAACAGGATTAGATACCCTGGTAGTCCACGCCGTAAACGATGAGTGCTAGGTGTCGGAGGTTCATCCCTTCGGTGCCGCAGCTAACGCATTAAGCACTCCGCCTGGGGAGTACGGTCGCAAGACTGAAACTCAAAGGAATTGACGGGGACCCGCACAAGCAGCGGAGCATGTGGTTTAATTCGAAGCAACGCGAAGAACCTTACCAGGACTTGACATCCTCTGCATTAACCTTAATCGGTGAAATCCCTCCGGGGACAGAGAGACAGGTGGTGCATGGTTGTCGTCAGCTCGTGTCGTGAGATGTTGGGTTAAGTCCCGCAACGAGCGCAACCCTTGTCTTTAGTTGCCAGCATTTCGGATGGGCACTCTAGAGAGACTGCCGGGGATAACTCGGAGGAAGGTGGGGATGACGTCAAATCATCATGCCCCTTATGTTCTGGGCTACACACGTGCTACAATGGCTGGTACAACGGGAAGCGAAGGAGTAATCTGGAGCAAATCCTAAAAGCCAGTCTCAGTTCGGATTGTGGGCTGCAACTCGCCCACATGAAGCTGGAGTTGCTAGTAATCGTGGATCAGAATGCCGCGGTGAATGCGTTCCCGGGTCTTGTACACACCGCCCGTCACACCACGGGAGTTGGGGGCACCCGAAGTCAGCTATCTAACCTTATGGAGGAAGCTGCCGAAGGTGAAATCAATAACTGGGGTGAAGTCGTAACAAGGTAGCCGTATCGGAAGGTGCGGCTGGATCACCTCCTTTCTAAGGAGAAAGGCTTAACTTACACTGTATAGTTTTGAAGGATCAAACCTTCAAAAGTTAATTATGGGGACGTAGCTCAGCTGGGAGAGCACCTGCCTTGCACGCAGGGGGTCAGGGGTTCGATCCCCCTCGTCTCCACCATGTGTACTTTGAAAACTGAACAATGCATATAAAATACAATTTTTACTGGTCAAGCTATAAAGAGCATAGGGCGGATGCCTTGGCACCAGGAGCCGATGAAGGACGTGGTAAGCTGCGATAAGCCTCGGGTAGCTGCAAGCAAGCGTTGATCCGGGGATTTCCGAATGGGGAAACCTACTTAAGGTAATACTTAAGTAACTATTACTGAATCCATAGGTAATGGTAGGCATACCAGGGGAACTGAAACATCTAAGTACCCTGAGGAAGAGAAAGAAAACTCGATTCCCTAAGTAGCGGCGAGCGAAAGGGGACTAGCCCAAACCTAAAGAATTTTCTTTAGGGGTTGCGGATATACTCATAAGAGCGAAGAATAAGTAGTTGAAGAAGTCTGGAAAGGCTCACCGTAGAAGGTAATAGTCCTGTAGGCGAAACTTAGTCTAGCTTGAGTATACTCCAGAGTACCACGAGACACGTGAAACCTTGTGGGAAGCAGGGGGGACCACCCCCCAAGGCTAAATACTACCTGGTGACCGATAGCGCATAGTACCGTGAGGGAAAGGTGAAAAGAACCCCGGGAGGGGAGTGAAATAGAACCTGAAACCCTATGTTTACAAGCAGTGGAAGTTCTTTTTATGAACGACCGCGTACTTTTTGTAGAACGGGCCAACGAGTTACGGTATGCAGCAAGGTTAAGTAGTTATGCTACGGAGCCGCAGCGAAAGCGAGTCTGAATAGGGCGATTTTAGTTGTATGCCGTAGACCCGAAACCGGGTGACCTATCCATGAGCAGGTTGAAGCGGAAGTAAAATTTCGTGGAGGACCGAACCCATGTCTGTTGAAAAAGGCTGGGATGACTTGTGGATAGCGGAGAAATTCCAATCGAACTCGGAGATAGCTGGTTCTCCCCGAAATAGCTTTAGGGCTAGCCTTAAAAGTTGTGATACGGAGGTAGAGCACTGAATGTCCTAGGGGCCCTCACCGGTTACCGAAGACTATCAAACTCCGAATGCCGTAATCATAATTTTAGGAGTCAGACTATGTGTGATAAGATTCATAGTCGAGAGGGAAACAGCCCAGACCGTCAGCTAAGGTCCCTAAGTACAGGTTAAGTGGAAAAGGATGTGGGATTGCATAGACAACTAGGATGTTGGCTTAGAAGCAGCCATTCATTCAAAGAGTGCGTAATAGCTCACTAGTCGAGTGATCCTGCGCCGAAAATTACCGGGGCTCAAACCTGTCACCGAAGCTACGGCATCCCTTTGGGATGGGTAGGGGAGCATTGTATACGGGTTGAAGCTGTACCGTAAGGAGCAGTGGACTGTATACAAGAGAGAATGTTGGCATGAGTAGCGAGAGGCAGGTGAGAATCCTGCCCGCCGAAAACCTAAGGTTTCCTGAGGAAGGTTCGTCCACTCAGGGTTAGTCGGGACCTAAGCCGAGGACGAAAGTCGTAGGCGATGGACAACAGGTTGAAATTCCTGTACCACCGAAAATCGTTTGAGCAATGGGGTGACACAGGAGGATAGGTTAAGCGCACCGTTGGTTGTGTGCGTCCAAGCGTTTAGGAAGTCGAGATAGGCAAATCCGTTTCGATAATTCTGAGACGTGATGGGGAGCGAAAAACAAGTAGCGAACTTACTGATTCCACACTGTCAAGAAAAGCCTCTAGCGAGATTGTAGGTGCCCGTACCGCAAACCGACACAGGTAGGTGAGGAGAGAATCCTAAGGCGAGCGAGAGAACTATTGTTAAGGAACTCGGCAAAATGACCCCGTAACTTCGGGAGAAGGGGTGCCACGTTAGGGTGCAAGCCCGAGGTGGCCGCAGAGAATAGGCCCAAGCGACTGTTTAGCAAAAACACAGGTCTCTGCTAAGTCGAAAGACGATGTATAGGGGCTGACGCCTGCCCGGTGCTGGAAGGTTAAGGGGAAGTGTTAACGAAAGTGAAGCACAGAACTTAAGCCCCAGTAAACGGCGGCCGTAACTATAACGGTCCTAAGGTAGCGAAATTCCTTGTCGGGTAAGTTCCGACCCGCACGAAAGGCGTAACGATTTGGGCACTGTCTCAACAATAGACTCGGTGAAATTGTAGTACCGGTGAAGATGCCGGTTACCCGCAGCAGGACGGAAAGACCCCGTGGAGCTTTACTGTAGCCTGACACTGGATTTTGGTATTACATGTACAGGATAGGTGGGAGACTGAGAAGCATGCACGCCAGTGTGTGTGGAGTCGACGTTGGGATACCACTCTTGTAATACTGAAGTTCTAACCATAAGCTGTGAATCCAGCTTTGGGACACTGTCAGGTGGGCAGTTTGACTGGGGCGGTCGCCTCCTAAAGAGTAACGGAGGCGCCCAAAGGTTCCCTCAGCGCGGTCGGAAATCGCGCGAAGAGTGCAAAGGCAGAAGGGAGCTTGATTGCGAGACACACAGGTCGAGCAAGGACGAAAGTCGGGCTTAGTGATCCGGTGGTTCCGAGTGGAAGGGCCATCGCTCAACGGATAAAAGCTACCCCGGGGATAACAGGCTTATCTCCCCCAAGAGTCCACATCGACGGGGAGGTTTGGCACCTCGATGTCGGCTCGTCTCATCCTGGGGCTGAAGTAGGTCCCAAGGGTTGGGCTGTTCGCCCATTAAAGAGGCACGCGAGCTGGGTTCAGAACGTCGTGAGACAGTTCGGTCCCTATCCGCTGTGGGCGTAGGAAATTTGAGAGGAGCTGTCCTTAGTACGAGAGGACCGGGATGGACGTACCTCTGGTGCATCAGTTGTCACGCCAGTGGCACAGCTGAGTAGCTATGTACGGAAGGGATAAGCGCTGAAGGCATCTAAGCGCGAAGCCCCCCTTAAGATAAGATTTCCCATGGAGTTAATCCAGTAAGACCCCAGAAAGACGATCTGGTTGATAGGTCGGAGGTGTAAGGGCAGTAATGTCTTTAGCTGACCGATACTAATAGGTCGAGGGCTTGACCAAAATATGCATTGTTTAGTTTTGAGGGTATAATATAATAATCCAGTGGCAATAGCGAAGGGGTCACACCTGTTCCCATACCGAACACAGAAGTTAAGCCCTTCAGCGCTGATGGTACTTAGGCGGAGACGCCTTGGGAGAGTAGGTCGTCGCTGGTTTGTGTTCCAAGGTAGCTCAATGGTGGAGCACTCGGCTGTTAACCGATAGGTTGTGGGTTCGAGTCCCACCCTTGGAGCCAAAGAATGCCGGGGTGGCGGAACTGGCAGACGCACAGGACTTAAAATCCTGCGGTCCTTACAGACCGTACCGGTTCGATTCCGGTCCCCGGCACCAAAATGGCGGTGTAGCTTAGTTGGCTAGAGCGTCCGGTTCATACCCGGAAGGTCGGTGGTTCGAGTCCACTCGCCGCTACCAAATAAAATATGGCCCATTGGTCAAGCGGTCAAGACACCGCCCTTTCACGGCGGTAACCCGGGTTCGATTCCCGGATGGGTCACCATTTTGGGCGCATAGCTCAGCTGGGAGAGCACCTGCCTTACAAGCAGGGGGTCATAGGTTCGATCCCTATTGCGCCCACCATTAAAAAATTGATTATGGCCCGGTAGTTCAGTTGGTTAGAATGCCAGCCTGTCACGCTGGAGGTCGAGGGTTCGAGCCCCTTCCGGGTCGCCAAATTAATTTGCTGGTGTGGCTCAACGGTAGAGCAGCTGACTTGTAATCAGCAGGTTGGGGGTTCGATTCCCTTCGCCAGCTCCAAAGAATTAGGAGGAGTTCCCGAGTGGCCAAAGGGGGCGGACTGTAAATCCGTTAGCTAAGCTTTCAGTGGTTCGAATCCACTCTCCTCCACCAATTAATTGCGGAAGTGGCTCAGTGGTAGAGCATCGCCTTGCCAAGGCGAGGGTCGCGGGTTCGAATCCCGTCTTCCGCTCCAAGATATGCGGATGTAGTTCAATGGTAGAACTCCAGCCTTCCAAGCTGGTAGCGTGGGTTCGATTCCCATCATCCGCTCCAATATGGTGGATGTAGTCAAGCGGTTAAGACACAGGATTGTGGCTCCTGCATGCGTGGGTTCGAATCCCATCATCCACCCCAAAAATAATGGGGTATCGCCAAGTCGGTAAGGCACCAGACTTTGACTCTGGCATTCGTAGGTTCGAGTCCTGCTACCCCAGCCATAAGACCCATTAGCTCAGTTGGTAGAGCACTTGACTTTTAATCAAGGTGTCCCGCGTTCGAGCCGCGGATGGGTCACCAAAAAATGGCGGCATAGCCAAGTGGTAAGGCAGAGGTCTGCAAAACCTTTATTCCCCAGTTCGAATCTGGGTGTCGCCTCCAATTTTTTTTTGAATATGCGCCTATAGCTCAGCTGGATAGAGTGTCTGACTACGAATCAGAAGGTCGGGAGTTCGAATCTCTCTGGGCGCACCATAAAAAGCAAAAAACTATTGACAAGATGTTTGAAATGTGTTATTATTAATCTTGTCTTATGAAGGAAGTAAGTTATTCCAAGGTAGCTCAATGGTGGAGCACCCGGCTGTTAACCGGTAGGTTGTGGGTTCGAGTCCCACCCTTGGAGCCAAAAAATGCCGGGGTGGCGGAACTGGCAGACGCACAGGACTTAAAATCCTGCGGTCCTTACAGACCGTACCGGTTCGATTCCGGTCCCCGGCACCAAAATATCGCGGAGTGGAGCAGCTGGCAGCTCGTCGGGCTCATAACCCGAAGGTCGTAGGTTCAAATCCTGCCTCCGCAACCAAAATGGCGGTGTAGCTTAGTTGGCTAGAGCGTCCGGTTCATACCCGGAAGGTCGGTGGTTCGAGTCCACTCGCCGCTACCAAATAAAATATGGCCCATTGGTCAAGCGGTCAAGACACCGCCCTTTCACGGCGGTAACCCGGGTTCGATTCCCGGATGGGTCACCATTTTGGGCGCATAGCTCAGCTGGGAGAGCACCTGCCTTACAAGCAGGGGGTCATAGGTTCGATCCCTATTGCGCCCACCATTAAAATTTGATTATGGCCCGGTAGTTCAGTTGGTTAGAATGCCAGCCTGTCACGCTGGAGGTCGAGGGTTCGAGCCCCTTCCGGGTCGCCAATAAATGTGCTAATGTGCTGGTGTGGCTCAACGGTAGAGCAGCTGACTTGTAATCAGCAGGTTGGGGGTTCGATTCCCTTCGCCAGCTCCAAAGAATTAGGAGGAGTTCCCGAGTGGCCAAAGGGGGCGGACTGTAAATCCGTTAGCTAAGCTTTCAGTGGTTCGAATCCACTCTCCTCCACCAATTAATTGCGGAAGTGGCTCAGTGGTAGAGCATCGCCTTGCCAAGGCGAGGGTCGCGGGTTCGAATCCCGTCTTCCGCTCCAAGATATGCGGATGTAGTTCAATGGTAGAACTCCAGCCTTCCAAGCTGGTAGCGTGGGTTCGATTCCCATCATCCGCTCCAATATGGTGGATGTAGTCAAGCGGTTAAGACACAGGATTGTGGCTCCTGCATGCGTGGGTTCGAATCCCATCATCCACCCCAAAAATAATGGGGTATCGCCAAGTCGGTAAGGCACCAGACTTTGACTCTGGCATTCGTAGGTTCGAGTCCTGCTACCCCAGCCATAAGACCCATTAGCTCAGTTGGTAGAGCACTTGACTTTTAATCAAGGTGTCCCGCGTTCGAGCCGCGGATGGGTCACCAAAAAATGGCGGCATAGCCAAGTGGTAAGGCAGAGGTCTGCAAAACCTTTATTCCCCAGTTCGAATCTGGGTGCCGCCTCCAATTTTTTTTTTTGAATATGCGCCTATAGCTCAGCTGGATAGAGTGTCTGACTACGAATCAGAAGGTCGGGAGTTCGAATCTCTCTGGGCGCACCATAAAAATAGAGGATACGACAGGAATTCGTGTCCTCTATTTTTATTTATCTAATAATTGTTTTTCACCTATCTCTACTAACTTTTTAGTGATTAAACCTGTATGATATGAAGCTAAATATTTATTATCTGTAATATTAAGGAGGGATATGCCTAATTCTTTTGCCATTTCTAGTTTGAATTGGTCTAAAGCTTTTCTAGCTTGAGGAACAACTAGCCTGTTTTTGGACATAAAATCAACTCCTAAGTTAAAAAATTTCAGATTGAAATATGAGACTAACTGTAAACAAGATAGAATAAATATTATTTATAGTATATCCAAAATATTTTTGATTATAGATATATAGGTAAACAACTTCAAAACGAAATATAAAGAACAGTTCATTCCAGATAACTTTTGAAAAAACAAAACTTTATTCCATGAAAAATACTAAACCTCCAAAACTCACTTCGTTCAAATAATGAAGGTTCTTAACGTATTTTTTATGAAATTTCAGTAAGTTTTTTTACAAAAGTTATCAAAGTCATTCACTTATATTCATATATTTTTTAATGTTGATATTGTTTATTTATAGGGATCCAATTTCAAAGTTTAATTATTTATAAAAGCTTTTTGCATATACAATAGACTTCATTTTGTCTTTAAGAGAATTGAGTTTTTGGTAAACTGATGAAAAATCATTAAATAATTCATCTTCTGAACATCTAGCTACTGTTTGATGAATTATATTTTTAACTCTTTTTTAATTTCTTGAGTTGGCTCCCTATATATATGATTTTTGTAGGAAAGATTTTTAGAAAATGTACGAAAACTGCTGTTGCTTGTATTGGTTGTAGTTTAGATTTACAAAAAATTGTTTAAAGGAAATTTTGAGGAAATATCCAATATATAAATAGTGCAAATGATGAGATATTGGATTATATTAAAAAAATTATAGGAGGGATGATATGTGGCACAGCTTTATTATAGATACAGTACAATGAATGCAGGAAAATCTATTGAAGTTATTAAGGTTGCATACAATTATGAAGAAAGAGGGAAGAGAGCTTTAGTATTAACTTCAGCATTAGATGATAGATATGGTATAGGCAAGATTATATCAAGAGTAGGTTTGGAAAAAGAAGCGATTATTATTGATGATGAAACAAATGTATTGAGTATATTTTTACAAGAGAATAGTAAACAAAAGATAGATTGTGTAATTATCGATGAATGTCAATTTTTGAAAAAGCATCATATAGAAGAACTTGTTGAAATTGTTGATAGTTGTAATGTACCGGTTTTATGTTATGGACTTAAAAATGATTTTAGGAATGAACTATTTGAAGGATCTTATTGGTTATTAGTATATGCTGATAAAATTGAGGAAATAAAGACTATATGTTGGTGTGGAAGAAAAGCTACAACCAATGCAAGAGTTATAAATGGAAAAATTATAAAAGATGGAGAACAAATACAGATAGGTGGAAATGAATTGTATGTACCATTATGTAGAAAGCATTATAATGATGGTAGAATAAATGAATAGATAATAATGAAGTAATATTTCACTAGTGTTTAAAATTTTGAGGTAGTTTCCCTAAAGTATATAAAAAGTTATAAAAATAATATGTTTATTGCTTGTTATTTTCATAAAAAATGAAAAATATTGTTGACAATACAAAAATTATATGCTAATATATAACATGTCGCCGCAAGGTGCAACCCTTAAAAAGAAAAAATTAAATGAGGGATGCAAATGATGGTGAAAAAGTTCTTGACAAACCGGAGCAAAAATGTTAAACTGATTAAGTCGCTAAACGGCGATTGAGTAAAAATTTGATCTTTGAAAACTATATAGTGTAAGAAATTAAGCCAGATACTCGTTATAAACGAGAAACGTTCAATTCGAATTCTTTTATTTGAGAGTTTGATCCTGGCTCAGGATGAACGCTGGCGGCGTGCCTAACACATGCAAGTCGAGCGAGAAGCTGTCGATGATCCTTCGGGAGATTTGATTAGTGGAAAGCGGCGGACGGGTGAGTAACGCGTGGGCAACCTGCCCTATACACAGGGATAGCCTCGGGAAACCGGGATTAATACCTGATAAAGCTCTAGTACCGCATGGTACATGAGTCAAAGCTTTAGCGGTATAGGATGGGCCCGCGTCTGATTAGCTAGTTGGTGAGGTAACGGCTCACCAAGGCAACGATCAGTAGCCGACCTGAGAGGGTGATCGGCCACACTGGAACTGAGACACGGTCCAGACTCCTACGGGAGGCAGCAGTGGGGAATATTGCACAATGGGCGAAAGCCTGATGCAGCAACGCCGCGTGAGTGATGAAGGCCTTCGGGTCGTAAAACTCTGTCCTAAGGGAAGAAAACTGACGGTACCTTAGGAGGAAGCCCCGGCTAACTACGTGCCAGCAGCCGCGGTAATACGTAGGGGGCGAGCGTTATCCGGAATCACTGGGCGTAAAGGGTGCGTAGGCGGCCGATAAAGTCTGGGGTGAAAGGCTACGGCTCAACCGTAGTAAGCCTTGGAAACTTATTGGCTTGAGTGCAGGAGAGGAGAGTGGAATTCCTAGTGTAGCGGTGAAATGCGTAGATATTAGGAGGAACACCAGTGGCGAAGGCGACTCTCTGGACTGTAACTGACGCTGAGGCACGAAAGCGTGGGGAGCGAACAGGATTAGATACCCTGGTAGTCCACGCCGTAAACGATGAGTGCTAGGTGTCGGAGGTTCATCCCTTCGGTGCCGCAGCTAACGCATTAAGCACTCCGCCTGGGGAGTACGGTCGCAAGACTGAAACTCAAAGGAATTGACGGGGACCCGCACAAGCAGCGGAGCATGTGGTTTAATTCGAAGCAACGCGAAGAACCTTACCAGGACTTGACATCCTCTGCATTAACCTTAATCGGTGAAATCCCTTCGGGGACAGAGAGACAGGTGGTGCATGGTTGTCGTCAGCTCGTGTCGTGAGATGTTGGGTTAAGTCCCGCAACGAGCGCAACCCTTGTCTTTAGTTGCCAGCATTTCGGATGGGCACTCTAGAGAGACTGCCGGGGATAACTCGGAGGAAGGTGGGGATGACGTCAAATCATCATGCCCCTTATGTTCTGGGCTACACACGTGCTACAATGGCTGGTACAACGGGAAGCGAAGGAGTAATCTGGAGCAAATCCTAAAAGCCAGTCTCAGTTCGGATTGTGGGCTGCAACTCGCCCACATGAAGCTGGAGTTGCTAGTAATCGTGGATCAGAATGCCGCGGTGAATGCGTTCCCGGGTCTTGTACACACCGCCCGTCACACCACGGGAGTTGGGGGCACCCGAAGTCAGCTATCTAACCTTATGGAGGAAGCTGCCGAAGGTGAAATCAATAACTGGGGTGAAGTCGTAACAAGGTAGCCGTATCGGAAGGTGCGGCTGGATCACCTCCTTTCTAAGGAGAAAGGCTTAACTTACACTGTATAGTTTTGAAGGATCAAACCTTCAAAAGTTAATTATGGGGACGTAGCTCAGCTGGGAGAGCACCTGCCTTGCACGCAGGGGGTCAGGGGTTCGATCCCCCTCGTCTCCACCACATGTACTTTGAAAACTGAACAATGCATATAAAATACAATTTTTACTGGTCAAGCTATAAAGAGCATAGGGCGGATGCCTTGGCACCAGGAGCCGATGAAGGACGTGGTAAGCTGCGATAAGCCTCGGGTAGCTGCAAGCAAGCGTTGATCCGGGGATTTCCGAATGGGGAAACCTACTTAAGGTAATACTTAAGTAACTATTACTGAATCCATAGGTAATGGTAGGCATACCAGGGGAACTGAAACATCTAAGTACCCTGAGGAAGAGAAAGAAAACTCGATTCCCTAAGTAGCGGCGAGCGAAAGGGGACTAGCCCAAACCTAAAGAATTTTCTTTAGGGGTTGCGGATATACTCATAAGAGCGAAGAATAAGTAGTTGAAGAAGTCTGGAAAGGCTCACCGTAGAAGGTAATAGTCCTGTAGGCGAAACTTAGTCTAGCTTGAGTATACTCCAGAGTACCACGAGACACGTGAAACCTTGTGGGAAGCAGGGGGGACCACCCCCCAAGGCTAAATACTACCTGGTGACCGATAGCGCATAGTACCGTGAGGGAAAGGTGAAAAGAACCCCGGGAGGGGAGTGAAATAGAACCTGAAACCCTATGTTTACAAGCAGTGGAAGTTCTTTTTATGAACGACCGCGTACTTTTTGTAGAACGGGCCAACGAGTTACGGTATGCAGCAAGGTTAAGTAGTTATGCTACGGAGCCGCAGCGAAAGCGAGTCTGAATAGGGCGATTTTAGTTGTATGCCGTAGACCCGAAACCGGGTGACCTATCCATGAGCAGGTTGAAGCGGAAGTAAAATTTCGTGGAGGACCGAACCCATGTCTGTTGAAAAAGGCTGGGATGACTTGTGGATAGCGGAGAAATTCCAATCGAACTCGGAGATAGCTGGTTCTCCCCGAAATAGCTTTAGGGCTAGCCTTAAAAGTTGTGATACGGAGGTAGAGCACTGAATGTCCTAGGGGCCCTCACCGGTTACCGAAGACTATCAAACTCCGAATGCCGTAATCATAATTTTAGGAGTCAGACTATGTGTGATAAGATTCATAGTCGAGAGGGAAACAGCCCAGACCGTCAGCTAAGGTCCCTAAGTACAGGTTAAGTGGAAAAGGATGTGGGATTGCATAGACAACTAGGATGTTGGCTTAGAAGCAGCCATTCATTCAAAGAGTGCGTAATAGCTCACTAGTCGAGTGATCCTGCGCCGAAAATTACCGGGGCTCAAACCTGTCACCGAAGCTACGGCATCCCTTTGGGATGGGTAGGGGAGCATTGTATACGGGTTGAAGCTGTACCGTAAGGAGCAGTGGACTGTATACAAGAGAGAATGTTGGCATGAGTAGCGAGAGGCAGGTGAGAATCCTGCCCGCCGAAAACCTAAGGTTTCCTGAGGAAGGTTCGTCCACTCAGGGTTAGTCGGGACCTAAGCCGAGGACGAAAGTCGTAGGCGATGGACAACAGGTTGAAATTCCTGTACCACCGAAAATCGTTTGAGCAATGGGGTGACACAGGAGGATAGGTTAAGCGCACCGTTGGTTGTGTGCGTCCAAGCGTTTAGGAAGTCGAGATAGGCAAATCCGTTTCGATAATTCTGAGACGTGATGGGGAGCGAAAAACAAGTAGCGAACTTACTGATTCCACACTGTCAAGAAAAGCCTCTAGCGAGATTGTAGGTGCCCGTACCGCAAACCGACACAGGTAGGTGAGGAGAGAATCCTAAGGCGAGCGAGAGAACTATTGTTAAGGAACTCGGCAAAATGACCCCGTAACTTCGGGAGAAGGGGTGCCACGTTAGGGTGCAAGCCCGAGGTGGCCGCAGAGAATAGGCCCAAGCGACTGTTTAGCAAAAACACAGGTCTCTGCTAAGTCGAAAGACGATGTATAGGGGCTGACGCCTGCCCGGTGCTGGAAGGTTAAGGGGAAGTGTTAACGAAAGTGAAGCACAGAACTTAAGCCCCAGTAAACGGCGGCCGTAACTATAACGGTCCTAAGGTAGCGAAATTCCTTGTCGGGTAAGTTCCGACCCGCACGAAAGGCGTAACGATTTGGGCACTGTCTCAACAATAGACTCGGTGAAATTGTAGTACCGGTGAAGATGCCGGTTACCCGCAGCAGGACGGAAAGACCCCGTGGAGCTTTACTGTAGCCTGACACTGGATTTTGGTATTACATGTACAGGATAGGTGGGAGACTGAGAAGCATGCACGCCAGTGTGTGTGGAGTCGACGTTGGGATACCACTCTTGTAATACTGAAGTTCTAACCATAAGCTGTGAATCCAGCTTTGGGACACTGTCAGGTGGGCAGTTTGACTGGGGCGGTCGCCTCCTAAAGAGTAACGGAGGCGCCCAAAGGTTCCCTCAGCGCGGTCGGAAATCGCGCGAAGAGTGCAAAGGCAGAAGGGAGCTTGATTGCGAGACACACAGGTCGAGCAAGGACGAAAGTCGGGCTTAGTGATCCGGTGGTTCCGAGTGGAAGGGCCATCGCTCAACGGATAAAAGCTACCCCGGGGATAACAGGCTTATCTCCCCCAAGAGTCCACATCGACGGGGAGGTTTGGCACCTCGATGTCGGCTCGTCTCATCCTGGGGCTGAAGTAGGTCCCAAGGGTTGGGCTGTTCGCCCATTAAAGAGGCACGCGAGCTGGGTTCAGAACGTCGTGAGACAGTTCGGTCCCTATCCGCTGTGGGCGTAGGAAATTTGAGAGGAGCTGTCCTTAGTACGAGAGGACCGGGATGGACGTACCTCTGGTGCATCAGTTGTCACGCCAGTGGCACAGCTGAGTAGCTATGTACGGAAGGGATAAGCGCTGAAGGCATCTAAGCGCGAAGCCCCCCTTAAGATAAGATTTCCCATGGAGTTAATCCAGTAAGACCCCAGAAAGACGATCTGGTTGATAGGTTGGAGGTGTAAGGGCAGTAATGTCTTTAGCTGACCGATACTAATAGGTCGAGGGCTTGACCAAAATATGCATTGTTTAGTTTTGAGGGTATAAAAAAGCAGTTGACAAAATTCTAGCAAGGTGGTAAAATAAATTTTGTCTTAACTCAACATTAGTATGTATAAGGATTTGTGTAGGACTGAAAAAATGCAAATTCTTTAAAAAAGTGTTGACAAACTGCGAAAAACGAGATAAAATATATCTTGTCCTCAAAAAAATCCAGTGGCAATAGCGAAGGGGTCACACCTGTTCCCATACCGAACACAGAAGTTAAGCCCTTCAGCGCTGATGGTACTTAGGCGGAGACGCCTTGGGAGAGTAGGTCGCCGCTGGTTTGTGTTCCAAGGTAGCTCAATGGTGGAGCACTCGGCTGTTAACCGATAGGTTGTGGGTTCGAGTCCCACCCTTGGAGCCAAAGAATGCCGGGGTGGCGGAACTGGCAGACGCACAGGACTTAAAATCCTGCGGTCCTTACAGACCGTACCGGTTCGATTCCGGTCCCCGGCACCAAAATATCGCGGAGTGGAGCAGCTGGCAGCTCGTCGGGCTCATAACCCGAAGGTCGTAGGTTCAAATCCTGCCTCCGCAACCATTAAGGCCCATTGGTCAAGCGGTCAAGACACCGCCCTTTCACGGCGGTAACCCGGGTTCGATTCCCGGATGGGTCACCATTTTGGGCGCATAGCTCAGCTGGGAGAGCACCTGCCTTACAAGCAGGGGGTCATAGGTTCGATCCCTATTGCGCCCACCATTAAAATTTGATTATGGCCCGGTAGTTCAGTTGGTTAGAATGCCAGCCTGTCACGCTGGAGGTCGAGGGTTCGAGCCCCTTCCGGGTCGCCAATAAATGTGCTGGTGTGGCTCAACGGTAGAGCAGCTGACTTGTAATCAGCAGGTTGGGGGTTCGATTCCCTTCGCCAGCTCCAAAGAATTAGGAGGAGTTCCCGAGTGGCCAAAGGGGGCGGACTGTAAATCCGTTAGCTAAGCTTTCAGTGGTTCGAATCCACTCTCCTCCACCAATTAATTGCGGAAGTGGCTCAGTGGTAGAGCATCGCCTTGCCAAGGCGAGGGTCGCGGGTTCGAATCCCGTCTTCCGCTCCAAGATATGCGGATGTAGTTCAATGGTAGAACTCCAGCCTTCCAAGCTGGTAGCGTGGGTTCGATTCCCATCATCCGCTCCAATAAGGGTTCATAGCTCAGCTGGATAGAGCAACGGCCTTCTAAGCCGTGTGTCCGGGGTTCGAGTCCCTGTGGACCCGCCATAAAATAATGGGGTATCGCCAAGTCGGTAAGGCACCAGACTTTGACTCTGGCATTCGTAGGTTCGAGTCCTGCTACCCCAGCCATAAGACCCATTAGCTCAGTCGGTAGAGCACTTGACTTTTAATCAAGGTGTCCCGCGTTCGAGCCGCGGATGGGTCACCAAATATGGAGGGGTGTCCGAGTGGTTTAAGGAGCTGGTCTTGAAAACCAGTGACTCCGAAAGGGGCCGTGGGTTCGAATCCCACCCCCTCCGCCAGATTTGGAGAAGTACTCAAGTAGGCTGAAGAGGACGGTTTGCTAAACCGTTAGGCCGAGTAATCGGTGCGCGGGTTCGAATCCCGCCTTCTCCGCCAAATGAGGGCCTTTAGCTCAGTTGGTTAGAGCGTCCGGCTCATAACCGGCAGGTCCGGGGTTCGAGTCCCTGAAGGCCCACCATTTTAGGGGTATAGCTCAGTTGGTAGAGCAGTGGTCTCCAAAACCACGTGCCGAGGGTTCAAGTCCTTCTGCCCCTGCCAATCATAAAAAAAATCGAGGTGTAGCGCAGTTTGGTAGCGCATCTGGTTTGGGACCAGAGGGCCGCGGGTTCAAATCCTGCCACCTCGACCATTGATTGGGGCTTGTAGCTCAGGTGGTTAGAGCGCACGCCTGATAAGCGTGAGGTCGGAGGTTCGAGTCCTCCCAAGCCCACCATTTTTTTTTATAGGGGCCTTTAGCTCAGTTGGTTAGAGCGTCCGGCTCATAACCGGCAGGTCCGGGGTTCGAATCCCTGAAGGCCCACCATATATAATATATAGATGAATATTTGCCCAGATAGCTCAGTCGGTAGAGCAGGGGACTGAAAATCCCCGTGTCGGAGGTTCGATTCCGCCTCTGGGCACCAATAAAAAACAAGCTCATTTGAGCTTGTTTTTTATTGCATTTGATTAAAAATATATGGTATAAGCTTTGATATAAATAAGTGAATATCTAAAGGCTTTATATGATTGTTCTGTTTGAATAGAATAATATTTTCAGGAATGAAATCATTTGATTGATTTTTTCTACAAGGAAATGAAAAATCACACAGATCAATATATAAGCATTTATCACCAGAAGAAAGACGACCTTTATATAATGGAATTTTGATTTTGAAAGTATTTGTATTTTTTACATATTCAAAACAAAAACCATTTTCATAAGCGATATAGTTATTTATATGATTATTTTTATAGACTCCTTCTAAATGAAAAGAATTGTCTTTAATATATTGCTTTGAAATATAGCATGTATTTTTTTTATAAATATGAAAAATTTGAGGAAAGGCTTGGAGAATTTGTTCAATATGAATCTTATCTAATATCATAAAAGCTTTACTAAAATAATATAGATCGTCATAATTGTGAAGCAGAATAATATCTTTTATTTGTTTGTTTTTTTCTTTTTCATATTGATTATAAAGGGTAACACTTTCTTTACCTGAAATTTTATCATTTCTATGAATACCTAAATACGCTTCTACAGATTTTAGCTTACAATTATTAAGATTAAGTTTTTTTTGAACCCTTCTAATTAGTTTGAGAAGATCAATACTTTGGTAGGTTTTAATAGAATAATCAATTTCATTGGCTAAAAATCTTTTATTTAAAAAAGGGATATCAAATGTGTTTCCATTATAATTTATTAAAATATCAAATTCTTGAATTTCTTCTTTAAAGGCAGATAATAGTTCCTTTTCTTCTTTTTTATTGTTGCAGAAAAATTGTTTTATAGAAATTTTACCATTTTCTATGTATAAAAGCCCTATAAGAATGACTTTATGAAAACGAGGGTTTAGACCTGTCGTCTCAAT
Organism: Crassaminicella indica; assembly: GCF_019203185.1. NCBI lineage: Bacteria > Bacillati > Bacillota > Clostridia > Eubacteriales > Clostridiaceae > Crassaminicella > Crassaminicella indica. The sequence continues at coordinate 67,316 of NZ_CP078093.1, read as the reverse complement.
ATCGAATATAGCAAAATTTGCATCACCATATAGATCTAAAAAATTTTTTGGCATATGTAATGTTTCTTCAAGATTATATTGTATGATTTCCAAAATATCAACTCCTATTTTTTACTAATATATTATAATATATCATACTTAAAAGGATTAATGAACATTTATAGTATATATATAGGGATCCAACTTTAAAATGAAATATAAAAGATAGTTCATTCCAGATAACTTTTGAAAAAACAAAACTTCATTTCATGAAAAAATACTAAACCTTCAAAACTCACTTCGTTCAAACAATGAAGGTTCTTAACGTATTTTTTATGAAATTTCAGTAAGTTTTTTTACAAAAGTTATCAAAGTCATTCACTTATCTTTATATATTTCTTTTTTTATGTTGATGTTGTTTATCTATAGGGATCCAACTTCAAAGTTTAATTATTTATAAAAGCTTTTTGCATATACAATAGACTTCATTTTGTTTTTAAGAGAATTGAGTTTTTGGTAAACTGATGAAAAATCATTAAATAATTCATCTTCTGAACATCTAGCTACTGTTTGATGAATTATATTTTTAACTCTTTTTTAATTTCTTGAGTTGGATCCCTATATATATATCTAATATCAAAATATAGAATATATTGATATTAGAAGGGGAGTGTTAATAGTGGATTTTTTAGATAAATTAGCGGATAAGGTATCATCAGGTACTAAGAAAATATCACAGAAAACAGATGAAATTATTGAAATAACTGAATTAAAGCTTGATCTAAAAAATATTGAAGATGAGATAGAAGAAGCAAAATTATATATTGGAGAATTAGTATATAAATATTTTCTTAGCAATGATAGTAGTATGCCTGTAGGGCAGATTAAAGGAAAATGTAGAGAAATTCAAAGAATGGAAGCACAGAAAAATAGGATGAAGGCACGTATTTATAGGATCAAAGGATTAGCGTATTGTAGATTTTGTGGTGAAGCTATAGACGATGAAGAAAATTATTGTTCAAAATGCGGCCACAAAATTATAAGATACTAATCAAAAAATGATAGATATTGGAGGAATATAGAGAAATATGTAGAAATATATAACATCAAGGAAAAGGCTATTTATCCTGAAAGAGGGGATATAGGATGAAATTAATAAGTACAAAAGATTTAAAAGAAGGAATGGTTTTGGCTCAAGATATTATAGGAAAATATGATTTGGTGTTTTTAACTCAAGGAACAAGAATAACAGATGAACATATTAAGCGCATACAGAATATGAATATTATATATGTTTATGTTATGGAACAAGATGCAGTAAAAGAAGAAGTATTAGAATATAATTTAAATAATAAAATAGATAAAAGATTAAATGAACAATATCAAAAAAGTTTAGCATCTTTTAAAAGAGTTTATGAAGAAGTAAGCCTTGGAAAAAAGATTGAATCTGAAATTATACAAGAATCAGTTTCTCATTTAATACAAGAAGTGATGATAGATAATAATGTATTGTCACGTTTAAGAAGACTTGAGATTGTAGATGACTATACCTATAAGCATTCTATAAATGTATGTATTTTATCTGTAATGATTGGAAAATGGATGAATTATACTGAGAATGAGTTAAATGAATTAGGTGTAGCAGGAATGTTGCATGATATAGGAAAATCAAAAATTCCTAAAGAAATTTTAAATAAACCGGGAAGATTGTCTAGGAATGAGTGTAAAATTATGAAAGGACATGCAACATTAGGTTATGAAATGCTTCAAAGACAAGATGAAATTAAATTCGATATATGTTGTGCTGTGCTTCAGCATCATGAAAGAATAGATGGTAGAGGATATCCTTTAGGACTTAAGGGAGAACGTATTCATGAATTTGCACGAATTATTGCTATTGCAGATATATTTGATGCGATGACATCAGAGAGAGTATATAAATCTAAAGAATCTCCTTTTAAGGTTGCTGAACTCATTGCACAAGATAGATTTGGTGCGTTAGATCCGTATATTGCAAATCAATTTCTTTGGAATATTTCAAACTTTTATGTTGGAAATATTGTAAAATTAAATACAGGAGATATTGGTGAAATTGTGTTGATTAATAAACAAATGCCTACAAGGCCTTTAATAAAGATAGGAAAATCTTTTATTGATTTAAATAAGAATTCTGAATATGTAATTATGGAGGTATTAGTATAAGAACCAGGATATAAAAATCCTGATTCTTTATCTATAAAAATCTTTTTCAAATATTTCTTTAATAATTTTTCTTTCTTTTGTGATACTTAAAGCTAGCATAAGTTTGATTCTAGCTTTTTGTCCAGGGAGGTTTCCTCCTAAAATAACACCAAGATTTCTTAAGTGTCTTCCTGCGCCTTCATAGCCATAGGTGTCGAGTACTCTTCCCATAGGACATCTAGATACCATAACTATTATTACGTTATGATCAATTGCATATTGAATACCTTCAACCATTGCAGGAGGCACATTACCTCTTCCCATTGCTTCAATGATGATACCTTTAGCACCTGAATCTACACAATATTTAATTAATCTAGCATCCATACCTACAGCAGTTTTGATTAGATCTACGTTTGTTTCAATAGTTGCTGTTTCTATATGAGCATGCTTTGTAATATCTCTATAAAATATTACTTCATCATTATCAACAATTCCTAAAGGACCAAATTCCATAGATTTGAAAGTATCTAAGGACAATGTGTGTGTTTTTGTGACTTCACTAGCAGCGTTTAGTTCATTATTCATTACTATTAAAACACCTTTATTTTTTGCTTGCTCAGATATAGCAGTACATATGGCAGCAGAAAGATTGCTTGAACCATCATAACCAAGTTCAGAACTATTTCTCATTGCACCAACTATAATAATAGGTTTTGTACTGTTAATAGTAAGATCTAGTAAATAAGCAGTTTCTTCAAGGGAATCTGTTCCATGAGTTACAACAACACCAGTAATATCTTCTCTTAATATTAGTTTTTTTACAAGCTTTGATAGCTTCATCATTTTTTTAGGAGTCATATGAGGACCTGGGATCCTATCGAAATTCACAATTTCAATATCAGCGTATTTATCAATATTTGTTACCATAGACATAATTTCTTCACTAGATAGAGCAGGGATAGCAGCAGATATTCTAGGGTCTATTTTCATTGAAATAGTTCCACCGGTAAATACAACTGCTACCTTATTTGGATTTTTCATGAACGCTTCCTCCTTATGAATAAAGAATTGATATATGATCCTAATAAATATGTTAACAGATAAATATAAAAAAACAAACTATTTGATACAAAAAAACAAAAGAACCAGTCCATATGGACTGGTTCTTTTGTTGGTTTACGTTCAAAAGGGGTATTGGGAATAGAGATTATATTATCGAGGTTATCAGGGGGATAACCACTAAACAAATTATAACAAAAACCGACAAAATTGACAAGCTTTTTGACATTTTTTTTGTAAAAATTTTTTTTGTAAAAAATAACGTTTTAGAACATCCTTTTAAAATACTGTATAATGTATCATTTTTTATTAAAGGAGGCAATAATAAGTTTGTAGCAAAGCGCTTTACAAAGACAGTAGTTTCATATAAAATATGGAAAGATATAAACAATTTATGATAATGGAGATGTTGGAAATGGAAGTTTATTTAGATAATAGTGCTACTACAAAACCGAATAAAGAAGTTGTGGATATGATGCTAAAAGGGCTTATAGATTATTATGGAAATCCATCATCACTTCATCGCAAGGGGGTTGAAGTAGAGCGATTAATGAAATCGGCTCGAAAACAGTTAGCAAAAGCATTAGGAGCAAGTGAGCAAGAAATAATTTTTACTTCAGGAGGTACAGAGTCAAATAATACAGCTATAATGGGGGTTGTAGCATCTAAAAATAGAAAAGGAAAAAAAATTATTACAACGAAAATTGAACACCCTTCAGTTTTAAATGTATATAAGAATTTAGAGACAAATGGATATGAAGTCATTTATTTAGATGTAGATGGTTTTGGAAAAATTAATTTAGAGCAGCTTAAAAGGAATTTATCAGATGATACCATTTTGATAAGTATTATGCATGTAAATAATGAAGTGGGAACAGTCCAGCCTATAGAAGAAATAGGGAAAATCATTAAAAACGCTAGTAATAAACCAATATTCCATGTAGATGCGATTCAATCTTTTGGTAAAATTAAATTTACACCTAAAAAATTAGGTGCAGATCTCTTGTCTATTAGTGGACATAAAATTCACGGACCAAAAGGAATTGGAGCTTTATTTATTAGAAAGAATTTAAGAGTATCCCCTATTCTTTATGGAGGAAATCAAGAAACAGGTATGAGATCTGGGACTGAAAATATTCCAGGAATATTTGGTTTAGGTGAAGCTGCTAGAGGTTTATATGAAAATATAGATAGCAATATTTCGAAGATGTGGATGTTAAAAAATACTTTTATAGAGCATATAAAAAATGAAATAAAAGATATTAAAATTAACGGCTATGAAAAAAATGGGAGTGCACCTCATATTGTAAATATCAGTTTTCTAGGTATAAAAGGAGAAGTATTGCTTCATAGTCTTGAGCAAGATGGTATTTATGTATCAACTGGCTCAGCTTGTTCATCAAAGAAAAGTTCAAAGAGTCATGTGCTAAAAGCAATGGGACTTAAGGAAGATGAAATAGAAGGAGCTATTCGTTTTAGCTTTTCTTATCATAACACTAAAGAAGAAATTGACTATGCAGTAGACAAAATAAAAAAACATGTAAAAGATATAAGAAAGATTATGAAGAGGTGATCAAATGAAAAGAGTATTAATTGTAAGATATGGTGAAATTTCTTTAAAGGGATTGAATAAATCCTATTTTATAAAAAAATTGACAAATCATATTGCGTCTAATTTGAGTGATTTAGGCGAGCTGCATATATGGCAAGCAGGAGGACTTGTATATGTTGATATGGATGGATATGATGAAGAGGAAGTTATTGAAAGGGTTATAAAAGTATTTGGTATTGTATCTGTGAGTCCTGCATATGAGATGCAAAAGGATATGGAAACAATTTATGAGGTTGCATTAAAGCATATGCATGAGAGAATAAAAGAAGCTGGCATAAAAACTTTTAAGGTTGAGGCAAGAAGAGGAGACAAAAGCTTTCCAATGAAGTCTCCAGAAATATCAAGAATGGTTGGAGGATATGTCTTAACTCATACACAAGATATAAAAGTAGATGTACATAATCCAGATATGATTTTATATGTAGATATAAGGGAACAAGCATATGTATATTCTAAAAAAATATCAGGATATGGTGGACTTCCTTTAGGAACAAATGGAACAGCTATGGTACTATTGTCTGGAGGAATTGATAGTCCAGTAGCAGCTTGGATGATGGCTAAAAGGGGAATGAATATAGAAGCTGTTCATTATCATAGCTATCCATTTACAAGTGAAAGAGCAAAAGAAAAGGTGATCGATCTAGCAAGGATTCTTGTGAAATATTGTGGTAATATACGTCTTCACTGTGTAAATTTATTACCTATACAAAAAGAGATCAATGAAAAATGTCCTGAAGATGAAATGACTATTTTATCAAGAAGATTTATGATGAAGATTGCAGAAAGAATTGCAAAAATGGAAGGGTGTCATGCTTTGGTTACAGGAGAAAGCATTGGGCAAGTAGCAAGTCAAACGATTCAAGGTCTTACAGTTACTGATCATGCAGTAGAAATGCCTGTATTTCGACCGCTAATAGCTTTAGACAAAGTTGATATTATGGATATTGCAAAAAAAATAGATACCTATGAAACATCTATATTGCCTCATGAAGATTGCTGTACAGTATTTTTACCTAAAAGACCTGTTACAAAGCCTAGATTAGATAAAATTTTACAATCAGAAAGTAAGCTAGATGTAAAAAAGTTAGTAAAAGAAGCTGTAGAGAGCATGGAAGTAATAGAGGTATCTGTAGAAGAATAATGAGTGATTTAAGTGGCGATGGTAAAGATTATCGTCACTTTTTTATTGAAAAATTTATATATTACAAAACTAGTCAATTTTCATCAAAGGAAAAAGAAAAGGCTTCAAGAATATTTAAAGAAGAAAGGGAGGGATTATATTGCGTATTCATTTTGAAACAATTCACAATCATTTAATTGTTAAATTGGACGGAGAATTAGATCATCATACAGCTGAAGAAATTAGAGCAGAGGTTGATAAAGAAATTGATAATAATAATGTTAAGAATATTATTTTTGATTTAGAAGGTATGCATTTTATGGATAGTTCAGGAATTGGGGTAGTAATAGGAAGGTACAAGAAAGTTCAAAAATTAGGTGGACAAGCTGGGGTAATTAATATGAACAATAGAGTAGAACGGATATTTAAAATGTCTGGATTATTTAATATAATCAAGAGGTTTGATAATAAAAAAGAGGCAATAGAAAAATTATAAAGGGGTGAGGGAATTGACAGGGAAAAATCATATGAAACTAGAATTCATGAGTAAGTCACAAAATGAAGCCTTTGCTAGGGTTGTAGTAGCTTCCTTTGCTTCACAGCTAGACCCTACTATTGAAGAATTAGCTGATGTAAAAACTGCTGTATCTGAAGCAGTAACTAATGCTATTATACATGGATATGAAGGAAAAGAGGGTACTGTTATAGTCGAATGCAGTATTTCTGATAATGAAATAGAAATCATTATAGAGGATAAAGGAAAAGGTATTGAAGATGTAGAAATGGCTAGACAACCATTATATACTTCAAAGCCAGAATTAGAAAGATCAGGAATGGGTTTTACGGTGATGGAGACTTTTATGGATACTGTAGAAATAGAAACAAAAAAAGATGTTGGAACAAAGATTAGAATGCTAAAAAAATTCGGAAGCGTTGATGACTAAGGGGTAGATAATATGGGAATGAGTGCATTATCCGAGGAGCAAAATAAAATATTGAGTCATGAAGAAACTATTGAATTGATAAAAAAGGCACAGACGGGGGATCAAGATGCGAAAAATACATTGGTAAGCCATAATTTAGGTCTTGTAAGAAGTGTTTTGAAAAGGTTTATGAACAGAGGATATGAAAAAGAAGATTTATATCAGCTAGGTTGTATAGGACTTGTAAAAGCGATAGAAAAATTTGATTTTCATTATGATGTAAGATTTTCAACTTATGCAGTACCAATGATTATTGGAGAAATAAAAAGATTCTTAAGAGATGACGGGATGATTAAGGTAAGCCGTTCATTGAAGCAAACAGCTGCAAAAGTAAAAAGTACGAAGGAATTATTGTTTAAAAAACATGGAAGAGAACCAACATTACAGGAAATATCTGAGGTGTTAGATATATCAAAAGAAGAAATTGTTATGGCTTTAGATTCAAATATTCAACCAGATTATTTGTATGATGTAATTCATCAAGATGATGGTGCACCAGTTCATTTGATTGATAAAATAAGTGAAACACAAACTGAAAATGAAGGTGAAGTGCTAGATCGGATTGCATTAATAGAAATTCTTTCTAAATTAAAGCCACGGGAAAGAAAAATTATTGTTTTAAGATATTTTAAAGATAAAACCCAGACAGAAATTGCACAAATGCTAGGAATTTCACAAGTACAGGTATCACGAATAGAAAAAAAGGTTTTAAGTCATATGAAGGAACTATTAGAGAAGACATGGTAAAATACATGTCTTTTTGTTTTGTAAAAATAGTGAATTGAAATTTAAAGAATTTTAGTTCTATGAATTGAGAATAATAAAAGTAAAGAATTTGAAGAGGTGATTTTATGATGATCAATAAAAGAAAATATTTTCTTTTGACAATGTTTCTTTTACTCATTACTATTACTTCATTTTTTTTATTTATAAATAAACCAAAAACTAATCAATATAAAAAAGCAAAATTAGTTTTTGAGAATTTATTAAATGAAAATTCAAAGGTGTGAAGAAATGTTTAAAAAAGATATATATATTCAATTAAAGGATGGGTATGAGGTAATGCCCGGGAATAAAGTGTTTATAAAAAATTTAGTCATTATATTAGCGGAAAATCATATAAAAGAGGAATTATTAGACTTAGAAATTTTAGAAGTTCCTAAAAATGCTCAGGAACATATTGTTGTTTCTATCTTAACGATTATGGAAATTATCTCAAAAAAATATCCAGATGTAAAAATATTTCCTATAGGAGAAGCTGAGATTTTAGTAAAAATTGCAAGTAGCCACAAAAATGAAAGTAAAGCCTGGTTGATATTTAAGCTTTGCATCGTATGTATAGTTCTTTTTGTAGGATCTGGTTTAGCGCTTATGAATTTTCATGCAGATGTAAATATGAGAGAGGCTCATAGGGAAGTTTATAAAATGATTACGGGAATAGATGAAAAGAGACCGTTAATCTTACAAATCCCATATTCTTTAGGTATTGGTTTTGGTATGGCAGTATTTTTTAATCATATTCTGCCAAAACGCTTTCGCAATGAACCAAGTCCTATGGAGGTTGAAATGGCGTCTTATAGGAAAAATATAGATGGATATATTTTGAAAAATCAGAAAAACACAGAAGAAAAAAAATAGGTTGGTGAAGGATTTTGCTCCTTAAATTTTTAGCTGTATTTGTAGGATTTTCTGAAGGTGTAATTGTAGGAACTGCACTAATTGCATTTTTAACTATATTAGATATTGTACCAAGACTTGCTCAGCTTACAGATACAGAAAACTATATTAAAGTTTATGAAATGGCGATTGCTGTAACGGTCACTACTATATCATTATCAAATTTTTTAGGTATACATATTCATTTAGGAAAAATAATGGTATGTATAGTAGGTTTTTTAATGGGCACCTTTGTAGGGCTATTGGCTTCTGCTTTAACAGAAGTAACTAATGTAATTCCTGTTATTGTAAGTAGGTTTATGCTTTATGATTATATAAAATATATATTTATAGCTTTAGCAGGAGGGAAAGTAATTGGAGCTCTTATTTATTGGATTTTATTAAACCAATAGGAAGGATGAAAAAAATGAAAAAAAAACATCATAGAGGTTTTGAAAATAATTTTATACTATTAAAGCAGATAGAAGAAAAGGAAAGAAGGCAAGAATTTGAAAATATAGCAGCAAATGAAAATATTTTTAATAAAAAAATAAAATCAACTTTAGATCAAATAAAAAATTAGAAAGGAAATAAGCTTTATGAAAAATATAAAGAGTGCAAGTTTGAATAAGCAGTATCAATATAATCAATATGTAAAAGAGAAGAGTCCTAAGCCTAATTTTTTTAAAAATGCAATATGGGCATTTTTTGTAGGAGGGGCTATTTGTACTATAGGTCAATTTATTTCAAATACCTTGAAGGCTATGGGGCTTCAAAAAGATGATGTATCAACAGCTACTGCAATTATTTTAATTTTTATTGGTGCATTTTTAACGGGATTAGGTGTTTATGACAAATTAGGAAAAAGGGCAGGGGGAGGGTCGATTATTCCTATTACTGGTTTTGCAAATTCTATTGTATCTCCAGCAATGGAATTTAAAAGAGAAGGATATATATTTGGAGTAGGAGCAAAGATGTTTATTTTAGCAGGTCCTGTTTTGGTTTATGGATTTACATCTTCTGTAATTGTTGGATTAATATATTTTTTTCTTAGCAAATAAGGAGGCTGATGAGGTGGCTATCAAGAAAATAGGAAAACAAACAGTAAAGTTTCAAAAACCTCCAGTAATTATTGCAACAGGAACAACAGTAGGACCAAAGGAAGGAGAAGGTCCTTTAAGAGATTATTTTGATACGGTTTTATCAGATGATTTGTATGGAGAAAATAGTTGGGAGTTAGCTGAGAGCAAGATGCTAAGAGAATCTGTAAAAATAGCTATACATAAAGCAGATAAAAATATTACAGATATGGACTATATGTTTTCTGGAGATTTATTAAATCAATTGATGTCTACTTCATTTGCTGCAAGGGATTTAGGAATTCCCTTTTTTGGATTATATGGAGCCTGTTCTACTATGGCAGAATCGTTAAGTCTAGGTGCAATGGTTTTAGATGGGGGATATGCAGATTATGTTGTTGCTGTTACTTCAAGTCATTTTAGTTCAGCTGAAAGGCAGTATAGATTTCCTTTAGAGCATGGAAATCAAAGACCACCTACTGCACAATGGACAGTAACTGGTTCAGGTGCTGCTGTGTTAGGAACAAATGGAAGAGGCCCTAAAATTACTCATGTAACAACTGGAAAAGTGATTGATTTAGGTATAAAGGATGCAAATAATATGGGTGCTGCTATGGCTCCAGCAGCAGTAGATACGATAATCAATCATTTTAAGGATACAGGATTTGCTCCTGATAGTTATGATTTAATTGTAACAGGAGATCTCGGTGTAGTTGGAAAAGAAATCACTGAAGAAATGGTATTAGATAAAGGATACAATATAATAAAAGTTTATAATGATTGTGGATTACTTATTTTTGATAATAAGGTTCAGGATACGCATGCAGGAGGAAGTGGGTGTGGATGCTCAGCTTCTGTATTTTGTGGGTATATATATAAAGAAATGATGAAAAATAAACTTAATAGAGTATTGCTTATTTCAACAGGGGCACTATTATCTACTACAAGTAGTCAACAGGGACAAACCATACCAGGAATTGCCCATGCTGTAACCATTGTAAATAAGTTAGAAGGGTGATGAATATGGATTATTTTCGCGCGTTTATTGTTGGTGGCATCATATGTGTCATTGGACAGCTCTTAATGGATGGAACAAAGCTTACTCCAGCACATGTACTGGTACTATTTGTTACATCTGGAGTGATTTTGACAGCTATTGGGATATATGAGCCTATTGTAAAATTTGGTGGAGCTGGAGCTACTGTACCTATATTAGGATTTGGATATAGCTTAGCAAAGGGAGCTATGAAAGCTGCAAAGGATAGTGGTGTGTTAGGAGCATTTACAGGAGGTGTTGAAGCAGGTGCAGGAGGTATTGCAGCAGCAGTAGTATTTGGCTATTTAATGGCATTAATTTTTAATCCAAAATCAAAGAAGTGAAAAGTGAGGATCAGAAATATGAAGAGAAAAGTAATTTTAGTAACAGATGGTGATACTGTTGCGCAAAGGGCTGTTCAAAGAGCTGTGAGAAATATAGGAGGAAGATGTATATCACGCTCTGGAGGCAATCCTACACCTATGAGTGGCAGAGAAATAGTAGAATTAATAAAAACAGCAAAACATGACCCGGTTGTAGTGATGCTTGACGATAAAGGAAGTCCTAATACAGCAGAAGGAGAATGTGCACTATATGAAATCGCTAATCATCCTGATGTTGAAATATTAGGAGTTGTTGCTGTTGCTTCAAATACACCAGGAGTAGAAGGCGTCAAAGTAGATTTTTCAATTTCTTGTGATGGAAAAATTGTTAAAGGTTCTGTAGATAAGGAAGGATTACCCCAAAAAGGGAAAATTCTTTATGGAGATACTGTAGACATTATCAATAAGTGTAAAGTCCCATTAGTGATCGGCATTGGAGATATAGGAAAAATGGAAGGTAAGGATGATTGTGAAATTGGTGCTCCTATTGTTACAAAAGCAATGGAAGAAATATTAATTAGGAGTGGTTACTTCAATGGAGTTAAAAAAGAAGCTAGAGGAAAATCTAAAAATTCTTGATGAAGCATTAGGCATATCTAAAAGCTTTGATGTTGTTAATAGGGAAATTATTATTGCTAATAAAAAAGCTTCATTATTATTTATTGATGGCTTTGCAAAAGATGATATTATGCTTTATATAATGAAAATTCTTCAAAATTTGGAACCAAAGGACTTTCGGAGATATATTGTTGAAAAATTAATGAGGGAAAAAATTCCTTATTTAGAAGTAGAAGCAAGTAAGGATATAGATCAGATTAAGTTTATGATATTATCAGGTGCTTTAACAATTTTAATTGATGGAGAAGAAGAAGCGATTATATTAGATGTTAGGACATATCCTGCAAGGGGACCAGAAGAGCCAGATTTAGAAAGGGTTACAAGAGGATCAAGAGATGGTTTAACAGAAACCATAGTATTTAATACAGCGTTAATCAGAAGGAGAGTAAGAGATCCAAAGTTAAGATTTGAAATGAGCAAAATTGGAAGGAGATCCCAAACAGATGTTGTAGTAGGATATATAGAAGATATAGCTAATCCAAAGCTTGTAGAGGATATAAAGGAAAAGCTAGATCAAATTGATACAGACGCATTGGAGATGGCAGAGAAGAGTTTGGAAGAATTTATATTAGGAAGAAATTGGAACCCTCTTCCTCAAGCAAGATATACAGAAAGAGCAGATGTTGCTGCAGCTCATTTGTTTGAGGGACATATTATTATTATGGTAGATACAACACCTAGTGTAATGATTCTTCCTGTAACTATATTTCATTTTACTCAACATGCAGAGGATTATTATCAAAATCCCGCAGTAGGAACTTATATGAGGTGGGTTAGACTCTTCGGGATGTTTCTTTCTTTGATTTTACCTCCATTATGGTTAATGTTGGTGTATAATAAAGGAATCCTTCCAGAATGGTTAAAATTTATAGGACCTAAGGAAACTGGGAAAATTCCTTTATTTATACAATTTCTTGCTTTAGAAATAGGAATAGACATTTTAAGAATTGCATCTATACATACACCAAATGCATTGACAACATCTTTAGGAATTATAGGGGGATTGATATTAAGTGAATTTGCAGTAAAGGTAGGATGGTTTATTCCAGAAACTGTACTATATATGGCTATTGCAAGTATGGGTATGTTTGCAACTCCTAGCATTGAATTTTCTATGGCAATCAGAATCTTTCGATTAATTTTATTAATATGTACTGGACTTTTTAAAAGCATAGGATTTTTTGGTGCAGGTGTATGTTTACTAATTGTTTTGATTCGTACAAAATCCTTTGGAGGAGTGAGCTATTTATGGCCTCTGATTCCATTTAATAAAAAGGGATTAGCTACAGTACTTTTTAGAAAGCCTATTCCTGAAATTAGATATAGGCCTGATTTCTTAAAAACAAAGGATATAGACTCAGCACCACCTAAAGATACAACTCCAAAGTAAAAATAAGGCTCTTGTGAGCCTTATTTTAGTTTTGACTGTCAATAATGATATTATCATTATTTTCATTTGCATTATCTTCTGGTTGTAGTGGAGAAGGTATGAATTCTATTGGTGGTGGATTAGTAAATTCATTGTGGTTAGGACAATATTCAATTGGTGCTTCATATTTATAATCATTTGGTACTATCCCATTATTCTTTGCAGGATCATATGGGATTTTTCTTTTCACAAATACTCGTTTTTCAACTAATGATGGAGGACAATAAGGAGTAGCTAGTTTATTGGTGCTTGTATCTATTTCTAATAGAACATGTACATCATCATATTCTTTTGGCTCTGTACCTTTAATAAAGTATTCATTTCTAACTGTACCCCTAGGATCGAGTCTGCTAAGATCTGTAGGAAGTTTTCCAGATTTTGTATCTACTGCCACAGAAATAACATTTTTAGGTTTTTTAAAGCTTTTAGCAGGAAGACCTTCATGGACTTGATCCATGACCTTTTTCCAAAGATAAAGCTTTCCTCTTGTAGCTTTTTTATCTAGCTCTATGTGAAGGTCATTGCCCATCCATACAGCACCTACATAGTATGGTGTATAACCAACAAACCAAGCATCATAGCTGTCAGAAGTTGTACCTGTTTTTCCAGCTACTTGGATATTTTTATTGTTTAATCTAGCTCTTGTTGCAGTTCCATTTGTTACAGTAGTTCTCATCATATCTGTTACAATAAATGCTGCTTCAGGACTTGCAACAAAATTTTTATAGCTTTCATTTTCTAAGATTACATTGCCTTCACGGTCTGTAACCTTTGTAAATGATTTTGGTTGAATATAGATGCCTTCATTGGCTAAAGCTGCATAAGCTGCAGTCATTTCTAATGGACTGATTCCCTTTGTCATTCCACCTAAGGCTACAGCAGATAAGTTAAGGTCATTGCTTCTACCCTTTTCCACTATACTGGTTATACCAAATTTTTTAAGGTAATCTATAGAAGTTTGCACACCAATTTGTTCACCAATTTTTACAGCTAAAACGTTCATGGACCACTCAACCCCTTGACGTAGGGTAGATAATCCTTTAAAGCCTCTATACCAGTTTTTAGGCCACATACGACCATGACTATCATAATGAGGGATATCATCTACAACAGTAGCTGCTGTCCAACCATTGTCAATAGCAGGTGTATAAATAGATAAAGGCTTTATAGAAGAACCAGGCTGTCTTGGCTGAGTAGCTCTGTTGTATAATTTTCTACCATGAACTTCTCTACCACCTACAAGAGCTTTAATTTCTCCTGAATAAGGATCCATTATAACCATAGCTGATTGAGGTTGTACAACCCCTTTATCACTAATATAGTAGTGATCTTTATTAATTAATAGGTTACCATTTTTATCTTTAGTGAAAAACTCTGGATTTGAAGTGATAAATTCACGGCTTACAATAACATTTTTATATTGATCATATGTTTTATATTCACTTGGAATTTTTACATTTCCACCCTTGAGCATCAAAATTTCTTTTGCTGCGTTTAATTTATAAGCATCTTTTACAGAAATTCGAACACCAATTATTTTCCCATTTTCATACAAAGATGTAAAATTTAAACGTCTTCCTTTAAAAAGTATGAGATTTCCTTCTTGGTCATACTTATAGTCTTCTTTTGGAATAATTAGTTGTCCTTGATTGTTAATAATATTATTATATTTATAGAGTAGAACTTTTTTGTTTTTTGATAATATATTTCCATGATAGTCTTTTCTTGCTACAAGTCCAGGAAAATTTTTATTATCTTCGTATTCTTTTTCCAAAATCTTTTGGATTCTTAAATCCATGGTGCTGTAAATTCGAAGTCCTTGATGATAAAGCATATTTTTTGCTTCTTCCTCAGTTTTACCTAATTGCTTTACAAGGGCTTTTATTACATCATTTTTTACTTTATCTGTGAAAAATGATGAAATGCCGGAAGTTTGGTTTCTTTTAGGTTTTAAATGAGTACTCAAGTCTTCATTTATGGCTGATTGATATTCTTCTTCTGTGATCATATTTTCATTTTTCATGATTTTTAAAACTAATTGCTGTCGAGGCTTGTATCTTTCATCATAAATAATTGTGTAAATTTCATCACTATCATCTAGCATATGATGTCTATTAGGATCAAAATCTTCTTTTCTAAGTGTTTTAAGAGGCGAATATTTAGAAGGATTTTTTGTTATTCCAGCTAATAATGCACATTCCGCTAAATCTAATTCACTTATATCCTTATTGAAATAAGTATGTGCTGCTGCTTGGACACCCTTTGCACCACTGCCTAAATATACAGTATTCAAATAAGCTTCCAGAATTTGTTCTTTTGTTAATTGTTGTTCAAGTTGAAAAGCATAATATGCTTCCTTAATTTTTCTTTCTATACTTTTTTCATTTGATAAATAAAGATTTTTTACTAACTGTTGGGTAATGGTACTGGCTCCTTGTACAGGAGCACCTGCTTTAATATCTTCCCATAGTGCTTTTATAATTCTTTTTGGATTAATACCTGTATGATTAAAAAAATCTTGGTCTTCAATTGCAATAAAAGCATCTTTGAGATTTTTTGGAATTTTATCATATTTTACAATTGTTCTTAAACCATCGCCCTCAACCTTTTCGATGAGATTTCCTTGATCATCATAAATAAAGGAGTTTTCATCAAGAAGTGTATAAATTTGGCTAGCGTCAATAGGTTCAGCTGATTTTATTATTGCAAAAACCCATCCAGCTAATGCACCACCTACAATAAAGATCCCCAATAAAATTATTAGAATTAGTACTCTTATAATACTGATCTTTTTCTTTTTTTTCTTATTCGAACTTCGAGTTTTTTGTTTATTATTTTCTGACAAAGTAAACCCCTCCTAAAATACAAAAAGAAAAAAGTATAAAAAATTAGACATAACTACTCATAATTATATCATATGAGTAATAGGTTGTTAATGAAAAAAACAATAGTGTTGTTTTGTGTTCATAAAATGTATAGATGTTTTAAAAATTTATATTGCATAAAGCAAGAAAAGATGCTATAATTACGTAGAATTTAAAAGGGATCTTTAATTCAGTCCAGAGAGGCTGGCAAGATAGATATAGAAAATACTTATGTATTTTTGTATATGAGTAGAGCTTCTTGCCAGTAGGCAAGAAGTTTTTTATATGTAATTAAAAAATGTTGCCTTTTAATTCGGTCCAGAGAGGCTGAGAAGGGAGAAATGTGATACTTTCTCCTTAAAAAATCAAAAGGAGGTTTTTTTTATGTCAGAAAATATAATAACGAAATCTAATGTGAAGGAAGGAAAGGCTACAGTAGGACTAGCATCAGTAAAAAAAGTAATATTAGCACTTCAACATTTAGTTGCTATGTTTGGAGCAACGGTGTTAGTTCCTATATTAACAGGACTTGACACATCGGTAGCATTAGTAGCAGCAGGAGTGGGAACATTGTTATTCCATCTAGTAACAAAAGGAAAAGTTCCTGTATTTTTAGGATCATCATTTGCATTCATACCTGTTATTTTGACTGTTAAAGAAATGTATCATGGGGACCTGACCTATGTACAAGGTGGAATTATTATAGCAGGATTACTATATGTAATGATGTCTTTTATCATAAAAAAAATAGGTGTTGATAAAATAAAAAGATTTTTACCAGCTCAAGTAGTAGGGCCAATGATTATAGTAATTGGTTTAAATCTTGTACCTGTAGCTTATAATATGGCAAAAAACAATTTTGTTGTTGCAGCAACTACTCTTTTTGTAGCATTGATGATTACATTAAAAGGAAAGGGATTTTCGAAGCAATTAGCTATTTTGATAGGTGTAATAGTAGGATATTTAGTTTCTATGAAAATAGGAATTGTTGATGTGAGTGAGGTAAAAGAAATACCTATTCTAGCAATGCCAAATTTTACATTTCCTAAATTTGAAGCAGGGGCTATTGCCATTATTGCACCAGTAGTTCTTGCAGTTTTTATGGAGCATATAGGTGATATTACGACTAATGGTCAAGTAGTAGGGCAGAATTTTATTGAAGATCCAGGTTTGAATCGCACTCTTTTAGGAGATGGACTTGCAACATTATTTGCAGGGTTTATAGGAGGGCCAGCAAATACTACTTATGGGGAGAATACAGGTGTTCTTGCAATTACAAAAAATTATGATCCTTCTATATTAAGACTTGCAGCTGTATTTGCAGTAATATTAGGATTTGTTGCTAAAATAGGTGGTTTTTTAAGAACTATTCCAGTACCGGTAATGGGTGGAATTAGCTTGATGCTTTTTAGTATGATTGCATTAATTGGTATAAAAACAATCAAAAATGAGAAGGTAGCATTTGATATTAAAAATATTATTGTTATGGCTGTTATTTTAATATTAGGACTAGGTGCTCCTTATATTGAAAGCTATACAGGTATAGCTATTGCAATACCTATAACAGAATCTGTTAAAATATCAGGTTTAAGTCTTGCAGCAATAGTAGGGGTAGTATTGAATGGAGTACTAAATGGAATAAAGGAATAAATGATGAAAGACCACTTTTCTTTTTCGAAAAGTGGTTTTTTAATAGATGTAGTTAAACATATTATGTATAAAATTAATAGAAAAGTTATTTTGCATATAAAAGTTTACGATTAAATAGATCAAGAAAATGCAAATAAATGGTTCTGCCATATTGCTAGAAGAAATAGTTAATATAAATCGATATTTTTTATTACTGAAAGGATAAAAAAGCTCAATGCCTGCGATTGTCATAAAGTCTCCTACTAGATGGGAGATAAGACCAATTGTAAAAGATAAAATCATTGATAGTGGAAGGGTGTTTTTCAGAACAAAAAAAGCAATAGAAGAAATTGCACCTATTCCTAAAATACTGTGGGTAAAGCTTCTATGCTGAGATAAGCCAATCATAATTAATAATATCGCTAAGGCAAAAGTTAAACGATTATCAAGGCCATATTGATAAAGTAAAAAACCTCCAATGCCACAGTAAAATAATACTTTTCCAGCTCTATTCTTCATAGGCAGAATTTTTTGATTAATTTTTGCTTTTGGATGATCCATATCAGGAATCAAAGAACCTATTAAAGCTGCTGTAGTTGTAGCGATTGTTGGTTCATAGCCTAATTTTGGAAGTAAATATAAACTAGCTACAGAACCAAATAGCATGTGTGTTTTACCAGTCATATAATGAAACCATCCTTTTTAAAGTAATAAAAACGTATGTTCTGATATATTATAGCATACTTATTGGAACTTGTGTTCTAATTTATAAAATATACTTTACAAAGAGCAATAAATGAGATAATATTATAGAAGTTGCTATTATATAGTACCTAGTACTAATACCAACGTATAATGCAGTAAAAAGGAGAGTTATTTATGGATTTAAATCAGCTTTTTAAAGTACAAGAGATTATTGAAAATAATATTAAACAGTTTACAGATATAAAAGAGGATACACTTGGAAAAGAGAATGTTTTTGATTTGCGATTTTTAGCTCTTCAAGTTAAAACTGGTGAGATTGCCAATCTTACAAAATGCTATAAATATTTTAAAGTAAAAGAAAATATTCCAAAGGAAAAGCTAATGATTAGATATATAGATGCTTTAAAATTTTTACTTTCTATTGGAAATGTACATCATTTCAATGTTATAAATGGTGAAGCAATCAATTCAATAGAAAAGGAGAATAGCATTATAAAGCTTTTTTCATATATTTTTGATGATATAAAAGATTTAAAACATGCTATATTGCAAGATGATTATGTGTTGTCTTTATCGATTTATGTGCGTTTATTTGCAAGGTTTATAAATCTTGGGGAGCTTTTAGGCTTTTCCTTTCAAGAAGTTTATAATTATTATGTAGAACAAGCTTAAAAGCTAAAGCCATTCCTCTTAAGAGGAATGGCTTTAGTATCTTGTAGTTAAAATCTTTTTTTCCAATGCAAATAATTCTTCTAATGAATTCTTTTCTAGCTTTGAAATTATATGATTTCTATATAGTTTGCTTAAAGATATTTTATCTTTTTTTTCTCGATTTTTCAAATCGCTCCAATGAATTTTTCTTCTTTTATGATAAAGATCTAAATCAACAATTCTTGTATCATCTTCTAGATATTCTAAGCCTAAAAGTATTTTTTTTATGTATTGAGGATCATAGAATGTAAAAAATCTGATTCTATAAACGCCAACAGAATAAAATATGGTAGCTGCATCTGTTCCCCAGGATTCTCCGAGGATCAAACCAAGCTCTAAGCTTTCCATTATATGAATAAGTCTTTTATAGTGAAGGGCATATTCTCCGTAGCTATCATATATTTTAATATGCAGCTCATACCAATCTTTGTTATCTAATCCAATATTCAAATATTTTAAATCATGAATGTTTAAATCTTTTATTAGAGTAGAATAATTTTTATGAATAAATAAAGAATTTTCATATATAGATGAAAGACTTATTGGAGTGTTTAGAGAATTTTTTGTGAAGGCAATAACTGTACCTTTGTTATTTTTCTCTAGTATTTCATCAAAAGTTCCTATTTGAGCATTATAATCTTTTTTTAATTCGTTTATTACCTTTTCTATATCTCCAAAGTATCTCATCATAATGATTCTTGGGGCAATTCTCAAGCAGGATATCAAATTATATTTTTTATTATTTAGAATATGACTTAGAACGACTTCAATTTCACATTTTACTACTAAGATATCTTTTATATCTGTTAGATAAATGGTTTCTTTCATTTTATCTGTTAATAGTATAACAATATTATCTTCATTAGATTTTTCAAAGGCTGTATCTATATTACATTGAAAAGCGTTAAAATGATTTTTAAAATATTCGATTGCTTCATGAATACAGCTGCTTTCTAAAATGAAAATTTTTGGACCACTTCTTACAATAGAAAACATAGCATCCCCCCTTAAAATCCGATTCTAAACCTGCCCAATCTACTGTCATCTGTGCCATAAGGATAGGGTAAAGTAAATAGTTTTTTACTTTCTAGTAGAATAATATTTATGCTTAAAATTCCATTAAGATATATTTTTTCATCTTCAATTTTACTGTTTATAGTAAGATCATGTCCAAATAAGTTATATTGTGTTGTAGAATTTTTTATTTCATTAGGAAAATGACTAATTTTTATTTCTATATCTTCAATATTAATTATACCACTTTTTTCTATAATATGACTTCTTTTTGTTATATTATTAACAACTTTTTTGTTATCATGATTGCCTAGGGCTAAGTAGATATTTTTAGCAGAAGAATTTTCTAGAATTTCAATAATACGATTTACTTTTTTTATATAATCGTCTAATCGATAAGGGTATATTTCAAGCTTTATATTATCAACTAAATCTCCCGTATGAACAATATATGTAGGCTTTAATTTTGATAGTAAATAATTTAATACAGAAAAAAAGTTTGATGGGGTATCTGATATATGTAGCAGTATTTTTTCATTGCTGTTAAATAGTTCTTCAGGAATATAGACGCTGCCAATTAAATAGTAAAAAAGCTTTTTAAAATTTATCACTTTGATTCATCCTTTATATATAGCATTGCTTTAATATTAGACAATAAAAAATGCTAAGTTTATTTTTACTTTACCTTAAGGGTACGCAGGCGATTGATTGCTGCAGATAATTCAAATTTTCGAGGGAGTGCTAAGTTACCAGGATGCTTTCCAATATATGGAGAAATTATTTCTAGTCCATTTTTTTCTATTTCTTCATATAAGCTTTCAATAAGAATTGAAAGGGGGACTGCATGATTTTGTAATTTTTTTGACAAATATTTTATCATAAGGGCAATAGCACGTGTCTGACTAGGGTCTACTAATTGTTCTACAAATGACAGATCAATATGATTTGTTCCGTAGATAATTGTATGAAGTCCTTTTGCATCCACTTTTTCTTTTTTTCCTTTATAAGCATTAAAGCTTTGCTTTTGAATGATGCGGTGGGTAAGTTTTCCAAATATATTTCCACCTTCTGTTTTCCTTATATTTTTAAACCTCTTGGAAATGTCTTTTCCTTTTTCTGTTACATCGATAGGAAGATACTCATTCATCATAATTATGTAATCTGCAATATCAAAATAATCTCCAGAACCACCAATTACTAAGATAGTAGAAACATTGTGATCTTTATATAACTGTCTTGCTTTATCAATAAAAGGGGTGATGGGTTCTTTCTCTTTTCCGACTAATTCTTGCATACGACCATCACGAATCATAAAATTTGTAGCACTAGTATCTTCATCAATGAGTAAAACTTTACTGCCTATTTCTAAAGCTTCGATAATATTAGCGGCTTGAGAGGTGCTTCCACTAGCATTTTCTGTAGAAAATCTTGTAGTATCTTTATTTAATGGAAGATTATTTATAAAAGGAGATATATTTACCTTTTCAATACTTCTTCCATCTTCTGCTCTTATCTTAAAGGCAGTATAATTAGTTATTACATATTCTCTTCCATCACCGAGTATATGATTATAAATTCCTCGCTCAATTGCTTTTAATAGAGTACTTTTTCCATGATAACCTCCTCCCACAATAAGGGTTATTCCTTCTGGAATTGCCATGCCCTTTATTGGTTTACTGTGAGGAATTGGAATTTCAATTTCTAAAGACGCTGGAGATACAAAAGGAATAACTCTATCATGATTAAGTGGTTTGTTGCTTATCCCACTTTTTCTTGGTAAAATAGAACCATTTGCTATAAAGCAAATATATTTGTTTTTATATAAAAATTCTCTAATAGCTTGTTGTTTATCTGTTAGTAATAGGTGTTTAATTAGTTGTTCTTTATCGTATTCAAAAACAGCTTTTTTAATTAAACTAGGAATATCATCACAAAGAAGCTTTATAGCTTGATTTCCCAAAATAGTTCTACCCCTTGCTGGAAGACCAACGGACAAACGAAATTCTACTTTTTGATGATCTACTTTTACAGCAGTTCTTTTTAGAATTTCTTGACCTGGTGCATCTATGAGGATCAATCCACTCTTTCCAGAACCACTTTTATTTGTACTATAAGCTTGAATTCTTTTGGCTACTTCTCTAGCAAAAAAATCTTCAAAGGCAATTTTTCTATATTTTGTTTTATAAAGTTCTTCTTCAAATTTTACTATATCCTTTGAAAATTCAACTCTTATACGAGATGGACTGGCAAAAGGGTCTGCTTGGACATGATCAATATGAAGAAGAAAATCATTTCCTTTATATTTACCTTGAATCTCTTTATAGGCTTTATAGCCTTTTTTATCTATTTGCTTTAGTTTTTTTCTCAAACCTTCCAAATGAAATCCTCCCTTGAAGTTGTTTATCTATGTTATTATATCAAAATAGATATTATAAAAAAAAAGAAATGAATAAGCATTATCAAAAATGTGTTTACTTTTTCTTCGTTTATTTAGATCTAAACGCTAATTATTCAATATAATAAGTAATTTTGTTTTTTTATGCAATACACCCGTATTTTAAAATGAAAATTATAGCTTGGCTTTTACTATATAATTGTCAAAAGGAATGTTTGTAAAGCAGTATATTCCTTCTTCATCACATATAGTATGTGCAATAGGAATGAATTTATTGTCATTATCAACTTTATATAATATTACTAAAGCATTTGGGATTGGAATATCATTATCATTTTTAATCTGACCTGTTATTTTAGTTTTTATATCTTTTTTATTAAGCTTTATGTTGATATCGAAAATTTTATCTGTCTGTTTAATTTCAATGAATTCATTATGGATTTCAAAGTTTGGATTGTTTATAAATATTTCATATATATTTTTTGGTATATCTGAAAAAACAAATTGCCCATAAATATTTGTAGTAGTAGCCTTGTATACTTTTTTTTCATTGTTGCAGGTATTCTTTAAAAGATATACAGTAATATCTTTTAAAGGGTTGTTGTTATTATCTACTAAGTGACCTGAAATGAAGGCATATTTAGACATAGGTGATTTTTTTAAATAGATGTTAAAGTTTATCATTCTTGAACATATTTCTATGAAATCACTTATTTTAGTTTTATAGCCTGATTTTTCTGTAATGATTTTCACTTTTGTATTCAATTTTACTTCAAAGTAAGCATAAAAACCTTCTTTAGAACTATATACGGAGCCTATTTTTTCATCATTTTCATCAAAGAAACTTATTAGTGCACCTTCTATGGGGCATTCATTGAAAGTTAAGATATTTCCATATATAAGTGCGTTATCATAGTAAGCATTTTTTTTTAGGTTTAGATTGAGTACTACTTCAGGATGTTCGTCTGTAATACCACCAATTTTTGATTGACCTAATATATATTGATCCATACAAATAACCTCACATATATTTTATAGGGAATGGGTATATAATTTTTTATATACCCATTTATAAACAGTTTGTTATTGTTCTGTTTTGTTTGCTTTAATTTTATAATTCCCTTCAGGTATTTGCTCAAATAGATATAGACCTTGTGAATTTGTCCAAGTAGTTCTGATTGGATTTAATGTTTCTTTTCCTTCTTCATCTGTAATCACTTCAAATAGGATTACATAAGCATTTGCAATTGGTAGACCATTTTTATTCTTTATAATACCATTGATAGTTCCCTTTCTTCCTACAGGATCTACAGGCATATTTAGGATTATATTTCTAACTTGACTTGGACCATCTATAATAAATGATGTGCTAGTGTTTGTATAGCCTAATAATGAACTAGTAACTTGATACATTCCTTGTGCAACATCAAAGAAGGCATATTGACCATATTGATTTGTATGGGTTGTTTTTATTAATGTTGGATTAGATTCATTATTATCATATAACCTTACAGTAGCTCCTTCAAGTGGTTCTCCACTCATATTTAATACTTCACCAGCGACTAGACTATTTGTTGAACCTGGGTCAACAGTCAGCACAAAGTCTCTTTCTATTTGTTGAGATGCTTGCATTGTAAATGGAGTGCCTTGTTTTAAATCATAATGATCTTTAGATGCAAATATTAGATATTGATTGTTTGCTGCTACTTCAGCTATAGTATATTGTCCAGAATCATCAGTAATCGTATGGTATTTTGGATTAAAATCTGTATCTGTTATTTTTATAGTGACATTTGGTATTCCATCTCCATTGACATCTAAAGCTTTACCAAAGACGGTACCAGAATCACTAAAAATATTATCTTCAAGTTCTAAGTCTATACGAATTTCTTGACCTAAATCTACTATAGAACCAGTTTGAGATTGCCCTAATTTATAAAGATCTTTATTTTCAGCCATAATATCACCTCACCTTATTGTTCTTTATTTGCTTTTACAATATATTTACCTTGCGGAACATCTCCAAATAGGTATGCTCCACCAGATATTGTTCTTGTATACCTTATTGGAGTTAATGTTGGATTTTCAGGATCACCAGTAACTTCATATAATATAACTACTGCACCTATTACAGGATTGCCATCATCATCTTTAATGACACCGTTGATAGTTCCTTGAGAGGTAGTAGGAGATATTTCCATAGTTCCAGTAAGATTTATTATTGAGCCAGGTTGAGTTACTTGAATTTCAATCATAGTAGGATGGTATCCTTGCTTTGTTGCTCTTCCAATATAACTTCCTAGTTCTACCTTAGTAAAAGCACATTGACCATATTCATTAGTAGTAGTTACAGCATATGGTATTTCTTCACCAGCAACAATTTTTGATATAGAAGCGGTTACACCTTCTAATGGATTTCCTAACTCATCATATATATGAGCTGTAATAGTAGATAATTCTGCATTTGGATCAGGGTGTATTGTAGCGTTTATAGTTATTGTTTGGCCAGCAACTATTGAAAAAGAGGTTGTATCATTAAGAAGATAACCAGTTTTAATCATGCTAAATCTAAGCTCAGATGCAGGAACGATATCAGATATATTGTAAAAGCCTGTATCATCTGTTAGGGTATGATATAGTGGGTTGTTGTTGTTATCTAAAATTTTAACTAAAACTCCTGAAACGGGATTGCCATCAGGATCAGTAATTGTTCCTGTAATAGATCCAGTATTTAAAAAGGGGTCTACATCTAAGTTTATGTCTAATCTAATTTCTTCACCAACGTTTTCTAGATTACCTTGTTTGGATTGTCCAAGTTTGTATAAATCACTCATTTATTTGTTTACCTCCTTTTTGGTTTTATGCTAGCTTTGACTAGTACATATTATGAATACATAAAAAAAAGTGTTACAGCAAAATGTTATAAAATACAGCTATAGATATTTTCGATTGAAATTTATTGAAATTTAATTTATAATGAATATGAAATCGGTAACATATTTTATGGTGTTGCATAGAATACGGAGGAACAAAATGCCTGTTACAATTAATGATATTGCTAAGGAAGCAGGAGTATCTCGTGCAACTGTATCAAGAGTTTTAAATGATTCAGGTTATGTAAAGTACGAAACGAGACAGAAGGTTTTAAAAGCAATAAAGGAATTAAATTATACGCCTAGTGCTATTGCAAGAAGCTTATCTACAAAAAAAACTAACACCATAGGGGTAATCGTTCCTGAGATCAATGACCCGTTCTTTGGAGAAGTGATAAAGGGAATCAGTGAAGTAGCAGATGAATATAATTTAAATATTATTTTATTTAATACAGATGATAATGTAGAAAAGGAATTAAAAGCTCTTGAACTTTTAAAAGAGCAGAGAATTCAAGGAATTATAATTACACCTACTTTTACTGAAGATGAATTAAATAGTGAATATTTAAAAACTCTAGAAAATTTTGGAATACCTATTATTTTAATAGACGGACATGTAAAATATACAAGCTTTAGTGGAGTTTTTATTGACCATATAAAGGGTGCTTATGATGGAACAGAGGCACTAATTAAAGCTGGACATAAAAAAATTGCTATAATTAATGGGCATATGAAATCAAGACCTGCAAAAGAAAGATTTATTGGATATAAAAAAGCATTATCTATGTATAATATTCCTTTAGAGGAAAGATATATTTTTTATGGAGAATATAAATATGAAAATGCTTATAATATAACAAATGAAATATTAAAAATGAAAGATCCACCTACTGCTATTTTTGTAAGCAGCAATATGATGATTTTAGGATGTATAAAAGCACTTTATGAAAATAAAATTAATGTTCCAAAGGATATAGCAATTATAGGATTTGATAAATTGGAAGTATTGAACATTATAGGGATGAATATTAGTTTTATTAATGGTCCAACTTTAGAACTAGGAAGAACAGGAATGAAAATGCTTATAGATAGTCTAAATGATAAAAAAAAGAAAGAGATCAGAAGAGTGATTCTTTTGCCAGAGATTGTATTAAAAGGTTCAGAAAAATATGTTGAAAAAAATAGATGTGAATGATATCATTCACATCTTGAGTTACAAAGATATGTAACCGATCACATGTTTTTAATAAAAAGGTATAAAAATTTAAATAATAAAATAAAAGGAGAGGATACAAATGAAAATACAAGAATATATTGATCACACGCTATTAAAGCCACAAGCTACAGAAGAACAAATAAAAAAAGTTTGTGCTGAAGCAAGAAAATATGGATTTGCTTCAGTATGTGTAAATGCATACTATACTTCATTAGTAAGAAAAGAGTTAGAAGGGACAAATGTAAAAACATGTGTTGTTGTAGGTTTTCCACTAGGGGCTACAACTAAAGAAGTAAAAGCATTTGAAACAAAACAAGCAATTGAAAATGGTGCACAAGAGGTAGATATGGTTATTAATATTGGTGCATTAAAGAACCAAAAATATGATGTAGTAAAAGAAGATATAGAGGCAGTGGTAAATGCAGCAAAAGGGAAAGCTTTTGTGAAGGTTATTATAGAAACTTGTCTTTTAAATAATGAAGAAAAAATAAAGGCATGCGAAATTTCAAAGGAAGCTGGAGCTGATTTTGTAAAAACTTCAACAGGTTTTTCAACAGGTGGAGCGACAGTAGAAGATATAGCATTGATGAGAAAAACAGTAGGGCCTGATTTAGGTGTTAAAGCTTCTGGGGGTGTAAGAACAAGAGAAGATGCAGATGCAGTAATAAAGGCAGGAGCTAATCGTATAGGAGCTAGTGCTTCTATTGCTATTGTTGAAGGAAAGAAAGATGAAAATGCTGGATATTAATATCTAGCATTTAAGGATAAGGAAAACATTTGCAAAATATGAGGTGATTATAATGAGAATGTATGATTTGATTATGAAAAAAAGAAATGGAGAAGAGTTGACAACAGAAGAAATCAATTATTTTATACAAGAATATACAAAAGGAGAGATTCCTGATTATCAGGTTTCAGCATTAATGATGGCTATTTATTTTCAAAAGATGAATAAACGAGAAACGGCTGATTTGACAAAGGCAATGGTAGATAGTGGAGAGATAATCGATTTATCAGCTATCGAAGGAGTAAAGGTTGATAAGCATAGTACAGGTGGTGTAGGGGATACGACTACATTGATATTAGGTCCTATTGTAGCGGCAGCTGGAGCACCTGTTGCAAAAATGTCAGGTAGAGGGCTTGGACATACTGGAGGAACTATTGATAAATTAGAGTCATTTGAAGGCTTTTCGGTAGATATGTCTGTTGAAAGGTTTATACAAAATGTAAACGAAAAGAAAATTGCTATAGGTGGACAAACTGCTAATTTAGCACCAGCAGATAAAAAGCTATATGCTCTTAGAGATGTAACTGCAACAGTAGACAATATGTCTTTAATTGCAAGCAGTATTATGAGTAAAAAGATAGCATCAGGAGCAGATGCTATTGTTCTTGATGTAAAGACAGGTAGCGGTGCTTTTATGAAGAACGAAGATGATGCTTTTGCTTTAGCCAAAGAAATGGTCGATATAGGAACACATATTGGTAGAAATACAATTGCAGTAATAACAGATATGGATCAGCCTTTAGGGTTTGCTGTTGGAAATGCACTAGAAGTGAAAGAGGCTATTGATACTTTGAAAGGGAAAGGACCTAAAGACCTTACAGAATTGTGTTTAACTTTAGGAGCACACATGCTTGTTTTAGGAGAAAAAGCCAATACTGTTGAAGAGGCAAGAAGGGTACTTGAAGAGATTATTGCATCAGGAAAAGGTATAAATAAGCTTAAAGAGCTTGTGAAAGCACAAGGGGGAAATGAAGAGTTTGTTGAGAACCCATCATTATTTCCTACTGCAAGTATTGTAGAGCCTGTACTAGCTAATGAAGAAGGCTATGTAAAAGGAATAAAGGCTGATGATATAGGAAGAGCAGCTTTAGTGCTTGGTGCAGGTCGTGAAACAAAGGAAAGTGAAATAGATTTATCTGTAGGAATTGTTCTTCACAAAAAAATTGGAGATTTTGTAAAAAAAGGAGAAAAAGTAGCTACTATTCATGCAAATAGTGTAGAAAAACAAAAAATAGCTACAGATATGATTTTAGATGCTTATACAATAGTCAAAGAGAAGATTGAAGCGAAAACTTTAATCAAGGGAATTGTTACTAAGGATGGGATAAATAGATTTTAATGTAACTAGTAGTAGGTTTATAAAAAAAGAATTTTCTTGAATAAAAATAGAAAACACCCAAATATCAAATTTAAAAATCCAGTAGAAAATATCTTATTGATATCTACTGGATTTGCTATATAACGTTTTTGGTTAATTTAGCAAATTTTATAATTTGTAAGCGTTGATTTTACTAAATATTTTGAATATAAAAATGGATTTCATCCCACAGTGTCGAATATATTAAGAGACTTTAGGGGGTGTTCATTATGAAAAAAAATATTTGTATAATAATTATTCTTTTATTGATGGGTGTTATTATATATTGTTTAATTGGTACTAAAGTATTTAATGGCAATAGTAACCAAATTGTTACAAAAGATGAAATTTCAACTAATTTTGTAAAGAAAGCTTCTTTGTTTAAAAATAATTTCAATGTAAATCAAGATAGACAATTACAATCGTTTTATTCGTTGGAATATACAAAAGAATATGAGGATTTAGCAAAAAAAAATTATCAAAAAGCTATTTGTGTTAAAGATAAATATCCTGAAATTAAATATGTCTTTGATTTAATAGAAGATAAATTAGAAAGGGCAGACTTAGAATTTAAAAAAGGCAATAATTATCTTGTTATAAGCAATTATGATGCAATTAATGAATTGTCAAATTATGCTTTGAATTATGACAAACTAAAAAAAGGAGTTGTTACACCTGATGTATTATATACTATAGCTAAAAAAAATTATGATGTATTAAGAAGTAAACTATATAATGTAAAAAAAGAAATTATTAATATAGAACTAAATAACTTGACAAAAAATAATTTTTTCGACATATTTGCTCTAGAGTATACTATTAGTAATAGTATAGACTCATTACCAGAGTATAACTTTATGGAAAAACATTCTAGAGAATGTAATAAACAATCATTTGAAGATGTAATGGTAATAAATAGTAGATATGGCTCTGATATGTTAGATTATAAATTTATTAAGAATGAATTATCAAAAATAATATTAGAAGATAAAGAAAATAATCGTATAGATATACAAAAAATTATTGATTACAATAAAAAATTATATACGGAACTGCAAAAAAAAGAAACACAAATTATTAAATTTAAAATTAAGCCAGAAGACTCTCTAATGTTTAATTCATTCAAGTATAGCATGAAAGGAAGTTTGATAAAGGCAAAAAAATCTAGAAATGCAGGATTTAATCTTTTATGCACATACCATTTATTATACACTAGTTTATATTATGAAGAAATCAAAGAAATTTTAGATTTTGATAAAGATTATATTGATAGTGTATATCTACTAGAAAGACTTTACTCAGAAAAAAATAAGTTGCATAGTAAATTGTTATGTTATAATGAAAAGCACTTTGATTGTAAATGGATTAATGATAGATTTATTGATGCCTGTTCTCGAACCTATAATTTATTAAACGAAGTTAAAATTAATAAAAATGATCCTGAATTAGCTACTTTTTTAAGATGTTACCTTTCTCAAAACTATATGTTTATGAAAGTTGCAGATAGATTGTTAAGTTACTATGAAATAATTTCAAAAGAATAAAAAGCATACCATTTTACAAGAAATCATAAATTAATTGAATATAAATAACAAAATCAGACACTTAAATCCTTGAAGAATTTTGCTTAGTCAAACTTGTAAACTGATCTAGAAAAATATACAGAGAAAAGGTGTGTTAAAAATTAACATAAATAAATATTTTTTATCTATTGAAAAAGTATTTGCTTTTAGGGTATTATAGTATATGATGCATTAATTTATAGAGTATAAAAATTATGATGTTTTTTGCGGTTTTGTATTGACATTACAGTGATACAAGATATAATTTTTCTTAGAATTTAAATAGAAATGAGGAATAATATTGGCAAAAAATATTACAAACAAGATAAAATTATATGGCTTTAATAATCTAACGAAATCACTAAGCTTTAATATTTATGATATTTGTTATACAAAAACAGAAGAAGATCAAAAAAGATATATTGAATATATTGATGAACAGTATAATTCTGAAAGATTAACAAAAATATTGACGGATGTTACAGAAATTATAGGAGCAAGTGTATTAAATGTTGCAAAACAAGACTATGATCCTCAAGGAGCAAGTGTAACATTATTGATTTCAGAAGAAGAAGTTCCTCTATATGTGTTAGATCCATCTTGTAATAGGGGAATCATAACACCTATTCGTGAAAATATTGTTGGACATTTAGACAAAAGTCATGTAACTGTGCATACTTATCCTGAAAGTCATCCGCAAAATGATATTAGTACCTTTAGGGTAGATATTGATGTTGCTACATGTGGTCAAATTTCTCCGCTGAAGGCTTTGAATTATTTAATAGACAGCTTTGATTCGGATATTATTACCATAGACTATAGAGTGAGAGGCTTTACAAGAGATATAGATGGTAAAAAGCATTTTATAGATCATGATATCAATTCTATACAAGATTTTATTGCTGAAGAAACTATAAAAAGATACAGTTTAATTGATATGAATATTTATCAATCAAATATATTTCATACAAAGATGAAGTTAAAGGATTTTAAGTTGGATAATTATTTGTTTGAAAAAAATGAAGAAGATTTAAGTATAGAAGAAAAAGAAGAGATTATTAAGAAATTAGATAGAGAAATGACAGAAATATTCTATGGAATTAATCTTCCAAAGGCTTAAGCTTTATATGAAAGGAATTTTCATGAGTTTAGAGAAGTATTCTCTAGACTCATTTTTAATTTTTAGTGAATGTGGTATACTGTAATTATAGCCATTTTATCATGTAATGGCTGATAGAACTTTGACTTTTACAACATAAATATGGAGATGATATATATGAAGATGTGTTCTATATGCAAGAAAAATATAGCTATTGTATTTACATCACAAATTGAAAATGGCAAAAATGAAATAAAAGGTTTATGTATAGAATGTGCAAAAAAAATGGGAATTCCTGTTGTAGATCAATTGATGCAGCAAGCTGGAATGAGCCAAGAAGATATTGAAAATTTAGCTGAACAAATGAAAGATATGTTTCAAGATATGGATATGGAAGGCTTAGAGGATGATAATTTCTTTGCAAACCTTACAGAAGGTGCATTTCCATTCATGAAGGAAGTTGACAATGAAGAAGATGAAGTTGAAAAGGAAGTACCTTCTGCTCGTGTTAAGGAAGATATAAAGAATGATGGGAAAAATAAAAAATCAAGAAAAAAGAAGAAATTCTTAGAGAAATATGGAATAAATCTAACAGAAAAGGCTAAGAACAATGAAGTAGATAAGATTATCGGGAGAAATAGAGAGATCGATCGTGTAGTACAAATATTAAATAGAAGAACAAAAAACAATCCGATACTAATTGGAGAGCCAGGAGTTGGAAAAACT
Organism: Crassaminicella indica; assembly: GCF_019203185.1. NCBI lineage: Bacteria > Bacillati > Bacillota > Clostridia > Eubacteriales > Clostridiaceae > Crassaminicella > Crassaminicella indica. The sequence continues at coordinate 35,240 of NZ_CP078093.1, read as the reverse complement.
GCTATTGCAGAGGGGTTAGCAGTTAGAATTGTCAATAGACAAGTTCCAGCAAAATTATTCAAACATGAAGTATATCTTTTAGATTTAACAGCTGTTGTGGCAGGAACACAATTTAGGGGACAGTTTGAAGGACGAATGAAATCTATCATAAAAGAAGCAACAGAATGTGGAAATGTCATTTTAGTCATTGATGAAGTTCATAATATTATGGGTGCAGGAGAGGTGCATGGTGGTGTTATGAATGCAGCAAACATTCTAAAACCAGCTCTTGCACGAGGAGATATACAGGTGATTGGTGCAACAACTCTTGAAGAATATCGAAAGCATATAGAAAAGGATGCAGCTCTTGAAAGAAGATTTCAGCCTATTTTAGTAGAAGAGCCGACAATTGATGAGACTATAGAAATACTAGAAGGAATAAAAGAATATTATGAAGATTATCACAAAATAAAAATATCAAAAGAAGCAATTGAAGCTGCTGTAAATTTGTCAGAAAAGTATATTACAGACCGTTTTCTGCCAGATAAAGCTATAGATGTAATTGATGAAGCTGGTTCACGTGCAAATCTAAATAATCAAGGACTTATAGAAATAGAATCTTTAAAAGAAGAACTTCATAAAATAAAAGAAGAAAAAGAGAAAGCAGCTGTAAATAATGATTTTGAAAAAGCAGCTAAATGTAAGATGGAAGAGTTTAAAGTAGAAGAGAAAATTAATAAAATAAAAGAGCGTTGTCAGTCAGAAATTACTATAGAAGATATTGCTTCTGTTATTGAAGCTTGGACAAAAATTCCAGTACAAAGGATTACAGAAGAAGAAGCAAAGAAGCTATTAAACCTAGAAGATAGATTGCATAGAAGAGTTATAGGCCAGCATGAAGCTGTATCTAGCTTAGCCAAAGCGATACGCCGTAATCGTTCAGGATTCAGAAAAAAGAAAAAGCCTGCTTCATTTATTTTTGTAGGACCTACTGGGGTAGGAAAAACAGAGCTTGTAAAGACACTTGCCTTTGAGCTTTTTGGAAGTGAAGAAGCAATGATTCGTATTGATATGTCTGAATATATGGAAAAACATACGGTTTCTAAATTAATTGGAGCCCCTCCTGGATATGTGGGCTATGATCAGGGAGGTCAACTTACTGAGAAGGTAAGAAGAAAGCCATATTCAGTGATTCTTTTAGATGAAATAGAAAAGGCTCATGCAGATGTATTTAATATGCTTTTGCAAATTCTTGAAGATGGAAGATTGACAGATAGTCAGGGAAGAACAGTATTTTTTGAAAATACAGTTATTGTGATGACCTCTAATGCAGGTACAAATTTTAAATCAAATAATATTGGTTTTGCAAAAAGTGAGTATAGTGCTTTAGAAACTCGAGTAAAGGATGCTTTAAAGGAAATATTCAGACCAGAATTTTTAAATAGAGTAGATGAAACAATTATATTTACGCATTTATCAAAGGATGAACTAAGAAAGATTATAGAATTAATGCTTCAAGAGGTAATGGAAGAAGCAAAAGAAAAAAATATTAGCATAAAAATTTCTGATGAAGTAAAAGATTTCATTTTAGAAAAGGGATATGACAAAAAGTATGGAGCAAGACCGTTAAGAAGAACTATACAAAAATATATAGAAGATGAAATTGCTGAAAAATATCTTTTAGGAGAAATTAAAGAAAATGCTAATATAAAAATAGACTTAGAGGATGGAGAAATAGTAATAAAGTCTACAAATAAAAATATACTAGACAAATAGAAAAATAAAAATCAGTCCAGATTACAATTTTGGACTGATTTTTTATTTTTCAAAAAATCTTGTAAATCCTGTATGTATAAATATATTAAAAATTATTATATATACACATAATAATTTTATATACAGATAAAGCTATTATGAAAGGATTGAGGGATTTAATGAAAAAAGGAATAATTTGTATAATACTTTTATGTTTGTTGGTCATGATAAAAGCGCGTGTGATAGACGGTATTTTTTGTTATGAAAATTATATTGTGTGATTGTATTTGAATGATTGTGATTGAATAAAGTGTATTCGTGAAATATTTTGAAAGAAAATGATTGATTTTTGATCGGCTTTGATTTATAATGAGCATATGAAGGGGTTAAGAGGTGATAAGCTTGCTGACAGAAAGAAGACATGAAATTATATTAGAAATTTTAAAACAAAAAGGATCAGTGAGAATTAATGAGCTTGTAGAAGCTACAAGTACATCAGAATCTACTATAAGACGAGATCTTACTTTTTTAGAAAGTGTAAATGCATTAAAGAGAGTACATGGAGGAGCTACTTTACTAAAAGGGAGATTTAATGAACCTAGCTATGGTGAGAAGCAAGATCAATACGTTCAAGAAAAAACAATGATTGCTAGATATGCGGCATCTTTAATAGAAGATGGGGATTGTGTGTATTTAGATGCTGGAACTACAACATTTAAAATGATTCAGTTTTTAAATAAAAAAGATATTATTGTGGTTACAAATGGATTAAAGCATATTGATATGTTAGTGGAAAAGGATATCAATGCCTATATCGTTGGTGGGAAAGTAAAATCACGAACAAAGGCTGTTATAGGGACAGATGCGTTGAAAAATATCGAAAAGTTTAGATTTGATAAATGCTTTATGGGAATGAATGGCATACATCTAGACTATGGATTTACTACTCCAGATTCTGAAGAGGCGATTCTTAAGGATACAGCGATAAACCTTTCTAGAGAAGCTTTTGTGCTAGCAGATGAAAGCAAGTTTGGAGAAGTAGCTTTTGTAAAGGTTGCGGACCTAAAAAAAGCAGTCATTATTACAAACTGTGAGGTTGAAGATTATGATAAATATAGGAACAAGACTAGAATAAAGGTTGTGACAGAATAATGATATATACAGTAACATTAAATCCATCAATAGATTATGTAGTAAAAGTTGAAGATTTTCGATTAGGAACAGTAAATAGAGTAAATGCAGATTATAAATATCCTGGTGGAAAAGGGATTAATGTGTCAAGGGTTTTGAAAAATATGGGCATAAAAAGTAAAGCACTTGGCTTTATAGGAGGGTTTACAGGGGAGTATATAAAAAAATATTTAGAAGCTGAAGGGATTGAAACGGATTTTATAACTGTAAAAGGAGATACAAGAATAAATATAAAGCTTAAAGCAGACGAAGAAACTGAAATAAATGGAGCTGGGCCTGATATTACAGAAGAAAATATCAATGTATTATTTGAAAAGATAAGTAAATTAACAAGCAAGGATTATCTTGTACTTGCAGGAAATGTTCAAAAAAGCTTATCAAGAGATATTTATTCAAAGCTTCAAGAAAAATGTATCAACAATGATGTAAAAGTAGTTGTAGATACAACAGGAGAATCGTTGATAGTTACTTTAAAATATAATCCCTTTTTAATAAAACCAAATAAAGAGGAGCTAGGAGAAATATTTGGCGTTGAAATGAATACACAAGAAGAAATTATTTTATATGCAAAAAAGCTTAGAGAGATGGGTGCGCAAAATGTAATCATTTCAATGGCAGGAGAGGGAGCTTTGCTTGTATGTAAAAGCGGTGTATATCATGGGTCTGTACCAAAGGGAGTTGTAAAAAATTCTGTGGGTGCAGGAGACTCCTTGATTGCAGGATTTATTGCTAGTTATTCACAGAACTTAGATATAGAGAAAGCTTTTAAAATGGGAATAGCTTCCGGCAGTGCTACAGCTTTTTCACTTGATCTATGTAAAAGAGAGGATGTTGAAAAATTACTAGATCAAGTAAAAATAAATAAAATTTAAATAAAGGAGGACAAACATGAGAATAACAGATATTTTAAAGAAAGATACAATTATTCTTAATTTAAAGGCTACGACAAAACAAGAAGTAATCGATGAATTAGTAAATAAGCTAGATAGAGCAGGAAGATTAAATGATAAAGAAGCATTTAAAAAAGCAATTTTAAAAAGGGAAGAGGATGCTTCAACAGGTGTAGGTGATGGGATTGCTATTCCTCATGCAAAGACTAGCGCAGTGAAGATTCCAGCTTTAGCTTTTGGATATTCTAAAAAGGGTATAGAGTATGATTCATTAGATGGAAAGCCAGTGCATATTTTTTTCATGATTGCTGGTAGTGAGAATGCAAATGCTGAGCATTTAGAAACATTATCTAGGTTATCTGTAATGCTTATGAACGAAGATTTTAGAGAAAAAATTATGAATGTAAAGAGTGAAGAAGAATTGTTAAATATGATAGAGACCCAAGAAAAATTAAAAACCGAAGATCAAAATAAGAAAACAAATGATACTAAAGGATTAATTTTAGCAGTAACAGCTTGTCCAACAGGGATTGCACATACTTATATGGCTGCAGATGCTCTAAAAAATAAAGCACAAAAAATGGGTGTAGAAATAAAAGTAGAAACAAATGGTGCTACAGGAGTTAAAAATAGATTAACCGATGAAGAGATAAAAAAAGCTACAGCTATTATTGTTGCTGCAGATAAACAAGTAGACATGGCAAGATTTGAAGGAAAAAAAGTTATTCAAGTTCCAGTAGCACAAGGAATCAAAAATGCTGAAGAACTTATTATGAAAGGACTAAATGGAGATGCAATGATTTATCATCATAAGGGAAATATAGCATCTGATACCCTTGACAAAAAGGAAAGACGTGGTTTTTATAAACATTTGATGAATGGGGTTTCAAATATGCTTCCATTTGTAGTAGGTGGAGGAATATTAATTGCTATATCTTTCTTTTTCGGAATAAAAGCATTTGATCCAAATGATCCATCTTTTCATCCCTTTGCAAAGCTATTAATGGATATAGGTAAAGGAAGTGCATTTTTCTTAATGGTACCTATTCTTGCAGGATTTATTGGTATGAGTATAGCAGATAGACCAGGCTTTGCACCAGCTATGGTAGGAGGACTCATTGCAGCAAATAATGGAGCAGGATTTTTAGGAGGACTAATTGCGGGCTTCTTAGGCGGATATATTGTTTTATTTTTAAAGAAAGCGTTTACTAAGTTGCCAGAGTCATTAGAAGGAATTAAGCCGGTATTATTATATCCTTTATTTGGAATATTTATTACAGGAGCTATTATGTTACTCGTTGTTGTAAATCCTGTTAAAGGCTTGAATTTAGGGTTGCAAAACTGGTTAAATGGTATGGGAACAGCTAATAAAGTATTATTAGGATTAATATTAGGTGGTATGATGGCTGTAGATATGGGTGGACCTATTAATAAGGCTGCGTTTACTTTTGGTATAGCAATGATTGATGCTGGAAATTTTGCACCTCATGCCGCAGTTATGGCAGGTGGAATGGTGCCACCACTTGGAATAGCTATTGCAACAACATTATTTAGAAATAAATTTACAAAGGGTGAAAGAGAAGCAGGAAAGACTTGTTATATTATGGGAGCATCATTTATTACTGAGGGAGCTATTCCTTTTGCAGCAGCAGATCCAGGTAGAGTAATTCCATCTATTATTGTAGGATCATCAGTGGCAGGTGCCCTTTCTATGATATTTAATATAGGACTTCCAGCACCGCATGGTGGAGCTTTTGTTATTCCAATCGTCAAAGGAAATCCAGGCTTATATATAGCAGCGATTCTAATAGGAGCTTTGATAACAGCATTGATGCTTGGATTCTTAAAAAAACCAATAAATAATAATTAATTCTTAAGGAGGAAATTATGGAAAAAAAAGTTGTTATTAAAAATGAAAGTGGTATGCATGCTAGACCTGCTAGTATGTTTGTTAAAACAGCAAATGCTTTTAAATCAGATATAGAGATAGAGCTTAATGGTAGAAAAGTAAATGCCAAGTCTATTATGGGAATTATGAGTTTAGGAATTGCAAAAGATAGTGAAATTACTATAATTGTTAATGGAGAAGATGAAGAACAAGCAATACATGCATTAACGGAATTAATAGAAAATAGATTTGGAGAAAGCTAAATAAAAATAAAGCTTGCCAAAATTTTTGGCAAGCTTTATTTTTATTTAACTTCTACGATCCATCCTTCAGGAGCTTTTATATCTCCAAATTGAATGCCATAAAGCGTATCATAAAGTTTTTTAGTAATAGAACCTACTTCTGTTTCACTGTGGAATACATGAAGCTTTCCTTTATATTCTATACCTCCAATAGGTGTAATAACTGCTGCAGTTCCGCATGCACCTGCTTCCTTAAATTCGTCTAATTTATCGATATAAACGTCTCTTTCTTCTACTTCCATGTTTAAGTATTCTTTTGCAACATGCAGTAGTGAGTATTTTGTAATACTAGGAAGAATGGATGGTGATTTTGGTGTTACAAATTTATTATCCTTCGTAATACCAAAGAAATTAGCTGCTCCTACTTCTTCTATTTTTGTATGAGTCATTGGATCAAGATAAATACAATCAGCAAAACCTCTTTTTACAGCCAACTCATGAGGATAAAGGCTTCCTGCATAGTTTCCTCCAACTTTTGCTGCTCCTGTACCAAATGGTGCTGCTCTGTCATATTCTGAAACAGTAAAGTTTACAGGAGCCATTCCTCCTTTAAAGTAAGGACCTACAGGAACACAAAATATGCAGAATATGTATTCAGGAGCTGGTTTTACGCCGATATTGTCTCCTACCCCAATAACAAATGGTCTAAGATAAAGGGTTGCACCAGTTCCATATGGGGGGACATAATGTTCATTTGCTTTGACAACTTGAATACAAGCATCTATAAATTTTTCTTCTGGTATTTCAGGCATCAAAATACGTTTACAGCTATTGTTCAGACGTTTTGCATTTTGATCAGGTCTAAAAAGCTGAATTTTTCCGTTTTTAGTACGATATGCCTTTAACCCTTCAAAGCATTGTTGTCCATAATGTAGAGCTGTAGAAGCTTCACTAATAGAAAGCTTATTATCTTCAACTAGCTTTCCTTCATCCCATTGCCCATCTTTCCATCTAGAAATATAGCGTAAATCTGTTTTAATGTAGCTAAATCCTAGATTGTTCCAATCAATATTTACTGTTTTGCTCATAATACCCCTCCTCTAAAAAAGTGAATTTTTCAAAAATTACAAGTAAAAATTTTAAAAGCTAATATAGATAAATAACTTCAAAACGAAATATAAAAGATAGTTCATTCCAGATAACTTTTGAAAAAACTAAACTTCATTTCATGAAAAAATACTAAACCTTCAAAACTCACTTCGTTCAAACAATGAAGGTTCTTAACGTATTTTTTATGAAATTTCAGTAAGTTTTTTTACAAAAGTTATCGAAGTCATTCACTTATCTTTATATATTTCTTTTTTTTATGTTGATGTTGTTTACCTATATATAAATATAAGAAAAGCAATACACATAATTATTATAGCATAATAAATAAGGAGATATTACTTTATTATTGGAATAATATCTAATAAACTGATAAAAGGTTCTTGTAAAAAAATATAATATATGATAGACTTTAGTTAAACGTTTTACTAAAACGTTTAACTAAGTGTTTTATAATTTACAATAAATAAGGAGTGTCTATGAAAATTACGATTAAGGATATAGCAAATGAGGCAGGGGTATCTATAGCAACTGTTTCAAAAATTTTAAATAAAAAAGATGATAACATAAGTGAAAAGACCAGGCAAAAGGTATTAGCAATTATAAAGGAAAAAAATTATATACCTAATACGATTGCAAGAAGTTTAGTTACTAAGCAGACAAAAACTATCGGTTTAGTTATTCCTGACATTACAAATCCATTTTTTCCTGAATTAGTTAGAGGAGCAGAGGATTGTGCAAGTGCCTGTGGATATAATATATTTTTTTGTAATACAGATGACAAAATTGAAAAAGAAGAAAAGTATATAAATATGTTAGTAGAAAAAATGGTAGATGGGATCATATTTACTCAGTCTGCTAACAATAATGAAGGCTTTAATCATCTAAGCCAAATTAAAAAACCTATGGTTTTGATTGATAGAGACGTTGATATTCCAAATATTAAGGGAAAGGTTTTAGTTGATAATTTTAATGGAGCCTGTGAAGGAGTAAAGTATTTAATAAAATCTGGATACAAAAAAATAGCATTTATTTCAGGTCCTTTTTCTACTAAAACATCTTTAGATCGTTTAGAAGGTTATAAAAAGGCTTTAGAGGAAAATAATTTGCTGTTTGATAAGGAACTTGTACTTGAAGGAGAATATAAGGAAGAATGGGGTAACAAAGCTATTGGAATATTAATCCGCAATAAGATTTTATTTGACGCGATATTTTGTGCTAATGATATTATTGCTCTTAGTGCAATGAAGTCTTTAAAGGAAGCAGGTATGCGAATTCCACAGGATGTGGCGGTTTTAGGCTATGATGATATTTATATGGCGAAACTAACTGACCCTGCTTTAACAACTATTCGTCAACCTAATTATGAAATGGGATATGAGGCTGTAAAGCTTTTAGTGGAAATATTAGAAAATGAAAAAGTAGAAAATACATTGATCAGATTAAATACGGAATTAGTAATTAGACAATCAACATAATAGGTAAAAAATTTTAAATTTTTTTACCTGTCTAGGAAAACGTTTGACAAGAGGAGGTAACAGTATGATTGTAGTAGTTGGAAGTTTAAATATGGACTTGGTTACACAGGTTAAAAAGACACCAAAGGTGGGAGAGACTACATTAGGTAATGGGTTAGATAAAATTCCTGGAGGAAAAGGAGCTAATCAGGCTGCTGCAATGGGGAAGCTTAATGGTAAAGTTGCTATGATTGGAAGAGTAGGAGAAGATGAATTTGGAAAAATTTTAAAAGATACATTAAATAAGGATGATATTAATACAGAGTATATAATGATTTCTAAAAGCCCAACAGGTGTTGCAATGATTATGGTCAATGAGGATGGAGATAATTCAATTGTAGTTATACCGGGAGCTAATTTTGATTTGAGTAAAAAGGATATAGATGAAGCTAAAGCGTTAATAAAAACTGCTAATATATTGGTTGCACAGCTTGAAACACCGCTAGAAGTAGTTGAATATGCTCTTAAAAAAGCAAAAAAATTTGAGAAATATACGATTTTAAATCCAGCACCAGCTCAAAAATTATCAAAAGAAATCATAGAGTATGTAGATTTATTAACGCCAAATGAAAGTGAACTTGAGCTTTTAAGTGGAGTTGAAATTAAGAGTGAAGAAGATCTTTTAAGAGCTGGAAAAGTCATGATACAACAAGGGGTAAAGGAATTGGTAGTTACATTAGGAGACAAAGGTGCTTTATATATGAATGAAAAAGATCATAAGTATTTTAAAGGATATAAGGTAAAAGCTGTCGATACAACAGCAGCAGGAGATAGTGTGAATGGAGCTTTAGCTGTAGCTCTTGATGAAGGAAGGACAATAGATGAAGCTATTATTTTTGCTATGAAGGTAGGGGCATTGACTGTAATGGAAAAAGGAGCTCAAAGTTCACTACCGACATTGGAGAAGGTAGAGAAATATTTCAAGTAAAATAGGAGGAAGTATTCATGAAGAAAGGTAAATTAATTCATAATGAGATATCACATACAATTGCAAAATTAGGACATACAGATGGTATTACAATAGGTGATTGTGGACTACCAATACCAGATACTGTAAAAAGAATAGATTTAGCAGTAACATTAGGGGTACCGGATTTTCTTACAGTTCTTGATACAGTACTTAGCGAGCAGATGGTAGAAGAAGTTATTTTAGCTAAGGAAATTGAAATTTACAGCAAGGAAATGTATGAAAAAATCATTTTAAGGTTAAAAGAATTGGAAAAAGAACAGAAGAATAAAGTAAAAATAGTAAAAATTTCTCATGAAGAATTCAAAAAAGCAATAAATGAAACGAAGGCAGTTATTCGAACAGGAGAATGTACACCATATACAAATATAATCTTAAAATCAGGGGTGGTTTTTTAGGAGGTGTATTAAATGAGTCATGTAGTTTTAGAAATGAAGCGTATCACTAAGGAATTCCCTGGTGTTAAAGCATTAAAAGGAGTAGATTTTAAGATATATAAAGGGAAGGTGATGGCCCTTTTAGGAGAAAATGGTGCAGGAAAGTCAACCTTGATGAAGATTATGACAGGTGTATATGAAAAAACTTCAGGAGAAATGTATTATAAAGGGGAAAAGGTAGACTTTAAGGAACCAAAAGAATCTCAGGAAAAAGGCATAGCTATCATACATCAGGAATTGAATTTAGTCAATCAATTAACGATTGGAGAAAATATATTTCTTGGAAGAGAGCCAAGAAATAGGTTTGGAAAAATTAACTGGAAGAAGCTTTATGATGAATCTAAAAAGCTTTTAGATAAATTAGGTGTAGAGGAGGATCCAAAAACATTAGTTGGAGAGTTATCTGTTGGAAAGCAGCAAATGGTAGAAATAGCAAAGGCATTATCTTTAAATGCACAGGTAATAGTTATGGATGAACCTACGGATGCTTTAACAGATAAGGAAACTATAAGCTTATTTAAAGTAATAAGAGAGCTTAGAGATGAAGGAAAGAGTATTGTTTATATTTCTCACAGATTAAAGGAAATATTTGAGATTTGTGATGATATTACTATTTTAAGAGATGGAATGTTTATAGCCGAAAGATCTATTGACAACATTCATGAAGATGAAATGATTGAATTAATGGTGGGAAGAAAGCTGACAGAACAATTTCCAAAAGTAGAAAGTAATATAGGAGAAATTATTTTAGAGGTAAAAAATTTAAAAAATAAATATTTAAAAAATGTAAGTTTTTTTCTAAGAAAAGGAGAAATACTAGGGATTTCAGGATTAATGGGTGCAGGACGCACAGAGCTTGCACAAAGTATTTATGGATATTTGCCTATTGATAAAGGAGAAATCTATATTGAAGGAAAACCTGTTACAATTAAGCATCCAAAGGATGCAATAGAAAAAGGTATTTCTTATGTATCAGAGGATAGAAAAGGAAATGGTCTTATTTTAGGGTTGAGTGTAAAGGAAAATATGCATATTTCAGCATTGAAAAATTTAACAGGCTTTTTAGGTAAAATTAATGAAAATAAGGAGAAAACAATATCACAGCAATATATCGATTCTATGTCAATTAAAACTCCTAGTATGAATCAGCTAGTGAAAAATTTAAGTGGAGGGAATCAACAAAAGGTATCTATTGCAAAAAGCTTAATGACTTTACCGAAGGTTTTGATTTTGGATGAACCTACAAGAGGCGTAGATGTGGGTGCAAAAAAGGAAATATATGATTTGATAAATGCTTATAAAAAAGATGGAATGAGCATTATAATGATTTCATCTGAAATACCAGAGATATTGGGAATGTCTGATAGAATTTTGGTGATGCATGAAGGTGAAATTACAGGTGAAATTCAAGCAAACAATGCAACTCAAGAAGATATTATGCGCTTTGCAATAGGGATAAAGGAGGATAAGTAGCATGAAAGAAAGTAAAAAAGAACTTTTGATAAAATATAAATCTGTTATAGGACTTATTCTATTTTCTCTGATTATTTCTATAATCAATCCTAGATTTATGCGTATATCAAATATATTAAATGTGCTTAGACAAACTTCAATTAATTCGATTATTGCAGCAGGTATGACTTTTGTTATATTAACAGGTGGTATTGATCTTTCTGTAGGATCGATATTGGCAATTACAGGTGCTGTTGTGGCTACATTAATATCTAGTGGAATGAATGTTTTTATAGCAATTTTGATAGGAATAGCCATTGGAGCTATTATTGGTATATTGAATGGTCTAGTGATCAGCAAGGGAAAGATTCAGCCATTTATCGCAACTTTAGCTATGATGACTTTAGTACGTGGTTATACTTTAGTATACACAGATGGAAAGCCAATAAGTACAGGAGATTCACCAATAGCAGATTTGTTTTCAGAAATGGGTTCTGGTGATTTCTTAGGAATTCCTATTCCTATATATATTATGATTATTGTTTTTGCAGTAGGTTATTATGTCCTAAAGCATACACCTTTAGGAAGATATGTTTATGCCTTAGGGGGAAATGAAGAAGCAACAAAGCTATCTGGAATAAATATTGATAGAATTAAGCTTTATGTATATGGGATTAGTGGGGCTTTAGCAGCTTTAGCTGGTATGATTATCACAGCTAGATTATCTTCTGCACAACCACAAGCTGGTACAGGATATGAACTAGATGCAATTGCAGCAGTAGTTTTAGGAGGAACAAGCTTGGCTGGAGGTGACGGTAGTATTTTAGGTACTATCGTAGGTGCATTAATCATTGGTATTTTAAATAATGCTCTTAACTTAATGGATGTTTCTTCATATTATCAATTGTTAGTGAAAGGTTTTGTTATATTAATTGCGGTTTTATTAGACCGCAAAAAAAATAAATAATATAATTTAAAGGAGGAATTATTGTGAAAAAATTAGTTGCTTTAATGTTGGTTGTGCTAGTGGCTATGGGTGTTTTTGCAGGATGCGGGAAGCAGGAGAAAGAAGCATCTAACAAAATCGGTTTAGTAATTTCTACACTAAACAATCCGTTCTTTGTTAGCTTAAAGGAAGGTGCAGAAGAGAAAGCTAAAGATTTAGGATATGAATTAGTTGTTTTAGATTCACAAAACGATCCAAACAAAGAACTTTCAAACGTAGAAGATTTAGTTACTCAAGGGGTATCAGTGATCTTAATAAATCCTACAGATTCAGATGCAGTAGGCAATGCAGTAAAAGTTGCAAACAAAGCAGGTATTCCAGTAATTACTTTAGATAGAGGAGCTAATAAGGGTGAAGTAGTAACTCATATAGCTTCAGATAATATTGCTGGTGGAAAAATGGCTGGAGATTTTATTGTTGAAAAGCTAGAAAATAAAGGAAAGGTTGTTGAATTAGAAGGTATTGCAGGAACTTCTGCTGCTAGAGATCGTGGTCAAGGATTTAATGATGCGATTAAAGCATCTGATATTGAAGTAGTAGCAAAACAAACTGCAAACTTTGACCGTACACAAGGGTTATCTGTTATGGAGAATATATTACAAGCTCAACCGGAAATTAATGCAGTATTTGCACACAACGATGAAATGGCTTTAGGTGCTTATGAAGCTATTAAAGCTTCTGGAAGAGATATTTTAGTAGTTGGCTTTGATGCAACAGATGATGCAGTAAAATCAGTAAAGAATGGAGAAATGGCTGCAACTGTAGCACAACAGCCAAAATTAATTGGTTCTTTAGGTGTTGAAAATGCTGTAAAAGTTATTAAAGGAGAAGCAGTAGAAAGCTTTATTCCAGTTGAACTTAAGCTGATAACTAAATAATATTATTTTAAAAGTCACTATTTAATAATAGTGGCTTTTGTTTATTTTAGCTCTCTTCCTGTTTCTCTTAATTCTGAAACAGGTATTGTAATAATTTCGTTATTTTCAAGAACTCTTACGGTACTCATTTGTGTATTTGTATTTATATTTTCAAGCCAAACGGAGTTTCCTTTGTAGAGTACTTCAAGATGATCTTTAGAGTTTATAATTTCTTTTGCTCTTTTTGTAAGCATAAAAATCCTCCTTAAATATGATATGTAAAATTATATTATAGATAACATTAATTATATTATTCACTATAGGATATAAAAAAATACTATTTTTATAAATGAAGGGAATTATTTTTTTGTATAGAATTTAAAATAAATGGATTATATGGAAATATTGAGCATATTATTGAAGGAATGGATGATTCTTTTGAGGCTATTGCTCATTTTAGTACAGATATAGATTTATCTTGGCTTAAGGGTGAGTATCCACAAAAAGTGAAAAAGATGTCAATAGCTACTGCAGATAGAGATATTCAACCAAATGAAGTGGAAGACTTATATAAAAAATTTGGTGTAGTTGTAGGGGATTGGGAATCAGGAGCGATTGCTTGGGTGGCTAAAAGAAATAAAAGTAAACTGCTTATACTTCGAGGTGTATCAGATTTAGTGGGAAAGGATGGAGGAGAAGCCTATGGGCAAGTAGGTGTATTTGAATCAAATGCGAGAAAGATTATGATAGAATTGATTAGTTGTTTATCTGATTGGATTCATATTTGTAATAAGAATAAATAATGAAAAAGGTAGTAAATTATAATTGATATTACTAAAACATACAAAATATGTTAAAATTATATGGACAGATGAGGAGGGAGATTATGAAAGAATGGTTTAATGAAAAAATAACAGATGCAAGGGTATTAGATTTATCTATGGAGGTGTATAGAAAGAAGTTAAAAAGCTTTATAGGATATCAAATATTATTTGGTATTATAGTAGCAATTCTTGTATTTGTAGGAGCATTAATATTAATTCCTATGTTATCATTTTTTGATTTGGGAGGGACTTTTGGGTTTATTTGCTTTTTTACAGTTATGTTTATAGGAATTGTTACATTTATATGTATGAGTAAAGCAGGGGCTTTTCATATAGCCTATGGATATGTAAATGGTGAAAATGTAGGTGCTTCTGATGCACTAGGGAAGGCATTTTCAAGCTTTGTACCATCTATTAGAGTTACTACTGCATTGGCTGTTTGTATATTGCCTATTGTGGTTATTATGGCAATAATGGGCGTTACGACTACTAGTATTACGGTCTTTGCTAATAAATTACAATCACTAACCTTTTTTGGTATTATGATGAATATACTTCTGTATTCTTTTATTGGAGTTATTATTGGAAGTTATTTGTTTTATTCGCTGCACATTGTTATATTTGATAAAGGAAAGGGTTTTGAATCTATTAAAAAGAGTATACAATTTGCAAAAGGGGAAGTCTTAAAGAATGCTTTTCGTGTAATGAGCATTTTGATGTTTGAATGGGGAATTAAAGTAGCTATTTATTCAGGTATAACAGCTATTTGTACATTAGTATATTTCTTATTAGGGAAAATTGATGGAGGAGCTTCATTGGTATCACAGCTTATAGTATATGGAGCAATAGCACGTCCTATTGTGAATTTTATATTAGGTATATTCTTAACACCTGTTGCACCAATTATGTGGACTCTTTACTATGTGAACATGAAATATAAAAAAGAAGGCTTTAAAATATATAATATGCTTGATAAACTTAGTCAACAAAACGCTACAGTAAACATGGAACCTATTAATTTAAGTAAGGAATAAAGGAGCAAAAAAGTGAGCTTGCCAAGGGAAACATTTGATAAAGCAGTCAATAAAATTATAGATAGTGCAAAATACATGCATTTAAAGGAAAAACAAAATATTCTTAAAGAATTTTTTGAAAAATTATTAAATCTTTTAGATAAGGTATTTACAAAAGAGAATACGCATAAATCTATTTGTACAGATACAACGCAAAATGCTTTTATTATTATTGTGATTTTACTAATAGTAGTATTGATTTTTTATTTGATTAAACAAAATAAGTATACAGATATAAAAAAGAAGGTTATTTATGGGGAAACGATAGATGAAGAAACAACCTATGATAGCTTATACAAAAAAGCTATTAAATGTGAAGAACAAGAAAATTATAAAGATGCTATTAGACTTTATTTTATTGGTATCCTTGTGATGATGAATGAAAAATCCTTGTGCTTTTTAGATGATTCAAAAACTAATGATGAAATGATAAAGGTGCTAAGAGGTAAAGGCTTTAGTGGTGTAAATCTTTTTAAAAGTATAGGAGATTATTTTCAATATATTTGGTATGGAAATAAAAAGATAGATTCAGAACGATTTACTATGTATAAAGAGCAAATAAATAACCTTTTTATGGAGGTTAAAAATTATCATGAAAAAGCGTAAAATAATAGGAATTGTAGCTTTATTAATCATTAGTATTTACGTGATAAATCGTTTTCATGTTATTGATCAAAGTATAGGTAAGGTTAATAAAAGCAATGAGTCTTTGCCTTTAAATACTTCAAAAGAAGGAGTATCTATTTATTATGATACATTAAAAGCATTAGGTTATCCTGTAGCTATTGATGCTTCTTATTTTTTAGTAGGTAATGCTGATGATATATATATTATTACGGAAAACAAGCAGCGTATATCTTTTAAACTAGAAGATGCTGAGGATTTTATTAAAGAAGGTGGGAAACTAATATATTTAACAGATCGGTATAAGGAATATAAATATTCTAATCCTTTAGAACAATATAAGGAAAAAGCATATGTATATGCTCTAGGAAAAGGGAAATTGGTTATTGGAGATATTCAACTAATTACTAATGAAACTATAATAAAGGATAAAGGAGGGGCTTATTTTATATTAAAAGCTATAGAAGCTTTTAAGGGTAATATATATTTTAATGAATATTATCGGTTTATAAAAGGGCAAACGCCTTCTTTATATCGAAATCTTCCTTTTTATGCAAAAATTATACTATTTCAGTTAATTTTAGTGATAGTAGGGTGTATTGTTTATTTAGGAAAGCGATTTGGAAAAGCTAAAAGAATTGTTGATGAAATTGAAAGAGATGAAAATGAATATCTATATGCTGCTGCTAATCTTTATGAAAAAGGTCAATGTATTGATACGATATATGATACATTTTCTACTGAGCTTAAAAGTGAATTGAATAAGACATTTAAAAGAAAAGTAAAAAAAGAGGAAGTAATAGATTTATGGGGAAAGTATTGTATTCCACATAAAGAAAAAGCTTTGAGGGTGTTTAATAGCCAAAGTGAAATAAAAAATCCAAAAGATTATATGAGTATTATCAAGGATATGGATGAATTGATACAAATGTTAGTAAAAAGGAGAGAAGAGGGTTGGAAGAGATTAAAACAAAGGAATTCGTTAGAGCTATCAAAAAAGAACTAAGTAAGGTAATTGTTGAACAGGAGGAAGTTATAGATTTGATTCTCATAGCTCTATTAACAAAGGGACATGTATTGTTAGAGGGAGTACCAGGACTTGGAAAAACATTATTAATTAAATCATTGGCAAAGACAATAGGAATAGATTTTAATAGAGTACAGTTTACACCGGATCTTATGCCGTCAGATATTACAGGAGCTAGAATATATAATACAAAGGAAAGAGAATTTGAATTTATTAAAGGTCCTATATTTACAAATCTATTATTAGGAGATGAAATAAATCGAACACCGCCAAAGACTCAAGCAGGATTATTAGAGACTATGGAAGAAGGAAAGGTAACTATTGATGGTGTGGAATATAAATTAAAGGAGCCATTTATGGTTTTTGCTACACAAAACCCAGTAGAATATGAAGGAACTTATCCATTACCAGAAGCTTTATTAGATAGATTTTTCATGAAAATTTATATAGATTATCCTTCTATACAAGGGGAAATAGAAATACTCAAAAGACATAATAAAGGATTTGATAAAACCCTTGAAAACATAGCTATAAAAGAGATTGGAAATCAAGAGGATTTATTAAGGTGTCAGAGGGAAGTGGAAAATATTACCATTGAAGATTCATTGATGGAGTATATTATACAAATCATTTATAAAACAAGGGAACTATCTTTTGTAGAAATAGGCAGTAGTCCTAGAGGAGCGATTGCACTACTTAAAGCATCGAAAGCGAATGCTGTATTGATGGAAAGAGATTTTGTTATTCCCGAGGATATCAAAAGGGTTGCTTATCCAGTATTAAGACATCGCATCATTTTAAAACCGGAAGCCTATGTTGAAGGTATTAAAACAGATGATGTAATAAATCAAATTTTATCTGATGTGAAGGTTCCCCGTTAAGGGCGGTGAAGAAGTGAGTATTACAAAAAAATTTATTCTATTGGTGCTTGTTGGAGTAGTTCTCATATGTATAAGTGTACCTTTTGGTATATATTTTGAAAGCTTTATTATATATAATACAGTATTACTTATTTTTACTATTGTGGATTATTTTATCACACCTACAAAAAATGCTTTTGAGGTAGAAAGAATTGGAGAAGATAAGCTATCTTTATTCGAGGAAGAAATTATTATGATTCGGATATACAATAAAAGTAAATTACCAGCAACTATAGAAGTACTACATGAATTTCCAAATGCTTTTACCTGTAAAAATGATTCTATAGAGGGAAGGATCAATCCTCATTTAAGTGAGGTTTTTACCTTTAAGGTAATCCCAAATAAAAGAGGAGCATTTTTATTTGAAGAAATATATATTAGACGATTAGGAAGGTTAGGACTAGTTAAGAAGGATTTGCTTATAAAAAATAGCAAAGAATATAAAGTATATCCTAGTCTTAAAAATTTAAAGAAGTATCATATGATGATGAGGAAAGATTATTTTATAAATAATGGAGAAAAGATTATTAAAAGAAAGTCTGACGGTAGAGAATTCGAAAGTTTAAGAGAATATGTAAGAGGCGATGATATCAGAAAGATCAATTGGATTAAAACAGCAAGAGAAAATAAGCTTATGGTCAATCAGTATGAGCCTGAAAATAATAAACATATATATATATTGTTAGATACAGGTAGAACTATGAGTTATCGAATTAAAGAATATAGTAAGTTGGATTTGGCGATTAATGCAGCAGTATTTTTATCAGATGTGGTTTGTTATAATAAAGATCAATCTGGACTTATGATATTTAATACGAAGGTTGATACATTTATAAAGCCGTCTAAGGGGGATTATCATAGGAATAATATATTAGAAGCACTTTACCATGTGGAGGGAACGAGGCTTACATCTAACTATGATGAAGTATTATTTTATTTGAGTAGTAAAGAAAAAAGAAGAAGTTTAATTTGTATCTTTACTGATATGGATACATTGCAGGAAGTATATTATATAGAAAAAGGACTAGAATATATTACTAAAAAACATCAAGTGTTAATGTTTTTAGTAAAGGATGAAAAGCTAGACGAAGCTATAAACATTGAGGTAAATAATCAAAAAGATGCCTTTTTAAAAGGCATCGGATATAAAATGAAGAATGAAAGAAAGAAAATAATCAAAGCATTAAGCAGAAAAGGGGTTATCTGTATTGAGTGTGATAAAGAAGATATCATCTATAAAGCTGTAAACGAATATATGAGAATAAAAAATAGAGAAGCTATTTAGATGATTTTAAAAATACCATATACAGTATAAGTCCTAAAAGAGTAAATCCTGCAAAGCCTAGTTTGATCACCGGTGAGATATCAAGTGGTGTAAAGAAGCCTTCGATTATTGCAGCAATAATTAAAAATATTATGCAGCCTAATAATAATCGAACTCCTTCTTTGCCACTTTTTATTAAATAATCCAAGCGCTTATATTTACCAGGGATTAGCAATCCTTTACCTAGTAACAAACCAGCTCCACCAGCAATAAAAATAGCTGTTAATTCAATGATTCCGTGAGGAAGAATGAGCGATGTATATTTTAATAAATCACCATTTAAGTATACAAGGCCTGTTAAAGACCCTAAGATGCATCCATTGATAAATAAAATGTAAATAGTACCAATTCCTAAAAATAAACCATAAACAAAAGCTTTTAGGCTAACAGTAATATTGTTTATCATAATGATACTAGACATAAGAGGATAATCCCATTGCCTATTTTTAAAGCTATAATCAATAGTATCTATAATGTTTTTAGGCAAAAAATATAAGCTGTTTGTGCTATCATAAATTACCATGATAAAGCTAATGATTGCACCAAATAAGAAAACTAAAAAGCTTGATAATATAAAAAGCTGATGCTTTCTTAATGCATTTGGAAAATCTCGCAGTATATAATTTTTGAAGTCATACCACGGATTTTTTTTAACGGTATATAGATGGTGATGAGCATTGCCAACTAAAGTGTTAAGATATTTTTCAAGCTTTGATTTTGGATAATGAGTTCTTGCATAAGCTAGATGGTGACTAGCAGACCTAAAAAGATATAAAAAGCGTTCTATTTTTTCTGAAGATATTCTTGAGATACTATTTTTGCTAAATAAATGGATGTGTTCCTCAAGTTCGTTCCAATATATTTTGTTTCTTTTAATAAAAATGTTTTCTTTCAATATAATCACCTCAATGTTATTGTAACAAATTTTAATGAAAGGAAAAAGGAGGAAATGTTATGCAATTTGTTTCAATCACAACACCAGAAAATATAGAAGTAAAGTTTAGATTGGCAGGTGTAGGAAGTCGTGTTGTTGCAGCATTTATAGATTATTTGATTCAAGGGGTTGTATATTTAATATTTATTTTAGCTTTAGCTGGAATGAACGATCCTATTGAATATTTTGAAGGAAAAAATTCCTATTTCTTAGCAATCGTATTATTGATTATTGTATGTGTTAATTATGGATATTTTATCATTTCAGAGATGGTGATGAATGGAAGGACATTAGGAAAGAAGGCATTGGGATTAAGAACCATCAGAAAAAATGGTCAGCCGATGGATATAAAACATTCCTTGATTAGAAATTTATTCAGAATATTTGTAGATAATTATTTAGTAGGAATATTGATGATCTTTTTTAGAGGTGATGATGCTAGACTAGGAGATATACTAGCGTCTACTATGGTGATTGAGGAAGAAAAGAAAGAGTTGTATGATTATTTTGATGATTTATCAGAAGATATAAAAAATAAGCTAACAGAAGATGAAAAACAGTTGCTTATTACTTACATAAATGAAAAAGATGAAGTATCAATCGATAAAGAAGTATTACAGCAAAAAATAGTAGATTATTTTACAAGTAAATATAATGACGTAGATGAAGAAATTCTTAGTATTGTAAAAAAATAAAGAATAAATAGTAAGGACCATATTTGTAAAATGTGCATATTATATCAATAACTGAAAGAATTGAAAGGAGATATAATATGTATTATTATCCAATGTATTTTCAAAGACAAAGGAAAGTTAACAATAATCGTAGCTATACATTAGATTTTAAGCAGGGAGATGTAAATGGAGATGGTATACTTGATTATGTTTATTTAGTAGGAAATAAACCTTATGGGATAGAAAGCCCATTTAGGGATAATATAAAACTAAAAATTATTGATGGAAAAACTAAAGATGAAACTATTATTGATCTTAAAGAAAATGCAGGCTACAATCCCACGCTCTTTTTAGGTGATTTTTCAGGGGATAAGATTGATGATATTTTAATTAGTATAAATTCTGGAGGCAGTGGAGGATATGCTTTTTATTATATATATTCATTTCTAAACAATAAGCCTAAAATGATTTTTGATTCTGAAAAATTTAATGCAGAATATATATATGATGTAAATTATAAAGATGATTATAAGGTAGAGGTGCTTAGCAAAAATACTAATAAAAAGTATATATTAGATATTCAATACAAGGGGGAAGCATATTTATCAGAGATATATGATAAATATGGCAATTTGAAAGAGCCTATTAAGGGATGGGTAAATCCATTAGGAGGGTTATATCCTATTGACTTTCAGAGAGATGGTACTTATGAATTATATGCAGAACAGAGAGTTGCTGGTAGGTATAATGCAGATGCTTTAGGATATGTACAGACATCTCTCAAATGGAATACAAATAGGTTTATCCATTTCTTCCAAACGATAGGAATATTTGGTGAAGATTAGAAAATATTTATTATGATAAAAGATCACCTGTATAAATGGGTGATCTTTTATATAGAAGTTATAAATAGCCTCTAGGAAAGAATGCTTTTTTTTGAAAATAGTTTTTAGCTGCTTTATACCCTTCTTGATATAAAAATCTATATTTTTCATCATTTTGATGTATATTAAAGTCTATAAAGGATATATCTTTTGTATCTATTTGAATAGATCTTATTTGATCTTCAGGGCTATGATTATATATATCCTGCTGAATGCTTATGAAAGATATCAATAGATTTTCTATATATTCTATGAAGTTATTTATTTTATTATATTTTGTAGCGTTTTTAAATCTTACTCCTAAAGTCTGAATATTTATACCGTTGACGATTCTATCTTTAAAATAACTAGAATCAAATATTTTTATAGGATAATTTCTCATAATGCCACCATCTGAATATATATGGGGCATTGATTTTTTGGTTTGTGTTTTTGGATTTACTTTTACTGATTCGAAAAAGAGAGGGATAGACATAGAAATTCTTACAGCTTGTGCTACCTCCATATGAGGAGTTGTTTCATATGAAAATAGCTTTGAACTTTTAGTAGATATATCTGTACCAATAATATATAAATCTAAAAAAGGTTTTTGATCTTTATGCGTAGAGGTGTTTTTAAAATCTTCAAAGGTATAGGGGGGCAGTTTTTTAGATGCATCGAATTGAGAGGCTATTTGTTTTTTAATCCATTCATAAAAATATTCACTAGAATACCAGCCGTAATCATTTACTAATCTATAGAGACAATCAATATTTTCAAATATTTCTTCGAAATTTTTTCTAAAGGGAATAGGGATTTCTTTTAAAGCTGGATGGTCATTTTTTTGAGGGATTTTACTATAATCTAATGTATCAATTATTTCTTTTGTTTCATTAAAAGGTAAAGCAAAACTTGTGATACATGCAATTATAGCTCCTGCTGATGTTCCTGCTACTCTTCTTATATTTTGCAGTATGTTTTTATGATATAAAAAGTCTAATACGCCCAAATAGGCGATTCCTAATATACCTCCTCCTTCAAAGACTAAATTCTTAATTTTATAATATCTCATAGAATCACCTCTTCAAAACTCACTTCGTTCAAACAATGAAGGTTCTTTTTTTATGTTGATGATATTTATCTATAGATGAATTTATATATAATTTATGATAATGCTATCATATTCAATAGTAAGCTTTAATGTGAATTTAAATTTAGAAAAAAATTTAAATTATAGTGAAATAATATTGGTAAAATATAATTATATATGAATAGAGGAAGCTTTATTTTAGGTAAAGCATATTTATTTATATATTGACAAACGTTTTCTTCTTGTGTTATTATTTATATAACAATTAAATGATCAATTAGGTGTGTTACTGTAATGCAGGCATGAACCTATGTACAAATGCAAGTAGAAATGTGTTTGTATATAGGTTTGTGCCTTTTTGTTTTAAAGCTCGTACAGGAGGGATTATATTGAGCAAATATAATTTTAGGATATTAAAGATTTTAAATAATAATATTGTTTTAGCTTATGATTTTCAAAACAAAGAAGATACTATATTAATAGGTACGGGTATAGGCTTTGGAAAAAAGGAAAACAAAAAGGTATATATTCCGAGGGAGAAGATACAAAAATCCTTTGTAGGTTATAATGAAAAGATGAAAAATAAGTACTTTAGTCTTGTGAAACAAATAGATCCTAAGATTATAGAAATAAGTGAGGCGATTATAGAGAAAGCAGAAAATAAGTTAGGTGAGTTAAATAAGCATATTCATATTCTCCTTACGGATCATATTGGTTTTGCAATTGAACGGGTTCGAACAGGACTTGAAATAACAAATCCATTTATTGATGAAATTAAACTACTATATCCAGATGAATTTGATATTGCATCTGAAGGAATCAAGATGATTAAAGAAGCATTAGATGTGGATTTAGGATATGGTGAAATAGGATTTATAGCTACACATCTTCATTCAGCTAGGAAAAATACGCATGTGAAAGAAACTATAAAAAATACTAGATTATTATATGAAATCATTGAAATTATAGAAAAAGATTTAGATATAAAAATATGCAAAACAGATTATGATTACAAAAGGTTAATCAATCATTTACAAGGGGCATTAAATAGAATAAAAAATAATATATATATAGAAAATCCTCTTTTAGAGAATATAAAGGAAAAGTTTAAAGAGTCTTATGAAATTATCAAGAAGATAAAAGTTAAAATTGAACAAGAGTATGAGGTAGAGGTTCCAGAACAGGAGCTAGGGTATATGGCAATTCATATACAAAGATTAAAAACTAAATGAGAAATCAGGAACGTTACTGTTAAATCAGGCGTAAACCTACTAGACGGAAAGAGTTTTCTGTCTAATGGTTTATGCCTTTTTTAATAAATTAACTTATTAAAAAGGGAGGAATTATTATGAGTAATACGTTTGGAAAATTTCAGAAGCTAGGTAAATCTTTAATGCTACCTATTGCAGTAATGCCAGTAGTAGCCTTGCTTTTAAGATTTGGGGTTTTATTAGACATTCCTTTTATTACAGCAGCAGGAGATGCTGTGTTTGGTAATCTTCCAATATTATTTGCTATTGGTGTAGCTATAGGCATTGCAAAAGATAATAATGGTGCAGCAGGTCTTGCGGGTGCTATAGGTTATTTTACAGCAACAGCAGTTGCACCAACCTTTAATGAAGCTATAGAAGTAAAAAAAATGGGTGTTTTAGCAGGAATGATTGCAGGGCTTGTAGCAGGAAATCTTTATAATAAGTATCATGACATTAAGCTTCCAGACTTTTTAGGATTCTTTGGTGGAAAAAGATTTGTTCCAATCATAACTTCTTTTGCATCTATTCTTATCGGTGTGGCATATGGATTTGTATGGCCATATGTTCAAGGAGTAATTGATGCTGTAGCGAATTGGATTATAGGAGCAGGTGCTCCCGGATATTTTGTATTTGGTACAATAAATAGATTATTAATCCCAACAGGACTACATCACATATTAAATAGTATTGTTTGGTTCGTATTTGGTGAGTATAATGGAGCTACAGGAGACTTAGGAAGATTTTTTGCAGGAGATCCAAGTGCTGGAATATTCATGACTGGATTTTTCCCTGTAATGATGTTTGGTCTTCCAGCAGCAGCACTTGCTATGTATACTACAGCAAAAAAAGAAAATAAAAAGGCAGTAGGAGGGGCTTTGTTATCTGTAGCTTTTACAGCATTCTTAACAGGAATAACAGAACCAATTGAATTCATGTTTATGTTTTTAGCACCAGGATTATATGTAATCCATGCTATACTAACAGGGGTTTCACTAGCAGTGACAAATGTGCTAGGAATTCATCATGGTTTTGGATTTTCAGCAGGGGCTTTGGATTTTGGAATAAATATGAATTTAGCAACTAAAGGCTGGTTATTAATACCTATAGGATTAGTATTTTTTGTTGCATATTATATTATATTTGTATTTGCAATTAAAAAATTTGATATAAAAACGCCAGGAAGAGAAGATATAGAGGAAAATTCAGCAGATCTTACTAAGACAGATGATTTAGATGGATTGGCTAAGGAATATCTAGTAGCTTTAGGAGGAAAAGAAAATATTGTAGAATTAGATTCTTGCATTACAAGATTGAGGCTTACTTTAAAGGATGCAGGAATTATTGATGAAAAACAATTAAAAAATCTAGGTGCATCGGGTGTATTAAAAATAAATGATAAAAATGTACAGGTGATTGTAGGAACAAAGGTAGAAATATTATCTACTAGAATGAAGAAGCTGTTATAACAGCTTTTTCATTCTACCTGATTTATGAATTAAATATATTTGTAAAGTTTATGAATATATTTAACTTCATAGGTAAAATGTAAGGAGAGGATTTTGTGAAAGCTATTATTAATGGTAAAATTATCTTAGAAGATAGTATTTTAAATAATTATGTGCTTTTATATAACCATAAAATAATAGATATAGTAAAAAAAGATGAGTTTAGACAATTAAGTGGTGTAAAAAAAGTTATAGATGCAAAAGGCAATTTTGTATCTCCTGGATTGATAGATTTGCATATACATGGATCGGCAGGTTTTGATACCATGGATGCTACATTTGAAGCAATAAAGTCTATTTCGAAATCTATAGCAAAAACAGGTGTAACATCTTTTTTGCCTACAACAATGACTATGTCTAAAGAAGATATAAAAATAGCATTAGAAAATATTAGAGAATGTATGCATAAAAAATTAGATGGTGCAAAAATTTTGGGTGCACACCTAGAAGGACCTTTTATAAGTAAAAAATATAGAGGGGCTCAAAATGAAAAATATATTATAAAACCTGAATATAAGATGGTGGAACCTTATTTAGACATATTAAAAATCATCACTTTTGCACCAGAAGAAGATGAAAATAGCATATTTATAGAAAGTATGCAAAGGCATAAAAATATAAAGCTTGCTATAGGACATACAGGTGCTACTTTTGAACAAGCACTAAAAGCTATTGATGATGGAGTTGATTATGTAACACATACCTTTAATGCTATGACAGGGCTTCATCACAGAAACCCAGGGGTTATGGGAGCGGTATTTTCAAGAGATATATTCTGTGAACTCATCGCAGATAAGATTCATGTGCATAAAGGTTTTTTTCAGGCATTTATCAGTATAAATAAAAAAGAATTAGTTATTTTAATTACAGATTCTATGCGAGCAGGATGTATGCCCTGTGGAGAATATGAATTGGGAGGAAAAAAGGTAATTGTAGATAAAGAATCTGCAAAGCTTGAGGATGGAACATTAGCAGGAAGTATACTTAAGTTAAATGAAGCTGTAAGGAATATTAGGGATTATACTGATTATAAAATCAATGAAATTATAAATATGGCAAGTTTAAATCCAGCAAGAGCTATAGGAGTAGATGATCAATTAGGAAGTATTCAAAAAGGGAAAATTGCAGATTTGGTTATTTTTGATGAGAGTATGAATGTGATTAGTACTATAATTGATGGAAATATTGTATATGAGGTGAATACCAATGAGGATTATTTGTGTTGATGATTATGATCAGATGAGTAAAAAAGCTGCCAATATTGTAGCTAGCCAAATGATTTTAAAGCCTAATAGCGTTTTAGGATTTGCTACTGGTTCTACGCCTTTAGGAATGTATAAGCAGCTTATAAAAACATATGAAGATGGTCATATTGACTTTGAAGAAGTAACTACTTTTAATTTAGATGAATATTGCGGTCTAAGTAAAAAAAACGATAAAAGCTATTATTATTATATGTATGAAAATTTTTTCAGATATGTAAATATTGATATGAAAAAAGTAAATATACCAAACGGTATGGCTAAAGATATTAATAAAGAATCTTTAGCATATGAAAGAAAGATCAGAAGCTGTGGAGGTATAGATTTACAAGTTTTAGGGATAGGAAGAAATGGACATATAGGATTTAATGAACCAGATATAAAATTTGAAGCCCTTACTCATATGGTTAAATTAGATGAACAGACTATACAGGATAATTCAAGGTTTTTTGATTCTATAAAGGATGTACCGACAAAAGCTATAAGTATGGGAATAAAAACTATTATGCATGCTAAAAAGATTATGCTTTTAGCAAGTGGTAAAGAAAAAGCAGAGGCAATTTATGGAGCTATTTATAGGAAAATAACTCCTGAACTCCCTGCATCTGTTTTACAATTACATCCTGATGTAGTTTTTGTTGTAGATAAGGAAGCTGCATCAAAATTAGATTTAGAAAAATTAAAAGAAGAATATTTGTAGGAGGATGAAAAATGTTAAGTTTTTTTAGTAAAAATAAGGAAATTATACTGCAAGCTCCTTTCCAAGGAAAAATAGTAGATATAGAAGAAGTAAGTGATCCTGTTTTTTCAAGTAAGATGCTTGGAGATGGTATAGCGATAAGGCCAAGTAGTAATATTGCAGTTGCTCCTTGTGATGGAAAGATTACCCAAATATTTGCTACAAATCATGCTTTTGGAATAACTACAAAAGAAGGATTGGAAATATTAGTGCATATTGGGATAGATACAGTAAATTTAAAAGGAAAAGGGTTTACAAGACTTGTAGAAGTTGGAACAGACGTAAAAAAAGGAACAGCTATTATTGAAGTAGATTTAGATTATATAGAAAAATCGGGAAAAGACACTATAACACCTATTGTGATTACCAATATGGATAAAGTAGAGAGCATTGAAAAAAGCTTGTATAAAAATGAGGAAATTTTAAAAATAAAAGTTAAAAAGTAGGAATTATTGTAACTAAATCACTATTATGGAATATGTTTTTATTTGTGTTGTTGATTTAATAGTTTCCCCCTTTTGATCATATATGAATAAGATCAAAAGGGGGAATATTAAAATTATTTATTGTTATGATGTTTATGCTGATCTTCTAAGAGCTTGCAATATCCATGAGTAGGAATAAGTAGATCTACGTTTTTTTGTGTAGAAATTTTTATATTTAGTCCAATTGTAAAAACAGCAGTACAATTATCTGTTCGTATGACTGTAATATTTGAAGGATTGCTGAAAAATATATTAGGGTCTGTTGGTGTAATGTGAAAACTGCTTGTTGCATAGTTGATAATAGGTGTTTTTGTAGCTATAATTTTAACAGAAAATATAGCTGTTACTGAATTATTTGCAGTCAATGAAGGAATAGACCATGTGATTGTTCCATTAGAGTGAGTAAGTGTTCCTATTGGGACAGAAATAGGCGATATAAATTGCAACTGAGGAGATAAGTTATCTTCGGTGATTATATTATATACTGTGTTAGGGCTAGTATTATCAATAGTAATACTATACTCAATGATGTTTTTCTTATTACCTGGAATGGGTTCTGTTGTAAAATGACCACATTTTGAAACATTCCTTTGAAGTTTTTTTATTTCAATTTTGCTATTTGTAGCATAAATATTTTTTAAAGCATTAACAGGTTGTGCAGATGTAGATGGGTTTAAAAACCATTTTCCTACAGCTTCATTTGTTTGTGTTTCTATGAGTGTAATAGGATTTACATCTACAGAGATAACTTTAGCTAAAAATTGATAAGTAAAGGTTAGATCTTTTTCTTTTGCATAAGAGTAAGGAATAATAGGAAAAGCAATAAATTGTCCATTGACTTCTACAGGCTCAATGGGCTTGCCGTTCAAAGTAGCATAATCATAATATACTTGACCTATTGGTAGAGTATCTGTAAATTGCCCATTAAGTGCAATTGTACCATTTGGTAATGTAAAACGGACTGTATAAGTAATGATATCCCCAATAATAACGTTTTTTGAATCAGCAGTTTTTGTAATCAATATGTTAGGATATCTATGAATGACTTTATTACTTTCAAAAGGACCAACAGTAATAGGTGTAGCTTTATTGGTATCATAAAAAGCAGTGGCTATATTTGTATCTGATCCACCAGCAGATACGCCTCCTAATATTTTAATTTTGAATATGAAAAATTCAACACTTTGAGGTGGTAAAATATCTATGGTCCAAATAATAGTATTGCTAGAACTATCAAAATCAACTTTTCCAGATGAAATAGATACTACTTCTATATATTGATCAAAAGAAGATAATATATCTGTTATTATAACGTTATAAGCTGAAGCTTTCCCAAAGTTATGTGCTACTAGCTTAAATTCCAGTATATCTCCTACTTCAACAGCTAATTCATTTGTATCAAATGCTGTTTTTTTTGTAACATTTCTTTGCTCTTTTCCAATAAAGAAAAATGGATTGTTTACAACTATAGCTTTTGAATTAGTAACGGGTAATGCGGGAGTGCCATTTGGATCAATATGCCAATTTGTTGTAACATGATTTATTTGTGTTTCTGTATATGGAAATGAGGTATTTCCTTTTATAACTCGTGCTTTGAAGGTATAGATGATATTTTTTATATTAGATGATGCATCTATTAAGGCTTCTTGAGCAAAGGTAATTTTTTGTCCATCGATAGTAGGAAATACTGGAGAACCATTTTTAGTAGCTTCACCAATATATATTTGTTGTGGGGGCAACAGATCCTGTACAATAACATTATAGGCAATAGTGCCATATGGTACAGTTAAGGATAGTGTATACTTAATGATTTCTCCAATTTCTACTGTAGTTTTTGAAACATTTTTTTCTATTTGTAAAGATGGTAGTTGTGCACTTAGTGTATTTGAAACCTTTGGACCATATATGAGAACAGGAGGCTCTTGAACTGCTGAAAATGTTGCAGATGAAGTATTCAAAATAGTGCTTTGTGCTCCTGCACCGGGTAATATTTCTAATGCGATAATTGCTCTGTATTTTCCAAATGGTGGAATGTGTTCAATGTTCCAAGTAACTTCTCCTCCTTGAGGTTCTCCTGTATGAATTATTATACCAGGAGGAAAAGGTTCAATAGGCTGTAAATATTTTAATAAACTATTTAAAGGATCTTTTATTTTAACATTATAAATTGGATAATTAGGATTAAGGTTTTCTACTGTAAACTGATAGTGTATAACATCTCCAACAGAAACTTGTATAGGATTTGTAGTAAAAGGGCTGGAATTATCAGCTGTGAAGTTCCTCTGTGCTTTAGATATTGAAATATCACTGTTTGTTACATATACATTTGTGGTATCAGCAATAGTACTTAGAGGAGAAGATGGTTTAGTTCTCCAAGTTAAAATAGCTTCGTTTGTTTGTTTATCTTGAGGTGTTGATGACATAGAATCAATTTGGGCTTCAAAAGTATAAATGATTGTGCCTGTTAGATCTTTAGCTGCTTCAAATATAAGTGGAGAAGTAGAATAAGGGATTATTTTTGATCCGTTTTTTCTTAAGCTATCAGCTACATAGCTTTGATCAAGTGGTAAGAGGTCCTTTACTTGAGCATCATGGGCGATACCTCCATCTGGAATATTTATTTCTATTGTGTAGGTTATTATATCTCCTAAGAATTTGATATCATCTTTTACGGTTTTGGAAATAGTTGGGGATATAAATTCAAAGCCTACTTGATTAGACAAAATAGGACCTATAGTAACAGGGTGATCAATGGATGTATCGTACTTTGTCGAAGCTTGATTTATTACATTAGAACCTGTTATAAATCCTGATACAATATTTACTTGAAAGATAAATGATGTAGAAGAACCTGCTTCTAATACGGGTAGTGTCCACATAATTGTACCATTGGGATTTCCTGTTGGAGGATCAGGTGTAATTGTACCAAGATAGTTTCCTACAGGCCCCATGTAAATTAAATTATTATCGAGCAAATCTGTAGTAATAATATTATAAGCAGGGGTTTGACCTATATTTTCTAAGGTTATTTTATAATATATTGTATCATTCGCTTTTATACCTTTTATCAAGTCTTTTGTAAAAGGACCTGTCGCATGTATACTTTGTTCTTTTGTTACTTGGATATTGGGATTTTTCACAGTAACATCTACAAAGCTAGAAATTGGCGGAGCTTGAGGTCCTGAAGGTAAAATGTTCCAAGATATTTGTGAATGATTTGTTTGAATTTCTACTCTATCGCATTTGACGATTGTCTTAAAAGTATATTCTTTCGTACCTATTAAAGGAGAAGTAGATTCATTAAATACAATTTCTTTTAATGATGGAGATACAATAGGGGTTCCAGGTGACCAGCTTGAAGGTTTATACTCTTGACAAAATGGAATGGTATCCTTTATGACAACATTGTAAGCATTTACACCATCTGGAATAATAACTTTTAGGGTATAAGTGATTTCATCTCCAAGAGCTGCAATAGATTTATCAGCAGATTTTTCAAACTGTAAAGGTGGAATATCGATTAATACTTTATTGGAGCTAGCATGATAAGTGATAGCATTTATTGTATTTGAATCATAAAATACTTTTACCTGATTAGGAATTTGTGCTCCTGCACCTATACCAGGTTTTATTTTTACTGCAAATTCGATAATAAAAGTATCTTTTGTATCAATATTTCCGATATTCCATTCTATAGTATTTCCGGTTATTATTGGAGAAGGACCTAAAATTGTTCGATCATACTCAAAAAATTCATTTAACACATCTACCACTTTTACTTTATAAGCGGTTGTAGCACCATTTGAGTTTATTGTGAGACGATAATGTATTTCCTCATTTGGCAGTGCAGAAAGATGATTGGTAGTATAATTTGTATCTGAAGCTTTTTTTTGTTCTTTTATAACAGTTATATTTGGTGTTTTAGCTGTAATATTTATACTAGATTTTTTTATTCTAGATAAAGGTCCTTCAGGACGAATTGCCCATTGTATTTGTGAATAATTTGTTTGTATTTCTGTAAATGGCTGATTGTGTGTAGAATCAACAATTCTTGCTATAAATTTATATATAACTACTTTTTCACCCGAGGAAGCATCGATTGTAGGACTATCAAAAGTAATAGGATTTAAAGAAATAGGCGTTATAGTTGTTGGTGGGTTAGGGAGTTCTTGTCTTGATGCAGGTCCGATATAATCTTGAGATAATGGTAGCATATCTTGTATCTTGGGTGTATATGCAATTGTTCCATTAGGAACGGTAAGTTTAATGCTATATGTGATGTCATCACCGATTTCACCTTCGGATATAGAAGATGTTTTGAGTATGGATACAAAAGGAGATATTAAGTGAACTGTGTTAGTTTTATCTGGACCAAATTCAATACCAAAGCTATTGTTGTTTGTATTATATGTATAAGTTGCATTATCAAGTATAGTTTTACCTGCTGCAACTCCTGACAGTGTATCTACTGAAAAGATAAGCGTTGCAGTTTCATCTATTTCAAGAACAGGAATATTCCATGTGATTGTTCCTCCTGCTTCAGAAGCTGAACCTTTTGTAGTTATAATTGAACCAGCTTTAAAGGACAGAAAAGGCTCTAAGTGATCTATAATGACAGCATCAAAGGCTTTTTCAGCTCCATCATTTGTTATAGAAATGAGATATTCAATAACATCTCCTACCTCATAATCTAATCTATGTGTTTTAAAGTGCGTATTTTTAGTAACATTACGTTGCTGCTTTATGCCTCGCAAATTTGGTGTTCTTACCTGTAAAGGTTCAGAGATACTAACAGGAACAGCAGGCTCTCCTTCTTTGAAATTCCATTGAATAGTGGCTTTATTGATTTGTTCTTCAATAAATGGTGATATATGTGTGCCATTTATAATTCTTACATCGAAGGAATAGGTAATAAGAACTTCTTTAGTCGTAGCATCAATAAAATTGATTTTAGGAAAAGCTACAACTCCTGAAGAAACACTAGGAATAACAGAAGAATTATTGATTTTGGCACTACCTAGTATGAAAGACTGCGTAGAAGCTTGAAATTCATCTATTAGCTCTATATCATAAGCTGTTGTTCCTAATGGGACTGTTGCTTGAACGATGTATGTGACCTTATCGCCTATTTTGGCAAACATAGGAGTAATTAATTTATTAAGTTGAATACCTTCTGTTTTTAAAGTGGTTGAAGATTTAAATGGTGAACCGGTGTATTGATAAGATCGATCTGGCTGTGAATAAGGCCTTTGTAGTATTGCTTGATTTTTAAGTATTTTACCACTGGCGATAGTACTGTCTACAGTTACTTCAAAATTAAAAGTAAGGTTTTCGTCAGGTGCAAGCTTCTTGATTGTCATAGATACATTTTGACCTGAAAATATAGGTGTAGTATAGGAAGCTGTACCTATCACATTAAAAATTCCATTAAAGGTCAAGTCATCTGGAATGATATCTGTTAGATCCATTTCAAAGGCATCTACTACTGTTCCTTCTGAATTTTGAGGATTTGAAATAGTAATAGTATATGTATATGTTTCACCTGCTTTTATTGCATTTACATTGGGTCCTGTTACTTCCTTTTTAAATTTAATATTAGGTTTTCCAAAGTTTACTTTAATTTGATCTCGATTGCTATAGGCAAAACCAGGAGTATTTTCTCCAGCTAGTTTAGCTAAATTATTTTTTGCACCTACAAATTCAATATCTTTTACAGGGACTTTAAAGGTAGCTGTCCATGTATTATTACCAGGTGTTGTTCCTAGCTTCCATCTTAGACCATTAGGGCTTACAGTAAAGGGTGAAAAAGGTCCTGGGAATGTACTATTATAGATAATGGGTAAACTAGCAGTTAATGGGCCCATGTTTAGAGGTGCATATTCGTCAATTTCGATATTTAGTTGAGATGCTTTTATGTTATTAGAACTGTAGGTGATTCTAAATTCAACTTGATCTAAAGGAGCTGCTACATCAAAGGCTTTTATGGTTCCATCTTTATAGTAATAATTTAATATTTCTTTTTTTATATGAGGTTTTTTGATTGATGTATTAGCACTAGAATAATCTGGAGCAGCTGTTGAGGTGGTTTGATTAATCCCAGTGATATTAGTATTATTAAATAAAGTGTCGCCACTAGCTACTGGATTTCCTGTGGAATAATTAGTATTCACTGTTGTTGTAAAAGTAATATTTCCAGTTGTTTCAGTAATCAAAAGTCCTAAGTTCCAAGTGAGTGTTGTTGTACCATTTGGATGAACAGTTATAGAATCAGGTATGATAGATGCTGAGCCATGATTATAGCTTTGCCCATTACCAATAGTATCTGTGATTACAAATGATGAAATATTATCATATTGATTTATACGATATGTTAAAGTATAAGTATTTATTTCTCCTACATCTGTAATATTTCTATCAATAGATTTATTAATTGTAGCATCCATTGCATTTGTTTTAACAATCGATTGGATTGGTCCAGATAATCCATCTAGCGTAGCAATGTTTTCAAGTGGTGTCCTATGAGGAATTTTTGAACCACTATTTTCAATACCATTTACTGTATAATTATCCCAAATAGCAGCGTTAAAGGAGATAGTATTTACAGAATTAGCAGATAATTCGATACTTCCCCAATCTAATGTAACAAAATCTTGACTTTCAGGACCAGTAGGAACAATAATTGTTGGATTAGATAAAACAGGTGCATCGGGACCTGTGACATTTAGGTTACCTAGATAGCGAACTCCATTGGGAAGGTGATCTAATAAAGTTACGCTGGATGGAGTTCTACTGTTGTTCATAATAGTTAGTTTATATTGGTAAGGCCATCTAGGATATTTGGAAGGAGAAACAAGGCCAGCACCTTTTGGCATTTTACTTGGAGCAGATTTTAATAAGTCATATCTAAGGGGAATAAAATTTTCTGATGCAGTTTTTATAATTTTTTCGTTCCCAGAATCATCATTTCCTCTAGGAAGGGTATCAATTGTTGCATGTATATCGATACTTGTTAATGGCACATCAAAAGGTACAGGTAATCCTGTTTCTCTAAAATTTTCATCTGCTTTTAATATAAGCACAATTTTATAGTTTATTTCATTAGGAGCTAAATCTTTAATATTTATCCATTGAAGTGTAATAGTTCCTGTCGGGTTATTGATGATAGAAGTAGGAGTAATAGAGCTGTCAATGAAGGATATACCGTCAGGAAGAGTAGCTTCTAAAGTTAAGTTATACCCTCTTTCTGTAGTGCTGGTATTTGAAAATAATAGATCGAGGTTAGTGTTCATACCTATAACAGCTTTTGATGGATTAGGAGATAAATTTAAGATAAAATTTGTGGCAGAAATGGACAT